>NZ_NIJM01000016.1 GCF_002836945.1 Shewanella chilikensis
CAGCGGAAAACCCCTTGTGCTTATGATGCCAATTCGCTATCGCGCCAGACGCTCAGAGTCACATCCATGTGACTCTGGCCCAGCTCAACATCCTGTTTCGCGCTCGTTAGCTCGTCGCTAAGCGACACTCGCCCCTGATTAACTGGCGCAGAATGGGCAAGGAGTCCCAATGCCGTGAAGGGCACGAGGCCCGTGAACGGCCATGCCTCGCTACGCGATTGTCATCAACGCCCTGCGGCCGCTTCGAGCGGGAGTTGCTGCAATTCAGTGAGAATGGAGTAGCTTGAAATATCTGAAGTGCTTGCAGAAATGCAGCTCATTTTCAGGCTCTGGTTCTAGTTCTGGTGGGACTATGACCGTCGAAAACAGGGAAGAATGCAAACCCCCAGTCAATTCCGCTTCAAAAACACCCCAAATCAGGGTTTTGTTGCCTTTGTCAAAACTTGACCTTTGGCTAATTGTTTTCACATTCAGTACTGGCTATTGTAAAGCTAATTCAATAGCTTGGCTTTAGCGCTTCCTTAAGCTTAATTAAGGTCAGAAACAGCAACACTTTTCTGTTTTCAGCGAAATGCAGGGACGAACAGAGTTTGGACCCGTGCGGTAGCCATGGCTTTACTTAGCGTTTTTTGTAAGATCTGGGTTTTAGGGCGCTTGGTTTTAAGGCCCCTATTTGCAGGGCTTGAAGCGCTCATGGTAAGTACCTAAGAACTGATTTTCTATACAGTATTATTGACGTTCTCGACAAAATGCCGGAAATTTGCAGCTAAGTTTGCGCGTTATTTCTATAACATTTCAGAAAATATCATTAAATTCATAAAGTTAAAAAAATGCAGCTGGTAGATAATAGGTTTGGAAACCGCGCATGCACGTTTAGCTGCAAGGGATATTTGGACTAAACTCTATTATATCCAGCTAATACAAACAGATAGCGGTGCGCGTTTACACTCCTCTGAGGACTAAAACGCGCATGCGCACTATACAGCTGTTAGGTTTCTGGAGTAGGTAATGGAGTACAGTGACTTTATAAAGTCAGTAATTGAGGGCTATCTTGAAGACCAACAGCAAACTGAAAAAGAGCGAATTGAAAGGCTAGTTGAATTAAATGAATTATTTGGCCCTCAAGGGGATAAGTTGCTTCAGGGGGGAACTCAGTCATTACTAGCGCTACATGAGGTCGCAAACAGTTATGTATCGGGAAACTTCATGGCGGTCATTTTACTTTGCCAGGCGTTCATAGAGCATAGTTTATCGGGGCATTTCATAATGTCCGGTCAAAATGGGATCGCAGAATCATCATTTAAGAAAATAATAGATTCTGCTAAAGAACAGAATTACGTATCAACTGAACTCCACAACAGATTGAATGAGCTTCGGTTAATAAGAAACCCATATGTGCACGCTAAAGCAGGGTTGAAAGCCGGTTCTTTGGATAAGAAAATTCTAGATAGCGGCATTTTCGAGCCAGTTGAATTCGCTAAACAGGATTCATTGAAGTCCCTAAAGATACTTAAAGAGTTCATGTGCTTACATGTGCCAATGTGGTTTTATGAAGATGAAACCTAACAAGCTGTTGAATAGTGGACAAAATTAAGTTGGCTGGTTTCGCTCCGCTCAAGATTATAGCCAACTAAATTTTGCCCATTAACAGGGCGTTAGGCAGAAATAGATAAGGAGTTACGTGCGGAAGTTAATGGTTAAACGCCGGCCGATTAAAGCTTTACCTTTAAAGCCGGAGTCTAGGTTCGATTCCTAGCCGCACACCAATTATGAAAACACCAGCATATAAACCATTCATTAACGCAGTTGGGAAAACAGTTCACCATCTGAATACTATTGCAGTTGGGTTGGCTGGTGTTGAGTCTGGAGCTTGTTCAAAGCCTTCAGGTTTAGATGTATCCTGGCATCCTGCAGACATAAGAGCGTCTAGTCGTGATGCTCGATTGTTTACGCTAAAATCTACAATTGTCTTCGTAGCTGAAGAAGTTTGTGCTTATAACTCCGTAATAATTGGCTCTCCAAATATTGGAGATATTAAGCTGCCAAAGAATCCTGATAGAAGTGATAAACATCAGAGTTTAGTTGATCATCTACAGATTAATGAAGCGCCATTGTTTCTAGGGCCACTATTGCTGATACATTGGCGTAATAAGATCATTCATAGAAAGTCCAATGCTTCATTGACAGCTGCTCAGGTTGAAATTTTGCAAAATGCCAGTAACGAAATCAAAGCAATCTATAAAAATCTATGTGTTTTAAAATTACTGGATGATTTTGAGCGAGGCTTACCTACATTGAAAGATGTGTCATCATTAATTGCAATGACAATAAATTATGTAAAAAGGGTAGAGAGCTTAATTCAAGAACCACAGTCAAAAGAGGATTTTGAGAGCTGGCTTAAACATATTGATTTATTCAATGCCTATGAAAGAGCACAGCGTGTTGCTGCAAGCAAGCCGAACCCTAAAAGTACTATGGACAGCTTTATTCGTACGAATTGTCCAGAGCTATTTGATGTATACCAATATCACTGTGCATAAAATGCCTAACAAGCGCCTGCAATCGGACAAACAAACCTGTCACTCGTTTTGCCATAAATCTGGCAAAACCAGCGCCAGCTTTGTCTGCCGTTGAGGCGGGCGTTATACGACTTTCGAAGGAGTGGAGTAAATGTCGAATCACTTTAAAGAACTCGAAGATTTAAAATCTGTATCCGTAGGGATAGAAAATGATAAGAAAGGCTATACGGATAAGCAATGCCCATCAGAAGATTGTGAGTTTCTATTTAAAGTGCATAGTGAAGATTGGCTCAATATTTTCAAAGATGAGGCGGTTTGGTGTCCAATGTGCAGGCATGAAGCCCCCGCAGACCAATGGTTTACAATAGCTCAAGTGGAACATGCAAAAGAGGAAGCATTTAAAGTTGTATCAGGTTTAGTTGGTAAGTCTTTATCTAATATGACTAAAAGCTTTAATCGCGGTCGTTCTAAAAATGGCTTTGTTTCAATGAGCATGAAATATAAAGGCTCCACTGGTCGAACATTTACTATTCCTGCTAAAGCAGCTGAAGAAATGGAACTGGATATCAAGTGTGAAAATTGCCAATCCCGATTCTCAGTAGTTGGCAGTGCGTTTTTCTGTCCCGCATGTGGCCATAACTCAGTTACTCAAACATTCACCGACTCATTAAGAAAGATAAAAGCAAAAGTTGATAACTTAGAAATTGTAAGAGAGGCTTTAATTTCAGCATCAAGCAAAGACGAAGCTGAATTAACTTGCCGTTCTTTACAAGAGACTTGCATCTCAGATGGTGTAGTAGCATTTCAAAAGCTTTGTGAAGGCTTATATGAACCTTACGGCAAAGCTCCATTTAATGCTTTTCAGCGTCTTGAGCAAGGTAGTGAGTTATGGACTAAAGCGCTCGGTAAAGGCTATAAGGACTGGTTAACTCCAAGCGAATTAATTGAACTTAATGTTCTTTTTCAAAAAAGGCATTTACTTTCACATAACGAAGGTATTGTTGATGAAAAATATATCAGTAAGTCTGGCGATTCCTCATATAAATCAGGCCAACGAATTGTTGTGTCCGTAAATGATGTTGAGTCGTTGTTACTGATTTTGAATAAGTTAAGTGAAGCTTTAAAGTTGAGTTGTAGCGTCGTATAACAAGCGCATCAACGCATGGACTAAAAAAGCTTGGCTTGGTTCGTCCCTCACCAATTATAGCCAAGCCTTTTTAGCCCGTTATGCGGGCGTTGATATGATTCCCTTTGTCAAATAGGTAAAAGTGTCCTTACCGGAGACCCAAAAATCTCCGGTAAGGGCACTCTGACAGTCGGACTTTGGCGAGTAAGTGTCGGCGGTTGACCTTGCACTCTTTTTAATAGAGCCACGCGAGTTTGGTTATTCGCATTACTTGTGTTCGCCGCAAGAGCCTTGCCTCAATCTAGAGAAGGGCAGGACAGCTGCTTCGAGCAGGAATCGATGTAATTCTGTGAAAATGGAGTAGCTTGAAACATCTGAAGAGTCTGCAGACATACACCTCATTTCCAGGCACAGGCGGAACTGTGACCTTCCGAGCCAGGGATGGCGAGGCAGAGCTTACAGGGATGTACTCGCAGCGAGTCACAGGATCGCCTGTGCGAAAGGTGCACCGCAGGTAATGGACTACATCGTGGCCGGAAGCTCGGCCAATACTCACTTAGGAACTTTTAGCCAAAAGCCATGTTAGCCGCTGTGCCCACAACTATTTGCGCTAAGGGGTTGCTTCAGCAACCAGCTTCAATAAGATTCCGGGTTCTGAACCAGATGCCAGTGCGCTACGTTCGACAAAACCACCGGCCAGCGCCAGCAGTCGGCCATTTTGCATCAGCAGCGGCACTCTGTCTCTGAGCCAGGGCGGCACTCCGAGTTCATGCCAGAGTTTCTTGAGCTCCCGCCCCTTGTCTCTATTGTGAGGCTGACAGCGGTAACTGCCCTTGAGTCCCATGACCAATTCAGGTGCAGCAGCATCTGATGGCTGAACTTTTGCCCCTGGTGACGCCGATAGTGAAGCCATTTGCGGAGCCATTTGCGGAGCCATTACTTTAGCCAGCGCCACTCTGGGCCCTGAGTCTGCCAATGTCAGCTCCAGGCGCTGCCAGGGGGAGGTGAGCCCAACACTCAGACTCTGCCCTTGGCTCAAAGCTTGCAGCTGCTTTGGGCTCAGAGTCAGTTTCGAGGGTTGTGCTGCCAAATCTTCAGCCGAACCTACCCCATCAAGCAGCTGGAATGCTGCCCCCGGCAGAGGCGCCATGGCATAGATCTGTTGCCCATAACGCTTGAGGAGCAATCCTTTAAAGCTAAGCTCAAGCTGAGCATCCTCCCTGGCATCGAGTAACTGCGCCAAGGCTTGCTGTAACTGCACCTGCGCCGGTAAGGGCAAGCGCTGCATCTGAATAAACTGCCGCAGCAACTGCGCCTGCCACTGGGGTGACAGCACTTTGAGCCCGGCGCTATCCAGTACCCGAACGCCGCTGAAGCGGCAACGGCCGAGTAAGGGCTGCAACTTTTCGGCGCTGACTTCATCGAGCAGCAACTGCTGCTCGGCGCACAGCGCGGCGCTGCGTGAGGCCGTAGTGGCAATCGAAGGCCAGCGCTGCTTGAGTACAGGGATCACCTCGGCACGCAGGAAGTTGCGGTCATACTGGGTGTCCTGATTACTCTCATCATTGATATAGGGCAGCTCGAGGCTCGCCACCGCCTGCTCTATCTGAGCCCGGCTGCTGTCCAGCATGGGCCGTAATTGCCAGCATGGTGCACTTTCTGCCTTGGATGTCTGAGCTAAGGAACTTTCTGCCTTAGATATCAGAGCCAAGTGCTGAGCTTGCCCCATGGCCGCCAGTCCCTTGGGGCCCTGACCACGCTTGAGCGCCAGCAGCAGCGTCTCCAACTGATCGTCCTGATGATGGGCCGTCAGCAAAATGTCGCCGGGATTGAGCAGCTCGGCAATCGCCTGATAGCGGCCGCGCCGCGCCTCGGCCTCGATACTGACGCGCGGGCCGAGCTCAAGTTGCACCTTCCGAAGAACAAAATTCAGGCCATAATGCTCGGCTCTTTGGCGACAATGGGCCGCCCAGGCATCGGCATTACAGCTGAGGCCATGGTGTACGTGCACCAGGGAGATTTGATAAGGCGTCTTGGGATGAGTCTCACGAAAGCGCGCCAAGGTGTAAGCCAGCAGCTCTGAGTCCATACCGCCGCTGTAACCCAGCCAGAGGTGGTCGTCAGCCGTGGCGCCGATTTGCTCCAGCAGCGCCGTTAACTTGAATACCAGGGTATCGACCAGAGTATGAGACATTAAAAGAGGATCCTGACCTTATCTGTGCCGAGCATGGCTTCCAGTGCCATCATGAGTTCATCACTGGGGTTCACCCGCCAGTCGTCACTCAAACGGAACTGCCCCTTGGCCAGGGACTGACGATAGTTGATCGCCACAGGCACAGAGCCACCGCGCCAGGGCGAGAGGGTCTCATAAAACTGTGTCAGCCATTCCGGACTCAATATTGCCGCGTCGAGATCCAGCTCCACCGCCGCCGCAAAGTGGCTGCGGGCTTCGCCCATATCTATAATGTTGCGCGCCGTCATCCGGTTGCCGCCGGAGAAGTCATCGAAGCTCACTTCACCTTCACAGATGAGGATCCTGTCTTTCTCCAGCAGGTGATTGAATTTCTCGAAGGCCTCGGTAAACAGCATCACTTCCAGACGGGCACTCTTGTCGTCCAGTGTCAGCAGCCCCATCTTGGAGCCTCGCTTGGTCAGCATCACCCGGGTGGCGACCACCAATCCGGCGGCCTTGACCGTCTTGCCCCTGTCTGTGGGGTGAATATCCTTGAGCCGCCCGGAGGTGTAGTGCCTGAGCTCTTTGAGATATTGGTTGATGGGGTGACCTGTGAGGTAAAGCCCCAGGGTCTCACGCTCCCCTTCCAACCAGACCTTGTCCGGCCAACGCGGGCAGTCAACAAACTGTTGCTTGCTGTCCTCGGGGTCGTCGTTGAGCAGACCGAACATGTCGCACTGACCTATGGCTTCGGCCTTGGCGTGCTGATCGGCGGCGCGTATCGCCTCTGGCAAGGTAGCCATCATGGAAGCCCGGTGCGGCCCCAGATTGTCCATGGCGCCGGCATTGATCAGCTTCTCAATCACCCGGCGGTTGAGTTTTTTCAAATCCACCCTGGCGCAGAAGTCGAACAAGTCTTTGAACGGCCCACCCTTGCGGGCTTCCAAAATCGATTCGACCGGCCCCTCGCCCACGCCCTTGATGGCGCCTATGCCGTAGACGATATTGAGCTCTTCATCGACGGTAAACTTGAACAGGCCCTTGTTGACATCCGGCGGGATCAGCTTGAGTCCCATGCGCTCACACTCATCCACCAGGGTCACTATCTTGTCTGTGTTGTCCATATCGGCGGACATTACCGCCGCCATAAATTCAGACGGATAGTGGGTCTTGAGCCAGAGTGTCTGATAAGACACCAGTGCGTAGGCGGCCGAGTGCGATTTGTTGAAGCCGTAACCGGCGAATTTCTCCACCAGATCGAAGATCTTCATCGCCAGTTCGCCGTCGACGCCGTTTTTTATCGCCCCGGCTTCAAAACCGGCACGCTGCTTGGCCATCTCTTCCGGCTTTTTCTTACCCATGGCCCGGCGCAGCATGTCCGCGCCGCCCAGGGTATACCCTGCCAGCGTCTGGGCAATCTGCATCACCTGTTCCTGATAGAGGATAATGCCGTAGGTAGGATCCAAAATCGGTTTAAGGCTCTCGTGTTGCCACTTCTCATCCGGGTAGGAGATGGCCTCGTGGCCGTGCTTACGCTCGATAAAGTTATCTACCATCCCCGACTGCAAGGGACCGGGGCGGAACAGGGCCACCAGAGCGATCATATCTTCGAAGCAGTCGGGCTGCAGACGCTTGATAAGATCTTTCATGCCGCGGGATTCCAGCTGGAATACCGCCGTGGTTTCGTAGCGTTTCAGTACCCCGAAGGACTTGGCATCGTCCAGCGGAATGGCGGCAATATCAACCGGCGGCTTGCCGAGCTTGGCGAGCCTTGGGTTAATCATCCCCAGCGCCCAGTCGATAATGGTCAGGGTTCTGAGACCCAGGAAGTCAAACTTCACCAGGCCGGCGGTTTCCACGTCGTTCTTGTCGAACTGGGTCACCGGGTTTTTACCTTCGGCGTCGCAATAAAGCGGCGAGAAGTCGGTGATCTTGGTCGGCGCAATCACCACGCCCCCGGCGTGCTTACCCGCGTTACGGGTCACCCCCTCAAGCTTGCGGCACATGTCGATAAGGTCTTTGACATCCTCATCGGCCTCATAGGCTTCGGGCAGCGCAGGCTCGGCCTCGAAAGCCTTGGCCAGCGTCATCCCGGGCTCGGCCGGGATCATCTTGGAAATTCTGTCGACAAAACCATAGGGGTGACCCAGCACCCGGCCCACATCACGCACTACCGCCTTGGCGGCCATGGTACCGAAGGTAATGATCTGCGATACCGCATCCCGGCCATAGAGTTCGGCCACGTGATCGATAACCTCGTCGCGCCTGTCCATACAGAAGTCGACGTCGAAGTCGGGCATCGACACCCGCTCGGGGTTAAGAAAACGTTCGAACAGCAGGTCAAATTCCAGCGGGTCCAAGTCAGTGATCTTAAGCGCATAGGCCACCAGGGAGCCGGCACCCGACCCCCGCCCAGGGCCCACGGGAATGCCGTTGTCCTTACCCCACTGGATAAACTCCATCACGATAAGGAAGTAGCCGGGGAAGCCCATCTGGTTGATTACCTTGAGCTCAATATCCAGACGCTCGTCATACTCGCCGCGCTTTTCCGCCCGCTCCTGTGGGTCCGGGAACAGGAACTCGAGACGCTCTTCCAGCCCCTCTTTCGAGCGCATCACCAGATAGTCCGCGGTGGACAGCTCACCCGTGGGGAAGTTGGGCAGGAAGTATTCGCCGAGCCGCACGGTAACGTTACAACGCTTGGCTATCTCCACCGTGTTTTGCAGCGCTTCCGGAATGTCGGCAAACAGCTCGCACATCTCAGTTTCTGTCTTGAGATACTGCTGCTCGCTGTATTTCTTGGGTCTACGGGGGTCAGCCAATGTGTAGCCATCGTGGATAGCCACCCGGATTTCATGGGCCTCAAACTCTTCCGGGGTCATGAACACCACCTGGTTGGTGGCAACCACAGGCAGGCCGGTGTTGGCGGCATGTTCCACCGCCATATGCAGGTAGCGCTCCTCATCCGGGCGCCCGGTGCGGATCAGTTCAATAAAGTAACGGTCGTTGAAGTGCTGCTTATAGAAATCGGTCAGTTCCTGGGCCTGGTTCAGGTTGCCCTTAAGCAGTGCCTTGCCCAGGTCCCCTTCCCTTGCGCCGGAGAGCAGCAAAATACCGGCGCCGTGCTCCAGCAGCCACTCCTGATCGATAGCAACCCGGTCACGTACCTGGCCGCGCAGATAGGCCTTGGAGATCAGCTGAGTCAGGTTCTGGTAGCCGTCGTTATCCATGGCCAGCACAGTAAGCGCGCAGAACTCATCTTCAAAGCCGGGCACCAACATCCAGAAGTCGGCCCCTATGATGGGCTTTATCCCGGCGCCATGGCAGCCACCGTAGAATTTCACCAGGCCACAGAGGTTGTTCTGATCCGTCAGCGCCACTGCCGCCATGCCCTCATCGGCCACCTTGGCCAGAATGGGCTTGACCTTGGCCAGACCATCGGTCATGGAAAAGTCTGAGTGAACACGTAGATGGACGAAACGGGGCTGTGACATGAAAATCCGATTGCTCTGACTGGCTAAAAATCAATAGGGAAAGATAACACGCCGGAAGAGGTTCACCAAAGTTAAAACCGGTCATTTAACCTTGCTGTTGACAGAAGCGCCAATTAACCGAGAAATGACTCTCGGCTCAGATTCGCTTTCACCTGTATCCCAACGAAAAGATGCAGCAGCAAAACCTGACAGGGCAGCCGCTGCTGCCCTTTTGATTACATCTTTAGATTTCAGAACGGCTTATGAATGCTGCTCCAGCCATTCGCGTACCGGCCGGAAGCTGCGCCTGTGTTCAGGCAAGACACCGTGTTGACTCAAGGCTTCGAAATGCGCCTTGGTGGGATAACCCTTATGGGCGGCAAAACCATACTCAGGGTGGCGGAAGTCAAGCTCGGCCATCTCCCGGTCGCGGGTGACCTTGGCTATGATAGAGGCGGCGCTGATGGCCGGGATCAAGCCATCGCCCTTAACCACTGCGGCTGAAGGCAGGCCAAAATCCGGGGTTCGATTACCATCTACCAAGACTTTCTCGGGACGCACACTCAAGCCCGCCACTGCGCGCTGCATCGCCAACATGGTGGCATGCAGTATGTTGAGCTCATCGATTTCCGCCGGGCTGGCTCGACCGACTGAGACCGCCAGCGCCTTGGCCAGGATCTCTTCATAGAGGGCTTCGCGTTTCTTTTCGCTGAGCTTCTTGGAATCATTGAGGCCGCTAATTGGATTGGCGGGATCCAGGATCACCGCCGCCGTGACCACATCGCCGACCAAGGGGCCACGCCCCACTTCATCTACCCCGGCGACCAGCCCCTGGCACAACAGCTGCGCTTCGGCTTCCGAGAGTTGCTTATAGACTGTCATTTTTCCTCGGCTTTTTTATCGAGCAAGGCCACTACCGCCTGGGCCGCCTTTTCACTGGCGTTGCAGGCCAGCAGGCTGTGCAGCTTAGTAAACTCGGCCAGCAGCGGCCGGTTATCTTTATCCAGCAATTTGCCCACCTCTTCGGCTATCCGCTCGGCAGTGCAATCATCTTGGATAAGCTCTGCCACCAACTCCCTTCCGGCCAACAAATTGGGCAAAGAGAAGTGGTTTATCTGCATCATCCGCTTGGCAATACGGTAAGTGATAGGGCTGACCCGATAGCCAACCACCATGGGGCGCTTGACCAACATGGCTTCCAGCGTGGCGGTGCCCGATGCCAGCAAGATAGCATCGCTGGCGGCCATCACTTCCCGAGAGCGCCCTTCCGTCATATGAATTTCCAGATCCGGCGCATAGGTTTCCAGCGCGGCAAGAAACTGCTGGCGGCGTTTTTCATTCACCAAGGGGGTAATAAACTTGAGATCCGGATAGCGCTGTTTCAGCAGCCTGGCCGCCTCCACAAAGGGCTGGGCCAACATCTTCAACTCGCCACCACGAGAACCCGGCAGGATGGCCAAATATTCAGCCTCGACTTTCAAGCCGAGTGCTTCTCTGGCAAGACGCTTGTCATTCTCCATCGGGATCTCATCGGCCAAAGTGTGGCCGACAAAGGTACAAGGCACCTGATGCTTGTCGTAGAAGGCTTTTTCAAACGGCAGCAGTGACAGCACCATATTGGTGGCACGGGCGATTTTGAAGATCCGCTTAGGGCGCCAGGCCCAAACCGACGGGCTGACATAATGCACCGTCTTGATCCCACGCGCCTTGAGCTTGAGCTCCAGGCCGATATTGAAGTCCGGGGCATCTATGCCGATAAAGCAATCCGGCTGCAGCGCGGTTATCTGTTTGACCAGACTCGAGCGTATCTTCAACAATCTCGGTAGACGGGAAAGCACCTCGGCAATTCCCATCACGGCCAACTCTTCCATGGCAAACAGCGACTCGAATCCGAGCGCCTCCATGCGAGGGCCTCCTATACCGATAAAACGGGCGTCCGGATAGCGCTGTTGCAATGCTCTCATCAGGCCGGCACCTAAAATATCGCCGGAGATTTCTCCGGCGACCATTGCAAAGACTAACTTTCTATTTTGTGTCATTCGTTCTCACTGTGTCAGCGAATAATTCCTCGATTTGAGGAGGTCACAAAATCAACAAATGCTTGTACCTGTGGCTCTTTTGCGGCGTCTTCAGCCATAGCTGCGACTGCCTCTTCCAGAGTCAGGCTGCTGCGGTACAGGGTCTTGTAAGCCCGGCGCAGCGCTTGCTGGGTCTCTTTGGAAAAACCGCGGCGCTTCATGCCTTCCATATTCAGACCTCGGGGAATGGCCGCCTGGCCAGAGGCCATCACGAAAGGAGGCACATCCTGCAGCACCAAAGAACAACCTGCAGTAAAGGCATGGGCACCAATGTGCACAAACTGGTGCACTCCTGTCATACCGCCGAGAATAGCCCAGTCACCCACATGGCAATGACCGGCAATAGAGGCGTTGTTGGCCATGATCACATTGTCGCCCACCACGCAGTCGTGAGCGATATGTACATAGGCCATAAACAGGTTGTTGGAGCCGATACGGGTCTCGCTGTTGTCCTGCACTGTGCCACGGTGAATGGTGACAGATTCACGGATGATATTGTTATCACCCATGATAAGCCGGGTAGGTTCACCGGCATATTTCTTGTCCTGGCAATCTTCACCAACTGAGGCAAACTGAAAAATCCGGTTGCCCTTGCCAATGATGCTGGGTCCCTTGATAACCACATGGGAACTAATCCAGCAATCATCGCCGATCTCCACATCCGGTCCTATATAACTCCAGGGACCGATAGTAACATTCTTACCTATCTTGGCGTCGGGGTGAACGAAAGCTAATTTATCTATCACTTGCTAATCTCTCTGCGGGCACACATGATTTCTGCTGAACACACCAGCTCACCATCCACTTTGGCCTCGCCGTAGAAAACGCCAATCCCGCGGCGTTCCTTGATCATCTTCACTTCAAAGTGCAGCTGATCACCTGGCTCAACAACCCGTTTGAAACGAGCATTGTCGATACCGGCAAAATAATACAACACGTCCGGAGACGGCTTGTCGCTCATGGTCTTGAACGCCAACAAGCCGGTGGCCTGCGCCATGGCTTCCAGAATGAGCACGCCAGGCATAACCGGCTGAACAGGGAAATGCCCCTGAAAGAAAGGCTCATTGATGGTGACGTTCTTGATCGCATGCAGAGTTTCACCCGGAGTAAAATCCAGTACTCTATCGATCAACAAAAATGGATACCTGTGTGGCAGGTAAGCCAAAATCTCTTTGATATCCATTGTATTTAATTGATTAGACACGAACTCGTTTCCTCATGCCGCTTAACACACAGCGGTATTAATCTTGGGGTTTAACGGTTTTTTCCAGGGTCTTGACCCGCTGGAACAGCTCGTCCAATTGACGGAAGCGAACCGTATTTTTACGCCACAGCCTGTTGGGCATGGCCACAGTGGCGGAGGAGTATACCCCAGGTTCACGAACATCGTTAGTAATGTTGGTGCTGCCAGTGACATGCACCCCATCGGTAATGCTCAGATGACCGGAAATCGCGCAATTGCCACCAATGATACAATGTTTACCTATAGTCACGCTGCCTGCCAGCACAGTGCAGCCGGCAATCGCAGTGTTGGCTCCAATAATATCGTTATGAGCCACTTGCACCTGGTTATCGAGGATCACGCCATCATGAATTTCAGTATGATCGATCGCGCCGCGATCTATGGTGGTACCTGCACCGATTTCCACTCTGTCACCTATGCGCACGCCGCCGGTCTGAGGGATTTTGATCCACTGACCGCGTTCGTTGGCATAACCGAAACCATCGGAGCCGATAATCGCCCCCGAGTGAACGATACAGTTTTGCCCCATATGCACATCGTGATAAACGGTGACATTGGCCCACAGACGACTGCCTGAGCCTATGATGACATCCTGACCAACCACAGTACCGGCACCTATCTGGACATTTTCGCCCAAAATACTGTTGGCGCCGATGACCGCATTGGCGCCAATAGCAACGCCCTCTCCCAATTTGGCACTGGGATGAATTTGCGCCGAGGGATGAATGCCCTCTGCCGCGACCGGCGTGCTGTCCAGCAACTGTGCAACTCTGGCAAAGCCGACATAAGGGTCATTGAGTACCAAGGCGTTACCGGCAAAACCGTCCAACTCTTTAGGCGAGATCAATACCGCACCGGCCTGAGTCTGCTCCAGCTGGCTACGATATTTGGTGTTGGCCAGAAAGGTGATCTGATCCGGCCGCGCCTTTTCAAGTGTCGCCACCGAGGAGACAGTCACACTGTCATCCCCGCGAACTTCAGCCCCTAGTAGCTGGCCAAGCTCTTTCAACGAAAAAAACTTCATCGATTTAGTTGCCTTTGCTTAAGGCTTCAACCACTTTGGAACTGATGTCAGCAGCTGGCTTAACATAAACCACAGCGCCGCGTTGCAGTACCATGTCGTACTTCTCTTTTTCAGCTATGGTGTTAATAGCCTTCTGCACCTTTACCAGCAGTTTGTTTTGCTCTTCGCCCTGACGACGACGCAGATCTTCATCCAGCGCCTTACCTTTGAGCTGATAGTCAGCCTTCAGAGATTCCATTTTACGAACCAGTTCGGTCTTTTGCGCTTCGCTCATCAGCGCGGCATCACGCTGCTGCTTTTCCAGCAAACCACGGAGGTCTTCCTGCAATTTCTGAACTTCGGCCATACGATCACCGAACTCAGTCTTGAGTGCGTTGCTGATCTGCTCACGTTGTGGCAGTTGTTCAAACACAGCGCCCATATCGACAACCGCCAGTTTCTCAGCTTGGGCGGCCAGAGGAGCCCCCATCAACATCAGCGTCATCAGTGCGCCGTTTACCATTTTTTTCAAAGTCAGACTCCTTGTTTTTCTTCAGCAATGCTTGCCGAGTTTATGTAATTTAGAAAGTTTTGCCAATATTGAACGAGAAGATCTCGGTCTCGTCATCGTCGTATTCCTTAACAGGCCAGGCCAGGCTGAACACCATGGGTCCCATGGGCGACAGCCATTGTAGGCTAAGGCCCCAGGAAGCACGGATACGGCTCGGATCACTGTAGTCGGCCAACTTGGAAAACTCATCCGCCGGCAAGAAACGATAGGAGTCATAATCAAACTCCGTATCCCAGACGTTACCCGCATCAATAAAGAAGCTGGTACGTACTGAGTTGCTATAGGCCTCATCCAGGAAAGGAGTCGGCACAATCAGCTCCATACTGGCCGTGGCGATGGCGTTACCACCGATAGAACGACCTGAGCTGATGTAAACTTGGTTGGGATCGCCCGGCAAGCTACAGCCTTCACCATCCGGATTGGGTCCACAAGGCTCGCTGCCACGATACAGATAGAAGGCTCTGGGCCCCACAGAGTTGGACTTGAAGCCACGCAGTGAGCTGGAGCCACCTGAGTAGTAGTTTTCCCAGAACGGCAGGATCTGGTCGTTGTCATTGAAACCACCATAACCGTTGCCATAACCCAGACGGGCACGGGTCAAGAGCACAAACTTATGGCTACGGGTCAGCGGCCAGTAGAAGTTGGTGTCAAAGTCAGTCTTGAAGTACTGCAGATCTGAACCTGGAACCGTGATCTTACCACTCAAACGCTGGGATGAACCGTCGGTTGGGAAGGTTCCGCGGTTAAGGGTGCTGCGATACCAACCTAGGCTAAGTTCGAAGTTATCGAAGCTCAAGTCAGAGTTGGGATCCTCGTTGTCACGGTAAATGTTATAGAAGCGAATCGCCTGCTCATAACTGGAAATCTCAGAAATGGTGTTATGACGATAGCCTATGCCGCCGTTGAGCCTGTTGTACTCGTTGATGGGGAAACCACTATTGAGTGCAACACCATAGGAGCTGTTCTTATAACGCTCGAGGTTGGCCTCGTTAGCATCGAACTCGTTCCAGTAGATGCTGCCACCCAGGCTGACCCCATCTTTGGTGAAATAAGGATCGGTATACGACAGGTTGACGTTCTTGGAGTACTTGTTGGTATTCAGGTTAATCCCGGCCTGGTTGCCCGTACCGAGGAAGTTGGACTGCTGAACCCCAAACTGCAGACTCATGCCGGACTCGGTACCATAACCTATACCAGCGTTAAAGGAGCCTGATGGCTGCTCTTTCACCTTGAAAGCCACATCTACCAGGTCGTCTGTGCCCGGCACCTGCACGGTTTCAGTATCGACAGTTTCAAAGTAACCCAGACGGTTGAGACGCGCCTTGGATTGCTCGACCAATGCCGAGTTCAACCAGGCCCCTTCCATCTGTCTGAGCTCGCGGCGCATCACTTCATCTTTGGTTACTGTGTTACCTGTGAAGTTGATGGAGCGGACATAAACACGCTTACCGGGCTTAACGTTAACATTCAGGGTGACTTCCTTGGTTTCATCATCGATCTCAGGGAAAGTCTTCACCTCTGGATAGGCGTAACCGAAGCGGCCCAGATACTTGCTGTACATCTCTTCGGTAAAGGTCACATCGGCGCCGTTGTATTGCTCACCGGCCTTGATAGGCAAGATTCCCTTGAGCAGCTCTTCGCGGCCCATGAGTTCACCGGTCAGGTTGACTTCCTTAACCTTATACTGCTCGCCTTCATCGACGTTAATGGTGATGTAGAGGCCCTTACGATCCGGCGTCATAGCCACCTGAGTCGAGGTCACCTTGAAACGAATATAACCATTATTGTGGTAGTGGGTTTTGATAGTTTCGAGGTCGGCCTGCAGCTTTTGTTTCTGATAACGGCGCTCGCCGAACAGATCCCACCAAGCCACATAGTCTTTGAGCTCCAGCATACCGATAAGGTCGGCATCGCTGAAACGCTCATTCCCCACTATGTTGATCTGACGGATTTCGGCCGCCAGACCTTCGGTAAACTTGAACTTGAGTTCCACCCGGTTACGAGGCAGGTTGATCACCTGAGCCTCTACCTTGGCGCCGTACTTACCTACGCCGTAATAGAAGTCCTGCAGGCCCTTCTCGATACCCGAGAGCATGGTGCGGTCGAGGGCTTCGCCCACCTTCACACCACTACCATCCAGGCTTTCCTGCAGTTGTTCGTCTTTGATGTCCTTGTTACCGTCGAAGGTCACGGCACTGATGGTCGGTCTTTCACGTACCGACACTATCAGCACCCCACCATCGCGGGACACCTGAACATTTTCAAAGTTACTGGAGGCATACAGGCTCTTTATCGCCTGTTGCAACTTGAGTTGGTCGACTGTGTCACCCACTTTGACAGGCAAACTCAGCAAGGCCGCACCGAGTGCCACTCGTTGCAAACCTTCAACTTGGATGTCGGTCACTTCAAAAGGTTGGAAAGACTCTGCCCAACCATTCCCTGAAAACGACGCGCCGACTAATAACATCGAGGCAAAAAGTTTATTCAATCGCATAGCGCACTTCTAATTATTTGTCTGTCCTTGCTCAGAGTCGGGCAAAATCATTGAAAAGGGCAATACTCATCAACATCAGCAGCAACGCCGCCCCAAATCTGAATCCAATTTCCTGTACCCGTTCGGATACAGGCTTACCTGTTATTACTTCCACCAAGTAATACATCAAGTGTCCCCCGTCCAGCACTGGCAACGGCAAGAGGTTAATAATGCCGAGGTTTACGCTTATCAGGGCGAGGAACCCGAGAAAATATACCAACCCTATGTTGGCGCTGTTACCGGCCCCCTGTGCAATGGAGATGGGGCCACTCAAATTTTTAACCGAAACATCACCGGTAAACAACTTGGCGATCATCTTAAAGCTGACGACCACAAGTTGCCATGTTTTATCTGCCGCCACCGAAATGGACTCAAGTGGGCCATACTGCAAATCCAGCAACATATTGTCCGGCCACTTGGGGGCTTTGGGCGCCAGGCCGATGACACCTTCCATTTCGCCATTGGCACCCTTGCGGCTGTCCGGGATCAGAGTGAAGGTCTGTTGCTCCCCACTGCGCTTAACCGTCAGTTGCAACGGCTTACCGGCTGATACTTTAATTTGTCCGACAAAGGTTTGCCAGTCGCTGTATACCTCACCATTGACGGCCACCAGAATATCACCGGCCTTAACTCCGGCCTTGGCGGCCGCACCGCCTTCGGTAACCGTCTCCACTTCAGGGATCACATCCGGGCGGAAGATATCCAGCCCCAGGGTGCTGAAGGGGGATTCTTTTTCCGGATCGAAACGCCAGTTACGGATATCCAATTGATAGGTGCGCCCAGAAGGCTCAAGACCATCGTCAGGCTGAGATATCTGGTCGAGCGGCCTCAGGGTCAAGCTCATGCTGTCATCGCCGATATGACCGACCAGCGCCAGATTCACTTCTTCCCAGTTGCGTACCTTTTGCCCGGAAACCGCCACTATCTGCTGAGGGCCATCTATCTGCATCACGGCCGCTGGCGAGCCGGGTCTGACATCGCTGATCACCGGCTTGAGTGAAGGCACGCCGATAAGATACATAATATAGAGCGCGAAAATGGCAAAGATAAAGTTGGCTATCGGCCCGGCAGCGACTATTGCGATACGCGCCCAGACACTCTTGCGATTAAAGGCCTGCTCTTTAAGCTCCTCGGGCACATCCTCAACCCGCTCGTCGAGCATTTTGACATAGCCACCCAGCGGGATCATGGCAATCACATATTCGGTGCCATCTTTACCGAAGCGACGCCAAATCGCCTTACCAAAGCCGATGGAGAAACGCTCTACCTTGACACCACAGCGCCTGGCTACCCAAAAGTGGCCATATTCATGGGCGGTGATCAGTATCCCCAAGGCGACGATAAAAGCGCCCAGGTTCCATAAAAAATCAAACATCAGACCTTATTTTCCTCACTTGCATACGGCGATAGCTTCCTCGGCATACTGACGACTTTGGCCGTCCAATGCCAGAATATCCGCTATGGAATTTAAAGGCGATTGCGGCACACGGGCCAAGCAGGCTTCATTGACCCGGGCGATATCGGTAAAGCCAATTTCCCCTTTAAGGAAGCTGGCAACAGCCATTTCATTGGCCGCATTGATGACTGTGGTCGCCTCCTGCCCCGCGACACTGGCAGTCATTGCCAACTCAAGGCAAGGATAACGGGCAAAATCCGGCTCACAGAAGCTCAATTGTCCGACTTTGAAAAAGTCCAAAGGTTCAACCCCTGAGACAATTCTCTCCGGATAGGCCATGCAATGAGCTATCGGGGTACGCATATCCGGATTACCGAGCTGTGCCAACACGCTGCCATCCTGATACTGCACCATGGAATGAATCACACTCTGGGGGTGGATAACCACCTTAAGCTGCTCGGCACTGGCGTTGAACAACCAGCGCGCCTCCACATACTCAAGTCCCTTATTCATCATAGTCGCCGAATCGACAGAAATTTTAGGCCCCATGGACCAATTCGGATGCTTGATGGCCTGGGCCGGTGTCACACTCGCCAGACTGGCAAGCTCAGCGCTCAAGAATGGCCCACCTGAGCCGGTGAGCAAAATCGATGAAATACCTGCACCTTGAAGATCGCAATAGCCCAGCTGTTGCTGCACGGCTTCCGGCAAACATTGGAAAATAGCGTTATGCTCACTGTCTACCGGCAGCAGAGTCGCGCCCGACTGACGGGTGGCTTCCATAAATAAGCGCCCGGACATCACCAGTGCCTCTTTGTTGGCCAGCAGCACCCGCTTGCCGGCCTTGACTGCCGCCAGCGTTGGCAACATGCCGGCGGCACCGACTATGGCAGCCATCACGGTATCGACCCGGCTGTGAGCCACCAGCTCAAGTAGTTCTGACTCACCGCTACTGACGCGGGTAGCAGAGTCGGCCCCCAAACGCCCAGCCAATAACTTGGCAGCATTGGGGTCAACCATATGGGCAATTTCAGGTCGGTGGATCGCACACAACTCGGCCATCTTGTCGACATTGGTATTGGCCACCAGCGCATAAACCTTATATGCCGCCGGGTTATGTTGGATCACACTGAGGGTACTGGCACCAATTGAGCCAGTCGCTCCTAAAATCACCATGTTTTGCATAGCACTACATCCAGAATGCAATATAGATAAGGGTAAATACGGGCAAGGCTGCGGTCAGGCTGTCGATGCGATCCAGCACACCACCGTGGCCGGGCAATATGGTGCCCGAGTCTTTAATTTTAGCGGCGCGCTTGAACATGCTCTCGGACAGATCGCCGAGCGCCGAGGCCAGAGCGGTAAATAGAGTCACTGCTATCAGCAATCCAAGCTCCTGCTCGGGGGAGAAATAGCAAACTCCGGCCACCACCACCATGGTGGTCAGCAGGCCGCCCAGTAAACCTTCCAGGGTCTTGGCCGGGCTGACATTGGGCATAAGCTTAATCCGCCCCAGCGCTTTACCGGCAAAGTAGGCGCCCGAATCAGCGGCCCATACCGTCAGCATCACCAAGAACACCAGGATACCGCCAAAATAAGGGTCAGCAGGACTGCTAAGCGCTTTGAGGGCGATCAGGGAAGCGAAACAAGGTAGCAGGGTCAACTGGCCGAACATGGACTTGAGCATGGGGCTGCCCTGCCAGAGTTTGGCGCTGCGGGGATAGGAGATCACCAGCACCAGAGAGAACAGCCACCAACAGGCACCAATAAGAATGATGGCCAGCATGATGGGGTGTAACTGACCTCTGGACCAGACGGCATCGGTCGGCACCAGTAGGTTAATCGCCACCAAGACTATCGCCAGAGTGGCGGTAAAACTCCATTGAGTGACCTCACAACGGCTGTCGATAATGCGGCCCCACTCTTTTGCCGCAATCAAGAATACCGCCACCAGGGCCCATGAAAAATAACTCGCCGGGAGCAAAAAAATGGCTCCCATAACCAGTGGGATTAACCAAATTGCTGTTATTATTCGTTGTTTTAGCAAAAAATGTCCCTCGTAAGATGTTATTCGCTGCGTATTTCTTCTATCTGACTTCCGGTCAGACCGAAACGACGCTGGCGGCTGGCAAAAGTCGCCACAGCCTGGCGAAATGCCTGCTCATCAAAATCCGGCCAAAGGGTGTCGGTAAAGACCAACTCGGCATAGGCCGCCTGCCAGAGAATAAAATTACTGATGCGGTAATCCCCGCCCGTACGGATCATTAAATCAACTTCATGTTGATTTTGCATGCACAAATGTTCTGCCAAGGCCTCTTCACTGAACTGACTGCTGGTCATTTCACCGGATTCGACTTTTTCTGCCAGTTTGCGGGCGGCCTGCATTATGTCCCAGCGGCCACCATAATTAGCGGCGACATTGAGGATTAGCTCTGAGTTGGCAGCGGTTTTCTCTTCGGCTGCACGGATCTGCTTTTGCAGTCTCTCGGAAAAACGACTGGTATCCCCAATAATATTCAACCGGACACCATTTTGGTGCAGTAGCTTGATTTCCCGGCGCAGTACGGTAAAGAACAGTTCCATCAACAGGCTAACTTCCTGGTCCGGACGACGCCAGTTTTCACTGGAAAACGCGAACAGGGTCAACGAACGTACCCCGAGTTGCCTTGCAGTACTTACGGCCCGGCGCACGGCTTTGACTCCGGCCTTATGGCCAAAAACCCTGGCTTTACCCTGGGCCTGAGCCCAACGGCCGTTACCATCCATAATGATAGCCACATGCTGCGGGATAGACTGTTTTACCAGCTCTGAAAGCTGTTCAGGTAAGCACTTTGAAGTCTGGCAGTCACCTGTGCTGGTTGGAGTCGTAGGATCGGCTTCCATATTGGATGACATCTGAATAAACAACCCTTATAAATAGACAAACGCCGCGTAGTATACCCCTACACGGCGCATCAACTCTAGTTTAGCGAGTCAATATCAGACTTCCATCAATTCCGCTTCTTTCGCGGCCAACAGCTCGTCTATCTTCTTGATATGTGCGTCAGTTATCTTCTGCACTTCCTCTTCGCTACGGCGTACATCATCCTCGGTACACTCTTTATCCTTCTCCAGGTTTTTCACCGCAGAGTTGGCATCACGCCGAACGTTACGCACGGCAATACGACCGTTTTCCGCTTCGGCGCGAACCACTTTAACCAGATCACGGCGGCGCTCTTCGGTCAGGGCCGGCAGAGGGATACGGATAGTGGCACCGGCAGACATAGGGTTCAGGCCCAAATCTGAGCTCATGATCGCCTTTTCTACTGCCTGGATCATGCTACGGTCGAACACGTTAACCGCCAGAGTGCGGCTGTCTTCAACTGAAATATTACCCACCTGCTTGAGCGGGGTCATGGTGCCGTAGTAAGACACCTGGATAGAATCCAGCAGTGCGGGGTGAGCACGGCCGGTACGCACCTTGGCCATTTGTGCCTTGGTGGCTTCCACACACTTGTCCATACGAACCTGTGCATCTTCTTTAATCGCATCAATCACGTTAAATGTCCTTTTTGCAATCAGTCGGTTATTTCGTTTTGATCAGCGTGCCTTCGGCTTCTTCACCCATGATAACCCGGCGCAGCGCACCTGGTTTGTTCATATTGAAGACCAATATAGGCATGTCGTGGTCACGGGCCATGGTGAAAGCTGCCAGATCCATGACTTTCAATTCTTTATCCAGAACTTCATTGTAACTCAGTTCATCGTATTTGACGGCTTCAGGGTTCTTCATAGGATCATCTGAATATACGCCATCAACTTTAGTGCCTTTTAGCACGACTTCTGCTTCAATTTCAATCCCTCTCAGGCAAGCAGCAGAGTCAGTAGTACAGAATGGGTTACCGGTACCGGCAGCAAAAATCACCACGCGTCCGGACTTAAGCAAGCTGATAGCTTCGGCCCAGTTGTATCTATCGCACACGCCATTGAGCGGAATAGCAGACATCAGACGGGCATTAACATAGGCACGGTGCAGCGCATCACGCATTGCCAGACCATTCATCACTGTCGCCAGCATACCCATGTGATCGCCCACCACGCGGTTCATACCGGCCTTGGCCAGCCCTTCACCACGGAACAGGTTTCCGCCACCGATGACCACGCCAACCTGAATGCCGAGCTCAACCAGCTCTTTAATCTCCTGGGCCATACGATCCAGTACTTTGGGATCGATACCGAAGCCTTCTTCGCCCATCAGGGCTTCGCCACTCAGTTTCAGCAGAATACGTCGAAATGCAGGTTTTGGGTTGGTGCTCATCTTTTTCTGTCCTGGTCATAACAAGACCGCAGCGGCTGCTGCGGTCTTGGGAGGGTTAAGAATTGGCGATTAAGCCTTCTTGGAAGCAGCGATTTGGGCAGCTACTTCAGAAGCAAAATCTTCTTCTTTCTTCTCGATACCTTCACCCACTTCCAAGCGGATGAAGTTAGTCACAGTGGCGCCTTTCTCTTTCAGAACTTCGCCAACAGTTTTCTTTGGCTCCATGATGAATGGCTGACCAGTCAGAGAAACCTCACCGGTGAACTTCTTCATGCGGCCGGCAACCATCTTCTCAGCGATTTCCTGAGGCTTGCCTTCGTTCATAGCGATTTCAACTTGAACGGAACGCTCTTTCTCAACCACTTCAGCTGGAACGTCTTCTGGGTTAACGTACTCAGGCTTGGAGGCAGCAACGTGCATTGCAATGTGCTTCAGCGTTTCTTCATCGGCTTCACCGGTAACAACAACACCGATGCGATCGCCGTGACGGTAGAAAGCCATCTTGTCACCGTCGATGTACTCAACGCGACGAACGTTGATGTTTTCACCGATCTTGGCAACCAGGGCAACACGTGCTTCTTCGAACTGGGCTTTCAGATCTTCAACAGTCACTTTGGCAGCAGCGGCTGCGTCCAGAACTTCATTGGCGAAAGCCAGGAAGTTGGAGTCTTTGGCTACGAAGTCAGTCTGGCAGTTAACTTCAACCAGAGCAGTGTAACCAGCACCGTTTTTGATCAGGATAGTACCTTCGGCAGCGATGTTACCGGCTTTCTTGGCCGCTTTAGCCGCGCCGCTCTTACGCATGTTATCGATTGCAGCTTCGATATCACCGTTAGTTTCGGTCAGGGCTTTTTTACAATCCATCATGCCTGCGCCAGTACGGTCGCGCAGTTCTTTAACCAGGGCAGCAGTAATTGCCATTGTTAAATCCTCAATTGATAATTCGACAAATTTAACCTGTTGATAAGTAGGTATAAAACAGGGGCCATATGGCCCCTGTTAACCAATCATATCTCTTGGTTAATAAGGGTGATGTACTAGCATCGCACCTTATTATTCAGCTTCGATGAAACCGTCTTCTTCAGCTTGAACAGCCAGGTCCTGACCACGGCCAGCTTTGGCAGCAGCAGCTACAGACTCAGCATACAAACGGATTGCACGCATAGCGTCGTCGTTACCAGGAATGATGTAGTCAACGCCATCTGGAGCAGAGTTGGTATCTACTACGGCAACAACTGGGATACCCAGGTTGTTGGCTTCTTTGATAGCGATGTGTTCATGGTCGGCACCGATAACGAAAATGGCGTCTGGCAGACCGCCCATGTTCTTGATACCACCCAGAGACTTCTCAAGCTTTTCCAGCTCACGGGTACGCATCAGCGCTTCTTTCTTGGTCAGCTTGTCGAAAGTACCGTCAACAGACTGGGTTTCCAGATCTTTCAGGCGCTTGATTGACTGACGAACGGTTTTCCAGTTGGTCAGCATACCGCCGAGCCAGCGCTTGTCCACGTAGAACTGCTCGCAAGATACGGCAGCTTCTTTAATGGCTTCACTGGCAGCGCGCTTGGTGCCTACGAACAGGATTTTACCTTTCTTGGAAGCAATGTTGCTGATGAAAGCCAGAGCTTCATTGAACATTGGCACAGTGTGCTCGAGGTTGATGATGTGTACACCGTTGCGGGCGCCGAAGATGAAAGGCTTCATCTTAGGGTTCCAGTAACGGGTTTGGTGACCGAAGTGTACACCGGCCTGGAGCATATCGCGCATTGAAACTGTAGTCATTTTCTATACCTTAATTTAAGGGGTTAGACCTCCACGCATCCCATGTCTTCGACCCTTTGGCCAAGCCGCGGGCACCCCGAAGAATGTGTCGATACGTGTGTGATTTAGTATTTGAGTTAAATGCCATGTATAATGGCCGCCATCTTTACTCTTACCTGCCGACAAAATGGGTTCCCCCATCAAAGGCAGCCGACTTGAAGCTAATTCGAACTCATAGAGTCGTCAACTCAAAGTCACTTAGAGTCAAACATAACGGCGCGCTTTATACCATAAATCGCCGGCAAACACAAACTTTTTACCGCTCTCATGTCGGCCTTAAACTCAGTTCAAAGCCGCGTCAGCAGCGTTATTTTACCGTTTCACAAACAAGGTGAATTGGCCTTGGCCAAGGCACTCGTTATTAAGAGAAAGCCCCATGAGTATAGTCATCAAGACAGCAGAAGAAATTGAGAAAATGCGCGCCGCCGGCAAGCTGGCCGCCAATGTGTTGGAAATGATAGCCCCACACGTCAAGGTCGGGGTCAGTACCAACGAACTCAATGATATCTGCGCCAAATACACCGAAGAACAAGGCGCCATCTCTGCGCCACTCAACTACCACGGTTTTCCCAAGTCCATCTGCACCTCTATCAATGAAGTGATCTGCCACGGTATTCCCAGCGATCGCGTGCTCAAGGACGGCGATATTCTCAATATCGACATCACTGTCATCAAGGATGGCTATCACGGCGACACTTCCAAAATGTTCCTTATTGGCGATGTCAGCCCGAAAGATCGCCGCCTGTGCCGCATCGCCCAAGAAAGTCTCTACGCCGCCATTCGTAAAGTTCGCCCCGGCATGCAGCTGGGCGAAATTGGCACCACGGTTGAGAAGTTTATCAAGGCCAGCAAGTCAGGCCTGGACAAGTATTCAATCGTGCAGGATTACTGCGGTCACGGCATAGGTGCCGGCTTCCACGAAGAACCACAGGTAGTGCACTACAAAAACAACGACAAGACCATACTGCGCCCCGGCATGTGCTTTACCATTGAGCCGATGATCAACGCCGGTCGCCATACTTCTGTATTGAACAAGGATGACGGCTGGACTGTCACTACCTCAGATGGTAAAAATTCAGCTCAGTGGGAACATACTCTGTTGATCACCCAGACCGGCGTAGAAGTTCTGACGCTGCGCGCCGAGGAAGATTTCCCGAGGATCATCAATCACGCCAAATAAGGCGTCACCCAAGGAATAGAATGAGCACAGCGCTGGCAGCCAAAACGGCACTTTGTGAGCAAAATCAGGCCCTGTTTGACAGGTTTACCTCGCGAGAAAAGATAGTCGAACTGGTTACCAGCCGCTGTCGCTTTGTCGATAAGCAGCTGATTGAACAATGGCAGGTCGAAGGGTTGGATGCTTATCCCATCGCCCTTATCGCCGTTGGCGGCTATGGCCGCGGCGAGCTGCACCCCTATTCAGACATAGATCTGCTGTTTCTGGTGGATGACAACCTGGACCCGGCAGCCGAGAGCAGGCTCAGCGCCTATATCGCCTTTCTCTGGGACGCTGGTCTTGAAATAGGCCATAGTGTCAGAACCCTGAAAGAAACCCTGCAGCAGGGTCGCCAGGACATCACAATAGCCACCAACCTATTGGAAGCCAGGTTGCTTACCGGCCCGGAAATCCTGTTTGATACTCTCTATGACGCGATTCGCGAGCACCAATTCTGGCCATCGAACGAGTTTTTCAGCGCCAAGCGCGATGAACAGCGCGCCCGCCACGCCAGGGCCAACGCCTTCGACCTCGAGCCCAATATCAAGACCTGCCCCGGTGGCCTCAGGGATATTCAAACCATAGCCTGGGTCGCCATGCGCCACTTCGATGCCGCCAAACTCGAAGAGTTGGTCGGGCACGGTTTTCTGGAGCAGGCCGAACTCGAAGAGCTGCTGGAGTGTCAGCACTTCCTCTGGGAGCTGAGGTTTGCCCTGCACCTGGCATCGGGCCGCGACGAAAACCGTTTACTGTTTGACTTGCAACGCCAAGTAGCCGGCCTCATGGGTTACGAAGACGCTACCCAACTGGCTGTCGAGCAGATGATGAAGCACTATTACCGCACAGTGCGGCGGGTGATGGAGCTCAACGAGATGCTGCTGCAACTGTTCAAACGCGCCACCTTGGGACATACCCAAGCGCTGGAAATCCAGCCTATAGATGAACACTATCAGCGTCGCGGCCGCTTTATCGAGGCGCTGGACTTGGCGCTGTTTGACGATCCGGAAGAAATCGTCAGGCTGTTTTTGCATGTGGCCCGCAATTCCAACATTCAGGGGATTTACGCCCCAACCCTGAGGGCACTGAGAAGAGCCAGACGGGCCCAGCCACAACCTCTGATGGCCCGGGAGGGCTGCCGCAGGGTATTTATGGAAATTCTCCGCCATCCTCGCGGTATTGCCGCTCTGTCGCTGATGCACAAACACGGGGTGATGTCGGCTTATTTACCTGCCTGGCGCGCCATTGAGGGCCAGATGCAGTTCGACCTCTTCCACGCCTACACTGTGGATGAACACACCCACAGGCTGCTGCTCAATATCGACAAATTTGCCCAGGCAGAACAGAAAGAGGAATTCCCACTCGGCTCGGTACTGATCAATCAGTTGCCAAAAAAGGGGCTTCTGGTATTGGCGGCCATTTTCCACGACATCGCCAAGGGGCGCGGCGGCGATCACAGTAAGCTCGGAGCCGTCGATGCGCTGGAATTTTGCAAACTGCACGGCCTCAACGACCACGACGGCCGCTTAGTCAGCTGGTTGGTGGAGAATCATCTGTTGATGTCGATTGTCGCCCAGCGGCGGGATATTTCCGATCCGGAAGTGGTCGCCGACTTTGCCGATAAAGTTCGCGATGCGGTGCACCTGAGTTACCTCTACTGCCTGACGGTAGCCGATATCTGTGCCACCAATGAAAAAACCTGGAACAACTGGAAGGGCTCTCTGCTGAGGGATCTCTATTTTGCCACTCAGAGGGTGCTTGCCCGCGGCAAAGAAAAACCTGTGGATATTCGTGCTCGGGTGCGGGAGCATCAAGCCAAGGCCAAGAAAGAGTTGCTGCGGCGCGGCTTCAAGGAAAAAGCGCTGGATCTGTTATGGCAGAGATTCAAGGCCGATTACTTTTTGCGTCATCAACCCAATCAAATCGCCTGGCACGCCGAAGCCATTCTCAAGCACAAGCAGGATGAACCTCTGGTGATGGTATCCAAACACACCACCCGTGGCGGCACCGAGCTGTTTGTCTACTGCCAGGACAAACCCAAGCTGTTTGCCACTGTGATGGCGGTGCTGGACAACAAGAATATCAATGTTCATGATGCCAACATTATGACATCCAAGGACAATTACGCTCTGGATACCTTTGTGATCCTCGAGCAGGACGGCAAAGCTGTCAGTCAGCTATCGCGGATACAAAGCATACGCAAGGCCCTTGGCAAGGCGCTCAGTGGCGAACAACCCAAGCTCCCGCGCTTTCGCAAGTTGTCGCGCAAGATGAAACCTTTTAAAGTTCCGACTCAGGTCAGTTTTCTGCCGACCCGCCGCCATGGTACAAGTATGATGGAACTGATAGCCTTGGATAGCCCGGGTCTGCTGGCCAAGATAGGTGAAACCTTCTATCGCTGTGATGTCACCCTTCTGGCGGCCAAGATCACCACGATAGGCGAGCGCGCCGAGGACTTTTTTATTCTACAAACCAATCAGGGACTGGCACTGGATGAAGCCCAGCAACACAGGCTGAAAGAGTCACTGATCAGTGCCCTGTCCCAATTCGGGACCCCAACAACCTAAGTAAACGGGAGAAACCAATGGAGGCTTTACGCCAACGTATTGAGGCGGCTTTTGAAGCTCGCGCACAGATAAGCCCAACCACAGTTGACGCCGAGCTGCGTGCCGACGTGGAACGAGTGATTGACATGCTGGACAGAGGCGAGGCCCGAGTGGCCGAGAAACTGGACGGCCAATGGCATGTGCACCAATGGCTCAAGAAAGCCGTTTTGCTGTCTTTCCGCATCTTCGACAATGGCGTAATCGACGGGGCCGAAACCAAGTATTTCGACAAAGTACCACAAAAGTTTGCCGCCTATGATGAAGCGCGTTTTCGCGCCGAAGCCATACGTGTCGTGCCACCTGCTGCAGTACGTAAAGGCTCTTTCATCGGTAAAAACACTGTGCTTATGCCCTCTTACGTTAACCTGGGCGCCTATGTAGATGAAGGCACCATGGTCGACACCTGGGCCACGGTTGGCTCCTGCGCACAAATTGGCAAGAACGTGCACCTCTCCGGCGGTGTCGGCATCGGTGGCGTACTTGAGCCACTGCAGGCCGGCCCGACCATTATTGAAGACAACTGCTTTATCGGTGCCCGCTCTGAAATAGTTGAAGGCGTAGTAGTCGAGGCAGGCTCAGTGATCTCCATGGGGGTCTATATCGGCCAGAGCACTCGCATCTATGACCGCGAAACCGGTGAAATTCACTATGGCCGGGTTCCAGCAGGTTCTGTGGTGGTGTCAGGCACCCTGCCATCCAGTTGCGGCAAGTACAACCTTTACGCCGCCATCATAGTCAAGAAAGTAGACGAAAAGACCCGTGGTAAAGTGGGTATCAACGAACTGCTGCGGATGGTCGACTGACCCTTGCCCTCGGGAGCTAACCTCGAGCAATAAACGCTTTATTAGGTCAGTATCCCATCTATGTGTCTGTCTGCTCTGCCCATAAGGGCACAGGCAGACACATTTACTTACCAAGAGACAAACTTCCACACCTTGGGACACGCCCTGCCCAAACAGCAACAACTGCTGACAGAAAGCCTCTATTCAATCACTGGAAAATGCCGCTGCTGCGACTGTACTTAAGTGGTACTTGAAGCATCCCGAAAAGGAGCAAGCCATGAACATTTGCCAACGTACCCGCACCGGCGCCGTATTACTGGCTGTGGCCGGCCTGAGCTTTGGCTCTCTCAGTGCCCAGGCTGCAATGGATCCTTATATTGAGCAGGCGTTGATCCAGGTCTGTAAGTCCAGTGCCAGCAACAGCATGATAGAATTTTCCACCACCCTGCGTGAGTACCGGATCAATGAACAGCGAGTGTTCCCTCGACTGGTATGCAATGGTGAGTCACTGCATCAATTTGCCATGAGTCATGGCGCCGATCGCACCGCCAAAAAGATTGGCCGCTTCCTGCCCGGCAAAGTGACCATTTCCGATATGGCTATGATCCCAGAGGAGGAAAAACTCTACGTGAGTTTCCGCTGAATCTACTGAGCCCCAAATACTCGGGTTAAAATACCAAGGTCTTGTTGCCGTACACCACGACCTGTTCGTTGAGTACCAGCGCCAGAGCCCGGCTAAGAACACTTTTTTCCACATCTCGGCCGGCTTTGGCCATATCTGCCGCGCTGTAACTGTGATCCACAGGGATCACATCCTGCTTGATGATAGGTCCCTCATCCAAACAGTTATTCACAAAGTGTGCCGTGGCACCAATAATTTTCACCCCGCGCTCCCACGCCTGACGATAGGGATTGGCGCCGATAAAGGCCGGCAGAAAGGAGTGATGAATATTGATTATCTTATTGGGATACTGCTCGACAAACTCTGGGGTGAGTACTCGCATATATTTGGCCAGTACCAGGTACTCAGGCTGGTAGCCGGCAATAATTTCCAACATGGCACGCTCGTGGGCGCTGCGATCCAGCCCCTGATGGCTGACGTGATGAAAAGGCACCTCAAACTTAGCCGCCAGCGGTGCCAGTGTGTCGTAGTTGGCCACTATGGCGGCGATTTCCACATCGAGGGCACCATAGTAGGTTTTCATCAAGAGATCACCGAGGCAATGGGCCTCCTTGGTCGCCAGCACCACTATGCGCTTGCGTCCGGCATCCACCAGTTTCATATGGTTTTGCTTGGGCAGTACCTCGGCCAACTCCTTTAGCAGCTTAGTTTCATCGAATTCGCCTTCAAGTTCGGTTCGCATGAAAAAGCGCCCCTGTTGATTATCGACAAACTCGTTGTTCTTGATGATGTTCAGTCTGTGCTGAAAGCACACTCCAGTCACTCTGGCGATAAGCCCATATTCATCGGCACAATCAATCATCAGTATTTTGCGTGGCATATCGGTTCCTGTCGCAGTATCAAAGTTTGAATATGCCACAGTCTCGCCGCTGGTGCGCTTAAAATTTATTCATTGAAAGCAGCTCGTTATCCCCGGCTGGCCTGACGACTATCCAGATACCTTTGCAAAAGCCCTCTCAAGGTCTCGGCCTTGGTGCCAAACACCACCTGAACACCCTGCCCCACCACTATCACGCCCTTGGCACCCAATCCCAATAGGCGGGATTTATCCACTAGCTCAGGACGTTCGACGCTCAGGCGCAAACGGGTCATACAGGCACTGAGGTTGCGGATATTGGCGGCGCCGCCAAGGGCACCTATCATGGCCAGCAGATTGCCGCCCGAGGCATTTTCCGGCTCCAGCCGCCCCGGCGTCTTGAGATTGAATGCCATAATGGAAGCACGGAAAATCAGGTAATAGATGACAGCTGTCAAGGGACCCAGGATCAGAAACCAACCGGCGTTGGCAGATTGATGCCACAGAAGGGCAAAATCCAGCAAACCGTTGGAAAACACCAGCCCATAGTGAATATCGAGCCAGATACAGACTGCATAAGCCAGCCCAGTCAGCAGTGCGTGCACCAGATACAGCAAAGGCGCCACAAACAGGAAGGCAAACTCAATCGGCTCTGTCACCCCGGTGAGCCAACTGGTGGCCGCCGCCGACAGCATGATGCCTGCCACCCGATTGCGTTCACTCTTGTCGGCACAGCGCCAAATCGCCAGGGCCGCCGCCGGCAGACCCCACATTTTGATGAGATAGCCCCCGGCCAGATTGCCGGCCTGGGGATCGCCGGCAAGGTAGCGCGCCACTTCGCCTCTGAGCCATTGACCATCCTGATAATACTGCCCAAGTTCCAGGTAGAAAGGCGCATTCCAGATATGGTGCAGCCCAAGTGGCAACAAAAGGCGTTCCACTGTGCCATAGATGGCAAAGGCCAGCTGCGGCTTTTGATACACAGCCCAGTTGGAGAACACCTCAATATAGTGAGCCAAAGGTGGCCAGATAAGCGCCAACAAATAAGCCAGTAACATAGCCAACGGCAGCATCAGCAATGGCGCACTGCGGCGGCCCTCAAAAAAGGAAAAGATAGCCGGCAAACGCAAGTGACGACTCATGGCCATCACCAGGCAGGTCATTACCCCGAGCAACATACCACCGGCTATACCTGTATCTATGGTCTCCACTCCGAGCCAAACCGAGGTATGCACGGGGTTTTGCGAGGAAAGCAGCGATAAAGTGGAATTGAATACCCCAAAACCGAACGCTGCGCTGAAGGCGGCAATCCCCTGATCGCGGCAAAAACCTATGGCAATGGCGATGGCAAACAGCAGCGGCATCATAGTGAAGATGAGATTGCCTGTGGTGGCAAACAGCTCATTGAGCGAAGGAGACAAAATACCTGTCGGCGTACTGGCCAGGCCTTTCATCACCCCGGCAGCGGGCAAGATAGCTATGGGGACAAGCAGCGCCTGACTCAGGCGCTGAGCAAACTTAAACCAATGTTGTGAAAAGCCTTTCAGGCGCCCGCTTCTGTTTTCAGCAGGGGTAGCCAGTTGTTGAGCCATTCTTGAGCCTCGACCTCGGGTTCCATGGTTTCGCAGGCATCAATCTCCAAACGCTCACCGATACGTTTGGCACCAAGCTCCGCAAACAGTTCATCCAATTGTTTACCGGCACCACAGAAGGTCTCATAGCTCGAGTCTCCCAGGGCAATAACCCCGTATCTAAGCTCTGGTAAGTAGGGGGCCGTATCTTTCAGTTCCAAAAACCAAGGCAAAATATCATCCGGAAGATCCCCTTGCCCGGTAGTGGAAGATATCAGCAACAAATACTCATCGGCAGTCGGTACATATCCTTTAAGCTCATGACTTTGCCAAAGTTTGGCATCCACACCATGAGTCTGGAACTGCTTCTGGAGCGTCTCGGCAACAAACTGGGCATTACCATAGACAGTTCCAAACACCAGGTTCACTTTTTTCATGTTATACTCTGCACCTCGGAGCCAATATTCATTGTTCTCCACCATACTGTATCGTCTGCTTATGCTGCAAGCATAAGCATCAACAGACACCAAGCCGACACGCCATTGGCGATAAGGAAACGCAGCGATGCGACAGAGCAGCAGACAGAAACTTCAGAAGCAACATCAAAGGGCAACTCATGTGCGCCGTATGTGTTACTTTAGAGCCGCTCAACAAGACCAACACCATGCCCACTATCCACTCGACGCCTACCGTCCCTTGCTTGACATGATGCACCAGCGCACCAATAAAGACGAAACCTAAGGAAGGTGCGAACAAGTCCCATGTGTGCCACGAGGACTTATTCGCACCTTCCCTAAGCCAGCAGTAAACCGCTGTCTGACTCAAGCTGGGACTCATCCCAGCCCAGGCCATCGAACACTTGCTGCCATTCGGCCTCCGGCTCTGTCACTATGGTGACGGGTTCGCCTGTCTTTGGGTGAGTGAAGCTCAAGCTCTGAGCCAGCAACCATAAACGGTTGAGACCAAAGTGTTCACGAAAGAAACGGTTTTGCTTGCCATCGCCGTGGGTGGTGTCGCCGATAATGGGGTGACGCAGATGTGCCATATGCCTTCTGAGTTGATGCTTTCGTCCGGTTAACGGCGAAAGGCGCATCAAGGCGAAACGACTGCTGGGATACCGCCCTGATGGGAAAGGGATCTCAGCATTGAGTAGCGGCGCATATTGAGTAATGGCATCCTGGGCTTCCTTGTTGTGATCGGCATGTTTATCGGCCACGGCATCGAGCTCTTCTTTGAGTGGATAGTCGAGCGTACCGGCTTGGTGCATATTGCCGCGCACCAGGGCCAGGTATTCCTTACGCGTCTCGCGCCCAGCAAACTGCTGACACAAAATAGCAGCAACTTCACTGCTCTTGGCAAACAACAGGACGCCCGAGGTCGGCCTATCCAACCTGTGCACAGGAAACACGTGGCAACCCACCAGATCCCGGGTCAGCTGCATGGCAAAAAAACGCTCTTTTCGCGCCAGATAGGTTCTGTGCACCAGCAATCCGGCCGGTTTATGAATGGCAACCAGGTGTTCATCTTCATAGAGGATACGGATCTCGGGGCATTCTTCATCCACAGGAGTCAAAGGTTGCTCCGAAAGCTCGGCTTGAAGCTGAGTCTCATCTTGCTTGTTTGGTAAGGAGTTCATCCAAGGCTCTCAACAAAGTGATCAAATTACGGTAGGTGGGCGCTTCACCCCAAACGTGCTCGGCCATAGGCGCAGTTGCTATGGACGATGGCAACGGCATTTGTGCTTCTATCAGTAGGCGCATTTTCGGCAACAGAATAAACTGCAGCCAAGCTTCAAACGCCATGCTATCGCAGGCAAAGGGCACCTGGCTGGTCAAGGCTGCCTCGTCTGGAGCAGTTGTGCTCCACATTCCCAGCGCTTTCAATTCGACCTCTAAGGCCAACAGGAGTTTTTCAGTCGCCAGAAAAGGCATCTGTTACCTCGCAGATCCAAAACAATAAATTGGCGTCAATCATACCATCGGGCCAAGCTTATCCCTATAATGCACCGCATTTGTTGTACAAGAGTCAAACGAGCATGGACAGTATCACTACCCTCAGCGAACTTCTCAGCGCCGCCAACACCCAATATCAGGTCTATGATCTCGGCCGCAGGGTGCAGCACATAGATCCCATGGCTTTTCATCAAATAGAAGCCCTTCAAAGCCCCTACCCCTTTCCCATTCAAGGGCACGCCCAGTTTGCCCTGGTGTTCTGGGATGGCAGTAATCAGCAGTATATCTGGTTCTTGAAATTACCCTTGGATGAGCGCGGACTCCTGGTCCCCGCTGCGCGTAGCCAGTTTATTCAGATGCTGCTTGAAGCCATGGGGGAAAACCTGACCCGTGAACTGAGTGAAGCCCAGCAGCAACAGATGGCCAATCACCCCTTCAGTTTCAAGCCATCGCAGGAAAAATTGGCCCTGTTCAACGCCTTGGTGCGTAAACAATTGGGACAAGCCGCTTCGGTACAGTATGAATATGCCTGCCAATACCTGAGCGGCAAGGTGGCTGCCGATAACTGGCAACATCTGGGACTGCAAGGGCTGGCGGATATCTGTGCCCGGGTCAATGAACTGGACCACTCAGCCCTGTTGCAGCAAGGATTGAACAAAGGCGCCACCGAGGTGCAGATTGCCCTTTGCCAACAATTGGAACATATATTGCTGCCTGAGCCGCTTGCCGAAACGATCTTCCAGGCATTCAAAGAAGCTGCCCCTGAGCATAAGGTTTACTTCCTTCGCGCCTTGGCGTCTCACCCGGGACTCTGCCAACAGGCGATAACTGAGCTGGACAAGCAACAAACGCTAAATATTGATGCCCTGGTCGCCATCGCCGCCCGCTGCTGGCTTAGTCTGAAACAGGATGAATGCCGCAAAATTTATCTCGAGGCTTTGGCTTTGCAGGAGCAAAGCTTCTTTAATCAAATCTTTGCTGATATTGTGGCCATACCCGGGATACGTACCCAGGTATTGAGCGAACTTCGCAATCCTCACCGCAGTGACCGCCTATCCGGCGCCATTGGCGGTCTGTTCAGGGCGACCACAGAATGATGACAGATTTTCTACTGATCGCAGCGCTGGTTATGATTGCTGCGTTTTTCTGGCAGCTGCGACAAATGGCCGAACTCAGCCGGGTATTTGCCGAGCGGGAATGCCAACGACAAAAGGTGCAGATGCTGGCCATTGCCATGGAGTCGGCGCGTCCCAGCATAGGTGGCAAGAATGGTCTGTGCTGGAAGGCACGCTTTATGTTTGAGTTCAGTACCGATGGCATCAACCAGTATCGCGGCCATATTCTGATGCATGGCAAACAGATCCAGAAAATTGAATGGCCAATATTTCCCGAACCCGAGTGGCATGAAGCGCCAACGGCCAGGGGCAGCGTCGGTGGCGGCTGTGGCTCACGAGGGGGGTGTAGTTCGGGTAAGTGCCGTTGAGGTCCGCCCTACCGCTGAAAGCAAGTGAGGCTTGTTCTGCCATTAAAATTCAGAGTATTGAACGACTGAGTTTATCTATTAAGCTGTCTTTTGAAATATTAAGCCATCAAAGCCTGATGTGCAGATACTCCCGAGGTCAAAGCCTCAAAATAAGAAAGGGCGCGACAATTAAGCCGCGCCCATCTGTTTCTCTGTTAAGCCTTCCAGCTATTAAGTTGCTTCCCTGCACCATCCATGCGTCTGCCGTGCGTCCTGCGCTCCCTGTACCATCCTGGTGAGTCCCTGTACTTGCGTACCTGTTCCCTTAGTCCCGATTATCCCTTGATCGGGCCTTGCTCTATCCTTAAGCGTGTCCAGTACCGTCCTTGCGCATCCGTTCAATACATCCTGTTTCGTCTTCCTGACGCTGACCACATTCCTTGGGTCAGTACCTTTCCCTATTTGCCATCATCCTGATAGGCATCTTCCTTGAATCATCCTTGGACCGAGTTCCTCACGGTTGAGATCATCCTGACCTTGCTCCCTGAATCATCCTTCTCCTTGGATAATTTAAATACTAATCCAATCCGGGCTCAGGAGTTGTACACAAACCGTTCAATAACTCATGTAACTTTTTTGCAGCAATTAAAGTGGGTTTAATAAGTAATTAATTTTAAATGGTTTAATTATTTTCCAGCGACAAAACCTGCTGTTTAACTCTTGTTTGTCTCACAACCTTGTGAGACATCTCGCACACAAGACCCGGCTTTAATGGAAAACGATGTGTAACAAAAAACATATCGCCTATAAATCTGCAACAGAATTACTCAAACATCAATAATCTCAATAAGGGATAAAGGTGTCGCCCTAAAATACGTTAACGCTTTTCTATAAAAGCCGCTTGTCAGGAACTTACCGCCCCATATGCCATATTTAGAATTTACATTCCCAAGCAGAGCGCTTTGGTTGCGGTAGGGGAAGTTTCTAATAAAAACATTCATCAGGCATAGCTGAATGTACGCCTTCGGCTATGAAGGAGGTTTAGGGCTGAAAACAAAAACCCGCCATATAGGCGGGTCTCTGTGCGAACACTTGCGTCTTTATGTAGCGGCTTACTTAGTAGCCAGCTTCTCACGGATACGTGCAGACTTACCTGAACGCTCACGCAGATAGTAAAGCTTGGCACGACGAACGCGACCACGACGCTTAACTTCAATGCTGGAAATCAGTGGGCTGTGCGTTTGGAAAGCACGCTCAACACCTTCACCATTAGAGATCTTACGTACGGTAAATGCAGAGTGCAGACCGCGGTTACGCTTAGCGATAACCACGCCTTCAAAGGCCTGCAGACGCTCTTTGTCACCTTCTTTAACACGAACCTGAACGACTACGGTATCACCGGCACCGAACTCAGGTACGTCTTTTTTCATTTGCTCATCGTTGAGCATTTTAATGATGTTGTTCATAACTTACTCCGTTCTAGAATTAACTGAGCTGCGACTAGGCTGAGTCCATTGCGTCAACGAACTGCGCTAATAGAGTCGTCTGTTCGTCAGTCAGAGCTAGATTTTCAAATAATTCTGGTCGTCGCTGCAGTGTTCTTATCAAACTCTGCTGTAGACGCCAGCGTCTAATTTGTTCGTGGTTGCCGCTGAGCAACACCGCCGGAACATCCAGTCCATCGAGACATTCAGGCCGGGTATAGTGAGGACAATCCAATAATCCGTCAGAGAAGGAATCCTGCTCTGCCGAGGCCTGTTTGCCCAGCACGCCGGGAACCAGTCTCGAAACCGAATCTATCAGGGTCATTGCCGGCAATTCACCGCCCGAGAGCACGTAATCACCAATCGACCACTCCTCATCCACTTCCGTCTGAATGATGCGCTCATCGATACCTTCGTAGCGACCGCACACCAGGATCAGCTTGGATGATAGTGCCAGCTCAGATACGCCTTGCTGAGTCAGCTTGCGTCCCTGAGGTGACAGATATATCACCTTGGCTCCCTCACCTGCCGCAGCCTTGGCTGCATGAATGGCATCGCGAAGGGGCTGAACCATCATCAACATTCCTGGACCACCACCATAAGGTCTGTCGTCCACAGTGTTGTGTCTATCATGGGTGAAATCCCTGGGATTCCACGTCTGTACTTCCAGCAGGCCATTCTTCACGGCCCGACCCGTCACGCCAAAGTCTGTTACTGCTCGAAACATCTCCGGGAACAGGGTGATTACCCCTAACCACATAAGCTGTTTCCTCGACTCAGAAGTCCGGATCCCAATCCACTAAAATCTGTTTTGCCGAAACGTTCACCTCTTTGATGAACTGTTCGGTGACAAAGGGGATCATACGTTCCGCTTTGCCAAAGCTATCTTTGGCGTTGGCTTTCACCAGCAAGACGTCGTTGGATCCTGTTTCCACGATCTGATCGACCTTACCCATGTTGTAGCCCTTGGTGTTGATCACTTCGCAGCCGATAAGATCGCGCCAGTAGAATTCATCTTCCGGCAGGTCTTTCATCTGCTCAGGCAAGATGCCGATCTCACAGTTAGTGAGCATCTGCGCCCGCTCCCGCGTCTCTACCCCTTCAAGTGCGGCAACAACCGCCTTGCCCTGATAGCGCCACTGGGTGACCTTCACTTCACGCCATTCGCCCTGCTCTTTAATGAGCCAAGGTGAATAGTCAAAAATACCTTCAACAGAATCGGTATAGGCGGTGATTTTCAGCCAACCTTTAATGCCATAGCTGGAACCAAGTTTGCCCAACACGATTGGCTGTGGGTTACTGCTCATCAATCTATACCTTAAACGCTATTAAGCAGCTGCTTTACGAGCGTCTTTGATCAGTTTTGCTACGCGTTCTGTAGTTGCAGCACCGTTTGAAACCCAGTGCTCAACACGGTCCAGATCCAGGCGCAGAGTTTCTTCCTGGCCTTTGGCCAGAGGGTTGAAGAAACCTACACGCTCAATGAAACGACCGTCACGGGCATTGCGGCTATCAGCAACAACGATGTTGTAAAATGGACGCTTTTTCGCGCCACCACGAGCTAAACGAATGGTAACCATGCGTTCTTTATCCTCTAATGATTTGCTTTTCAGCAAAAATAAAAACTGGAACCCCGTGTTCGCGAAGAGTCCCAGATAGAAAGCCGGAAGATTTTACCTGACTTTCGGGCGATTGCAACCGATCCCGGCTAATTTTACAACGCCCATTCACAGCTTATCCCAAGCGGGACAATAGCTAAGAACATCAAGTAAGGTCATTTTGTATCAGCGACCGGGGAACTTCATTCCCGGGGGCAACATGCCGCCCAGGCCGCGCATCATCTTATGCATGCCGCCTTTGGCGGACATTTTCTTCATCATTTTCTGCATCTGGGTAAACTGCTTCAGCAAACGGTTTACATCTTGAATTTGAGTACCGGAACCGGCAGCGATGCGGCGTTTTCGTGAGCCCTTGATCATATCCGGACGCTTACGTTCATTTGGCGTCATGGAGTTAATAATAGCCTCCATTTGGCCTGTGAGCTTACCGTTTTGCACCTGAGCCAAAGCATCGGGAGGCAGTTGACCAACACCGGGTAGTTTTTCCAGCATCCCCATCATGCCGCCCATATTCTTCATCTGCTGCAGCTGCTCACGGAAGTCTTCAAGGTCAAAGCTGCCGCCGGACTTCACTTTAGAGGCCAGCTTAAGGGCTTTTTCCTTATCAACACCGCGTTCAACTTCTTCGATGAGCGACAATACGTCGCCCATCCCCAGAATACGGGAAGCTACCCTGTCTGGGTGGAAAGGCTCGAGCGCATCTGTTTTTTCACCCACCCCCAGGAACTTAATCGGTTTACCTGTGATATGGCGAATGGACAGGGCTGCACCGCCTCTGGCATCACCATCCACCTTGGTGAGGATCACCCCGGTCAGCGGCAGCGCTTCATTAAAGGCCTTAGCGGTATTGGCCGCATCCTGACCTGTCATGGCGTCAACCACAAATAGAGTTTCAACCGGCTTGACCGCGGCGTGCAGTGCCTTGATTTCATCCATCATCGCCTCGTCCACATGCAGACGACCGGCGGTATCCAGAATCACTACATCGATAAACTTACGCTTGGCGTAAGCGATGGCGGCATTGGCGATATCCACCGGCTTTTGGCTGACGTCCGATGGGAAAAATTCGACTTCGACTTCATTGGCCAGGGTTTCCAGCTGCTTAATCGCCGCCGGACGGTATACGTCGGCACTGACCACAAGTACAGACTTCTTCTGTCTGGTACGCAGGAACTTACCCAGCTTGGCAACACTGGTAGTTTTACCCGCACCCTGCAGTCCTGCCATCATCAATACAGCTGGTGGCTGAGCAGCCAGGTTGAGAGCCTCGTTGGCTTCCCCCATGGCTTTTTCCAGTTCACTCTGAACGATTTTGACAAATACCTGCCCAGGGGTCAGGCTCTTGGCCACTTCCTGGCCAACGGCACGCTCTTTGACGCTGCTGACAAATTCCCGCACCACAGGCAGAGCCACATCGGCCTCTAGCAGTGCCATACGAACTTCGCGCAGGGTGTCCTTCACGTTCTCTTCAGTCAAGCGACCCCGACCACTGATATTTTTCAGGGTGCGGGACAATCTGTCGGTGAGATTCTCAAACATCGTCCAGTTCTATACCGTTTATGAATGTAAAATGATGGGGCATATTATAACTATAGCCGGGGTATTAATGCAGCCCTGTTCTCAACATGAGGTTAAATAGACGCTTATCAAGGTACAAATGAATGTTTTTGACGGGAACCAATTACCCTTTATTACGCACTAATCTACCGGGCACTGAGTAATTTTGTCGTCTAGGTCACTGCCCAATTACCAGTGGCTCATGTTATTCTAATACCAGCAAGTTTTCTAAAGCTGCCCACAGAGGCCAATTACACATAAGGATAGGTTAATCCCAGATGGTCATTCTCTCTGCTGCCGCGATGTTTTTCTACAGCATAGCGCTGATATTAGTGACAAGCCGCTTGTTTCACGCCGAGGGGCCCAATCGCCGCGCCGTTGCCGGTTTTGCCGCTTTGGGTGTGATTCTGCACGCTGCAGCCTTGTACCAGGCGATCTTTACTGTCGATGGCCAGAATTTCAGTCTGACCAATGTAATATCTATGGTGAACTGGATTATCGCCCTGGCCTTTACCTTGGTACTTTCCCGTATCAAGGTCATAGTGCTGGTACCTGTGGTGTACGCCTGCTCTGTGATATCCGTATCCCTGCTATGGCTACTGCCACCTAAGTACATCACTCATTTTGAACTGCACCCAGAAGTATTGGTCCATGTGGTGTTGTCGCTAATGGCCTACAGTGCCTTGATGATAGCAGCGCTTTACGCCATACAACTGGCGGTAATCCAAAATAAGTTAAAGAAAAAGCAACTGATTTTGAACCCCGCGCTTCCGCCACTGATGACGGTCGAAAAGCAGCTGTATCATCTGATCATCATAGGGGTGATTCTGCTGAGTCTGTCACTGGCCACCGGCTTTATTTTCCTTGATGACATGTTTGCCGATGGCAAGGGCCACAAGGCGGTACTTTCCATTCTGGCTTGGTTCGTCTATATCGCTATGCTGTGGCAGCAATATACTCTGGGTTGTCGTATCCGCACGGCAGTAATCTACAGTCTGACCGGTGCCAGCCTGCTCTCCCTGGCTTACTTTGGCGCCCGCATCGTCAAAGAACTTATCCTGAGTTAATCTGAATTAAGTCGGGCAAGGCTAGACCTTTGCCTGACTTGACACTCCATCCAATTGCCAGTATTTACTAACTTTCGCTATTCCTGACGGGGCCCCTTTTTGGACGATATATCGACCGGCATACTCCTGATAATTCTCCTGCTGTTAATCCTGATTTCGGCGTATTTTTCCGGTTCGGAAACCGCCATGATGACCCTAAACCGCTACCGGTTGCGTCATCTGGCCAATAATGGCCACAAAGGTGCCAAACGCGCCATCAAACTACTCGACCGTCCCGACAAACTCATAGGCCTGATCCTCATAGGCAATAACCTGGTTAATATTCTCGCCTCCTCAATCGCCACGATTCTGGGTATCCGACTCTGGGGCGACTTGGGATTAGCCATCGCCACCGGGGTACTGACACTCGTGGTATTAGTGTTTGCCGAAGTGACGCCCAAGACTGTGGCTGCACTGCATCCAGAACGCATCGCCTTCCCATCAAGCCTGATACTCAAGTGGTTGTTATGGCTGTTTTTGCCTCTGGTCAAAAGCGTCAACATCATCACGTCTTTCATACTCAGACTAATGGGGATCCGCACCATACGTGCCGATGATGCCCTGAGCCAGGAGGAACTCCGCACTGTTGTTCATGAAGCAGGAGCCCTTATCCCAAGGCGCCACCAGGAGATGTTGTTGTCAATTCTGGATCTGGAAAAGGTCACTGTGGAAGACATCATGGTGCCCCGCTCCGAACTCTACGCCATTAATGTCAATGATGACTTCAAGAGCATTAACAAACAGGTTATTCAGAGCCCGCATACCCGGGTACTCTTGTATCGTGACAACATAGATGATGCCGTGGGTTTTGTGCATCTGCGTGATGCGTTAAGACTGCAATCCAAGGAACAGTTCAGTAAATCTTCCCTGCTGAGGGCTGTAAAAGAGCTGTACTTTATTCCCGAAGGCACGCCGCTCAACGTGCAATTGGCCAACTTCCAGCACAATAAGGAACGCATCGGCCTGGTGGTGGATGAATACGGTGATATTCAAGGTTTGGTGACGCTGGAGGATATTCTTGAAGAAATCGTCGGCGACTTTACCACTTCCATGATCACCACTCCCAGCGAAGATATTACCCCGCAGCAGGATGGCAGCTTCCTGATCGATGCCACCATCAATATCCGCGACCTCAACAAAGAGATGGAGTGGGACTTTCCCACCGACGGCCCCAAGACCCTCAATGGTTTGATCCTGGAATATCTGGAGGAGATCCCCCAGGCCAACACCAGCCTGCGGCTCGCAGGTTACCCGATGGAAGTGGTAGAAGTGGCCGACAACATGATCAAAACAGTACGGATCATGCCACAATTTTATCGCCCATCCTGACACTCAACTTGCTTTGAACTAAGTCATTGGGCAGTTTTGGCTGCCCTTTTGGCGGCTTCCAATGCCCGGCGTTTATCTCGAGCAATCGCGGTAATAGTGTTATCCAACTCCTCTTCCAGTCCCAGCATAAAAAATACTTCGGCCATCAGGAAAAACGGGCCAATAAGCAGTTGGTTGAGATCATCGATAAAGGCCGGTTTGGCCTTTTCATACTTGTGACCGATAAACTGGAATATCCAACCTATAACAAAAACGGTTATTCCCAACCAGATACTGGCATAGCCCAGGTTATAGAGCCATTCAGTTGTCAGAATCACTGGCAGGATAAACAGCGCCAGTCCCAGCGCCAAACGCCAATGCAGCTTAATGTAATAGACCATGACCCCGACAGCCAGCAGCATGGCTATGCTGAACGTACCTTCAACAAAAGGCAGACGCCATAGCGACAGCATTAAAAATACTGACCAGATTATCAATGGGATACCAATAAAATGGCTTTTGATATTGGTGGGGTTCAGATGCACACTCTTATAGGTGGACAACTGCTCAACAGCCGACTTCATAATACTCTCCTTGGTTTTGTTATTATTCTCCTCCCGCTGAGCAGGGACCTCGAGTGCCTGGGTAATGAGTCACAGCGCTCATAGCAAACGCTTACTTATGCTTCAGCCACCAATTATCAAAGACAATTTAGGCCAATTAATGGTTTGAGATTAACGCAACACCTCCTAGGTGACAATAACTCCCCATCATTGAACAACTTGCACAAAGCTATCCAAGTAACTTTGTTCGGTTTACCTCCAGAAGCTAATGCATCGTCAATATCATTAGCCAAATCAGTCATTCCTCTACCCTCAGAGATAGCTCATCCTGACGACGTAAATGACACTGTGAACACCTCGAACAATAACCCAGAATAAAAAGCCGACCCTGGGGTCGGCTTTGGTATTGAAAATAAAGGCTTGTGCTTAGAAGCGCAGGGCTACGCCCACTTTATATCTGGCTTCGCCTTCAAAGCTCCACACTGGGTAATCAGCCTTGAATTCCTTGATCACATCCTCTGCACTAATTGGGGAAACACCCGTCTGTATGCTGTCTTCTTCGGTGATGTTGACCGCTTCAAAGGTGATATCCAAATAGTCGGTTACCGAGTAGCTGGCACTGAGGTCCAAGGTCCCGTAAGACTCGTGCTGACGGTTACCGTAAAAGCCAGGCAGCTCGCGCATCATATACTCAGAGCGCCAGTTATAGGCCAGACGAGCGCTAAAGTCGTCCATCTCATAGTAACCTACCAGGTTGACGGTATGCTTGGATGAATCAGAGAACACGCCCACACGATCCGGATAGTTTTCTGCCGGAGAGGATGCATCGGCAAAAGTATAGTTCACTGAGTAACCCAAACCATTGTCGAAGGAGTCCTGCAGCTGCAGCTCGATACCATCTATGCTGCCGCCGTCGGCATTGTACTTCTCACTCACTGTCCAGCAGTCATAAATACCTACGCCACAAGAACTTTTACCTTCGGTTACCAGGTTGGGATCTTCAATCCCTATCTGCTGATTCAGCTTCTGTTTAGTGGTGACAAAGGAGCTGACATCCTTGATAAAGTAAGTAGCGGCAAACAGGCCAGAATCACTGAAGTACCACTCCAGACTCAGGTCGGCCTGAGTCGCCTTGAATGGATCCAACGCCACACTGCCACGCACCAGCTTTTCATTGTAAGGTGTGCCATCGTTGTAACCCGGCAGGGTCGAGGTGGCAAACAGCTCGGCGTAGTTGGGACGAGAGATCACCTGAGCAGCTGAGGCGCGCAGTATCACATCCTCGCTCAAGTCGAAGGCGATGTTAACGCTCGGCAGTACGTCGTTATAGCTGGACTTGTCCGTGCTCAGATCATCGGCAAACTGCCCCTGTTTATTAAGCGCGTAATAGTCAGACTCGATGTCGGTCGAGATATAACGGAAACCGAAGTTACCGCGAAATCCTTCCCCGGCAAAAGTAGCCATGGCGTACAGGGCCAGGTTCTCCTCCTGGATGGTGCCATAACCGGATTTGTCGATAGTAAAGCCATCGATGGCGGCATAGGCATCGGCAATCATGGCATCAAATATCGGTTCAGGCAGAGTGAAACCGGCGCCGGATGACATGGTGCCATTGTAGTAGGCAGAAGCATCTTTGGTCAGAACCTTGGCATCATTGACTATCGCCTTATCTGTCATCTGGGTGACTTCATGATCGGCATAGCTCACACCTGTCTTGATGGCACTGATAGCGCCCCAGGCTACCGGGAAGTTGAAGTCCAACTGAGCGAAGGTTTCTTCATCCGTGTTGGGCTGCTTCTTCAGCGCCCAGCCTGCAGTGGCCAATGGGTCGTTAAAGTCGCCGGCCTCAAAATACTTGTTGGCGATGTCGATATTGATCTTATCGCCGGTGGCGTCATAGATACCGGCAAAGTCAGCCGGGACACCAATTGAGTTGCCATAGTTGGCAGTCAAGTCGGTACCACCCTCGGCTTCGGTGCGACCTATACGGCCTTCAACAGTGAAGTTATCCGCTTCATAGTTGAAGTTGAAATCCACTGTATCCGAGCTCATGCTCGCCTTACGGGCCCAGGTTTGTGCCCAGGCAAAACCGCCTTGATCGCTGTGGTTTATCTTGGTACAGACACCAGCGGCATTAACCTGTTCACAGGTGTAGTCGCCTCGCTGTGTGGGGAACAGGAAGATGGAGGTGTTGGCGTTGTTGGCGTCCAGCTCCAGATTCATGTAGTTGAGCCCCAGTTCCAATCTGTCGGTAGGACGATACTGCAACACCAGGTTGATTGCGGTGCGCTCACGATCCTGTTGGAAAGTGGTTGGCACTATCTCCCCCCAGCCAAGCAGGGTTTCGATGCCATTGCGCTGATAGTCTGTTTGGCTCCAGGAACCGGCCAGCAACACACCGAAGTTTTCATCTTCATTTTTCCAGCTGTAGAGGCCGGAGGCTTCAGGATCTATCTCTTCCGAGACGCTGCCATAGTCCCCTTTGGCGCTCAGGAAAACCGAGTTGGCATCCAAATCCAGCGGTTTGCGGGTGTTGATGATGACAGTACCGCCTATGCCACCTTCGGCAATATCGGCCTGGGAAGATTTGTAGACTTCAATCGAGCCCACCATCTCTGGCGGCAGCAAGGTGTAGTTGAAACTGCGGTCGATGGCCTGCTGATCGAACCAACCGGTAGAAGCTACCGAATGGCCATTAAGCTGGGTACTGGTCAGCTGCGCCGAGGCACCGCGGATAGAAACCTGTTGCCCCTGACCGAACTGGCGGTTAACGGCGACCCCGGGAATACGTCCCAGAGACTCACCCACATCACTGTCGGGGAATTTACCTATATCTTCTGAAGTTACCGCATCGACCACGGCATCAGAAAAACGCTTGGTATTGACCGAAGCCTTCATCGAGGCACGCATGCCGCGAACTTCTATTTTTTCTATATTGGCAGTTTCGTTGCTGTTGTTATCTGCTGCCTCGGCAGCCAGCGCGCCAACAGATACCGCTCCCCCAAGCAGGATAGCGATATTTGCAGCGAGGGCAGTTTTCTTAAAGGTAGATGTTTTCATCTCGTTTCCCTTCCATCACTTTATTATCTTTTTTGTCGCCATAACCATTCTCTCCAAGAGAATGACAACGCTGTCATGTCCAGGAACAAACATTACACAATAATTAACAGCCTTACCACAACAAAATAACTGCCAAGCAAACAAAAACTGTCATATTACTGTATTAATGGGGTAAAACAGATTTTTAAACTGGTTAAAAACTATTCAAGCAGAGTTTTATACAACCAAGCATGGCAACAGTAGCGGGAAACAAATTTAGTCCTAGACTAAATCATGGCTAAATTCTGCGTTGCCAAACTGGTTAAAAGTCAGCAGTATAAGATGCTCGACAGCGGCCATGCCGCTTCCGGCCCCTGCTGGCTGTGAGTATTCGCCTGATATCTCGGACTAAGTTGAATGAAAGTAACCATCAATGACGTGGCTAAATATGCCGGCGTTTCCATCAAGACAGTATCCCGGGTCACCAATAATGAGCCTTCGGTTAAACAGGCCACTATCGACAAGGTCAATGCTGCAATCAAAGAGTTGAATTACCAACCTAATTTAGCAGCCCGCAACTTGGCTGCCACCAGTTCCTATGTCATAGGCTTCGTCTATGACAACCCCAATGCCTATTACATTATCGATATGCAAAACGGTATTCTCTCCGCCTGTCGGGACAAGGGCTATGAGCTGTTGATCCATCCCTGTGATGCCAAGGCCGAGGGTATTTGTGAACAACTGACCACCATGGTGAAACATGCTCGCCTGGCCGGGCTGGTACTGACGCCGCCGCTATCGGAAGATCCCAAGGTACTCTCAGCCCTGGATGCCATAGGCGCCAACTATGTTCGCATCATGGCAGGTGACAGAGTAAAGGCCGATAGCGGGCTGGCGGTATTGGTTAACGACAGATCCGGCGCCGTGGCCATCACCCAACATCTTATTGATCTCGGGCATAGGCAAATCGCTTTTCTCAGCGGCGACTATCAGCACCAATCCACCAAGGAGCGCCTGGAAGGTTATCGTCAGGCCTTGAGAGATAACGGCCTGGACGAGTCTTCCGATCTGATTGTCGAGGGAGAATACTCATTTGAATCCGGAGTTGAGGGTGCCAAGAAGCTGCTCAAAGGGGCGAATCGGCCCAGCGCCATAGTGGCCTGTAACGACGAAATCGCCGCCGGAGCCCTGTTTGCCGCCAGGTTGGAAGGGATGGATATTCCCACCGAGCTCTCGATTGTCGGCTTTGAGGACAGTCCCTTCTCACGCCAAACCTGGCCCAAGTTGACCACAGTGCATCAGCCCAACGGCAAGATTGCCCAGATAGCTACCGAGCTGTTGATCGCCAATCGCCGTGAGCAGAGCGTTCGCAGCGAAATCTTTACCCCAGAGCCGGTTATCAGAGACTCGAGCGCCAGGGTGCAAGCAAGCTGAAATTCCAGCCACTAAAAAGGCGCTCTACTGAGCGCCTTTGCGATAAGATTCAAAACACTTTATCAGTGCAACTTGAGTTTGGGCCTGTGCCACTTCAGCAGCCGCTGCGCCAGACGATACACCAACGCCGAAAACCAACCATACAAACTCGCCAGATGGCGTTGATACAGAGACATGTACATCATCCGCGCCACGTAACCCTCAATAAACAGGGAGCCGGATCTCAGGTTGCCCATCAGATTGCCCACCGCCGAGAAACGGCTCAGTGACACCAATGAACCATAGTCGCGATAAACAAAAGGATTTTCTGCCTTGCCCTTCAAACGGTTGAGAATATTTTTATACAGAGTTTCCGCCATCTGCGATGCGGCTTGGGCCCGGGGAGGCACAGGCTTACCGTTGTCCTGCACCAAAAAGGCGCAGTCGCCCAAGGCGTAGATATCCTTGTGACCCTTAACCCGCATACAGGCATCGACCTCGATAAGGTTACGGTTATTGACCGGCAACTTATCAAACTGTTGCAGTACATCCGGCCCCTTGACGCCGGCCGCCCATACTTTGAGTCCGGCGGGGATCAGCACATCTTCCTGAGTCACAAATCCCTGCTTGGTCACCTCTTTGACCTGCACCCCGATATGCAAGCGAACTCCGATATGATCCAGTACAGACTGGGCCCTGGAGCTCACCTTGTCCGGCAACGCCGGCAATATCTTGGGCGCCGCCTCAATCAGGTGAATTTCCAGATGATGCTTATCGACATTGAGGTAACCGTATTCTTTGACCGAGTCCAGCACATGATGCAACTCGGCGGCCAGCTCAACTCCGGTCGCGCCGGCGCCCACTATGCCGATACTGAGTTTTTCGCTGGTTTCATCCAGCAGCAACAGGTTGTCCAGTAACTTGTGGTGAAATTGATTGGCGCTATCGAGGCTGTCGAGGAAGATACAGTGCTCTTTGGCACCCGGGGTGTTGAAGCTGTTGGCCACTCCGCCGATGGCAACTACCAGATAATCATAGGGTAACTCACGCTCGGCGATAATCTGCTCGCCGTCATCATTACTGACTCCGGCCAAGGTGATGGTCTTGGCCTCGGGATCGCATTGCAGCATTTCACCGCGTAGAAAGCGATAGCCATTTTTCAGGCCATGGTCGCGATACAGCAAGCCTTCTACCGATTGATCTATCACCCCAACGGCCACTTCGTGCAGTTTGGGCTTCCAGATATGTACCGGACTCTTATCTATCAGGGTTATTTCAGCCTCTTTCTTCAGGCCCAATTTGCGTCCCAGCTTGGATGCCAGCGCCAATCCTCCGGCGCCGCCGCCCACAATCAAAATCCGCTTACTGGTCACAAATTCCCCCAAGAGTATGAACTAATGCAAGATAGTCTTTTATAACATGATCCCGCTCAAAAATAACCCGAGTTCTAAATTAATATTTCTTTATATATCACTGATGCAGGTAAATATTTGCCATCATTTCCTGTCGCTCAAGGCTGGTGTAATGCCACCTTGGTGCGTTTTAAGTTGTAGAACATCCACAGGCACAATAGGCTGCTGCAGGACGCCAAGGAGATCCACACGCCCGGCACGCCAAAGGCCCAGGCAAACCCCCAGAGGAACAGGCCTATCAGCAGCAACTTACTGCCCGTGAGTATCGAGGCCTCTGCCGGACGATTGATGGCCTGGAAGAAACTGGCTCCCACCAAAATCAAGCCTTCCATCGGCAAGCCCCAGAAATAGAGATACATGCCCTCAATGGCAACCGGGGCCAGGGTCGGGTTGTCACCGGCAAACAGATACACTATCCATTCCGGGCGGCTGTAGATAAGCACTAATCCCAGCAAGGCGCAGATTAAGGTGACGGAAAACGCCATTTTGGCGGTCTGCTTGACCCTGTCATATCGACCGGCACCGGCATTGAAGCTGAGAATCGGTTGTGTGCCGAGGGCTATGCCTTCAAACACAAAGTAAAACAGGGCTTCGGTATAGCTCACCACGCCATAGGCGGCCACATGCAGCGAAGTGCCGGTCCAGAGCAGCGCCATGTTATGCATGGTCAATACAATCGACAGGTAGAGATTCATCAGGAAACTGGGCATCCCCAGCTTGACGATTTCCCAAACCAGCTCCAGGCTCAGTTTCATCTGCTGCCAGTCGATATTAAGCCGGGTGCGCTTGCCAAAGAAATGTTGCAGACACAGGCCGCCGGTGACCGCCTGGGACAACATGGTAGCAATGGCGGCACCGGTCAGTCCAAAAGGAAAGACCACAATAAACAGCCAATCCAGCAGGGTATTGAGCACGCCCCCAAATACCAGGATCCAGGTGACGAAACTGGGGCGACCGTCATTACGCAAAAGCGCCGAGAAGGCCATGGAGAGGATGGGGAAAATGCCCAAGGCAAAGTACCAGAACAGGTATTGGTAGGCGCCTTCATAGACCTCACCTTCGGCTTTCAGCCAGCGCAGAATATCGTCGGTCAACATGGTACCGGCAAGCGACACCACCAGCGCACTCAACAGGCAAAGACTGAAGGTATTGCCGAGAATTTTTCTGGCCCTGGCGACATCACCGCGGCCAAGATTGATGGAGATAAGCGCGGCGCCGCCCATGCCCAAAAGCGCACCGAGCGCATAGAGAATGGCGCCCACAGGGTAAGCCAGCATAATACCCGCCAGACCCGTTTCCCCCAGGTAGTGGCCGATAAACATCCCGTCTATGGTGACGTAAATTCCGGTCACCAACATGGACATCACAGTGGGGACTGTGTAACGCCAAAAGAGTTTACTGACAGGTTGCTGCAGTAAGGCGAGATCCTGCTCAGTCTGGGGGACGCTGTTTGGGGTCATGACGCTTTCTCAACATCAAAGGTGTTAAACCATAAGTTCTATATCAGAGGCCATATTAGAAGGCGCCAGCTCGGCCTCCATTCAAATTGGCACTCCGAAATCAATCACCTCGGAAAAAGTGGATGGCGGATTGTACCCGAGTTATCAGCCTGGATGCCACTACCTTGAATAGGGCGTTATTCGGCGACTTTGATGGCGAGCAGTTGCTGCTCCAAAGATTCAGGTTGCAAAGGGGCGCGACTGATGATCTCCAGCCTGGAGTCCATGGCATCATCAAGCTCTTCAACGCTCAATTCACCATCGAGCATATTGAGCGCCGCTATGCCGTCTTTGGTGATCATCACAGCTTTTAGCCGCACCACATCGAGTGCCTTGACCCAGCGATAGAGGCGCTCGAGATCGAACAGCCAATCCGGAGCAAAGATCCAGCCATAGCTGTAACAGCCCTCGCCTTTGTTACTCTTGAACACTATGCCGCGAACGTCCCACTCAGGCGTTTCCGGGCTCTGCGGCTCGACGCCGACTGGCTTGATGGCAAACACACCGGCATTTTGCCGCAGCAGCCCGGCGCCTAAGGGAGTGGCTTTAGCGTTCAAATTGGCCTTTGCCGGCCGAGCCAGCGCCCGCAACAATTCATCATTGAGCTTCTGCTCTTTGGACCAGTAGAACAGCTCCCCTTGCAGTTGCTGAGCGGCAATAAAGGCGGCTATTTGTTCTCTTAGCAGATCTCCCCCCAGATCATTTTGCAACTCATCCCCAGACGGAATCATTGGCTCTTGCTGTTGCCAGAGGTCCTGCTTGCCGGCCAGCAGGATATCGGCTATCTGCAGCTGGGAGAGAAAGTTCTCATGTTCGCTGTAGCGCTTGTCACTGAGTTTGCGCGGGTCAAACAGACAGATACTGGCCTTGAGGCTGAGCACTTCGGCAAACTGTTTCGAGCTTAGGGTTTTCAAAATCTCTTTGGGATGGCCAAGGCCTGTTGGCTCTATCAGCAACCTGTCGGGTTTGGCCCGGGCCAGCAGTTGAGTCACCGCCACTTGAGTCGGCACCCCGGCGGCGCAGCACAAACAGCCGCCGGGCACTTCTCGTATGACAACGCCGGAGTCACTCTGGCCCATCAGACCGGCATCTATTCCTATTTCACCGAACTCATTGACCAATACCGCCCAAGTCTCGCCCGCAGGCTTATTGGCCAGCAGCGCTTTAATAAAGGTGGTTTTGCCTGAGCCGAGAAAGCCGGTGATCAGATTGGTGGCAACGGGTTTGAGGATCATCTGTGACTCCATTCCTTACAGCATTGAGGCAGCAGAGTGTAACCCAAGCAGGGAAAGAATTAGCTCGAAATTGTAAACAGATGCAAAATGGGCGCGGATAGCGCCTATTTCTGTGAACCTGACCGGTTAGGGCTTGAGTTCGTGATCCACTATCGGTGTCAGCCCCTTGGCACGGTTTTTCATGGCATCCTCCAAGTCAAAGCCACCGGCGCGCCAACTCTTGGCCTCAACCGGGGTGAAGTTTTGCTTGCTCCAGGCCTTGGCATCATCGAGTTTAAAGCCTGCATCCTGCCAGGCGCCTGCGCTTGAGGCGTCAAATCCGGCAACATGCCACTGCTGGGCGCTTCGGGAATCAAAACCTGCCTCTTTCCAGGAGGCTATCTCGGTTGAACTCATACCGGACCAGTCTTTGGGAATGGAGCTGCAAGCCACAAGCATACTCAACCACAGCAAGATCACTGATTTTCGCCACATACTCATCTCCTTTAACGCTAGAGTTAACGGGTTGCGCTGCTGACGGCATACCGAGGCAACGCATTGAGTATAGCAGGGCAGATTGCATTATCTGCGTCTTGGGCCTTTGGGAAGCGGACCCTTGCGGCCGGGTTTATGGCCTCTGTGAGTCTTGGCAGGTCGGGGCTTCTCCATAGACTGTAAATAGCGCTCCGGCAGCGGCGCGTCCTTCTCGTAACCCGGCAGTACTTCTCTTGGCAGCTTGTAACCGAGCAGGGCTTCTATTTCAGCCAGTTTTTGCTCTTCAGCCGGGCTCACCAAAGAGATGGCTTCGCCGCTGCGCCCGGCTCTGCCGGTACGGCCGATGCGATGAATATAGTCATCAGCCTGGGATGGCAGCTCGAGGTTGATAACCCTTGGCAAGGCGGGAATATCCAGGCCTCGGGCCGCGACATCGGTTGCCACCAATACCCGAATCTCTCCATCGATGAACTGCGCCAGAGCGCGGCTACGGGCCCCCTGAGTCTTGTCGCCGTGAAAACAGGCGCTCTTGATGCCGTCGAGTTTCAGCTCTTGTTGCAACTGCTCGGCGCTCTCCTTGGTACTGACAAAGGCCAACACCTGTTGCCAGTTGTTGCGGCCAATAAGCTCAGCCAGCAACTCGGCTTTACGGCGATAGTCCACCGGATATACCTTTTGCTGGATCTGTGCCTGAGTACGGCTCTCTTTATCCACTTCAAACCATTCTGGCTTATCGAGCAGCTTGTGCCCGAGGCGCTTAACCGCCTCGGGAAAGGTCGCCGAAAACAACATGGTCTGATGTCCGGCTGGCAGATAGCGCCCCAGGCGCTCAATATCCGGCAAAAACCCCAGATCCAACATGCGGTCAGCCTCATCCAGCACCAGGGCCTTAACCTGATCCAGCCTGAGATGCTCTTGGCTAAGGTGATCGAACAGCCGCCCCGGCGTCGCCACCAGCACTTCAATACCGGCCGCTATCGCCTTGCGTTGAGGGTTGAAGTTGGCGCCGCCGAAAATGGCCAAAATGCGAAATGGCGTATGGGCGGCATATTTGCCCAGCTGAGTCGCCACCTGCTGCGCCAGCTCGCGGGTTGGTGTCAGGATAAGCACTCTCGGCGCGGCGCCATACTCAGGCTCAGTGAGCCCCTGTTGCTGCCACTCATCAATCAAGGTGGCCAACAGCGGCAAGCCAAAGGCCGCGGTTTTGCCTGTGCCTGTCTGGGCCGAGGCCATAATATCCCGCCCGGCCAATGCCGCCGGTAACACCTGCTGCTGCACCGCCGTCAGCTCACGATAGCCACACTGGGCGACGGCTTCGAGCAGCGGCCCCGGCAGCTGGGTTTCAGAAAACTGCATCTTCAACACCTGAAACATAAAAAGACCGGCGAGTATAACGCAAAGGCAAGCAATCAGCTGACATTTCCGCCCCCTATGACCTGATGCTTGCCAAGATATTTTTGTTCAAAGCCTTCGATGTCCAATGGCTGGGAATACAGATACCCCTGAGCATAGTCACAGCCTATACGAGTCAAGATCTCGGCCTGACCGGCTGTCTCCACCCCTTCGGCTATTACCTTCATCCCCAACTTGTGTGCCATTACTATGATGGCTTCACAGAGAGTCAAATCGCTTTCATCTGTTTCCAAATTACGTGTAAATGATTGATCTATTTTGAGATAGTCGATATCAAACCGCTTCAGATAAGCCAAGGAGGAATAGCCGGTGCCAAAGTCATCCAGAGACACCTGAATGCCGGCATCCCTATAGGCCAATAGCTTATCACTGACCCCCATTTTGGCATCCAGCAACAATCCCTCAGTTATCTCGATACAGATCCCGGAACCGGACACCTCAAGGCTTGCCAACAGCTCCAGCCACTCGGCAAAACGGTTACCCTCGTCGCGAAACTGGATTGGCGACTTGTTGATACTGATCTGCACCTCGCGGCCATAAGCCTTGCGCCAGGCGGCACTCTGACGCGCCGCCTGCTCAAACACCCAGTTACCGATTTCAAAGATAAGCCCTGTGTCTTCCGCCACCGGAATAAACTCAGCCGGCGAGACACTGCCGCGCTCACTGTGATTCCAGCGCAGCAAGGCTTCAGCCTTGAACACCTTCCCGCTGCCCAGCTCGACTATGGGTTGGAACCTGAGTTCGAATTCGCACCGCTCCAATGCCTGACGCAAATCCTGAATAAGCCGCATCCTGTATCTGGCGTATTCCTGCATTGAGGCGGTGAAATAGTTGAAACGGTTACGGCCCTGATCTTTGGCGGCATACATGGCCTGATCCGCATGTTTAAGTAACAACTCCACTGTCTGTCCATCATCGGGATACAGGGTAATACCGATACTGGCGCTGATAAAGGCGGTTTCATCGCCCAACTTGAAAGGCTCGGCCAGACTGCTGAGAATATGATTGGCTACCCGCTCAACTCCGTTATGATCCTGCACATCCGAGAGCAATAGGGTGAACTCATCGCCGCCGAGTCTGGCCACCACGTCGGATTCGCGGACACAGGCCTGCAGCCGCTCTGAGGTTTCCACCAGCAACAGGTCGCCCATATCATGGCCCAGGGTATCGTTAACTTCCTTGAAAAAATCCAGATCCAGAAACAGCAGCGCAAATCTTTGTTGATGACGAACAGCCTTACGAATTTCATTGCCCAGGTGCTCGGTGAACATGCGCCGGTTCGGCAGGCCAGTAAGGGCATCATAGTTGGCCTGACGCCAGATGAGACGCTCGTTCTGCTTTTTGTCGGTAATGTCGGAAAACAGCGCCACTCTTCTCAGCGGCGCATCGCCTGAGCTATGAATGGTATTAATGCTGAGCCAGATCATTATCTTGCGGCCATCACTGCAGCGCAGCCACATTTCGCCCTGCCAACGCCCCTTGTGCTCGAACGCCTGACTTAGTTCACGATAAAACACTTCTTCATGATCATCACACTTGAGCATGTCTATATTGCTGCCAAGAATATCCTCCGCTTGATATCCCGTGATAGCGCTGAATGCCGAGTTAACCGTTATTATGGTGCCGACTTCATCCAGTACACTCATCGCCTCACTGGAGTTTTCATAGACGGATGCAGCCAGTTTAAGGGAAGCTTCCTGCTGTTTTTGCTCGGTAATATCCACATGTACACCGCAAACCCTAAGCGGCCGTCCTTTTTCATCACGGCTGACCACCTTGCCGGTGTCCTGCACCCAGCGCAACTCACCATCCGGGCGGATCAGCCGGTATTGCACCTGGTGCTGCTTTGTTTTTCCGGCCAGATGCTCATCCAAAGAACGCAGCACCCAGGCCCTGTCTTTGGGATGGATACCATCTAGCCACAGTCGTTTGTTATGATTGAGGTTATCAAGCGAACAACCAAGGATCTCGGCACTGCGTTTGTTGCGCACTACGGTATCCTTGATGGGATCCCAATCCCAGAAACCGAGCTGACCACTTTGCAGCACCAGCTCCAACTGTTCGCGACTGGCGGCACTCGCCTGCTCAGCCAGCTTGGCCGAGGTGATATCGATATAACCGGCAATCACCAACTGCACCTGTTGATGATAGCGCTGGCAGGCCACTGTCATATGGGTATAAACATAATCACCCGCCTTGGTGATAAAACGTTTCTCCATCTCATATTCATCGATTTCACCATCCAGCATCCGCCTGAATTGCGCCATATCGGCGGGCAGATCATCTGGATGGGTCATTTCAGACCAAGTCAACTGCATCAGTTCCTGCTCTGTATAACCCAACATCTTGCTCATATGGGGGTTTATCTTAAGCCAATGCTGATCCAGCGCAGTAATCGAAATCCCAATATTGCCAATATTGAACTGGGAGCGAAACAGAAAGTCATCCTGCAGTCGAATGCGGTTGTCACGCTCAAATTCCAGCCGCCGCGACAGCAAGCGCCCCAACAACACATTGGTGAGAGGGAACAAAGTCAGCACAGGCAAACTGATACTTGCCAGCACTCCCTTGGCGGTGTCCCAGGGCAGCAGCAACATCCAGGCCAACATCAACAGGTGTACCAACAGGGAAAAACCGGCTAATTCCCAATAGCCGATATCGGCGAGGGACTGCTTGCGTCGCCTGCGCCACAACAGGCCAAGCAAACCACTGGAGAGAATCACTCCCACGCCGATCAAAACACCTTCACCGCCCCCCTGATAAATACGAAAAGCGGCTGCAATACTGCATGCTATCAAGGTCGGCAAACCGCCGAAGAACAGGCCTGAAATACTTAAAAGTACAGAGCGACTATCGAAGAAAATTCCCGGTTCATAGTTCCAGGGAGTGAGCATCAAAGCAATACAGATACCACCGATAATGACGCCTATTAACAAGCGCCACAGCAGGAAGTAGTCCCGTTGTTGTTGTCTGGGAATAGCATCATACATAAATACCAACGCCAGCAGAAAAGCGGCATTTTGTGCCAAAGGAAGGAAAATGCTCTGTTCCATCTATTCCCAAGCCTGTGAATAACAAAGAAGAAATCTACAGGTCTAGTGTAGCAGAGCACCTTTGGAAACCTGACTAATTTATGCACTCACCTCGGCGCAGCATTCATTGCTGCTGAAACTTTAGGCGTTATATAACAACTCCAAATAAAGCTGGGCACTGTCTTGCCATGAAAAGCGGCTGGCGGAGGCCCTTTTTCTAAGGACATTCCAGTTGGCAGTGGAATAGAGCTCCAAGGCCCGGGACAGGGCGTCGAGTAGCGCCTTGGCCTGCTCATCCAGCCCGGTTCCTGCGAATACCAAGCCATTATCACCGTCGCTGATGGTATCGGCCAGCCCGCCGGTGGCATGCACCAAACAGGGTTGGCCTGCTCTCAAAGCCAGCATCTGGCTGATACCGCAAGGCTCAAAAGAACTGGGCATCACAAACAGATCGCCGCATTGATAGAGGGCATCGGCCAGCTCCTGGTGATAACCATTGATAAAGCGAAAATTGCTGTTGCTCGCGGCGATGCGACCAAAGAGTGCCGCTATCTGCTCATCGCCGCTGCCGAGCAGCCAAAAACAGGCGCTGTCGCTGAACTGCGCCAGCCTTAGCAACAGCTCTTCCAGCACTGTCTTGCCCTGCCAGGGATGACACAGCAAGAGCAACTTCTGTTCAGTGAGCCTGCCAACCGAGGTCAGCAGCATTCCCGGTGACTCAGATATCTGCCCCAAGCGGATTTGAGCAATCATATCTGCCGGCGTCACTGCATCGCTGCGCCCGAGTTTACTCAATAATGCCTCTGTGGCTATTTTGGGCAGTTGCAACTTGAGTTGCTGCCGTTTGCCGGTAGCGAGCGGTAATCCTTTTTGATAGTCACAACCGTTGAGAATGCCGAACAGCTGGCCAAGCTTGGCTTTATCCTGCAGGTCAGCCTCCAATCCTTCGCCGCCAAAGAAACCCAGCTCTGGCTGTGACGGACACAGCACTTCCTTGGCATAAGTCGCCGAGACCAGATGGATAACATCACTGAACTGAATCGCCGCCCGCAGCGGATTGATACATCCGGGGTAGCGGGTATCCAGCGCCAATTGCAGCTTGGGATTTCCCCCTTCGGCCAACAGCCAGGGATACCAGGCCGCCAGGGAAGATGCCTCGCCGGCAAGCGGCCGTACCCCCTGCATCGCCAGATTGTGGATACTGAGGATGCAGGGCACTTTTGATAGGCCGCGATAGGCGGGATCCAGTGCTCTTAACATGGCAAAACCGCCGCAGTGCCAGTCGTGCAGGTGAAACCTGTCCGGCAGCGGCAATAACCCCTGTTTCAACGCCGCCGCAACAGCAGCGCCGAAGAGGGCAAACTTGCCTGCATCTGTGGCAAAGGGGCGCTCAGGGCCATCCAGGCTGTAGACTTCACGCTTAACGCCGCAAAAACCTTCATGAGCCAGAAGATAGATCCACAACCCCTGAGAGTCAGGCTGAACCGCCGGATTGGCGATACGATACAGCCGCGCCCGGGTGTTGCCTGCGCCGAAAGCAAATTCAAACTCGCACAGAAAATCGGCCCCCTGCTCCCTGGCCAAAAAACCATAGTCCGGCATTATGATATGCGACGCCACGCCTTGGCTTTGCAGCGCCGGAGGTAACTCGGCCAGCACATCGGCCATACCGCCGACTTTGGCGCCGGCCAGGGCAGCGTTTTCCGCTGCCAACATCAACACCTGCAGTTTTGCTTTCGCCGCCATTATTCGTACCCCACAGGCAGTCCCAACATATCTCGGGTCACCAGCACCACACCGCTTTCCGAGACCCGAAAGCCCTTGGCCCTGTCGTGGTCATGGTTGAAGCCTATCTCCATCCCCTCGGGGATAATGCAGCCCCGGTCGATAATAGCCTTGCGAATGCGGCAATGACGCAACACCACCACATCGGGCAGGATCACTGAGTCTTCCACCTCTGAGTAAGAACAAACCCTGACCTCATTGAAGAGAACACAGTGGCGCACAGTGGCACCTGAAATAATGCAGCCGCTGGAAACCACAGAGTCCAGCGCCATGCCGCGCCTGTCATCATCGTCAAATACAAACTTGGCCGGCGGCAGTTGTTCCTGATAGGTCCAGATGGGCCATTTGGCATCATAGAGATTGAGTGCCGGCGTCGGCGACAGCAGTTCCATATTGGCTTGCCAGAAAGAATCCAGAGTTCCTACATCGCGCCAGTAGGCCTGCTCGTTGGGAAAGGCGCTGCGAAATGGATAGGCATAAACCCGGTGCTTTTCTATGATGGCCGGAATAATGTCCTTACCGAAATCCCGGTTGGAATCGGCATTCTGGGCATCTTTTTTCAGCTGCTCAAACAGAAACTCTGTGTTGAACACATAGTTACCCATAGATGCCAGGCAGGATTCGGGGTTATCCGGCAAGGGCCTGGGTTGGGCCGGTTTCTCTTCAAACCCCAGAATACGGTTGCTGCTGTCCACCTCCATCACCCCAAAGGCGTTGGCCGCTTCGGCCACCGGCACCTCCATACAGGAAACCGTCATATCGGCGCCGGACTCGGCATGAGCGGCCAGCAGACCGGCGTAATCCATGCGGTAAATATGATCGCCCGAAAGCACCATCACATAGCGCGGCAACTCGTGACGTATGATGTCTATGTTCTGAAACACAGCATCGGCCGTGCCCTGATACCAGTTGTCCGAATAACGTTGAGATGCCGGCAATATCTCCACCGACTCCCCCAACTCCTTTTTGAAATGCCCCCAGCCGCGGGTCACGTGGCGGATAAGCGAATGAGACTTGTACTGGGTCACCACCCCTACCCGGCGGATCCCCGAGTTGATGCAGTTGGACAGCGGAAAGTCGATAATCCTGAACTTGCCGCCGAAATAGAGCGCCGGCTTGGCCCGCCAATCGGTCAGCTCATGGAGACGGGAACCCCGGCCTCCTGCCAGGATCAGGGCATAGGTTTCACGGGTAAGGTTACTGATATAACGCGGACTCGGATTCGGCATAAAAGCGTGCTCCCAATTAACAGAAAAAAGGCGCTCACTGCGCGCCCCAGATATGGTCGCGATAACCGGCTATGGTGACATCGCTGGAGAAGCGGCCACTGACCGCGGTGTTGCGAATACTCATGGCGGTCCAGCGCTGAGGGTCCTGATAAGCCTTGGCGGCTTGCAGCTGGGCCAGACGGTAGGTTTCAAAGTCGGCCGCCAGCATCCAGGGATCTTGGGGCGACTCAATGGCGGCTATGATGGGGTCGAAGATCCCCGGCTCCAGCAGATTAAAATGACCACTTTTGAGCAGCGTCATTACGCCGCCGAGCGCCGCCGAAGACGCTATATATTGCGCCGGGCAGTAGTGCGCCTTGAGTTCCTCCACCGCCAGGGCATTGAGGCCAAACAGGAAGAAGTTGTCTTCACCTACCTCTTCGAGCATCTCGATATTGGCACCATCCAGAGTGCCTATGGTCAGGGCGCCATTCATCATGAACTTCATATTGCCTGTGCCCGAGGCTTCCTTGCCGGCGGTGGATATCTGCTCAGACAAATCCGTACCCGGGCAGATCACCTCCATGGCGCTGACGTTATAGTCGGGCAAAAAGGCAAACCTTAACCAGGGACTGACTCTGGGATCCTCATTGACCATATGAGCCACATTGTTGGCCAGTTTGATCACCAGTTTCGCCATGGCATAACCGGGTGCCGCCTTGCCGCCAATAAGCACGCAGCGTGGTTGCATCCCCCGGGTATCGCCACTGACAATCCGCTGATAGAGATGGATCACATGCATGATATTCAGCAGTTGCCGCTTGTATTCATGGATCCTCTTAACCTGCACATCAAACATCATGGAGGGGTCGAAGTTCACCTGGCAGCGCTGCGCCACCAGCTCGGCCAGCGCCTGTTTATTGGCCTGCTTCACCTCGCGCCAGGCGGCAATAAATGGCTTGTCCGAGGTAAAGGCGTTGAGGGCAGTCAGGCATCTTAGGTCGCTCAGCCAATCCTTCCCCAGGCGACTGCTGATGAGCGCGGCCAAACGGGGGTTACAGTGAGCCAGCCAGCGCCTGGGCGTCACACCATTGGTACGGTTGTTGAACTTATGCGGCCAGAGTTCGTAAAAGTCCCGAAACAGCCCTGTGGTCAACAGCCTTGAGTGCAGCGCCGCCACACCATTGACCGAAAAGCTGGCCACTATTGCCAGATAGGCCATACGGATATGGGGCTCATCCCCCTCTTCTATGATGGACATCTGCCGCAGACGTGACACGTCGCCGGGCCAGTGATGTGCCACCAACTCCAGGTATCTGGCGTTGATTTCATAGATGATCTCCAGAATACGCGGCAGCATCTGGGCGAACATACGCACCGGCCAGCGCTCCAACGCCTCCGGCAACAAGGTATGGTTGGTGTAGGCCATGCTATGGCTGACTATTTCCCAGGCGGCTTGCCACTCCAGCTGATATTCATCTATAAGCAGGCGCATCAACTCAGGCACCGCAATCGCCGGATGGGTATCATTGAGCTGCAGCACATGAAACTTGGCAAACTCACTAAAGTCCAGGCCTTTGTTGGCAACCCAGGTCGTCAACAGATCCTGCAAACTGGCAGAGGACAGGAAATACTGCTGCCGCAGCCGCAACTCTTTGCCGTTTTCACTGCTGTCATTGGGGTACAACACCATGGTGATCTGCTCGGCCAGATTCTTCGCCGCCACGGCTTCGGTGTAATCCCCCTGGTTGAACTCAGCGAGGTCAAACTCATCTGTGGCCTCGGCCTTCCAAAGCCTCAGGGTGTTGACCCGGCCGTTGCGATAACCCGGCACCGGCATATCATAGGCAACCGCCAGTACATCCTGGGTATCCACCCAGGCTCTGTGCCGACGGCCATCGCGGTCAACATGACTCTGCACATGACCGAAGAAAGGCACTGTCACATTGTGCTGTGAAGCCCGCACTTCCCAGGGGTTGCCATCCCTGAGCCAGCGGTCCGGCTGCTCCTGCTGGTAACCATCGACTATCTGCTGAGCAAACATGCCGTACTCATAACGAATGCCATAGCCAGTGACCGCCAGTCCGAGACTGGCGCAACTGTCCATAAAGCAAGCCGCCAGCCGCCCGAGACCGCCATTTCCCAGACCTGCGTCATGCTCTTGCTGTTGCAGGGTTTCAAGCGCTACCGCATAGCCTTGCAGCATCTCCCGGCACTCGTCGGTCAGGTCCAGATTGAGCAAGGCGTTGCCCAGGCTTCGGCCCATCAAAAACTCCAGCGACAAATAAGCCACCTGTTTGCGTTGGTACAAAGCGTCCTGGCTGCGACTGGCGCACCAATCGTCCAACAGCTGCTCTTTGACACTCAGGGCCAACGCCTGATAGAGCTCCTGTGGCCTGCGCTCATTGCGGTTAAGATCGTATCTCAGCTGTCTGGCAAAGGCCGCCGGCAGTGAATCACAGGGCTCGCAGTCTTGGTGCACCAGATGGCCTGGGGCTTGTTGACTAGCGGGCGCTATTGGCGATGCGGCTTTTGATGCTTTTGATGCTGTTGTCGATTGGCTCTTACTGCGGCTCTTGACTCTATTCCTTGAAGTATCAGTCATGGCTGGCTCCTTTGGCTGAGGACGACAAATAACGGCCACCTGCGGCCAGCAGCTGAAAACTGCAGGCGGCAACGGCGAAAGATGAAGCTGTGGGATAGCAGGATTGCTGTTCATCCCGTCCGGCTTCGCTGGAAAGCAGCAATTGCCACTGCTCACCGGCTCCAGGCGGCGGAGATGGCAGACAAAACTGGCTGTTGCTGTCACCGGCATGCAGCAGGATCAGCAGAGCTTCGGTCTGAAGTTTGTTTTCTCCTTGAGGGCTAATATCTAACTGACGGCTCTTATTGAGCTGATGGCTCTCGCTCAGCTGATGGCTCTTATTCAGCTGAAGGCTCTTATTCAGCTGAAGGCTCTCTGCCCGCTGAAGGCTCCTATTGAGCTGACGGCTCTGCATCAACTGCAAGCTGCGGCACTGGACTTCGCCCCAATGGCCGGGGGTCATGGCCTCGCCGGAGGCAGCAAACCAAGCCAGGGCTCTGGGAGCCTGGAGGGCATCGGTGTGAACATAGTCATCGCTGTCATAAAAGCCGCAATCCCGGCGGATATGGATAAGCCGGCGAACAAAGGCGCCAAGCGCGGTATCTTCCCTGTGCCAATCGAGCCAGCCCAATGGGTTGTCCTGACAATAGGCGTTGTTGTTACCGCTCTGGGAGTTACCGAACTCATCGCCGGCCAGTAACATGGGCGAGCCCTGGGAGAGCAGTAAACTCGCCAGCAGATTACGGCTCTGACGCGCCCTCAAGGCCAGTATGGCGGCATCTTTGCTCTCGCCTTCCACGCCATGGTTGGCACTGAAGTTTTCATGGTGACCATCGCGGTTGTTTTCGCCGTTGGCCTGATTGTGCCGCTCGCGATAGCTCACCAGATCCCTCAGGGTGAAACCATCATGGCTGCAGATAAAGTTGATTGAACTTTGCGGGCCGCGCCCCGAGTGTTCAAACAGATCGCCGGAGCCGGAAAGGCGCCTGGCAAGCTCGGGCAAGAGCCCGGCATCACCACGCCAGAAACGCCGCAGAGTATCGCGATATCTGTCGTTCCATTCGGCAAAACGATTGGGAAATTGCCCCAACTGATAACCGCCCGGGCCTATGTCCCAGGGCTCGGCTATCAGCACACATTGCTGCAGTTCAGGGTCTTGCAGCAAGGCATCGAACAATCCGGCGCGATTGCTGAATCCCTGCATCTCACGGCCAAGGCTGGTAGCCAGATCGAAACGAAAGCCATCCACCCCCATGATATCGACCCAGTAACGCAGCGAGTCCATCAGCAGCTGTACGACTCTTGGATGACTGATATCCAGGCAGTTGCCACAGCCAGAGTCATTGATATAAAAACGCTTATCTGCCGGATGCAAACGGTAGTAGCTGACGTTATCCAAGCCGCGAAAACTGACGGTCGGCCCCTGGCGGTTACCCTCGGCGCTGTGGTTGAAGACCACATCCAGCACGAGTTTGATACCGGCATCATGCAGGGCAGAGACCATCTGCTTGAATTCGCCAATGGCATCGTCAGAGGCCGAATATGCCCCATGGGGAGCGAAGAAACCTATGCTGTTATAACCCCAGTAGTTACTGCGACCACTCTCCAGCAGGAAAGGCTCGGACAGAAAGGCGTGCACCGGCAGCAGTTCGACACAGGTGATCCCGAGCGACTTGAGATAAGCTATCGTCACCGGGTGCGCCAAACCGGCAAAGGTGCCGCGAAGCTCAGGGGGGATCCCTGCCATGGCGGCGGTGAAGCCCTTGAGGTGCATCTCGTAGATCACTTCATTACGCCATTGGCCGCCCGGTAAGCGCTTACCGGTAAAGCGGGTATCGGCTACCACTTGGCATTTGGGCATGGCCCAGGCGTTGTCACAGGGATCGGCCCATAAGTCATCCCCTATACCGGCACTGCCGGACTCCCGCTTCGGGGCCCCTGGTACTGGGGGTTCAGCATCCCCCGGATGGCACACAGCGGCCAATGGCCGGCCCTGCTCATCGACTCTGGCATAGCCAAGTTGCCAGGGCCCATACTGCCAGCGACCACAAAAGGCTCTGGCGTAAGGGTCCAGCAGCAGCTTGGCCGGATTGAATCTGTGCCCTTCCTGAGGCTGATAAGGGCCATGCACCCGATAGCCATAGCAAAGCCCTTCACCGGCCCCCCGCAGCAAACCATGGAACACCTGTTGCGAGGACGGCATAAGCTCGAAACGGCCCGACTCACGCCATTGGCCATTTTTGAATTCAAACAGGCACAGCTCTACCCGGGTTGCATGAGCCGAAAACAGCGCAAAATTCACCCCTTCCGGCTCGCCATTGGCTTCATGTACCAGAGTTGAGCCCAGAGGCCAGGGTTTGCCTGCAAGCATCTGCATCAGCCACGCTCCAAGGCGAAATAGACGCTCGCCAGTGGCGGCACCCGGATCAGCGCGCTATATGGCATGCCCTGCCAGGGGATCTCCTCGGCTTCCATGCCTCCGGCGTTGCCTTGATTACTGCCGCCGTAGAATGCGCTGTCGCTGTTGAGCAGCTCGCGGTAACGTCCGGGCTCTGGCAATCCCAGTCGATAGCCTTCCCTGACACAAGGGGTAAAGTTACAGATAACCAGCACCATGTTGCCGTCGGAATCGATACGCGTAAACGCCAGCAGGCTGTGCTGACTGTCGTTGCAGTCGAGCCAGCGAAACCCTTGCGGCTCGCCGTCACACTGCCACAATGACGGCTGCCGGCGGTAACAGAGGTTAAGATCCCGCACCCAATCGCTGAGCCCCTGATGAGACGGATACTGCAGCAGATGCCAGTCGAGGCTGAAGTCATGTTGCCATTCGCGCCGCTGGCCAAACTCGCCGCCCATAAACAGCAGCTTTTTCCCCGGATGAGCCCACATAAAACCGTAAAAAGCCCGCAGCGTGGCAAACTTCTGCCAGTCATCGCCGGGGATCTTCTCCAACAAGGCGCGCTTGCCATGCACCACTTCATCGTGACTCAGCGACAAAATAAACTGCTCGGTATAGGCATAGATGAGGGAAAAAGTCAGTTGCCCATGGTGATAGCTGCGATGTACCGGCTCCTTGGTGAGATAATCCAAGGTGTCGTGCATCCAGCCCATATTCCATTTGAAGCCGAATCCCAAGCCGCCGGCAGCGACATCCCGGCTGACGCCATCCCAGGCGGTGGACTCTTCGGCTATCATGATGATCCCCGGGTACTCATGGTAGAGACGCGTGTTGAGCTGCTGCAAAAAGGCTATCGCTTCCATATTTTCACGGCCGCCATATTCGTTGGCCTGCCACTGGCCCTCTTCGCGGCTGTAATCCAGATAGAGCATGGAGGACACGGCATCGAGGCGCAGGCCATCGAAATGAAACTCCTCCAGCCAATAGCAGGCATTGCTGAGCAGAAAACTCTGCACCTCTTTGCGGCCATAGTTGTAGATCAAGGTGTCCCAGTCGGGATGACGGCCACGGCGGGGATCTTCATGTTCATACAGGCAAGTGCCATCAAAATGCGCCAGGCCGTGGGGGTCGGAAGGAAAGTGCGCCGCCACCCAGTCGAGCAGCACACCGATACCCGCCCTGTGGCAGGCATCCACCAGCAGTTTAAGCCCCTCGGGATCGCCAAACCTATGACTGGGAGCAAACAGCCCCACGGGTTGATAGCCCCAGGAACCGTCGAAGGGGTATTCACTCAACGGCATAAATTCCACATGGGTAAAGCCGTGAGATTGCAGGTAAGGCACCAAGAGTTCGGCCACCTCTGCGTAGCTGAGAAAACCGCCTTCACCGTTACGCCGCCAGGATCCCAGATGCAGCTCATAGATACTGACCGCCTGTCGGTGCCAGGCTCTTTGCGCCCTGGCGGCCATCCAATCACTGTCCTGCCATTGCCAATCACTGTCCGCCATCGGCACTATCGAGGCGTTGTGGGGCGCACCTTGCATCTGTCTGGCGCAGGGGTCGGCCTTTTCCAGCCAGCTGCCATCCTGGGTTTGCAGCAAAAATTTATAGTGCTCACCGCCCTGGATTTGCGGCAAAAACAGCTCCCAAAGACCTGATGCCGGGTGGCGGCGCATGCTGTGGCGACGCCTGTCCCAATGGTTGAAATCCCCCAGCAAAGACACGCTTTTGGCATTGGGAGCCCAAACACAAAAACGTACACCTTTTACGCCTTGGCACTCCAGCCAATTGGCACCGAGCAACTGCCAGCCTTTCAGCAGACAGCCTTCATTGAAGAGAAAGCATGCCTGTTCATCGAGCGAAGCATCAAAGCGGTAAGGGTCGTCCAGCACCAGCTCCGCCTGGGGATAGCTGATGCGGAGCCTATAGTCGAAGGGTTTGACCCTGCGCCCCATAAAGCCACTGAACAGGGGCTCGGCGCCAACGACAGGGTTAAGCTCGGCCACCTTACGGCCGGTTTTCGCATCCAGCACCTCGATGGCGGCGGCGCCGGGCAGCACGGCGCGCAGTAGCAAGCGGCTGCGGCCATTTTGCTCAACCAGATGCATTCCGAGCCAGGCGAAGGGATCGCCATGGCGCCCTTCGGCCAAGGCGCAGGCAGCGGCAAAGTCCAGTTCCGGGACCAGGCTTTCCTGCATTGGCTCACTAAAGTGCGGCGCGGGTTCATTGGCGACGATTTGCTGTTTCATCTGCATCTCCTGTTGATTGAGCTCGAAGCCGCTCCGGTTCAGCGCTGCAACTTTGCTCGCGCACCCGGCGGATATCCCTGAGCAGGTTTTGCAGCAGCTCGGAATCATTGAGCCTTTCCACGGCCAACGAATAACGTCGGCGCCAGTTGGGATACTCAGCGCTGGTGCCCGGGATATTGACCGCCACCTTATCGCCGAGCAGATCTGTCAGCGGCAGGCTGAAAAGCGCACTGCGCCCCGAGGCGACTGTGACGGCGAGGTTATGGATCAAGTTGTGGGTATAGGTGACAGAGTTCGGCTCAAGTGAAACTTTTAACTTGTTTTCAAAGGGATAAAATTGCGACAGCCAAACTTCAAGAGCCTGAATATCCCTGCGGCGGTCTTCGCTTTCCCTTGCGTATTGTTCAGCGCCCAGCAGGCCAATTTCCCACCTGAGCCTGAGATCTTCTTCTTCCAGCCAGACTTTGAGCGGCGCTACATCATGGTTGCTCAGCATCATGATGGCGTTTGGCTTGTAGTCATTTGGCGGCCGAAATCCACCAAAGTCAGGGAAATCCTGCTGCTCACGGCAAAAATAGAACAGCTCATTGGAGTACAGCCCGCCAAGCTTAAGCGGCGCTACGATTTGCGCTGGCACCAGCCCAAGGTCTTCGCCAATCACCAGGCAGCGGGCACGCTGGCTCTCCAGCAATAAAATCGCCAGCAGGGTATCGAAGGGGTAATAGACATAGGCGCCTTCAGGCTCGCCAGACTCAGTTTCGACTGCAGTTTCAATCTGGTTTTCGGCGCCGGCCGGCCACCACCAGAGACGAAACAGCGACATCACGTGATCTATCCGAATGGCACCACAGTGGCGCATGTTGGTGCGCAGCAACTCAATAAAGTGACTAAAATCTGCCTGCTTGAGACCGACGGGATCCAGAGGCGTCAGCCCCCAGTTCTGCCCCTGGGGCGCAAAGGCATCCGGCGGCGCCCCTATGCTGGCACCTTGGCAAAACTGACTCTGATGCTGACTCACCTCAGTGCCGCTGCCAACTGTGCCGACAGCCAGATCCCGGATAAGGCCGATACTCATGCCGGCTTCTATGGCGCGGGATTGACACAAGGCCAACTGCTCTTCGGCAACAAACTGCAGATAGAGATAAAAGTTGGCATCTGTGGGCCAATCTCCGGTGGCGAAACTCGCCTGCTCCCGGGCATAGTGCTGCAACGCCAGTCCCTCCCGACTCACAAAGCCTTCGTAGCCCAGGCGCCTGGGAGCATCCTTGGGCAAAGCGTTGAAACGCAGCCACATTGCTTTGAGGCGGGCACACTTATCACGGCTGACAGCGGCATAGTCTAGCCAAGGGCTGAAGGCCGTTTGCTCGGCAAAAGATTCAGCATCACGGATTGATGCCATCCCTTCGGCGCAGAGCGGCGGCGAGATATACAAGGGGTGCAGGCGGCGTCTGTCTATTGGGCTGTAGGGACTTGGGGAGGCATCCTCAGTGAGCGCCAGCGCATGCAGGGGGTTGAGCAGAATAAAGTCCAGCCCCTTGGGGGCCAGTTGGGTTATCAGCTTCAGTAAGGCTCCAAAGTCGCCCATTGCCTCTGGGCCGGGAGTATCCTCCTGCCAGAGCGAAAACAACTGCACGCTGACGCCCCAGGGCCTGCGGTGAGGCTCGGTTTGCCGCGCCCTGTTTTTTTGCAGTACGCCTTGAAAGGCCTGCCTTGGCGCCACCATCAAGGTGCCCATAGCAAGCAGCTTCTCCTCGCCATCAGGCTCGATGATAGATAAAGACACCCTGTGGTAGCCAAGTCCTGCGGCAATGCCACAGTTGCCGGAAACCTCGTCCAGTTTAAGCTCGAGCTCAAGATAGCAGCGCTCACCGATACGATAATCGCCGCGCACCGGGCAGTCTGCCGCTGAAAAGCTGACAACAAACTCCTCACCCAGTTCACTCGTCAGCGTCAGCTGCATCGCCTTGGATGGCAAAGACTGCGCCTCGAGTCTGAACCTCAGACCGAGACTGTCGAGATAGCACCACTGAAATGAAGGCAACAGCTGCTGCCAGGGCTCGGCATCGAGCTGATAGATCCGCCGCTCAATCCAGAGCTCGCTCGCCTCTTCGGGTATAGGGCCACACATGGCGCTGAGGATCTGTTTGCGTGTGCCGGCCGATGTAGGGCAAAAACGCCCATAGCTGTCGCTGAAGCCGTCCCCTATCCCTTGCAGATACAGCAACTTCTCCAGTCCCATCTCAGCACTCCACGCCAATCACCTTAAGTTCCCTGTGAGCAGATAGCATGCCAGGGCAAAATAACAGCAATAAGACAGAGGTGTGTCAGCCAAGTGACAAGTATTTAATATTTTAATTCAGTAGCTTGTGAAAATTCGCCCTGATGCTTGGCGAGCGTCTCGCAAAAGGCATCAAAAGTAAATGAGTTGCACCAATGACTCAAGACTGTGCAATCTTTCACCAATTGAGTGCAAGACATCGCCGACAAAAGCCGGGATTGGCAACCAGGGGTTGAAAACGGGGTTCAGACAGAAATCAATCTTGGGGTCGCTGACGGCGACCCGCTTGTAAAGAGGAAAGCTCAGCTCTTGGTTTGCTTTGGGGTCACAGCTTCCGGCTCATCGCTCGGCTGAATTTGTCCCACCAGCAGCATGGGGGCGGCATCCAGCTCTTCGGCATCCATCATGGTGGCAATCCGCTCCACGGCCGACAAGAGCTGGCTCTGCTCCCAGGCCTCCAGCGCCTGATAGCGCTTGATAAAGTGCTCCTGCAGCGGTTTGGGCGCCTGTGCCAGCAAGGCAGCACCGGACTCACTAAGCAACAGGTGTACCTTGCGCTTATCGGTTTGGCTGCGCTGACGTATAACCAAGCCCTTGGCTTCAAGACGGTCGATGATAGTGGTGACTGTGGCAGGACTCAGATTGATCTCGGTCGCCACCTGTTTGGCGAGCGGCGATCCCATGGAAGCGATTTTCTGCATCACCATAAGCTGCGGTCCGGTGAGGCCCGAGTGCTTACTCAGTTGCCTGGAATGCAAGTCGATGGCGCGGATCACTTTGCGCAGCGAGATTAATAACTGCTCATACTTTTCCATGAATACTTCCTACTCACACTGGTTCGAAAAGGGCTACTGAAATCACAGCTAGCCGAAAGGCGCCAGCTTATCAGAAAAGCCCGGCAAACTCATAGCCCATCAACTTAATAGCTGAATTTCCCAAAGTGTCTGCGCCGACAAACGCAACTTTAGATCAACAAATCATTCATCTTTTGTTGATACGAAAACCTCATAATGCAATCATTAGACAACTAACGATTAGGGCTCAAATTAATTATTGAGTATTAATTATCAGAAAAGGACTATCCCCATGTCGGCCACCAGCCTGAAGTACAAGAGCGAAGAAAATCCTATTCCACTGAAAGTCATCACAGAGAAGCGGCCATTTTCCAGCCATCAGGCGCTGATGCAGTTTGATGTTGCCAATCGCTCCTGGCGGGAAACCTTGTCGCTGAGCTTTAAGAATGACAAGCAACTATCCCAGGTATTCAACAATATTCGCGCGGTTGATGACCAAGTTTATGAAGTGATTGCCGCCAGGATCACCCCTTATATAGCCCAGCTGATGGACAAAGATGATCCCAAATGCCCAATTCGGTTGCAGTATGTTCCAGAACAGGATGAGTTGGAGGTCGCCCCCCATGAAATGGGCGATCAATTGGCGGAAGATGACATGATGCCCGAAGGCACCTCGATAGTGCACAGGTATCCCAACCGGGTGTTGTTCCTGGTACACAACATCTGCGGCTCCTATTGCCGCCACTGCACCCGCAAACGCATGGTGTCCGATCCGCTCAACGTGATCTCCATGGACAGAATACGTCGCTCGGTGGAGTATCTGCGCCAACATACAGAGGTGCAGGACGTGCTCCTGTCGGGCGGCGATCCTTTGCTGCTCACAGATGACAAACTGGATGAAATTCTGTCTATGATCCGAGAGGCCAGACCGGATCTGAAAATACTGCGTATCGGCAGCCGTTTATTGGCGCAGCTTCCTACCCGGGTCACGCCCGAGTTGTGCCGGGTACTGAAGCGTAACCGAGTCACACTGATCAACACCCAAGTAAACCATCCCAGAGAAATCACCCCTTTATTCAGCAAACATATCACTATGCTCAGGGAAACCGGCATCATGCTCGGCAACCAGAGCGTACTGATCAAAGGCGTCAACGACAGCATAGATACTATGCAGGAACTGGTGATGGAGTTGGTATCCATAGGCATACGTCCCTATTACGTCTATGCCATGGATCCGGCGCCGGGTAACAGCAAGTTTCAGGTCAGTTATCAGCGAATGCTGAAAATCTATCACGGCATCCGCGGCTGGGTATCCGGCCCGGCTATTCCCACCTTTATCGTCGATGGCGTCGGCGGCCTGGGCAAAATGCCGGTGCAGCCGGAATATGTCAGCAGGCAAACTGGCTCGGAAGGCGAGCGCCTGATAGCCACCAACTTTGAGGGGCGCAGTGCCGACGTATCATTCCTGCTACAGGAGTAATCCATGCACCCTTTGGATTATGGGATTTTCCTGGCGTACCTCGTAGGTTTACTTGGGTTTGGTTACTTCCATTTCAAACGCCACAGTGACGGTGATGACTACTATCTCGGTGGCCGTAATATCAAAGCCAGGCACGTAGGCTTTTCCATTGCCGCCACGGATGTGGGCGGCGGATTTTCCATAGGTCTTGCCGGTTTCGGCTTCAGTATGGGGCTGGCGGGCAGCTGGCTGCTGTTTACCGGTTTGCTGGGGGCCTGGTTATCGGCTGTGTTTGTTATTCCCAGGGTCAAACGTCTGGAGCAGGGCGAGCGCTTTTATACCTATCCGGATCTGCTCAAGCACAGATTCGGGGCCAGAGTCGCCATGTTGGCCGCCTTGATCTCCTGTATCGGGTATCTGGGGTTTACCGGCGCGCAGATCCTCGCCGGTGCCAAACTGGCGGCCGCGACCCTGTTGCCCAAGGGCTTCGATGCCTTGCCGCCGCTGCAGTTGGCACTCTGGGTCATAGGCGGAACCACCATACTTTACACTGTATTTGGGGGGCTCAAGGCGGTTATCTATACCGACAGCGTACAGTGGCTCATTTTATTGCTGGGCTTGATTGGCTTTACCCTGCCCTACGCCCTGGTGGAGGTCGGTGGCTGGCAGGGGCTGAGCCGCAATCTACCGCCGTCCCACATGTCACTGACCGCTATAGATCCCATCACGGCCATCAATTGGCTACTCACCATCACACCTGTGTGGCTAATTGCCATGACTCTCTATCAGCGAATGTTTGCCTGTAAAGATAGCGCCACCGCCAAGCGCGCCTGGTATCTGGCCGGGGTGCTTGAGTATCCCCTGATGGCGATATCCGGGGTTTTATTGGGGATGTGCGCCAGAGTCATGTTGCCACATATGGACAGTGAAATGGCGGTGCCGGCGATGATCCGCGATCTCTTGCCAATGGGCTTTACCGGGCTGATTATCGCGGCATACTTTTCCGCCATCATGTCCACCGCCGACAGTTGCCTGATGGCGGCATCCGGCAACCTGACCCAAGATCTGCTCGGGCTGGATCCCAGAGGGAACAACACCCTGAGACTGTCGATGATTGCCACTCTATTGCTGGGGCTGGCAGCCATCTACCTCGCCAGTCAGGCCAGGCAGGTATTGGATGCCATTCTCTATGCTTATGCCTTTATGGTTTCCGGGCTGTTTGTCCCAACTCTGGCGGCGCTGTTTTGGTCCAGAGTCAGCTCCACTGCGGCACTTTGCGCCATGTTAGGGGGCGGCCTCACGGCGTTGGCGCTACTGACAGAGTTGCTCAAGCTGCCGGATGGCTTGGCAAAACTCGGTCTGGATCCCAGTATCTATGGCATTTTGGTCTCCGCCGGATTGTTGCTACTAGTCAATGTCATTCACCAACCAGCTCCCAAGCCCAGGCTCACCTCACATCAGGACAGTTAACACTCATGACCCGAGCTCAATTTGATCAGCAACTCAACTTACTCGGTGCCCACATCCAGCATGGCCCGGCCAATGATCGCATCTATCTGATCTCCCTTGGTAATGCCTCCCCCGGTCCTTTATTGGATGCGCTGAATGCTCTGGCGCTGCAACATGGCTACGGCAAGATCATCGCCAAGCTACCTGAGCACAAGGCCGGCCTGTTTCTGGCATATGGTTTCAGCGAAGAGGCCAGGATCCCCAATTTTTATCAAGGCCAGGACGCCGTATTTCTCGCCCGCTACCAAGACAAAACCAGACAATTTCGCAACATGCCGGAGTTGGATACCCTGCTGGAGCGCGCCAGGGCGGATATCAAGCCTGACTTCCATTCACCGGCCGAGGTCAGTCGCTGCCGCGAAGAGGACCTGCCACAGATGGCCAGGCTCTATGCCGAGGTGTTTCCCAGCTACCCCTTCCCCATTGAAGATCCGGAATTTTTGCGGCAGAGCATGGCCAGTGATGTCGACTACTTTGGGATCCGCCAACAAGGGCGACTGATAGCCCTGGCTTCGGCAGAAAAAGATCCCAAGAGTCTCAGTGCAGAGATGACAGATTTCGCCACTCTGCCACAGGCTCGCGGACAGGGCTGCGCCAGAGCCTTGCTGGCACATATGGAACAAGCAATACTCCACCAGGGCTACCGAACCGCCTATACCATAGCCAGAGCCGTTTCCGTTGGTATGAACCGTACCTTTGCCGCGGCAGATTACCGCTATGGCGGCCGTCTGCACCTTAATACCCAAATAGGCGGCCAGATAGAGAGCATGAACCTCTGGCATAAATTACTTGTTTAGCTACCACTTATGTGGTACTTAAAGGATCGGTCTACCACGGAAAGGTTCGATTACCCAATATAAATACGGGACTTTGTCGAGAAAATTCCATGCTTTCGACTAATAGCCCTCCCCTTGTTAAGGGATAATATGGTGACCGTGGGACCCCTAACCACCATGGAAGGAAAGGTGTTATCCGCATATGTGTCATAAAAACAGCTTTTATGTCACTTAGTTTCATTTCTCTCTTAATTTTCTTTCTTTTTGGCGCAATTCTTGGCGCCACCTCACACTTTTTGGTCAGATGAGTTGGTAATTTGACATCAAGAGAGAGATACAGATTTCATTTTCAACAGCATATACAGGTGAACTTATGGCTGCTAAATTCTTTATCCCTTCAGTAAACGTCCTGGGTCAGGGCGCTGTAGACGATGCTATCGGTGATATCCAGACTCTGGGATTCAAACGAGCCCTGATAGTGACAGACAAGCCTCTGGTCAGCATAGGTCTGGTGGGACAGATCGCCGAAAAGCTGGGACAGGCAGGTATTAGCGCCACAGTATTCGATGGCGTTCAACCCAACCCAACCGTTGGCAACGTGGAAGCAGGCCTTGAGCTGTTGCGTGCCAACGACTGTGACTTCGTAATCTCCCTGGGCGGCGGTTCACCACACGATTGCGCCAAGGGTATTGCCCTGGTTGCAACCAATGGAGGTTCCATCAAAGACTATGAAGGCCTGGATCAGTCAGCCAAACCCCAGTTGCCTTTAGTGGCTATCAATACAACGGCCGGCACCGCCAGTGAAATGACCCGCTTCTGCATCATCACAGATGAAAGCCGCCATATTAAGATGGCCATTGTTGACAAGCACACTACCCCCATCATCTCGGTCAACGACCCTGAACTGATGCTGAAAAAACCTGCCAGCCTGACCGCGGCAACCGGTATGGATGCCCTGACACACGCGGTAGAAGCCTATGTTTCCACAGCAGCTAACCCCATCACTGATGCCTGTGCCATCAAGGCCATTGAGCTTATTCACGCCAACCTGGTCAATGCGGTAGAGCATGGTGACAATATCCAGGCCCGTGAACAGATGGCTTACGCCCAGTTCCTCGCCGGTATGGCATTCAACAACGCCAGCCTGGGTTATGTACATGCCATGGCGCACCAGTTGGGTGGTTTCTACGATCTGCCCCATGGCGTATGTAACGCCCTCTTGCTGCCTTATGTGCAGGAATACAATGCTCAAGTGGCGGCACCAAGACTGAAAGATGTTGCCAAAGCCATGGGTGTTGATGTCAGTGCCATGAGCGATGAACAGGGTGCTGCGGCGGCAATCAAGGCGATTAAAGAATTGGCTTCGGCAGTAAAAATCCCTGAAAACCTGACAAAAATTGGAGTAAAAGCCGAAGATATTCCTGTACTTGCAGAGAATGCTCTGAAAGATGCCTGCGGCTTTACCAACCCTAAACAGGCGACTCACGAGGAAATTTGCCAAATTTTCACTAACGCACTTTGATACATTTGTAATATAATTTCATTGTCCGCTTTTTCCCTGCAATGAGAAAGCTGTACAAGAGGCCCGCTCACAGAGCGGGCCTCTTCTCTTGCAGTTACCACTCGCTTCAAGCTTCCAAGCCCATCAGCTCAGCATTTCAACGGTTATTCGGCAACAGCTAAATTTTGAGATCTGTCCCCGGTTTATTTCTGTCGAATACAGGCTAAATGAGATTAACAACAGCAAGCAATAAGGAGTACACCCCCGCGTTTGTAACCCTTGTCACAGTGGCCGATTGTTAGTTCAGCCCCTATGATGAATTCAGGAATCAACCAGGCAGGATCCCTTATGACAGCCATTAGCCAGATAATCAATTACACAGTTCGTTGCCCCCACTACCAAGATCAGAGCGCCGAAGCCACATGGCGCAATCACATCGAAATCAATCACTCGGCAGAAATCGCCCTTGACCGACTTAGTAAGTGGCATGCTCACTCAGGTAACAGGGTATTTTGTTTTCAAAACATAGTGGTGCGTAAGGCAGAAAAGGAGGAGGCTTACTTCGCCATGATCAGCGAAAGATTAAAATCCTCTGGCCATGCCCTGATCACGCTCAAAGTGTTTATGGACAAGTGCACCAAAGATACCTCTGTTGAGGAGATAGTGGAACACATATACCAAGACTGCCAGACTCGCCTGAAAAGCCTGGGTTAAACCGCCCTGAAGCTGATTACCCCTGAGTCAATTAAGCTGCCATAGGCAGTACTCTCAATTGGCCGTATCCTTGTCATTTCTGGTAAAGATACGGTCAAACAAGCGCTAGCTCACAGATTTACTACGGACAACGGCGATAGATCACAGTTATTCAATTCATTCCGGCACAAATCCGATAGATAATATCATTTTTGAGAAAATCATTTCCTTATTTTTCAAAAGCTAATAAAAGAAAACTCAAACTTACCTCAGATATAATCCATTTTTAGGCCAATTGTTGGCAACCCCTGGCGCTGCTAGACTTTCCTGCGCGGGCCAAAGTCTAAAGATCTCAATCATTCAGGCCTTGCGGGGTTGATGCAAATCAGGGCGACCGAGTTCGCCCGCCGAAACAACAGAATTTGTTTTTAAATCTGCAACAGGAAAGCCATTAAATGCACGAGTTAGCCAATATCGTCATCGTCGGCGGCGGCGCCGGTGGTATGGAGATCGCCACCAAACTGGGCCATAAACTGGGTCGCAAAGCCAAGGCCAGAGTCACGCTTATCGATGTCGCCGACAGCCATGTCTGGAAACCCCTGCTCCACGAGGTCGCCACAGGCGCATTGGATGTCGGGGTTGATGCCATCAGCTACCGCAGTCACGCAGCCGCTCACGGCTATCACTTTCAGCAAGGCGCCATGACGGACATAGACCGCAAGGCCAAGCAAGTGATACTGGCGCCCATTTGTGATGACAAGGGTGAAGAGCTGTTGCCATCACGGCGCATCGACTATGACTATCTGGTGGTTGCCATCGGCAGTATCGCCAACGACTTCAATATTCCCGGGGTGCGGGAACACTGCGTCTTCCTCGACAACACAGAGCAGGCCATGGCCATCCGCCAGCGCTTGTTGAACAAGTTTATGCGTTATGCCAGCCATCAACAGTTGGATGAGAAGATCAAAATCGCCGTCGTCGGCGCCGGTGCCACCGGGGTGGAGATGTCGGCCGAAATGCATCACGCAGTGGATCAGCTCAAGGGCTTTGGCTACAAGATAGATACCAGCCTACTGGAAGTCACCCTGATAGAGGCCGACAAACGAATACTGCCCAAGGTGGAAAAAGAAGAGATCTCGGCGGCAGTCGCCAGAGAGCTGAGCACTCTGGGAGTCCGGGTGATGACCAATACCCGTATCACCCAGGTGACAGCCAAGGCGTTGACTACCAGTGAAGGCGAAGAGATCCCGAGCGATATGGTGATCTGGTCCACCGGGGTCAAGGCGCCTGAGTTTCTCCACGGTATTGGCGGCCTGGAAAGCAATCATATCCATCAGCTGCTGGTCAAACCCAATGCCCAAACCACGCTGGATGAGCATATCTTTGCCATTGGAGACTGTGCCGCTTGTCCGCAACCGGACGGCAACTGGGTGCCGCCAAGGGGCCAGGCCGCCAGGCAGATGGCCTTGATGACAGCGGATAACATCATAGCCATGCTCAGCGGCAAGACTCCCTCAAAAGAGTACCTTTACAAGGATCTCGGTTCACTGGTGAACCTGTCGCGCTTCCACACGGTCGGCAACCTGATGTCTTTCATTGGTGGAGGCGTCATGGTCGAAGGCAAGATAGCCAGATTTGTCTATACCTCTCTCTATCGCCGCCATTTGATAGAGCTTCACGGCGTGGTCAAGGGCACCCTGCTGATGTTTGCCAAGGGGATAACCCGGATAATCCATCCCCACCTCAAGCTGCATTGATAAAGGGGGCGCCAGGCGCCCCTCTTTTATTTGCCACGCCGGCAAGGCTATAATCGCTGCTGACTTATTTACCCGTAACAGACGAATTCAGATACTGCCTATGACAGCTCAATCCACCGACTTTTCCAATATCAACCAAAGCAGCGCCCAGTCCTTCAAGGCGCAGAAGAATCTGATCAAACAACTGCTGGCCGGTAAAAAAGTGCCCTGCCCTAAATGCCAACAAGCCTTGAGTGCCACCTTACCACCGGCAAAATCCACCTCAGAGCTTGCCAGCATCCGCTGCCCCAAGGGCTGCACTGATATTGAGCTGGAAACCGAACTGCCGGGCAAGTGAGTAAGCCCAATAAAAAAGGACCGCAACAGACGGTGGAAATCATCTGCTGCGGCTGCAAGGCAAAACTGTTCAAATATCGAAAGGGCGGCAAAGGCGCCTTGGTTAAATGTTTTGTCGAACGGATCCTGACAGATCATACGCAAACGCCCTGTACCTGCCCCGGCTGCGGCCAGGTCTTCGCACGTCAGGCACTGATCCGCGGCGTGCCTGCATTCAAGATTATCGGTGGCAAGGCGCGCATGAATTAGCCCCCTTGTGCGGGCGCCGAGCCTTTGCGGCGCAGATAGAAACGGTAGTATCCCAACAGATTGCTGCCGATAAACACAGACTCCATCAATACCGCCATCGGCGAACCCAACAGGATGTTATTCAGCAGCCAGCAACCGCTGCCGATGAACATCAGCTCCCTTAATCGTTTGTCATCACGGCAAAAGGCCGCCCTGGTCTGCAACAAACTGCCGGCCAGACTCAAAAGATCGAGCCATTGATTGAAACTCAGGGCCACGGCTGTGACCGAAGCGGCCATAAACAGCCACATCAGACGTCTGTCGACGGTGAAGATACTGACAAAGAATCTGACACTGGCAACCAACATTAAAATGGCCGGGCTCCAGTGGTTGAGCAAGATAAAATGCGCCGAGATCAGCAGGCCCGACACCAGCAGACAAGCGAGCACGGCACGCCTGTGCCTGAACTGGAATGACAAAAGATCGCTAAGCAGCGCCAGAGTGACCAACAGCTGTGAAATAACAAAAATGGACAACACAGTATCCCGGAAGATTGAAACCGGCCGCTATTGTGCTGTGCCATTGAGGCGATGGCATTAACTTAGGTTAAGACGCCGGCGAATACGGCTGAGGCTCTCAGGGGTGATGCCGATATAGTTGGCCAACTGCACCTGGCTCAGGGTGCTTATCCAGTGTGGCCAATGATTTTTTAACCACAGGTAGCGCTGCTCTGGCGACTTGAGCAATAGAAAAGCTTCTTTCTGCTCCTTGTAACGCAGTTGGGCACGCAGCAATGAAAGCTCGGCACGCTGAAACCCGCCAAGCTCAAACAGGCTCAAGGGCACGACCACCAGAGTACTGTTTTCCAGTGCTTCAAGTTGATAACGGGCAGGCTCAGCACTGAGAAAACTGCTGTAAAGCAGGCAAAATTCGCCAGGGAAATAGAACTCTTTGCAGCGCTGCTGACCATCACTCAGATAGTGGCAGGCCCGCAGCAGACCATTGAGCAATAAAAAGCCCGACTGCTGTTTGCCACCTTGTGCCAGCAGCACCTCACCTGCCTGACAACTTTTCAGCTGAGCCTTATCCAAGAGTGGCGCCACAGCACTGGGTTCAAGCCCCAACTCAAGGAAAAAGTCTGTCAGCACCCGGAAAGCGGCCTGATGAGGCATAGATTCATGGCTCATTCAGTCGGGCGCCTATTGGGAAGAAGACGGCAGAATCGAGGTAAGCGTCACAAAGAAAGTGCGTTCCATATACTCGCCCGGCGCTTCGGCCATGGATTGCTCTTGGGTGCGGGTCTTCAGCGCCAAAGTCACGCTGTAAGGCGGGTCGAACGGCTCTTTGGGGGTGATGGCTTCTATCTCAATTCGGTCGCCGAGAAACTGGCTGGCCAGATGCGCGATGGCGCCGGTTTGATAGTCGAATCTGAACATACCCAGATACCAGAACACACCAGAGCCCTGGGTTGTCACCGCGAAGGGAACAACAAACTGCATCGATTCGGCATTGCCGGGCAAGTTTAAGGAGGTCAGCTTACGATAATCGAGCAACACCTCCCCACGAACCACTTCATCCTGATATTCGCCAAACGCCAGATGCTGCTCTTCTTTAAAGCCGGTAAGAGTGACGGCCTTATTATTGTCCGGTAAACGGATCCTGAACTGTTCTCGGGTGTCCAGATTGAACAGCCGCTGCATCACACCTTGAGCCCCGCCATCGAATTCAGCCAGTGGACGCACCATATCGTTTTCCCTGACATAGAGGTCATCCTCGGTGAAGTTGAACCTGTAGATCCCAAGCGCAATCACCGCCAGAAACACCAGACCCAACACTAGAGCCACACGAATAAACAGCTTCATAATTCATCCTATCAACAACAAACCCAACCATATCGGCACACTGGGCTTACCTTAACCTCAAAGCCAAGTAGCCGCAGCCGGGATCTTAGGGCCTGTCAGCCCGGGTTCAGTCAAGAGCGCAATATTTAATATCTGTTGAAACACCCACCTATGACTGAAACGTTAGCCATCAAAGGTACTTGCCAATGAGTTTCAGCCAACCAGCTTCAATGCCATCTGTTTATAAAATACAGTAGCAGACAACTGAGTCGCTGAGAACTCGGGTTTGGTGATTGAGAACTCGGGTATTTACAACCCGAGCTGCAGATTGAATGACAGAAAAAGCGCACTGATGAAACCTCACTGCTCCACCAAGGACGGAAGGTTACCTTTACTCAAGATAGATGGCTCAAGATAGATAGCTCAGGACTCGAGCTCTGCCAGCCACACTTTGAGTAAAGCCGCCAGCCTCTGCCTGTCTTTGGCAGAAATGCCCTTGAGCAACTGCTGCTGAGTCGCCATATGAGCAGGCAGTGCGGCCTCAACTTTGGCCTTGCCTTCGACGGTTAATCTTACATTCACCGCGCGGCGATCTTCGGTGCTGTGGCTGCGACAAATGAACCCTTTCTGCTCCAACTTATCCAAACGGCTGGTCATGGCGCCTGAGGTCAGCATCATGCTCTGGTGCAATTGCCCCGGAGTCAGAGTGTATGGCTCACCGCTGCGACGCAAGGTTGCCAGCACATCAAACTCCCCCTGACGCAAGCCAAATTCGCTATGGCAACGGAGGATTTCAGCATCTATATATTTGTAGATCCTGGCCAGGCGGCCAAAGACTTCCATCGGCTGCAGATCGTCAGTCACCCCGGCAACCAACCACTGGCTGACTATGGTGTCTACCCCATCCTTGATAGCTGTGGATTGCGGCTTGTGGGCTTGTGGCTTGTGGGTTTGTGTTTTTAGCTCTTCCTGCGACATAACTATCTCTATAGCAAGATTCTTTATAAGGAATATTATGCCAGCAAGCGGCTATTCCCAAGCCTGAAAAGCAAAAACGCCGCAGAAATCGATTTCTGCGGCGTTTTTTTACTGAATCAATCAGTGAAGAGGCGAATAACTCCCCTTATGATTTCTTCACATAACAGCTCAGGATAACGATGCGAGTGCCATTGACCCGGCCTTCGATATGCTCAGGGTTATTGGTCAGAGCTATGTTACGCACGGCTGTACCGCGCTTGGCCACAAAGCTGGTGCCTTTCACGTTGAGATCTTTAATGATCACCACGCTATCACCGGCGGCCAATTGAGTGCCGTTGCTGTCCAGTGTCGGCGCCGAATCATCGCTCTCGGCCGCCAAAGACTCGGCATCGCCCCAAGCTTTGAGATCGTCTTCCAGATAAAGCATATCCAGCAGATCCTGAGCCCAACTCTCGCCATTGAGACGCTTGAGCATGCGATAAGCCATGACCTGCACGGCAGGAACCTGACTCCACATACTGTCGTTCAGGCAACGCCAGTGGTTAACATCCATGGTGTCCGGAGCGGTAATCTGGCCTTCACAGGTAGCGCAGATCATAATGTCGCTATCTGTGCGATCACCCGAGTGAGGCAGATCATAGACAGACAGAGCGCCTTCGGCTCCACAGAGTTCACATTTCCCGCCACAGCGGCTTTGCAGTTCAGTTTCTGAAGTCATCACTAATATTCTTCGTTCAGGCAAAACGCACATTATGCCGCAAAATCAGAGCTTGATCAGGTTTGCAGCTCACAAAAGCACAAAATAACTGGGGTTTTATCAGAACTGGTACGCCAGACTGAGGCGAATATCCCGTCCCTGAGCCGCAATGCCATCGGCCAGATGCGGACTGTAATACTGGTTGGTCAGGTTACGCAGCGCCAGCCTCAGCTCAAGCCCCTGCAACATATCTTCCGGCTGGAAGCCAAGATACAAGTCTTGCAGAAAATAGGCCTGGCTCGGTCTATCGCTGACAAACAGGCCCTCATCCGGCACCTTCTGCTGCGCATCATACCAACTGCCACGCCAGGAGAGCGACAGCTCGGGAGTCAGGTAATACCCCAGGTGCAGACGCATATTGAGCGGAGGAATGTCTGCCAAGTTTTCATCCCTGCCACTGCTGTCACGCAGGCTGCCGCTGTGCTTGCCGCGGGTATAGGAAGCCGTATAGTCGGCAAACCAATCGTGCCAACGGTATTGAGCCTCGAAGTCGCCACCGTAGATATGGTAGCCGTCGAGATTCACATAACCGCTCTCAAATGGTTGACTCTTGTCGACCCAGAGCCCTTTGCGCTGGGCGATATCCTGTTTTCCCTGATTCCAATACAGAGTCAGTTGGGTCGAGAGCCTGTCATCACCGGCGAAGACCCCATCAAAGGCGCTGCTCAGCCCAAGCTTATAGGCGTGCAGCCGCTCGACATCTATCCCGCGACTGGTCGCCTGAGCACTACTGGCCTTGGCATATTGCACCGCGTAAATCTCATCCACCACAGGTGCCTGCAGGCTGTAGGCATAATCCAGGGTCAGAAAGCTGACATCACCGAGACGGTATTCCAACCCAAGCCTTGGCGACCAACCGCTGTGGCGGGTAGAGGAAAAATCATGACCGACACTGGGGTCGTTGTAATCCGGCGCCAGATTACCATGGCCTATGCTGTAAATACTGTCGAAACGCAACGATGGTTTTAGAATGAGGTTATCCGTCAGGGCAATGCTGTCGCTGAGATAAAAGGCGTAGGTATCCTGGCGACCTCCAGGCTGGTAGTAAGGCGTGTACAGGCCGAAGTTTTTCTCCGCCTTGTTCTGATAACTCTTGTTGAATACCAGTGAGCGGCGATCGAGCGAGCGGTACTGCAGCCCCACAGTCAATAAGTGGTCACCCAACTGGCTGGTGTTGTTGATATCGATAAAGTCCCTGTCGTATTCGAGCCAGGACTCATGGCCAAAGTTACCCACAGAAACAAACATCTTATCGAAGGCTATCTGGGGCCTTACCCAGTGTCTGTCGTTACTGCTGCTGGACAGCGCCAATTGCAGATCCCACAGCGGACTGGCCGGTGTATAACGGTAGTTGAGTGAAACTGTGCTGTCTTTGTAACTGTTGAGGGCGGTATTGGCGTATTCTGCCGCCTCAAAAGAGCCGTACTTTTTGATATTAAACTCAGATACAGTGGGCATTTCGCCGCGGCGGTTGGCCCAGGGTTTACGGCCTTCATCATCGTAGGAGGTATAGCTCAAAGACAACTTGTGCGCTCCCAGCTCATAATCCAGCTTGGCCAGGAGGTTGTTTTGCCGATAGCCTGAGAAACGAAACACCTGGCCGTTGCCCAGCTCAAGATCGCCGGCATCTTTATAGCTGTAGTTAACAAGTGCCGACAGCCCTGAGTTCAAGCGGCCATAAAGCATACCTGTGTAAGTCTCCAAGCCGTTGTTATCGGCATAACTGGCCTTGACTCTGGCGCCCAATTTTTTGCCGTAATCCAGAAAATCATCGGCACTCTTGGTCACCACATACATGGAGCCACCGAAACCACCATTGCCGGAGCGGGGATCGTGGGCGCCCTTGATCACCTCAATTCGCTTGACCATATCCGGGTCGATAAAGAAAGAGCCGTAGCGATACTGTTCAAACCCGACCGGGGCGTTGTCGACATAGACATTGAGATCTTCTGTCTCACCAAAGCCCCAAACATTGATTTTCTCACCGCCGCTACGGGGGCCGCCATCAAGAGTGATGCCGGGCACAGTGTCCAGCACTTCGGCAAAGTTTCCCGCCTGTTGCTCCTCTATGTCCTCCAATGTCACCAAGGCTTCGCCCGGACGGGTCAGCGTCAGTTCCCGACGAAAAGGCTGGCCACGCACCTCTATGATCTCTATCGCTTCCACCTTAGGCTCACCCAGCACACTGCTACCACTCTTGGACGGCAGAGAAGTTGCGGCCAGCAAGGGCCAGGGCGCCAAGGCACACAGCAGTAATGGCAGCTTGCCGCTCGGCGCCATTCGCCGGGATTGTTCGCTTGTCATCTATCATCTCCCCTTAAAAATAAGGCGGCATTATAAGAACCAAGCTTACAAATGAGAATTATTCTCACCGATATTTACATAGGATCCAATTTGGTTATCTTTGTTTTAAAAATGTAAAACCACTTGACTCACAACAGGCTTTCACCTGAGATATCGCCCTGAAGAAAATGGAGAACAAAGATGAGCTTCAGCGAACAAGGTTTTGCCTTTCTGACCCGGCTGGAAAACAACAACGACAGGGCCTGGTTCAAGCAACATCAGGACGAATATGAAACCCTGCTCAGGGGGCCGGCACTGACATTTATTGAACAGATGCAGCAGCCTATTCAGGCCTTGTCTCCCAGATTGACGGCGGTCGCCAAGAAGGTCGGAGGCAGTTTGATGCGACCACAGCGGGACACTCGCTTTGGTCACGACAAGTCGCCCTACAAGCTCAATGTCGGGATCCAGTTTCGCCATTTTCAGGGTAAGGATGTCCACGCTCCCGGGTTGTATCTGCATCTGGCCAACGATGGCTGCTTTATCGCTGCCGGGATCTGGCGCCCCGAATCCAAGGTGCTCGGCGCCATCAGGCAATGTATCGACGACAACCCACGCGCCTACAGTAAGGCGTTGGAGGAATTACAGCGCCATGGGTTTACGATGGACGGTGACAGCCTGATGCGGCCACCCAAGGGGTTCGATAAAAGCCACCCATTGATAAACGAGTTGAAACGCAAAGACTTTGTGGCGCTTAAGATGCTGACAAAAGAGCAGGTTTGCAGCAATAATTTTGTCGACTTCTGTGCCAGTGAGTTCCAACACACCCAGGCGTTGATGCGCTATCTGTGTTTCGCCCTGGACTTGGATTATTGATGTCTGTTCCTGGATTATTGATTGCCGTACCCGGGCTTAAACTGCCCAGGTACAATCCGGCTCAACGTCCAAGCTGAGCCCGCATCACACTCAGCGCCTGCTGCAACTCCTGATGCAAACCGGCCTTGCCTAGCACCCGAATTCCCTGCAGTTGCAGCAGTAACCAGGCCGCGAGCGCCTCGGGATTGTCGCTGCTAAGCTCGCCGCGCTCTCTGGCGTGGGTCAACGCCTTGGCAAACGCCTCCTTGATGGAGTCAAACAAGTGCCGACTCTCTTGCTGCACGACAGCATCCTCCAGGCTCATCTCCAGCAGCGCATTTTGCAGGAAACAGCCGTATTTTTGCTCTCGCTGCTGGGCCACAAACTGTTCAAGATAATCAATTACCTGCTGCAACCCTGCGCCTTCGGCGCGCAGGCTGTCGAGCGCTGGCAACGAGTTTTGCTGCAGATACAGACGCAGCGCCTCCCGGTACAGATTCAGCTTGTCGCCATAGGTGTTATAGAGACTGAATCTGTTGATCCCCAGATGCTCCACCAGATCCGCCACTGAAGTGGCGGCATAACCCTTTTGCCAAAAGAGCTCCATTGCCAATTTCAGCTTATCTTCCCGGTCAAAATTGCAACTTCTTGCCATACTGCTCCCAAGCGTTTCCAGCGAATGACGTGCTGTATATTTAGTCAAATTAATTCTTGACTGATCGTTCTGATATCCCCTAAAGTCTAACCTAAACGATCGTTCCGAAAAAGATTTGAATACATTTTCCTGACAGCCAAGCCAGGGGCAAAACGGCCCAAGACAGATGGAGAAAGATAGATGAAGCTGTATGAACTCGGACCTACCCCAAGTGCCCGCAGAGTCAGTATTTTCATGGCGGAGAAAGGCATAGATATCGAGCGGGTACACGTCGATCTTCGCGGCGGAGAAAATCTCTCGGCCGAATTCAAGGCCAAGAGTCTCAATGGCCGCATTCCGCTGCTGGATCTGGATGATGGCAGTTATCTGTGCGAATCTGTGGCCATCTGCCGTTATCTTGACGAGTTGTTCCCTACCGAACTCAAGCTCTTTGGTAGCACACCGCTGGAGCGAGCAAAGGTGGAGATGTGGCAACGCATCGTTGAACTGCAGGGGTTGTTACCTGCCTTTCAGGCATTTCGCAATATCAGCGGCATCTACAGCGACCGGGAAACCTGCATTCAAGCCTGGGGCGAAGAATCCCGCAAGCGCCTGGAATCTTTCCTGCCTCTGCTGGAGCAGCGCCTGAGTGAATCCCCTTATCTGGCCGGTGACAACTACTCCATTGCCGATATTACCGCCTATATCTTATTGGGATTCATCAAAAATCTGCAGATTTCACTGCAACCTTTCCCTGTGCTCCAAAACTGGTATGAGCAAACCGGACAACGCCCGGCAATGAGCCAGCCAAAACAAGGATAAAAGCAAGGATAAAATCTAGGAGACACACATGATTGAACTCTATACCGCCGCCACCCCCAACGGCTTTAAAATCAGTATTGCCCTGGAAGAGATGGGCTTGCCTTACCGGGTACACCATCTGGATCTCAGTGCCAATGAACAGAAACAACCCGAGTTTTTAGCCATCAATCCCAACGGCCGGATCCCGGCCATCATAGACAGGGATAACAATGATTTCGTGGTGTTTGAATCCGGAGCCATCCTGCTTTACTTGGCTGAAAAAACAGGGAAATTCTTACCTGCTGATGCCAAGAAGCGCTCCAAGGTCATCCAATGGCTGATGTTCCAGATGGGCGGCGTAGGCCCCATGATGGGACAAGCCAATGTGTTCTACCGCTATTTTCCGGATAAGATCCCGGCCGCGATAGAGCGTTATCAAAAAGAAGGCCGGCGCCTGTTTGAGGTGATGGATAATCAGTTGGCCAAACATGCCTATCTGGCCGGTGATGAGTACAGCATAGCCGATATGGCCACCTGGCCCTGGGTGCGGATCTATGACTGGAGCGGCATAGATATTCAAGGCCTGCCTCATCTGCAACGTTGGCTCGATACGCTGGCTCTGCGCCCGGCCTGTCAAAAAGGCATAGTCACCCCGGAGTCCAGGGACCAGTTAAGCGATGAAGACAGCGCCAAACAGATAGCGCAAATGGTTACCCGCTAAATCTGAGTCGTGTGGTAAGCAATAGTAGACAGTAGCAACCATTAGCAAACATTAGCAAACAAGGTGCCGGGGACAGGCCGCGGCACTTCTGTTAATATTGGCGCCATTGCTATCCCCACTTGATGCAGAGAAACCTTTGACCGCGCCAAGCCCTTCACTGACTCCGGCCCAAAAACGTGCCGCCAGTTATGCCAACACCATCAACACACTGTTTACTGAAATTCTCGACAGTCGCCAGAGTGCCGATCGGGTGCTGGCGAACTATTTCCGCAGCAACAAGAAACACGGCTCCAAAGACAGAAGAGTCATTCGGGAAACCCTGTTTGCCTTGTTTCGTTGGTGGGGTTGGTTACAACAACTTGAAGCTACCGATGAGCAAAGCCTGTGGTTCCAGCGCCTGGCATTGGCGGCGGCGATAGAAGCCCACCCTTGGACGGACATTATCAGTGCCTGGCAGCAACAAGCGGGCAAGTCATTTGCCCTGCCTGAGCAGGCTCTGGCCCCCAAAGCCGCCGCCGCATTGGTATTCAAGGTCTCTGGCCAACATGTCTTGGCAAGAGACCTGGCGCCGGACTGGTTCTGGCAGGCCGTGGCGCCGCTGCCAGCGGCCCGGGAAGAGCTGCTGATAGACGCGCTTTGCAGTCGCCCGCCTATCTGGGCCAGGGTGCAAAATATGCCGCTGTCCAAAGCCCTGGCCGAACTCAGAAGCGCCGGAGTCGATGCCAGCGCCGCCCCCGTCTTCAATGACGCCATCAGCCTTGGCAGCAAGAGTATCAACCTCAATGAAATCAGACTCTATAAAGAAGGGTTTATTGAAGTGCAGGATCTGGCCTCCCAGGTCATAGGCCAGGTTTGCGCCCCAAGAGCCAATGAAAACTGGTGGGACGCCTGCTCCGGCGCCGGTGGCAAGAGCCTGCAACTCAGTTCGCTGATGCAGCAAGATAGTGCCGCCAAAGGCGTTTTTGGCACTATTACCGCCTCGGATATCCGCCCGGCTGCGCTCAATGAACTGGAAAAACGCGCCAAACGCGCCGGTTTCAACATCAAGGTTGCGCCTTGGCGCAGCGATGCCCTGCCGGTTGCCAGAGAAACCTTCGACGGCGTGCTGGTCGATGCCCCCTGCAGCTGCACCGGCACCTGGCGCCGAAATCCGGACATGCGCTGGCTGGATGACAGCCAGGCCATCAGCGATAAACCCGCGCTGCAGCTCGACATACTCAGCCGCGCCTGCGATGCGGTCAAGCCAGGTGGCACTTTGGTTTACGCCACCTGCTCACTGGCGGACAGCGAAAACCGCCAGGTGGTCGATGCCTTCCTGGCCAAGCGACCCGAGTTTACTCTGGAAACGCTCAGCCACCCATTCAGCGGTGAACAGACGCAGTATTTGACGATTTGGCCCTTTGAAGCCAATGCCGATGGGATGTTTGTTGTTCGTTTTCGTAAACAAGGCTAGCAAGAGTCAGGTTAGTGCCTGAAGATAACCGGGGACAGACATGCAATAATTTTTACCTTAAGACGCTAAATTTCTCACTTTAGCTTGACCGGCGCTTTAGGTAAAAAGGAGCGGTGCAACCTATATGCACTGTGTTATTGGAAATGGATCATGTCAAACCACTATGATTTCGACGACAATGATGCTCCATGGGGAGATCATGTCAGAGGCAAGCAAAAGAACAAACGGGTCAAACAACGCCGCCGGGACAGCAAGAGACGTTATCCGGACGAATATATGGAGCCTGAGTTCCTCAGAGATAAATGGAAATAATCTTGGCTTAATCTCAAGAAAACCAATCAACAACAAAGGGGCTGAAGGTGCGAATAAGCCCCATTTGTGCACTGCATCGACTCACCTGTCTAGGCTACGCCAATTTGCAACAACGCCAGCGGCGGCTCCGGAGGGGGTATTGGTGCAATTCTGTTAACCCTGAGTAGCTTGAACTATTTGAAAGATCTGCAGGCATACACCTCATTTTCAGGCACAGGCGAAACTGTGACCGTCGAAAACAGGGACGTTTTCGTCGAGGCTACATGGACGTATTCACGCCGTGTCACAGGAGCGCCTGTGCGAAAGGCGCACCGCAGGTGATTGGCGGCTGCTTAGCCAGAAGCTAAGACCTAGTTTATTGATGAGTTTTGACTTAAAGCCATGATAGCCGCTGTGCCAGCGGCCTAAAGTCGTGGAGCTTCGCCCCACACCCGACCAAGAGAGGATCTGCAGCAATCCC
>NZ_NIJM01000017.1 GCF_002836945.1 Shewanella chilikensis
TGGCTCGGAAGGTCACAGTTCCGCCTGTGCCTGAAAATGAGGTGTATGTCTGCGGGCATATAGGTCGCTTCAAACAAGTTAGCTCTCACAGAATTGCACCAACTCCCCCTATGGAGCCGTCGCTGGCGTTGTTGCCAATTAGTTCGAAGGGGCGAACTGGCCCTTGTGCATGGATGCATTTGCACCACGACTTTATGCCGCTGGCACAGCGGCTAGCATTGCTTTCAGCTAAAAATAGCCAAATAACATAGACTGAACTTCCAGCAACGGATGTTGCTCATTGCCTGCCGCAGGCTTATGCACAGGCGATCCTGTGACTCGGCGTTAATACGTCCTTGTAGCCTCGACGAAAACATCCTTGTTTTCGACGGTCACAGTTCCGCCTGTGCCTGAAAATGAGGTGTATGTCTGCGGGCATATAGGTCGCTTCAAACAAGTTAGCTCTTACAGAATTGCACCGACTCCCCTTCGGAGCCGCCGCTGGCGTTGTTGCAAATTGGCGTAGCCGAGACAGGGATGTCGAGGCTCGAAGGTCGAGCAAGGATGCGAGTCCTGAGTGTAGCCAATTTGTTTCATAAGCCAGCGGGGATTTCGGCTACGTCGGGGTGTCCTTGGGGATGCAAGGGGCTTTGGACAAGCAAAGCCTCTTGCTCGGTGTGGTGTGGAACACCACGACTTCAGGCTGCTGGCACAGCGGCTATTATGGCTTTTAATCCCGAATGCAGTGAAGAAAAGGAACTGTCTTGGCCATCCAGAGTATTCCCTGTTAAACCTTTCTTTGGATTCTTGTGTCTTATTCATCATAACGGCTACAAGTTGGCAAAATTTGCCACTCGCAGATGGTGGATTTTCATGTTTTACAGCCTTGCTTGATGTTAATTCATTTAGTATCAGTTAATTATAACTTTGGCACAAAGTCTGCTTTATTCTGAGCCATAAGCGGTAACCAAGTTTACTCGGCAGATTAAAACGAGAGGGAAGACAGAATGAAACAAGCGATTGGTGGAATATCTTTGGTGTGTGCACTGTTTGCGGCGGCGCCTGCTATGGCGATCAACTTTGAGCCAAGAGATGAGCAATGCGAGATGTCGCTAAACTACGACATCTCACTGGAGCCCAAGAAGCTGAGTGTCAGTAATCAAGGGAAAGAACATTATCGAATTGAGCCGGGCCGCCTGTATGTGGAAGGTGAAGAAGTGGTCTTGAATGCCGAGCAGAGCAAGCTTGTCAACGAGTACTCGGATGCCATGGCTCAGCAGTTACCCGAAGTCATCTCTTTGGTGGAAGATGCCGTCACCATGGCGAGCGAGGCCGTGAGCATGGCCCTGACACCACTCTTGGGTGATGCCGCCGCTGCCAAGTTGGATGAAACCATGGGTAGTCTGCAACAGAGAGTCTATGAAGTGGCTCATCGCAATGGTGACCAGTACTTCCTTGGAGCCACTGAAGAGTCGCTGGAAAACGCCTTTGGTGATGAGTTTTCCAAAGAGATAGAGCAACTGGTGCAGCAGTCGCTAGGCAGTTTGATGATGGCCATGGGCAGCGCGATGATGTCAGGTGAGGGCGAAACCTTTGATGAGAAGATCAATGCCTTCAGCCAGAAGATGGAAAAGATGGGCAAGGATATTGAAGTGCAAATGGAGTCCCGCGCCCAGGAGATGGAGCAGAGAGCCGACGCGCTTTGCGACAACTTCCAACGTTTGGTGGTGCTGGAAGACAAGTTACGCAAGCAGGTCCCTGAGCTGGGCGAATTCCAGGTACTGTCCGGCAAGGTTGAACTGCAGCAATAATTTTTAAGCCGTGAGAGCTTAAGGTTCAAAACTAGGAGCCAAGGGCTTATAACCTGAAGCCCGAGTAGTTAACGGCATATTTTTACGATTACTTTGCAATAGTTTCCAATTGAAGTCTTTGACAGTTTAAGCTGGTGATTCCCCCTGTATCTTCCCCTCCCTTGATACAGGGGTTTTTTATTGGTTGTCTGCCGATTATGCCATCACTGCGGCGGTTTTTTTGGCTCAAGGCTATCCTTGGGTTAGAGTCAATAAGAAAGAATTGGTATACTTCGCAAAAATAATAAAACTGACACCCAAGTCAGGACTCAGTGACTCTACCCAGTGCGCTTTCCAAAACCCGGCAGCCCACACCCCATTATGGGGTCTTGACGGTGAGGCCCGTCGCTTTTCCAGGAAAGCTTTTACCAGTGTTGTAAACGGCTTAAGGCGACTTTCATGTTAGAACTGTTAGAACCTATCGCTATTTTCACTCATGTCGCCCGTGCCGGCAGCTTCAGTGCCGCGGCGCGCAGGCTTGGAATATCCAAATCCAAGGTCAGTACCCAGGTTGCCGATCTTGAACATAAACTCGGGATCCAGTTGATCCAGCGAACAACCCGTAGCTTAAGCCTCACCGAAGCCGGTAATCTGCTGTATGTGCAGGGGGAAGAACTGCTCCGGGATGCGGATCAGGCGGTGGCCAGTGTGCACAACCTCAATGATGCCACCCGAGGCGTGCTCAAGGTAGGGATCTCCCAGTCATTCGGCACCATGCATATTATTCCGGCACTGCCCGAGTTTATGACCCGTCACCCGGATCTCGAGCTGCAGGTGAGCCTGTTGGACCATAAGGTTGATGTGGTCAGTGAAGGCCTGGATCTGCTGCTGACCATGTCAGAGCAACTGCCTCTGGGTATGGTGGCCCGCCCGTTGATGAAGTGTCAGTTCCTGCTGGTGGCTTCCCCCGGGTATGTTGCGGCCCACGGTATGCCGGCCCGTCCGGAGCAGCTGGTGGAGCACAACTGTTTGGTTTACCACGGTGAATGGCATGAGCACAGCGTCTGGCAATTCAAGAAGGGCGATGACTACTGTGAGATAGGGGTTTCGGGTAATTTCAGAGTCGACAATGCGCCGGCGCTCAAGTCTGCCGCTGTCAGTGGGCTTGGGGTGGTTTATCTCGCCAGTTATCTGCTGGAAGATGAAATAGAAAAAGGCACTCTGGTGCCCCTGCTTCCCGATTGGCAACTGACCCATCATCTGCCGCTGCAGGCGGTTTATCCCAGACGTAAACACTTGGCCCCCAAGGTGAGTGCCTTTATCGAGTTCATCAAGGATCATATAGGTACGCCACCTTATTGGGACAAAAAATATGCAGATCTGTTTGCCCAACGCCAGGAAAAATAAAGAAATATCGTTCTCATAATAGAACAATGAAAAACACTCAAGTTCCGCTTGGGTGTTTTTTGTTTATATATCATATGGATGTTAGGATTTTATTGGTTTATTCAACCGCTTTATTATTTGATGGGCTTTAAAGATTTTTAATAACCCAGTTGCAGTCTGTTCTGAAATCAATACAATGGTTGCAGTTGATTCGGGTGGAACCAACATACGGGTGTGCCGCGGGACTGACCCCTCCTGCTGTAGACTGCTTGGTTCAACACAGAGTGTTAAGCCCTTATCAATGCCGACCCAGGTTTTCGAACTAAAACAATGTCGGCCTTAAAACCATCATCCTGATTTTGGTTTACCCCGGCCCAGGTGGTCGGGGTATTTTTATGTCTGTTTTCAGGACGGAATCAAGCGCATAAAAAGCCGCTCATGGGAGCGGCAGTTGATTCAGTTTCAAGCCTGGCTTTGCGCGGTTACCCAGTCTTTTACCTCCTGCTCCAGTACATTCAGCGGCAAGGGGCCGTTTTTCAAGACCAGAGTGTGGAAGGCGCGAATGTCGAAACGCTCACCCAGCGCCTCCTTGGCGTAGGCTCTAAGCGCAAGTATCTTGTTCATCCCCACCTTGTAAGCGGTTGCCTGCGAGGGCATAACTATGTGCCGCTCAACCATTTTTACTGCGTCAGATTCGGCATTGGGAGTGTTATCCATGTAATAGGCTATGGCTTGTTCTCGAGTCCATTTCTTGGCATGGATCCCGGTATCTACCACCAAACGGCAGGAGCGCCATAGCTCCATCGCCAATCTGCCAAAGTCTGAGTAGGGATCGCTGTAAAGCCCCATCTCCTTGGGGAAGTACTCACTGTATAGGCCCCAGCCCTCGATATAAGCCGTGTAAGAGCCGAAGCGACGAAAGCTGGGAAGTCCTTCCAGTTCCTGGGCTATGGCTATCTGCATGTGATGCCCGGGGATCCCTTCATGGTAGGCCAGTGCCTCCATTTGGTATTTGGGCATAGCCATTATGTCATAGAGGTTGGCATAGTAAGTTCCCGGGCGACTGCCATCGGCCGAGGGCTGGTTGTAGAAAGCCTTGCCGGCAGATTTCTCCCTGAAGGCTTCCACCTGTTTGACTATCAAAGGCGCTTTGGGCTTTACCTTGAACACTTCATCCAGGCGCGAGTTCATGTTATCGATAAGGGCGGTGGCCTCTCTCAGGTAGGCCCGGCGGCCGGCGTCGTTGTCCGGGAAGTAGAAGTCCTCATCTTGGCGCATAAACTCGAAGAAGGCTTTGAGATCGCCCTTGAAGCCAACTTTGTCCATGATGGCGCGCATTTCGCCGTGGATCCTGGCGACCTCGTCCAGCCCTAATTGATGAATAGTATCGGCGCTCATCTCTGTGGTGGTGGTATTGGCCAGGGCATTGTTATAGAAGGCGCTGCCGCTCGGGAATTTCCAGACTCCATCTCTGCTGTCGGCCCGTTTTTCCAGGGTTTCGAGATAGGCAATCAGCTTTTGGTAGGCTGGCCTCAATTGTTCTTTGAGGGCGATGGCGGCTTGATCCAGCAGTTTATCTTGGGTGTCTTCATCCAGCTTGAGTTTTGCCAACTTGCCCTTGAAGTCGGCCCAGATAGCGCTGTCCGGCTCACCATCAAACGGTGCGCCATGAATAATATTGCGACTGTCTGAAAGTACGTAGGGGAATACGAACTTGGGGGCGACTATGCCTTCCTCGGCGCGAACCTCGAGGGCGGTGATCAGCTGCTCGAACAGTTCAGGAACCCCGGCTATACGGCTGATATAGGCGCGGGCATCGGCTTCGTCGGCTATCGAGTGTTGGTTTATCAACAATGAAGGTACCAGCGAGTGAATGCCGTACATCTGGTTGACCGGGTAGTTGTAGTGGCGGAACTTATCATCGCGGATCAGGCGTTGCAGCTTGGCGGTCAACAGCTCCAGGCTCAACTTGCTCTGTGAGTCCAACTTTGTCGGATCCAGTTGTGACAGACGCTCAAGCTGCTGCTTGGCGCGAGCAAGCGCGGCATCATCGGCCGCATCTCCCAGTGAGTCCCATTTGCCGTAATCTGTCTTGATACCTAGAAAGGTCTGCCGCACCGGGCTGGCGGCGACATCTTCGTTGAAGATGGCTTCAAACAGGGCGTTGGCTTTGGCGGATTCGGCCTTGATGACCTCAGGAGCCAGGTTTGATGCTTGGTTACTCGGCCCGGAGACAGAGGCTTGGGCGAGAAGGGGATAACTGCTGCTTAAAACGGCGCCAAGGGCCAGCGTCAACAGACTTTTTCTTATGGTTATAGGCATGGACAACTTCCTTTTTGCTTGGCAATGGCAGGCCGGATGACGATGGCCCGAGTCAGGAAAGACGCACAGAAACCGCGACTGCTATGGCTCATTTGCGTCTAAAGAAGTTAATCCTAATGAAGTTGAGTAATTAAGTATTGGCGTAAATGTTAGAAAATATTTCCTCTTGCTGCTTTTGCTTTCGCAGCAGCAAGAGGAGGCTAATAAGAGATGGAGTTAACAAAACTGCGACAGCAGATCGTTGACGAACATATGTCCCTTGTTGGTGAGCTTCCAGTAACCGGGAGTGATCTCCACCAGCCCGCGCTCGGTGGCCTGCTGCATGCCTTTATCCAGGGTGTTGGCCGCAACGCCGGTGCGCGCTTCAAATTCGCTCCAGGGGATGGGGCTCATCAGTCGCAGCCTGTTCATCAGGTACTCCAGCGCCCTGTCTTCCGGTAATACATCGCTCTCCTCAAACAGATAATCCTCTGTGGCCAGGTATCCCTTTGGATGTTTTATCTTTACCGTGCGTACTATGCGGTCCTGCTCCGGTAGCGTCAGCTTGCCGTGGGCGCCGCAACCAATTCCCAGATAATCACCGAATTCCCAATAGTTGAGGTTATGGCGGCACTGAAAACCGGGTTTGGCGTAGGCGGATATTTCATACTGCTGGTAGCCAAGGGCCGCGAGTCTTTGCTGGCCCTGTTCATAGATGTGCCAAAGTGCTTCATCGTCCGGCAGTTGCGGCGGGCGCGAATGAAACAGGGTGTTTGGCTCTATGGTGAGCTGATACCAGGACAGGTGCGGAGGATTGAGCGCCGCCGCCGTGTCGATATCGGCCATGGCCTCTTCAAAGCTCTGGTTCGGCAGCCCGTGCATCAGATCCAGGTTAAAGCTCTGGTATCCGGCTGCGGCAACGCCTTTGGCGGCGTTGACGGCTTCGTCCTTGCCGTGAATTCGCCCCAGCAGGTTGAGCTTGTCTTTGGCAAAGCTCTGCACACCGATGGAGAGGCGAGTGACACCTGCGGCGCGGTAAGCGCTGAAGTCATCATGTTCCAAGGTGCCTGGGTTGGCCTCCATGGTGATCTCTATGTCATCGGCAAAGGCAATGCGCCGGTTCACGCCTTGCAGCAGCCTGCCTATCTGGGCAGCATCGAACAGGGAGGGGGTGCCGCCACCGATAAAGATGCTGTGCAGTTGCCGGCCTTGAACATAGTGCAGGTCGGCATCGAGATCGCCAAGCAGGGCATCGACATATTCCTGCTGCGGCAGCTCACCCTGTTTTCCGTGAGAGTTGAAATCACAGTAAGGGCATTTCTGCACACACCAGGGAATATGAATATAGAGACTCAGCGGTGGCAGCGTCAGCATCAGCCGAGGATCCCCTGTTGTTTGAAGGCTTCAAGCAGCAATTTCAGCGCCTTGCCTCTGTGACTGAGATGGTTCTTTTCATCACTGCTTAGCTCGGCGGCAGTTTGCTGGTAGCCACAGGGAATGAATACGGGATCATAACCATGGCCGTTGTTGCCCTTGGGTTCAAAACCTATTTCACCTTCCCAGGCGGCCTGGCAGATGATGGGAGTCGGATCCTTGGCATGACGCATATACACAAGTACACACTGGAAACGGGCGGTACGGGGGGCGGGCGTTGCCTCTATGGCGCCAAGCAGCTTGTTGTAGTTGCCTTCGGCCGTGGCGTTGGCGCCACTGTAACGGGCGGAATAGATGCCGGGAGCGCCGTCCAGAGCATCAACTTCGAGGCCTGAGTCATCGGCGATAGCGGGCAGGCCGGTGATTTCGGCGGCATGGCGCGCCTTGATAATGGCATTTTCAACAAAAGTGGTGCCGGTTTCCGCCACTTCAGGCACATCGAATTGGTTTTGTGGCAACACCTCAATATTGAAGGCGTTGAACATCTCGGCGAATTCTTTGAGTTTTCCCTTGTTGCCACTGGCAAGCACTATCTGTTTCATCTTGGATTTTCCTTATTTCGCAATGCCGGCAATAGTACCATTTTGCAAAAGAGTTTACTCACTCAGCGACAATGAAAAGGTGCGAAAACAAGTAGAGCTGTGGAAGGTTTGAGCCCTAATGGCTGTTGTCGTTTCTCTAAGTCGGCGGCCAATACCCACTCGGGGCGGCCATAAAAAAACGCCGCTTATTCGGCGGCGCTCTATTGACGGAATGCACAGCTCAATCGACGTAGAATTTCTGTTTGAAGGCCAGAGTGGTGTTGAGCTCGTTACCGTGTTTTATCAGGATTTGAAAGTTGATCTCCTGATCGTCGCGATAGGGCACCTCGGCAATATAGTAGATGGCATCACCCTCGCGAATTTCGCGGAATTTCAACTGCATTCTGGCATCGATAAGATTGTTGGCCAGGCCGGATATCTCGACCGGTACTGCCGGATTGCCCTCTTCGCTGGTATCCAGTACGGCGATATTGATGATACCCGTGTAACGGCTGCGTTCTATACCATAGTTCTTGGCGATGGATGGCGTCAAAAAGGTGCTGCCCAGCGCCATATAGTGGATGTCGAACTGGCCGACGGTCTGCTTCTGTTCGGCCTGAGCGACACCGGCCAGAGAGCCGAGACACAAAAGCAGGGTCAAAAATTTGCGCAACATAATGCTTTACCTGAGGTTAAGTGTGTTGAATTGATTATAGTCCCTTGTCTGCTGCCATGGCATCAGAGCAAGGCCTCGATTTCTGCGGGCAATATCTTGGGCGACTCAATACGCACCTGCTTGTGGCGGCCCAGTTCTCCCTTGACTATGGCTATCTGCCCCTTGGGCACCTTGAAGGCTTTGGACAGATACTTGGTCAGGTGGGCGTTGGCCTTGCCGTCCACAGGTGGCGCGGTAATGGCCACCTTGAACTCTTCACCATGCAGGCCAACCAGTTGATCCCGGCTGGCCTTGGGCTGGATATAGAGATTGAGCAGCAGATCCTGCTGCTCCCAGCTAACAGCTTTCATCAGGCAATGGCCCAGAAAGGAATCGTCTTGGCCAGCAGTATGTTGATGAAATTCATCAATACCATCAGCACCAGCAGCGATAAGTCCAGCCCGCCCATGGGGGGCAGGAAGCGGCGAATGGGCGCCAGCAGTGGCTCGGTCAACTGCATCATCACATACTCAATCGGATTGCGGCCCTGGCTGACCCAACTGAGGATGGCGCGGATTATCAGGATCCAGAACAGCAATACCCCAGCCTTTTTAAACAAGGACACCAGGGCAAACATCAAGGTGGCAATCAGGTTGAACGCCTGGCCCGCCATCAGGGTCAGCAAGAGTATTTTGACCACCACAACCAGCAGCGCCAGCACCACAGAGGCCGTATCCAGACTGCCTATGGAGGGCAGTATCCGCCGCATGGGCGCCACAATAGGATGGGTGGCCTTGACGATAAACTGGCTGAAGGGGTTATAAAAATCTGCCCGCACCAACTGCAGCCAGATCCTTAGTATGACTACCATAAAATAGAGGTCGAATACGACTGTAATCAGGTAAATCAATGCGTCATTCATGAAAAGTTTCGCCCTTGGGTCGTTTAGAATTCTTTGGCCATGGCTTCAGCCCTGGCAATACAGTTGTTCATTGCTTGTTTGATCAGTCCCTTGAGATCACTTCGTTGGAAGGTTTCCACCGCTTCATGGGTGGTACCGCCCTTGGAGGTGACATTCTGCCGCAGTTGGCCGGCGCTCAGCTGAGGATTTTGAATCACCATCTGTGAGGCACCCAGCGCCGCCTGCTGCACCAGTAACCTGGCCTTGGATTCATCCAGCCCCAGTTCTTTGGCCGCATCCATCATGCCTTCCATAAACAGGAAAAAATAGGCCGGAGAGCTGCCCGCCAAGGCGATCACCAAATTGAGATCCGTTTCTTTGTCTACCCACAGGGTCTCGCCGCCACTGGCCATAATCTGCTGGCAAAGATCTTTATCCGCCTGCTCAACCCCGCTTGCGGCATAAAGGCCTGTCATGCCATAGCCAAGTTGGGTTGGGGTGTTGGGCATGGTGCGGATAAGCTTAATCTGCTGGCCGAAGTAGTCATTGTATCTGGCGGCTGGGATCCCTGCCGCTATGGTAATAAACAGCTTGTCGGCCAGCGGCAGTGTTGCCAGTTGCTCACACACCTGCTGCATCAGTTGCGGTTTGACTGACAGCACTATGATATCGGCCCAGTCACAGGCGGCTTGGTTGTCTGTGGTGGTGAGGATGCCGAAATCGCGCTTGAGGGCATCGAGTTTAGCTGTACTTGGGTTGCTGGCCTGGATCAATTCAGCCGGATAACCGCTGCCCACCAGCCCGCTGATGATACTGCGGCTCATATTGCCGGCGCCGATAAAACAGATTTTCTTTTGAGCCATGCTGTCCCCTGTCACTTGTGATTGGAGTGTATCCCGCATCGGGTTTGACCGTGCGGGAGATATTAGTATTTGGGCCAATACTATCAAAAACAAGGTCTCAGCGGCCAATCTCAGATCTTATTGGCTGGTTTATCAGCCGTAGTTCCGCTCGCCGAAAATAGCGCTGCCGACTCTAACCATGGTAGAGCCCTTGGCGATGGCGAGTTCAAGATCCTGACTCATACCCATGGACAGGGTATCTACCTGGGGAAACTTGAGCTTCAGTTCGGCAAACAGTCGCTGCATGTGCGACAGCTCCGCCTCAAGCCTTGGGCCTTCACCGGCACTGGGAATTGTCATCAGTCCCCTGAGTCTGAGGTTGGGCAATGAGTCCACCAGGCTCGCCAGCTCAAACATTTCGCTCTGTGTTGCTATTCCTGCTTTGGAACTCTCACCCGAGACATTGATTTGGATACAGATTTCCAGTGGAGGCATGCCTTCTGGGCGCTGCTCCGACAGGCGGCGGGCAATTTTTTCCCGCTCCAGGGTGTGCATCCAATGGAAGTGCTCGGCGACAATTTTTGATTTATTGGATTGCAGCGGGCCGATAAAGTGCCATTCTATATCGGGACAGCGCTGCGCCAGTTCCATGGCTTTCTGTTGCCCCTCCTGGACATAGTTTTCGCCAAAGCAACGTTGCCCGGCGGCATAAGCTTGTTCAATGTCGGCGACCGGCTTGGTCTTGCTGACAGCCAGCAGCTTGATCTCGCTTGCATTTCGGGACGAAATTTGCGCCGCTTGAGCTATCCTGCGCTGGGCTAGTGCCAGTCTGTCTGCTATTGTTGTCATGATGTAAACTTTTTGGTTGAACGGATATCCCAAACTATGGAAATCACTGAATTATTGGCCTTTAGTGTAAAGCATAACGCTTCGGATCTGCACTTATCGGCCGGTGTGCCTCCCATGATACGCGTCGACGGTGAGGTCAGAAAGATTAATGTCCCTGCGCTTGATCACCAAGGGGTTCACAGACTTGTCTACGACATAATGAATGACAAGCAGCGTAAGGATTATGAAGAGTTTCTGGAAATCGACTTTTCCTTTGAAGTTCCCAATCTGGCGCGTTTTCGTGTCAATGCCTTCAATCAGTCCCGCGGCGCCGCCGCGGTTTTTCGTACTATTCCCAGCGACATTTTGACTTTGGAACAACTGGGCGCGCCGGAAATCTTCAAGAAAATCGCTTCATATCCTCGCGGTTTGGTGTTGGTAACCGGCCCCACAGGTTCGGGTAAGAGTACCACCCTGGCGGCGATGATAGATTACGTCAATGAGAACCGCCACGATCATATTCTCACCATTGAAGACCCTATCGAATTCGTGCACCAAAACAAGCAATGCCTTATCAACCAGCGGGAAGTGCACCGCCATACCCACAGCTTTAACGCCGCCCTCAGAAGCGCCCTGCGTGAAGACCCGGATGTCATCCTGGTCGGTGAGATGCGGGATTTGGAAACCATACGCCTGGCGATGACCGCGGCAGAAACCGGCCACTTGGTTTTCGGTACCTTGCACACCACCTCGGCGGCCAAGACCATTGACCGTGTGGTTGACGTATTCCCCGCAGGCGAGAAAGACATGGTGCGTACCATGTTGTCTGAGTCGTTGCAGGCGGTTATCTCCCAGACTCTGATCAAGAAAGTTGGCGGCGGCCGGGTGGCGGCCCATGAGATCATGATGGGAACCCCGGCTATCCGAAACCTTATCCGTGAGGACAAGGTGGCACAGATGTATTCTGCTATTCAAACCGGTATGGCCCATGGCATGCAAACCTTGGAGCAGAGCCTGCAAAACCTGGTGAATCGCGGCTTGATCAGTCGGGAAGATGCCATGGCCAAGAGCTCCAACAAACAAGCGAATTTCTAAGGAGTCCCCATGGACGTCAGACCTTTTCTCAAGGCTATGGTGGAGCGCAAGGCCTCGGATCTCTTTATTACCGCGGCCTTTCCTCCCAGTGCCAAGGTGGACGGTGAACTCAGGCCGTTGGCGGAAAACGCCTTTACCCCGGCGCAGTCGCTGGAGTTTGTCGAATCTTTGATGACGCCGGAGCAGAAAAAGGAGTTTCACGAGACCCGTGAATGTAACTTTGCCGTGGGCGCCAAGGAGCTGGGGCGTTTCCGGGTCAGTGCCTTCTGGCAACGGGAGTCGGCAGGCTGCGTGATGCGGCGCATCGAAACCAAGATCCCTACAGTGGAGCAGTTGTACCTGCCGCCCATTCTCAAAGACTTGGTGATGAGCAAGCGCGGATTGGTGATCATGGTCGGGGGAACAGGTACCGGTAAGTCCACCTCGCTGGCGGCACTTATCGGTTATCGCAATGCCAATGCCAGGGGACATATACTCACCATCGAAGATCCGGTGGAATTTGTTCACCAACATGGCAAGAGCATTATCACCCAGCGGGAAGTGGGTATAGATACCGAATCTTTTGATGCAGCGCTCAAGAGCTCATTGCGCCAGGCGCCGGATGTTATCCTTATCGGTGAGATCCGTACCCAGGAAACCATGGAGTTTGCTCTGTCGTTCGCTGAAACCGGCCATTTGTGTATGGCAACTCTGCACGCCAACAACGCCAACCAGGCGCTGGATCGCATCATGCACCTGGTGCCTGAGAGTAAGCACCAACAGCTGTTGTTTGACCTGTCGCTTAACCTGCGCGGTATTGTGGCCCAGCAGTTGGTGCCCAAGGTGGACGGCACAGGTCGGCGCGCAGCCATCGAAGTGCTTATCAACACTCCCAGAGTGGCCAGTCTTATTCAAAAGAACGAGCTGCACGTGCTCAAGGAGACCATGGCCAAGTCCAACGAGCAGGGGATGCAAACCTTCGATCAGGCGCTGTTCAAGCTCTACTGTGAAGGGGAGATCAGCTACGCCGATGCACTGCATCATGCTGACTCGCCTAACGACCTGCGACTCATGATTAAACTCCACAGCAATGACACCGGCAACTCAGGTTTCATGGAGGGAGTCACCCTGGATATGGACTAATGGGGGCTGCATTTCCCCATAGAATATTGACCATTCTACTTGGATGAAAAGGCGTCACTCTGACGCCTTTTGTGTTGGTATTGAGCGGATTGTTCGAAAAACAACAGTGTTTTTGTTATTGTGTTGCGCCTATTTTGTGAAAAGGATGGAAGGGGAATGCAATTGCGGCAAACCACTTTATTTTCAGCTTTGGGTCTGGCGCTGGCCGGTTGTTTCACTCTGCCGGCCGTGGCCGTGCCGGTTTCCGATGAGCTGGATATCGGCGGGGCGGTACGAGTTAACTATGGCTGGAAAGACTATGATGACGATGCCAAATTGGAGTTCGAGCTGTTTCGTGCCGATGTCAAATACGACAATGGAGAGCTGTTTGCATCGGCTCAGTATCGCTGGTATCAGGATCAGGATGTGATCCAGCATGCCTTCTTTGGCTATCGTTTTTCAGAAAACTCGGACATTCGCCTCGGGGTCACCCAGGTGCCTTTCGGTTTGCTGCCCTATGCGGCTCATTCCTTCTGGTTCGGCGCGACTTATTACCTCGGCTTTGAAGACGACTATGATGCCGGTATTCACTGGCAGTACAGCAAGGACGGCTGGCGCTACGATCTCGCCTGGTTTGCCAATGATGAATATGGCGACGGTAGTCGCTTTAAGCGTTATTCCTTCGATGTTGCCACCACGGAAAATGCTCCCTATGAAGAAGCCGGGCAGTTTAACGCCAGGGTAGAGCGTAGCCTGAAGTATGGTGAGTTTGCCCATAAACTGGGCGCTTCTGTGCAATATAGCCGTTTGGACTACAAGCCAATGGCCGGCGCCGTTGCCGGTGAAGACACAGATGGCTTGGCGGTAGCCGCCCATTGGCAAATGGATTGGCACGCCTGGCAGACTCAGGTGCAGTATCTGCATTATGACTATGACATGCCCGGCGAGCGTTTGGCGCTGTCGGCCTTTGCCTACCCGTTTGAGATAGCGGCCGAGGCCGATGTGCTCACATTTAATTTGTCGCGCAGCATAGATGTTGATTGGGGCCCTATCACTCAGCTCAACTGTTATAACGACTACAGCCAGGTATTTGCCTCGGGTACCGGGTTGGATGATTCGGTGCAGAATGTCACAGGTTGCGCCATCAGCGCCGGTAAGTTTTACTCTTATGTCGACTGGATTGCCGGTAAAAACATGTGGTTTGTCAACGGCCCGGGCATAGGTATTGCCGAAGGCGACAGCAGCTGGCATTCGAGGCTGAATATCAATGTCGGCTTCTATTTTTAATTGCTGAAGCTAAACTGCTGTAGAGTGCAAACAAGAGATTAAACAAATGGAGGTGTTATGGTGAAGGTGTTCAAGCCCATGGCAAGATTGAATTTAACCGTGCCGACATTGAAGGGACTGGCTTTGACTGGTTTGGCTTTTACAGCATGGGTTTTGGCGCCCATGGCGGCTGTTGCCGGTCAGTGCCCCGATTACCTCAATATCAAGTTGAGAAAGCTCCATTCCCAGGAGTCTGTCGACCTGTGTGAACTCACCCAAGGTAAACCTGTGCTTCTGGTCAATACCGCCAGCAATTGTGGTTTTACGCCTCAATTCAAGGCGCTTGAAGCCCTGCATAAGGACTACCGCGAGCGCGGGCTGGTGGTGATAGGTTTTCCATCCGATGACTTCTTCCAGGAAGAAAACCAAGAGAAAGATACCGCCAAGGTGTGTTACATCAACTATGGCGTGACCTTTACTATGGTGGCTACCTCTGCGGTTCGTGGTAGTGATGTGAACCCGGTATTTGCCTATCTGGGGCAGCAGGCCGGCGCGCCCAAGTGGAACTTCTACAAGTACCTGGTCAGTGGCGACGGTAAACAGGTGCAGAGCTTTAACTCCAGAGTCAAACCCGATAGTGATGAATTGATCAAAGCGATTGAATCTGTGCTTTAATATCTGACTTATTGATTTTCTATCTGAGGTGATTTTGGCTAAGTTTATCGGTCTTGATAAAGACAAGGGCCACGCCGGGCGTGGTAAAACCGGGATATTGCTGTTGAATCTGGGGACGCCGGACGCACCGACACCCGCGGCGGTGCGGCGTTATCTGGCCGAATTTCTCTCCGATCCCAGGGTGGTGGAGATCCCCAAGGCGCTGTGGAAGCTTATTCTCCATGGCATTATTCTCAGGGTCAGGCCGGCCAAATCGGCGGCCCTTTACCGTGAGGTGTGGACTGATAAGGGCTCGCCACTGATGGATATCAGTGAGCGCCAGACCCGGGCCTTGGCAGAAAAACTCAAGGCCGAAGGCGTTGAAGCCGAAGTTGCCTTGGCGATGCGTTATGGCAACCCGGCGGTGGGCGATGTGCTCAAACGCCTGCACAACCAAGGGGTTGATAAACTGGTTGTACTGCCGCTCTATCCTCAATATGCCGGCCCTACCACGGGCTCTGCGTTTGATGCCATAGCCAAAGAGTTGACTCAATGGCGTTACCTGCCGTCGCTGCATTTTATCCATACCTACCACGATAATCCGCTGTTTATCGAGGCGCTGGCCGAGTCCATCGAAGCAGACTTTGCCCAACACGGCAAACCGCAGAAATTGGTGCTGTCGTACCATGGTATGCCGGAGCGGAATCTCAAGCTGGGCGACCCTTACTACTGCTTCTGTATCAAGACCTCAAGATTGTTGGCCGAGCGTCTTGGGCTGGCAGAGGATGATGTGATCAGCAGCTTCCAGTCCCGTTTCGGCAAGGCCAAATGGCTGGGCCCTTACACGGATGAAACCATGATGGCTCTGCCAAAGCAGGGGATCACAGATGTAGCCGTTGCCTGTCCGGCATTCAGCGCCGATTGCCTGGAAACTCTGGAGGAGATTGCCGGGCAGAACCGTGAGTTCTTCGAGCAGGCCGGTGGTAAGTCATTCCGCTATATAGCGGCGCTCAACGACAGACCGCGCCATATAGAGATGATGGCGGAGTTGGTTCGTCCCTATCTGTAAGCGCTCTTTCCCCCTATTCAGGGCTGCAATCCGGCAGCCCTGCCAACAATATTTGACACTACCTTTCTTTGCGGATCGCTTCGCTGCCCTTGTTGCCTGCCACGCTATGCCTTAGCTTGGCAAGTTGAATGTTAATTTATGGTTAACAATAGAAAAATAAGGATAAGGCATCATGGATCGCGAGCAGATATATGCCAGCATGGCCGGAGAGGGTCGACTGGATTATGAAAAGTACCTCAATACTCCCAAATTGCTCAGCTGTCAGAAGCCCTATGAGCAGCTGTGTAACGCCGATGAGCTGCAGTTTCAAATAGTGCATCAGTCGGAGGAGTTGTGGATGAAGCTCATCTGTTACACCCTGCTGGAGATTGATGAGCGTATGGCCGCAGGGGAGACCTTTAAGGTGTTGACCCTGTTTGCCCGGGTACATAAGGCGATGGGGTTTCTTATCGAGCAACTGAGTATTCTTGATACCATGTCCATCAAGGATTATCAGGCAATTCGGCTGCAGCTGGGCAACGGCAGCGGTCAGGAATCACCGGGATTCAAAACCCTGTTGCAGCTTTATAAGCCGCTGTGGCTCACCTTTGAGCGAGTCTACCTTGAGCAAAAGGGGCTGACGGTCGAGCAGATATACAACAGTGAATACCGTCACGATGAAAGCTATATGGTGGCTGAGGCCATGATAGAGTACGACCAGCTGTTTCAGCACTTCCGTTACCATCACATCAAACTCATCCACAGAAGCATAGGCATAGACAGCATGTCGCTGAAGGGGCGCAGCACTGAAATCCTCAACTCAGGTATGAAGATGCAGTTTTTCCCTAAACTATGGCAAATTCGCGGTCAGATGACAGATATCTGGGGCGGTGTTTACGGCGTCAAACGCGACTCGATTGCCGACTGAGGAGCCTGGAATGTCGTTGAAATCGCGTTTTCATCTGCCCGAAGGGCACTATTTTTTGTCCCACTCTGTGGGCGCCATGCCAAAGGGCTGCGAAGCTGCGGCCAGCGAGTTTCTCGGCGCCTGGAAGCATCAAGGCGGTGACGCCTGGCCTGTGTGGCTCGAGGGGGTTGAGCAGTTTTTGCAGCAACTTGCGGCTTTGACCCGAGTTCCTGCCAGTGGCTTTTGCCCGCAGCTGAATCTCTCTTCGGCTTTATCCAAGCTGGTCGGCGCCCTGCCGAATGCCAAGCCCGGTCAGCGGATCTTGGCCACCGAACTGGATTTCCCCTCCATGGGGTTTGTATTGCAACAGGCCGAGAAGAAGGGCTACCGCCTGCAGCTGCTTGAGCCGCAAGCCGGGCTGGTGTCTTTGAACCAGTGGCAACAGGCCTTGGGAGAGGATGTGGCGCTGGCCTTTATCACCCATGCCATTTCCGAAACCGGTCAGTTGCAGTCCGTGAGTGAAATTTGCGCTTTGGCCCGAAGCTTAGGAGTAATGACTGTGGTGGATATTGCCCAGTCTCTCGGAGTCATACCGATAGATTTGGGGCAGTGGCAGGCTGATGCTGTCTTGGGTTCCTGCGTTAAATGGTGTTGCGCTGGCCCGGGGGCGGCCTTTTTATGGCTCAGCGATAGGTTGGCCCAGACGCTGGAGCCTGTGGATCTGGGATGGTTCTCCCATGAGGCGCCGTTTGAGTTCGATATCCATGACTTCCGCTATGCCAAGGGAGCAAAAAGGTTTTGGGGGGGCACGCCTTCCGTATTGCCTTACATGCTGGCGGCGGCGTCACTGCAGCAGCTGCGCGCTTTCGGCGATAGTCAAATTTATCAACACAATCAGCGCTTGGGGCAGGGGATCCTGGATTGTGCCCTGAGTTATGAACTCAAGGTGGTGACGCCCAATATCAGCGGCGAGCGCAGTGGCACTGTGGTAGTCGATTTCGCCGATAGGCAGGCGGCGCAGCAAGTGTTCAATAGATTGGGGATCAAGACAGACTTGCGCCCAAGATTCGGCTTTCGCTTTTCGCCGCATATCTATACCGATGGTGAGGATATGGAGGCTTTGCTGCAGGGGCTCAGACAGTTGGGCGGCAAAAGGCTCTGAGAGCTTGTGGGCAGGATCTGGGGCCGATTTAGATGAGACTCATTCCTGGGGAAGCCGAAATAAGATTGGGCCAGCTGCGGCTTAAATTCTCCGGGAGTCTTTAAGCCACTGAGGTTTCAGTACTGGTTCTCGAAATAGCTTTCGATGATCAGCACAGCAGAGACGGCATCGATCTGGCCCTTGGTCAGCGCCTTGAAGCCACCGAGTTCAAATAACCTGGCCTTGGCATCGGCCGTGGTCAGGCGTTCATCCTGGGTGGCCACTTTGACACCGAAACGCCCGGCAATACGGTTGGCAAACTTACGGGCTCTCTGGGTCATCTCCTGCTCTGTGCCATCCATATTGAGTGGCAGTCCCACCACCACGAGATCTGGCTGCCACTCTTCGATTAAAGCCGCTATCTGCTGCCAATCGGGAATACCATCCACTGCCTTGATGGATGTCAGTGGGCTGGCACTGCCGGTCAACTGCTGACCTATGGCTATGCCTATACTCTTGGTGCCGAAATCGAAGCCCAGTACGGTTTTTGCAGTCATTTTGCCTCTGTAATCAAGCGTGTCCCATCTGGCTGGACATTTGCCAGATATCGAATCCCAGTGACTGGGTGGCCTTGAGCCAACGATGCTCATGGGGAGTATTGAACAGTATCTCGGGTGTGGCGGGAATGGTCAGCCAGCTGTTTTCCGCCAGTTCTTGCTCCAGCTGGTGGCGGCTCCAACCCGCGTATCCCAGCGCCACCAGAAAATGTTCCGGCGCCTTTGAGGTGCCAAGAGAGGTGAGAATATCCCGTGAACTGGTCAGCATTATCTCGTCATTGATGGCAGTGCTGTTGGCCCAATAGGGTTGACTGCTGTGCAGTACAAAGCCCCGCTCCGGGTTGACCGGGCCGCCCACCAGTACGCTGTTGTCTACTGATGGCTTGAGGGATACCTCTTCTGCCAACTCCATCTGCAGTAGCAACTCGTCAACTTCAATACCTATGGGGCGGTTGACCATGAGTCCCATGGCCCCCTTGTTGTCATGCTCGCACACATAGATGAGTGAACGCTCGAAGAAGGTATCATCGAGCGAAGGCATGGCGATAAGAAAATGATTTTGCAAACTGTCCATCATACTGCTCCTGGTACTTGTTGCCTGTCAGCCGCCGGCCAGCTTCACCTTGTAGCCCAGCTTCTCCAGCAGGCCCTGGAGTTGCTCTCGATTGTCGGTTTGAATCTCGATATCGAACGCTTTTACTGTGCCGCCGCAACCGCATTGCTTCTTGAGTTTTTGCGCCAGATCTTTCAGCGCCTTGGCGTCTAGTCCCAGCCCTTTGATCACTGAAACACCTTTGCCTTTGCGGCCCTTGCTGTCTTTGTGGATCCGGACGATACCATCGGATGTCGGGACTGTGGCTTGTTCCTTGGGCTGGCTAATACGGCCTTTGTCGGTACTGTATACCAAACTGACATTGGGATCTGTTTTCATTGTTGATGCTGAACTATGGCTTATGGGCGCAGTCTAACAGATTTAGCTTAAGCGCCCAATGGCTTGCTCCAAGCCGCTGAAATCAAAAAAAAGCCACCGTTAAGGTGGCTGGTAAAAACTGAAATTGCGCAGGGAACAAGATCAGTAACCGGCGTGGATGCCGGCAATCACAAGAAATGTCAGGAAAGCAGTATTCCGCCAAGCACTGCCATCACAGATAAAAAGGCGCAGGGCAGCATCAGTATTCTTAGCTTGGGCAACAGTAGTGTCAGTGTCGTCAGGACGAAACCGAAAGCGGCCAGATCAAAAGGTGAAATCTGTTGCTCGACCAATCTGGCACCGAGCCAACCGAGAATGAGCAGCGGCAGGATAAGCAAACGTCTGGCTTGATTGATGCTGCCTATTCCAGCCAGTTGCTGGGTTTGTTGCAGCAAAGAGTTTCGAGTCAGCAAAACACCACTGGCAATAATAAAGAATGCGAGATACCAAAGCATCATGAGTCATCCAAGGTTTAATCTAGATGATAATCATTATCATTTGATGGTGTGCTGAAGTCAAGCTGAATCGGTAAACTAAATTTTGTTAAATTCGGTTGTAGAGCAGAAGATTGAAATGTAAGCTGATTTCATGGGGTTTTGTGGCCATTTTCAGGCCTGGGTAAACGAGGAAATTTCGATGAAGTATCTGATAACAGCCGCAATGGCACTGATGCTAAGTGCTTGTAGTACACTGAATACTGGCTGGGATTATGACCCGGGTGTGAACTTCAGCCAGTACAAGAGTTATGCCTGGGTGGAAAAGCAATCCGAAGACACCAGCTATCATCTGGATGGTTTGATGGATCAGCGAGTACGTGATGCCTTGGATCGGCAGTTGGCACAAAAGGGCCTGCAGATTGCTACCAAGGAAAACGCCGATATCCTGGTTAACTATCTGACCAAGGTAGACAAGAAAATCAATGTCGACACTTTCAACACCAACTATGGTTACAACCCATACTGGGGGCCGGGTTGGGGCTGGGGCGGCAATATGCAGACCCAAACCACAGTACGCGAATATGAAGTCGGTACTTTGATTGTGGATCTGGTGGACGCCAAGTCCGGCAAACTCATCTGGCGCGGATCAGTGGCTGACACCATTCGCGACAGCGATACTCCGCAAAAGCGAATTGCCAAGGTTAACGAGGCGGTTGCCAGTGTTATGAGCAACTTCCCGCCCAAGGTGGAAAAATAACCTCTGAGTTCCACTAGGTCCATTTAGGAAATCCGGTATCGGAATAAAGCGGCGCAAAGCCGCTTTATTGTTTTTTAAGCAGTTCACACAGCAGTTGCCTCATTCTGACATTGACTCTGGATATCTGGCTGACCGATGACTGGAGTACATCTGCATTAGCCTTCAAGCCGCCTAGTTCAAAATCCAGTTTTACGGCCAGCAATTCCCCCCTTGCTCATTGCCTCTTGGACCAAGGGCAGTTCTGTGGACACAGTGACAGGCGTGAGTGTTTTCTTAAGTCTTATGCCATTGAGTGGAACTACTTGTACAACCTGGGGTTTAAGCGGTTTTACGGCAATAACCCTGATGCGTATGGTATTGGACTCAGGTTATTGCATACCCTTGGGGGGAAGGCCGACTCATTTTGGTGACGGTTCCAGCTATTACCTGGGCGCTGGAAGCCGGTATTCTGGGAGCTTCTTATTCTACAACCCCTTGTTTAACTGGCTCTATTACTGCTTGCGGCGCACGTCCATCGGTCCATCAAGGTGTTTTATTAAAAGGTAACTACTATGTAGGAGATTTCTGCTGCAGTAGCAACTCATTACCGCAGATGTTGGTTTATCTTGGCTAAAATTAAAGACGATTATACAATGCGTTAGCCGGTGACCTGTGACTTGGCGCACTAAAGCCAAGTGAACCGGCGGTGGATTGTGTTCTGCCTGAAACTCATCTATATAGTTGAAGGATTGATAGTTAGGGAGGCCTGGGTGAATCGTTATTTGGGCTTGGCGGGGGGGATTCCGCTGCTGTTGCTGAGCAGCGCTGTGCTTGCCTGGGAAGATTCTGACGGTGACGGTGTCCCTGACACTAAAGATGCCTGTCCCGATACCCCGGCACAGGCAGCTGTGAGCGCCAATGGTTGTGTCTTGGATAAGACCCCCTCCATGACGGATATCTGTTTACCGACAACGTCCGGTGGTGTCTATCCCCAAAATTGCGATACAGCCAATCCAATAAGGCTGTATTTCGACTTGGGTTCGGCGCAGATCCCCCTGGCGCAGTGGCCGCAACTTGCCAGAATGAAAGCATTTCTTCATCAATATAAGGTAAACTTGCATATTGAAGGACATGCCGACATCAGCGGCTCAGATGCCATAAATCAACCTTTGTCAGCAGCTAGGGCCGAAAGTGCCAAAATGGTGCTGATTGAGGATTATGGTTTTCCGGGGGCACAATTCAGTACTCACGGATATGGCAGCAAGCAGCCTGCCGCAGATAATACCAGTGTCTTGGGTCGCAGCCTTAACCGCAGGGTTGAGTTTGTGGTCGATTTAAAAAAGTAAGTTAAATAAGGTTTGTAAGGGAGTATTTTAATGGAAAATCTCGAAGGGCTGTTCAAACAAGCGCCCGAGTTAATCGCGGCCTATGGCATCAAGATACTGCTTGCCATTGTCATTTTCTTTGTCGGTAAGTATTTGTCCAATGTGGCCAAGAAAGTCACTGCCAAAATGTTGGGCAAGCGCAAGATAGATCAGACAGTGGTTTCCTTTGTTGCCAATATGGCTTGGGCCGTGGTGTTTGTATTTACCGTTATCGCTACCTTGGGGCAGCTAGGCATTCAGACTGCCTCTCTGGTTGCAGTTCTCGGTGCCGCCGGTTTGGCTGTGGGCTTGGCGCTGCAGGGCTCACTGTCCAACTTTGCCGCCGGTGTCTTGATGGTACTGTTCCGCCCTTGTCGTGTGGGTGACTATGTTGAAGCCGCAGGTGTTGCCGGTACTGTAGATGAAATCACCATCTTCTCTACCCGCCTGAAAACGCCGGACAACAAGGTCATCATAGTGCCCAACTCCACTATCATGAATGGTAGCATCACCAACTACTCTGCTATGGACAAGCGCCGTATCGATCTGGTGATTGGGGTTTCTTACGATGCCGATATCCGTCATACCAAGCAAATACTGACAAGCATTCTCGATAATCACGAGAAAGTACTGAAAGAGCCTGGCTATACTGTGGGTCTGCACACACTGGCTGACTCTTCGGTTAACTATGTGGTTCGCCCTTGGGTGAAGTCCGCTGATTACTGGGGGGTCTACTTCGAACTGATGGAGCAGATTAAACAGTCTCTGGACGAAAACGGCATTGGCATTCCATATCCTCAGATGGATCTGCATGTCAAAGAGCTGCCTTCCAAGTAAGTTCAGCTTTGGACAAAGACCGGCAGATGCCGGTCTTTTTTTACCTGTATTCTGACAATGGGTTATATTAGCCAGGATGAATTTGAACCGGGATTGAGGGAGAAAACTATGTTGAAACTGACAAAGTGGAGCGCCGTGTGTGTATTGGCCTTGGCGAGCGCCTCGGCTATGGCGACGGAAGGGAAGGTGGCGGCCGAAGTCAAAATGGGCGGCCAGAGTGTCACCTTGATGGGTAAGTTGCCCGAGCTTAACCAGCTTGCACCAGGGTTTAAGGTGGTGGATGACAAGTTTGCCCCAGTGACTTTAAGTGACTTCAAGGGTAAGACAGTACTTATCAGCGCGGTTCCCAGTCTGGATACCGGCGTCTGTGCCCTGCAGACCAAGAGATTCAATAAGGAGTTCAGCAAGTTTGATGATTCTGTGGTCATGTTGACCGTCAGTGAAGACTTACCCTTTGCCCAAAAACGTTTCTGCAAGGTGGAGAATGTAAATAAAATCAAAGTATTGTCAGACTCTGTCTGGCGCGACTTTGGTAATAAGTATGGTTTGTTGATCCCAAATCGAGGCTTGCTGGCCAGAGCGATATTTATTATCGATACCAATGGCCAGCTCAAGTACCGTGAGTTGGTGGCGGATGTGTCTCACCACCCGGATTACGATGCGGCGCTCAAGGCCTTGAAAGAAATCAGCCAGGGACAAATATAAGGCTAAGAACACCATGTGTCTCGGCCCTTTGGCGCTGGCTTGGGTTCAGCGGCTGAGGCTTTTAAGCCAGGCAATTTCTTCGGGCCAGATCTCTGGGCGTATGGTTTCTAATATCAAAGGTATCCTCTTGGTGGCGGGGTGGCCGAGAATATACTCGAAAGCGGTTTTGCCTATTTCGCCCATACCTAAGGAGTCGTGGCGGTCGACCCGGCTGCCGAGCCCTGTCTTGCTGTCGTTGAGGTGCATGCCCTTGAGGTATTGAAAGCCCACGATATGGCCAAAGGCATCAAAGCTTTCCCGGCAGCTTTCCTGAGTACGGATGTCGTAACCTGCGGCAAACATATGGGCGGTATCCAGGCAAACGCCGACTCGGGATTTATCCTCAACCCCGTCTATGATCTGCGCCAGTTGTTCAAAGCTGTGTCCCAGGTTGGAGCCTTGGCCCGCGGTATTTTCGATGACGGCACAGACGCCATCACAAGCTGCCAATGCCAGGTTGATTGAATCGCTGATGTTACGCAGACAGTGGTTTTCACTTATCTGTCGCAAGTGGCTGCCGGGATGAAAGTTTAGCAAGGTTAATCCCAATTGTTTGCAGCGAAGCATCTCATCGACAAAGGCATCGCGGGATTTTTCCAGCAGCAAGGGATCCGGGTGTCCCAAGTTAATCAGATAGCTGTCGTGGGGCAGAATTGCCTCGGGTCTGAACCCCAGCTGTTGGCAGTTTTCCTGAAAGGCGGCGATGGACTGTTCGGTTAAAGCTGCTGCCTGCCAGCGCCGTTGATTTTTGGTAAACAGTGCAAAGGCACTGGCCCCTATCTTGTGGGCATTAAGGGGAGCATTTTCCACGCCACCCTGGGCGCTGACATGGGCACCAACCCACCTTTCCTGACTCGTCACCCAGACTCCTCTATAGCGTTTGGCAAGCTGGATAAGTCGCTAATATTGCAAACTTGTCTATGCTTGAATGACTGAAAAACAACGGAAAGGGACTTTAACGTGTTTTCCTCTGCGGCTCAAACCGAATTCCCTGGCGACTGGTCCCGACTGCTGATTGAACTGGCTAAATTGCAACTGGGTTTGACCCAGGGACAGGACGTATTGCCGGCCCTGTGCCAGACCTTGGTTCATACCTCAGGGGCAGAGGCCTTGCTGATGGTGGAGCGTTCAGAGTTAGGGGGCAACGATATGCCTGAGTCAGTCACCTGCTGGTGTCGGGATCCGGTTATCTATCTGACGCTTTGGAGCAGTGTTAATCAGTGGGTCAAAGAAGCGGGCCAGCAAGAGTTGCACCAATGGTTGAAGTTTACCGTCTGGCCCATCAAAGATTCGGAACTATTGCTGTTTTTTCACTCATCGGCTCCCGGGTGGTTTGAGTATTTGGCTGCATGCCAGGCCAGTATCGGCCCTTTGGTGGGCGCCATCTATCAATGTCAGCTCAGTCGCAGTTCATCACAGTCGGTAGAGGATGAACTCTGCTTCAAGGCCGTTATAGACGGTGCCGATAGTTTATTGCTGCTTTTTCGTCTCGAACCTGAGCAGGAACCTATTCTTTATGCCAACCCGGCGGCAACTGCTGTGACCTTATATGCCAACCGGGAGTTGGTGGGTGCCAATTTGACCGCCCTGTTGTTTGAAGGCGAAGAAAGTGATTCCTTTCGAGAACAGTTACACCGCAAGAGCAGTTATAGCGGGGAACTTTGGTGTCATAAGGGCGATGGCGGCAGGGAGTTATTGCATCTCAACTGTTACTGTATTTCCCGAAGTCGGCGTGTATACGCCATTATAGGTCGCGATTACAGCGAGCAGCATCAGTTGCAGCAGGCCGTGGCCAGAACCCAGAAGATGCAGGCCATTGGGGAGTTGGTCGGTGGCATAGCCCACGACTTCAACAATATTCTCGGGGTATTGAAGGGCAACCTGGAGTTAATGCAGCTTAAAACCTCTGATCCCAAAGCTGAAAAATACCTCAATACCGCCTTTAAGGCCTGCCAGCGAGGCACAGATCTGACTCGCAGACTGTTGTCATTTTCGCGCCAGGAACAGTTCAATGCCGCGCCTTGCCAGGTCAATGAGGTGATTGAAGGTTTGCAGGAGTTGTTTGCCAAGTCCTTGACCAGTCAAATAACGCTGAGTATTGAGCTGGCACCGGATAACAAGCCTGTGATGCTCGACAAAGGGGATCTGGAAGACGCCTTATTGAATCTGCTGCTCAATGGTCGTGATGCCATGGAGGGCAAGGGAGAGCTCAAGATCCGTACCGGCAGTTGCTATTTGAGTGGTTATCTGCCCGGGATCGCCATAGGCAAGACCCAGGTGGAGCCCGGGCATTATGTATGGATCAGTGTGATTGATAGCGGCAATGGAATTCCAAAAGCCTTTCAGGACAAGGTATTCGACCCATTTTTTACCACCAAGGACAAGAGCAAGGGCACAGGTCTTGGACTAGCCATGGTGTACGGTTTTGTTAAACGTTCCAAGGGTTATATCGCCATTTTGAATACTGGGGCGAGTGGCACTGAGTTCAGATTATGGTTTCCGCAGAGTCGCAAACTGACACTTGAACCTCAGCTTGGCTCCTACACAAGTGAAGTGCCCAGAGTCAGGCGTCCGATAAAGGCGATAGTGGTGGATGATGAGCCGGAAATGTTGGAAGTAATGGCTGACTATTGCGACCTGCTGGGAATAGAGGCTGAGTTGTTCCACGACCCCCTCATAGTGCTGCAACGCTACGAGCAGCAGCGTTGTGATGCCGAGCTTCTTATCACAGATGTGTTGATGCCTGGCGGTATCAACGGCTATGAACTGGCTCAAAAACTCAATGTTAAACACTCCCTGCTGGTGTTGCTGATCTCCGGTTTTATCCAGAACATAGGGATTTCCAGTGCCGATGAGATGCCGTTTCCGGTACTGCATAAACCCTTTGAACTGACAGGATTGATTCTGGCGCTCAAGCAGGTGGGAATAAGGTTTGCTGATGACAGTAAGGGAGAATTATGGACAATTTAACTGTCTGGGTGGTGGATGATGATCTTGATTATCTGACTTTGATAGAGGAAGTCTTGCAGGATGATTACTTAGTCCAAGTTTTTGACTCGGCAGCAGTTTATTTGTCGGCGTTGGAATCGGCGACACCGGAAATCATCCTGATGGATATCAACCTACCGGATTCCAGCGGTGTGGACCTCTGTGCTCACTTGCAATCACAGGGGCGGGAGGCGTCAGTGGTATTTGTTTCCGGTATGAATACCCTCAATGAGCGCCTTAAAGCCTATGAGGCTGGGGCGGTGGATTTCATCGCCAAACCCTTTGAGTTGAAAGAGCTGTTGGCCAAGGTTCGCAGTGTGGCGCAATATCAGCAGCGCAAACAGTCGCTGATGCAGGCTGAGTCCATGTCGAGAAACATGGCGTTTCAATCCATGAGTGAATCGTCCCAATATGGCTGCGTGCTGCAGTTTTTCCGCCAATGTTTCCTTTGTAATAACTTTCGTGCCCTTGCCGATGCCTTTTTTGAACTGATGAGTCAGCTCAATCTCAATACCTGTCTGAAAATATGCACAGACAGCACCGAGTACTTTGTGCCGGACAATGCCCAGATAAGCCCGATAGAAGCCAATATTTTCGAGCTTTTGGATAAACAAGGACGCTTGTATGACTTTGGTAACCGAACCATGTGCAACGACAAGCATGTGTCATTCTTGATCAAGAATATGCCCGTCGAGGATGAGGTGTTGTATGGCCGCCTCAGGGACGTAATTGCCGTTGTGGTCGAAGGATTGGAGGCCAGGGTATTGGATATAGAACGCCAGCAGATGCTGCGTCGGGTGATGGATAGGTTACACCTGTTGATGAAACAACTGGGCGATTCCATGCAGCAACAGGATCAGCGTTTCTGTGATGCCTTATCGGGGATCACCACAGAAATTCGCAGTAGCTTTCACGTGTTGGACATGACAGAAGAGCAGGAGAGCTATTTTACCTCCATGGTTGAGCGGCACCTGCGCGAAGCCAGCTCTGCCGGTGAAGCATTTAATCGTATCCGCAGTTCTCTCAAAGGAATGTTGGTGATGATGGAGGAAAGTCTGCGGGGCTGATATGCTTGCTAAAGCTTGGATAAGAGCCAATAACAGTATGGCCGGATAGCCTCACGGGACAAACAGTGCTTAGATAATAGATGTTGTACTTACCGCTAATTTATGAATTGTTGATTTAGAAGGTTATTTTCCTTGATCTTTATCATGTCCCTGGAAAACATCTATGGTTAGTATTGAGTAATCTTTGGCCTGTTTACTACTATTACCTAGAAAGGCCCGACTCAAGATGGAGTGCCCTATGCTGCAAAGATTGATGAATGACCACAAGCATATTGCCATATTGCTGAAGTTGCTAAAGGGGAAATACCAGAAGCTGGCCGAAGGTGAGCATGTCAATTTTAATCTGGTACGGGATGTTGTTGAGTACATGCAGGGCTATGCCGAGCATAGCCATCATCCGCTCGAAGACATCATTTATGACTACTTTCTTATCAAGGAGAGCCGTACCGAGCCAACCAGGCGCCTTGAACAGGAACATCAAAAGCTAATCGATGCCTCATCAACCTTGATGGCGACCCTCAACCTTATTCTCAATGATGTCGTCGTGGCCAAGGAAAAATTGGTTACTGAATTAAAAGAGTATGTAGATTTGCAGGAAAAGCACATGCTATACGAGGAAAGGGAAATTTTTCCTCTGCTTGCCAAGAGCCTGCAGGATGAGGATTGGCAGAAGATCCAAAGTATGTGTGAATTGAAGTTGATAGAGGATCCTTTGTTCAGCAGTGATGATAACCAGTTGTTTGATGAGCTGAGAAACTACATTCATACAGCCGATAGATAATTATATATTCTTTAACTTGCATTGAATGGATATTAAAAAAGAGCGCTACGCGCTCTTTTTTAATGACTCTCATATTCAGAGGAGGCTATCGATATCATAATTAAAACTGCTGTCTATCTCCTGTAACTCTTTCAGCAGACGATGCTTGTCTTTCAATGCTTCAATCTCTCGCCATTTACGCTTCTTGCTGGAGCTTCGAGAGCGGCTTGGTCTTTCAACGACTTCATCTAGCGCACTACCATAATCCAAACGATCCATGGCAACCTCCTTTGTTGTATGTTTTATCAACACTTAAATATCATACTTGGCAAACAGGGTGCAAGAAGAATGTTTCTTTTTTGTTAAAGCGAGATGATGCTTTGATGAAGTCGTTTAGATGAGATGGGTGGTAAAAAAATACCAGCCAGTGGAGCTGGCTGGTATTTCTTGATTTGTAAGCTGAAAAGGCTAGATTTTACCTTGTCTGAAGAGATTAATTAGAGCATTGCTGGAAGAGTCTAGATCCTTACTGTCTAGCTCTGCACCAATACGCGACAGTACTTCATTCCCTAGCTTTTTACCCAGCTCGACCCCCCATTGATCGAATGAGTTAATATCCCAGATAGCGCCTTGAACCAGCGTCCTGTGTTCATAAAGGGCAATCAAGGCGCCCAGGGTTATAGGGGTCAACTTGTCCATCAACAAGGTATTGCTCGGCTTGTTGCCTTCCATGACCTTATGTTTGGCAATAAGCTGTTTCTCTGCCTCAGTGAATGAGCTGTCTGCCAGTTCGGCCAAGGCTTCATCAAAGGTTCGTCCCTGCATCAGCGCCTGGGTTTGACCAAAACAGTTGGATGCCAGTTGCGCATGATGCTCCCCAATAGGGTTATGGCTTTGCAGCGGCAGGATAAAGTCAGCCGGGATCAATGCAGTACCTTGGTGCAACAATTGGTGGTAGGCGTGTTGGCCATTTGTGCCTTCTCCGCCCCAAATGACCGGGCCTGTACTGTAATCCACTGCATTGCCGTCCAGAGTGACGGACTTGCCGTTACTCTCCATATCCAGTTGCTGGAAATAGGCCGGAAGTCCTCTGAGGTAGTGGTCGTAGGTCAACACCACATGGGACTGGGCATTGAAGAAGTTGTTGTACCATACAGAGAGCAGGCCCATGATCACAGGCATATTCTGCTCAAGGGGCCTGGATGCGAAATGTACATCCATAGCTCTGGCGCCTGCCAGCAGTGCTTTGAAGTTATCCATGCCTATCAGGGCGGCTATGGGCAAACCTATGGCCGACCAAAGAGAATAACGCCCGCCAACCCAATCCCACATGGGGAAGATATTGTCTTCATCTATGCCAAACGCCGTTGCCTTGGCGACATTGGAGGTAATTGCCGCAAAGTGCTTGCCGATATCTTGCTGTGAGCCACCTTTGGCCAGGAACCACTCTTTGGCGCTGAGGGTGTTGGTCAGGGTTTCCTGAGTGCCAAAGGATTTTGACGACATCAGGAACAGGGTGGTTTCAGGATCCAGCTTCTTCAGTTTTTCACTGATGGCCGTGCCGTCGACATTGGCGACGAAATGACACTGTAGCTTACCGTTCCAATAGGGACGCAGGGCCTCGGAGATAATCTTGGGGCCGAGGAAGGAACCGCCAATACCTATGGAGACAAGATCTGTGATTTTCTTGCCGGTATAGCCGCGCCACTGACCTGAATAGAGCGCCTCGACAAAAGCCTCCATTTGAGCCAGGGTTTGCTGAACTTCAGGGACTACATTGACGCCATCGACGCGAATATCCGCATCGGCCGGTGCTCTCAGGGCTGTGTGCAACACGGCACGCTGCTCCGTGGTATTGATTGCTTCGCCGGCAAACATTGCCGCTATTTTTTGCTCAAGTCCGGCTTCTCGGGCGAGCTTGAGTAACTCCTGCAGAACCGCCTCAGTGAGGCGGTTCTTGGAGAAATCTAACAGCAATCCACAATCTTTAATCGACAGTTGATCAAAGCGCTGCGGGTTTTCGGCAAAGAGTTCACGCATGTGAGGCAGATCTGCACTCATCGCCTTGAGAGTCTGCCAGGTAGCAGATTGAGTCAAATGTGTCATGAGTAGTCCCTGATCTTCAGTTTCAGAACAATCCTTGATTAGCTCAGTTTAGCTTTAAGCATGGTCTCGAGTTTGCCCTGATCTATGGCAAAGTTACGGATACCTTCGGCCAGTTTTTCCACTGCCATGGGATCTTCGTTGAACTCCCAGCGGAACTCAGCCTCGGTCAGTGGCTTGGGTGGCTCTTGGGTTTCAGTGGCCGGTTGCAGCTTGGTTATTATCTGGGTGTTTGAGTTGGCCAGTTCTTCCAGCAAAGATGGGCCTATAGTCAGACGATCACAGCCGGCGAGTTCAATGATTTCACCTGTGTTACGGAAGCTGGCGCCCATAACCACAGTCTGATAACCATGCTGTTTGTAATAGTTGTAAATCTGGGTCACTGAGATCACACCAGGATCTTCACTGGCATTATATTCTTTGCCAGTATCTTTTTTATACCAGTCGAGAATGCGGCCGACAAAGGGTGAAATCAGGTAAACTCCGGCTTCGGCGCAGGCTCGGGCCTGGGCGAAGCTGAACAAGAGTGTCAGGTTGCAGTTGATACCCTTTTGTTCCAGTTCCTTGGCGGCGCTGATGCCTTCCCAGGTGGAAGCCAGTTTGATCAGAATGCGAGACTTGTCGATACCGGCCGCTTCATAGAGTTTAACCAGCTTGTTGGCCTTGGCAATTGAGCCGGCTTTATCGAATGAAAGGCGAGCATCTACTTCGGTTGAAATACGTCCCGGTACCAGCTTGAGAATTTCCACCCCTATGTTGACAGCCAACTTATCTGCGGCGTCTTCCAGTTGTTGCTGTGGATCCTGGCTCTGAGCTTTAGCCCAGGAAATCGCATCATCGATCAGTGGCGCATACTCTGGGATTTGCGAGGCTTTGAGGATCAGCGATGGGTTGGTGGTGGCATCCTGTGGATGATAGAGCTTGATCGCTTCGATGTCACCGGTATCAGCAACTATGGTTGTAACGGATTTGAGTTGCGTGAGTGTGTTTGCCATGAAAAACATCCTTCTCAGATTGCGGCCGTTTACGCGGAAATTGCATTACGCTATTAAAAGCGATTTTGCCTCTGTTTCCAACCAGGATTGAAAAAAAATTACAAAAATGGTGAGAAATTGTCAATGAAGGCCGTTGTCGGTTAAAGGAAGTGTACTCCCATAGCCGAGGGAATTCTAATGACAAAAAAGAGTGAAAATAAAAAAGTCGCTGCAGGGCAGCGACTTTTTCAGAAGAAGTTCAGCTTATTTCAGCAGGGCTTCTTTTTCTTTAAAGCTCAGGAGAGCTTCGATACGGCGGTTAACCTTGTTGGCTTCTGCAGAAGAACCCTGCATCAGCGGCTGGCTTTCACCGTAGCCCTTGGCGCTGATACGGCTGGCATCGATGCCATACTGTTCAACCAGTACTTTGGCAACTGCGTCGGCGCGCTTTTGAGACAGCCACTGGTTGTAATCGGCTTTACCTGGCAGAGAGGCGTGGCCGGCGATTTCCAGATCAGCTTTAGGATACTTGCTCATAAAGTCAGCAACTTTCTGGATTTCAGCCATAGAGTCGGCTTTCAGTACAGATGAGTTGTTATCGAACTCAGCTTTAACTTCCAATGTTTCCAGTTTTTCAACATAGATAGAGCAGCCATTGGCGTCTACCTTGTGGTTGGCTGGTGTGTTTGGACACTGGTCCATATCGTCGTTAACACCGTCGTTGTCGCTGTCAACGGGTTCTACGACCACAGGAGCGACTACAGGGGCTGGTTTTGAAGTGCTGCCGAAACGGTAGCTCAGTTCAAGACCCCAGTAGTTACTTTCCATTTCCAGAGTGTTCCACTTTTCTTCGTCGAGGTTTTCATAACGACGATACTTGGCGGCCAGTTTCAGGTTCTCTGTGATGTTGTAACCGATACCGGCACCGAAGTAAGGCGCAACACCGCTATCGCTGTAGTACTCGCTACCCCATTGTTTGTTGTTGGAAATGTGGTAGTTCATGGCACCGGCTTCAGCAGACAGGCTCCACTTATCGGCGAAAGGCCAGAAAGCCACCAAGCCCAGAGTGGCGCCCTTGACACCAACGTCGTTGAGTTTGTTGCTATAGTCGGTCCATTCGGCACGACCCAGGTCGCGGTACCCCAGTTCTACACCGAAGTAATCATTGAACAGGTAACCTGCAAATACGTCCCAAGCATATGGATCGTCTTCACCACAGGTTTTCATGGTTTTCTGATCACAGTTTGGTTCGTAGTTGTTTACGCCGAGGCCAGCACCGACATACCATGGGCTGAGCTCATCTGCTGCAGATGCTGCAAAAGGCATCATAGATGCAAGCAACAATACTTTAAATGTCTTATTCATCATGTTCTCCAAGTCCATTGCTATTTAATTACCCATATGTCCCGTATAGGAAACACGACTAGCACTTAATGTGGGGTTCCGTTTAGTGTTTTAGCTAGCTGGCTCAATTATCCATTGAAATAAAGCAATTTTCCACTTTTCAAGCGATAATTTTATTGTTCACTATTTGAACTGCTTGGTTTTTTAACAATTGAGACTAAAGAAAAAGCGCCTGTTAGAAGGCGCTTTTTTATTTTTGCAAAACAATTTCTTAACTAAAATTTTTGCTTTTTGTTTAGCTATGGTTCAGCTTAACGGGTCCAAATCCAGTTTTCGATATACTCAGGATCAACACCATTGGCCTTGATATAGTTTCTATGGTCAACCAAACGTTGCAGCATATCTGTGGTAATCGCTACGTGACGGGTCTCATCAATAACACCTTGCTGGAATAATTTGTAAGCCATATCTATTACCAGGTGATAACGAGAAGTACCGTTACGTACGCCCATATCAAATGGCGTGGTGGTTGAGCCTTCTTCTTCATAACCCTTAATTCTGAATCTATGGCTACCTTTGTAATCGAAGATCAGTTTTTTGATGGTGTTTGGATAACCGTGATAGTTAAATACCACACCTTTGTCTTCGGTAAATATCTCATCCATCAACCAAGGCTTTTCCTGGAATTTAAGGCTACCCAGACCACTGCTGTGTAATTCAGTGACGCTGACAAAGCGGATACGCACTCTTGGCAGTAATTCGCGGATTAATACCAATGCCGCCATACACTCCTGAGTGACATAGTCACCACAACCTGCCAAGACGACATCCGGGTTTTCATCAGAGGCAAAATCCCACACCATTACACCTTCTTTGGCTTGTTTACGGGCCTCTTCAAGGCTCAGCCATTGCGGCAGCTCTTTCTTACCGGCGACCAGAATATTCAACTTGTCACGGTCGGCGAAAGCTCGCTCTGTGTAAACCAAAGTGGTGTTGGCATCGGCTGGCAGGTAAGCCGAGATTATCTTGGGGTGTTTCTCAAGCATGGCCCCCAGGAAAGAAGGGTTCTGGTGAGAGTAACCGTTGTGATCCTGACGCTCCAGCAGAGAGGAGAGAACTACGTTACAGGCCGGCAGCGGCTTACGGAAGTGAACCCCTTGGCTGGCATAGACATACTTACAATATTGGTCGGCCATGGAAGACACTACCTGAGAGAAGGATTCATAGGTAGGGAACATGGCGTGACGGCCGGTAACTGTGTAGCCGTGCATCATGCCGAACAGCAGGTTTTCAGATAACAGCTCCATGACCCGACCATCACGGCTCATATCTTCATCCCAGCTTTCAATTGGCCATTGCCAGGCGCGATCTGTGGCTTCAAATACTGCTTGCAGCTGGTTGGAATAAGTTTCATCCGGGCTGAAGATCCGCAGGTTGCGCTGATCTTTATTGAGGCGGAAGGCTTCGCGCATCCACTGACCCATTTTCAGCATGGAGTAACCACGATGGCCTCTTGGGACTTCAGGGCCGTAGGCCAGCTTGGATAGGTCAGGATTGCTGAGGGCGCGCACCACTTCACCACCATAGCTCATCTTTTGACGGCCACAGCAGAGCTCCGCAGGGGGCAGCAGTGACTGGATGTCTTTGTCGAAGACAATCTGGTTCTGCTCGTTGATGGAGTAGAGTTCGGAGAACTTGTAGCTGTCGAGCCAGCCATCTAATGCGGCCAGATGACCTTTGTCGGTGGCACACTTATTGACAATTACCTGGTGAGACTCGCAGTTGCCTTCGAGTTTCTTGCCATCGTATTCGGGAACACCTGTCCAGCCTTTTGCTGTACGCATCAGGATTACCGGCCAACGTGGCTTGACGACATCTTCGCCGTTGCGGGCACGTTTCTGAATATCGTTAATCATCTCATAAGCCGTATCCATCGCCTTGGTCATCTGCAGGTAGACATCTTCTTCCTGCTCGCTGTCCACTATGATGGGATGGTAACCCAGGCCTCTGAATTCAAGTTCCAGCTCTTCGTGGCTCATGCGTCCCATACGGGTAGGGCCGGAAATCTTGTAACCATTAATATGAACAATCGGCAGTATGGCACCGTTGGTGGCGGGAGAAACCAGGCGGTTGGCATACCAGGATGCAGCCAGTGGACCAGTTTCAGATTCGCCGTCACCGACAAGCACTGCGGCAATCAAGTCTGGATTATCCAGCACCGCACCCCAGGCTACAGACAAGGAGTAGCCCAACTCACCCCCTTCAAGGATTTGTCCCGGAGCTTCGGGGTTGGCATGTGAAGGGTAACCGTAAGCGGCGGAGAATTTACGGCAGATATCTTCAATACCGGTTTCGTTGTAGGGGATGGTTTCTGGATAGAAGTGGCTTAGAGAGCCTTCAAGGAAGAGGTTGGCCTGTACGGCGGGGAAACCGTGGCCCGGGCCAACCAGATAGAGGAACGGACGCTTGTGCTTGGTAATCAATCTGTTCACGTTAGCATATACAAAGTTGATCCCCGGGCAGGTTCCCCAATGGCCCAAGAGCCTTGGCTTTATATCACTGTGTTGTAACGGGCGTTTGTACAATACATTGTGCTTGAGGTAAATCTGTGAGGTTGCCAGGAAGTTAGTGGCCCGGACAAATTTCTTCAGTGCACCTATCTCTTGCTTTTGGGTCATATCGTGCCTCGCTTGAGCTAGCTAAAAGTGAATCAGATTATCTTGTGGCTACTATATTTGTAGTTTTATTACAAAAACGTGCCAAACATCCAAGTTTTGAAAGTTTGTTTAGCTGGTGGTTTTTTTAGAAAATTCGTGTGACACCATTGTTGTTCAAGTTAAAACTCTAGTTTGTTCTGGTATTTTTATGGTGAATTTACTGTCGGTCGAGTGATTAAGTGTGATCTTGATCACGCGGTAATTTCAAGTTCCTATGCTATTTTCTTCGCCCTCAAGCCCGGCCGGCATACCTTGGGGTATGTAGGATAATTCGAAAAGAAACTGGCCGATGCTTATCCTTTTTCATTCAGGAAGGAATCTTAACCACAAACTTGGCGATATACCGTCAGAGATGGGCCAGGTTTGTCACGGGAAAGCTTACAATTATGATAATAGAAACCATAGTCGATTTTTTGAACTCTCTGCTTTGGGGAAAACTATTGGTCTATGCCTTGGTGGGCGCTGGCTTGTACTTCACTCTAAGGCTTTTGTTCATTCAGCTCACTCACCTGGGGCATTCTGCCAAGGTGATGGCTACCAGTAGGCAGGGCTGTGACAGCGGCTTGTCTTCATTTCAGGTATTTTGTACCAGTATGGCCGCAAGAGTCGGTGCCGGTAATATGGCCGGGGTGGCCGTTGCCATAGGTGCAGGTGGCCCTGGTGCAGTTTTTTGGATGTGGCTCATCGCTCTGTTGGGTATGGCTACGGCCATGATTGAGTCTACTCTGGCTCAGATCTATAAAGTAAAAGATAAAGATGACCAGTTTCGTGGCGGTCCTTCTTATTATATGGAAAGGGGGCTTGGCCAGCGCTGGATGGGGATTCTTTTCTCCGTATTCTTGATCATCGCCTTTGGTTTGGTTTTCAATGCCGTTCAGGCCAATACCATTACGGGGGCATTGGAAATTGTGTTTGATGTCAAAGAGGCTTACTGGTTTGACATTAAAGCAACTTATTGGATAGGTATTCTGCTGGTGATCACCAGTGGCTTGGTCATCATGGGTGGGCTGCGTAAAGTTGCGCGGGTATCCGAGGTAGTTGTACCTATTATGGCTTTTGCTTATATCTTGATCGCCTTGGTCGTTGTCGGGATGAATATTGAGCAATTGCCGACCATTCTCAAACTGATAGTCAACAGCGCCTTCGGTTGGCAAGAGGCCGCTGCCGGTGGGGTGGCTTATACTGTGGCTCAGGCGATGCAGTCCGGGATCGCTCGTGGTTTGTTCTCTAACGAGGCGGGCATGGGGAGTGCTGCCAACGTCGCTGCCAGCGCCTCACCGACACCAAACCATCCTGCCTCCCAGGGGTTTGTACAGATGATAGGGGTGTTTATGGACACTATTGTTATCTGTAGTGCAACAGCCGCAATAATTTTGCTGGCCGGTGATCTCAGCAGTGTTAATATCGGCGAGGGGGACAAAGGGATCCAACTGACAATAGCGGCATTGACCACTCATGTTGGAGATTGGGGTGGCTTTTTTGTGGCTTTTGCCATCTTACTGTTTTGTTTCACCTCAATAATCGCCAACTACTCTTATGCCGAAACCAATGTGCTGTTCCTTTCCAATAATAGCCGTAAGGTGTTGCCCCTGTTCCGCTTGTGTGTGCTAGGCATGGTGATGTTTGGAGCTGTGGCGAAAATAACCTTGGTATGGAATTTGGCCGATCTTTCCATGGGCTTGATGGCGACAGTCAACATCATTGCCTTGGTACTACTTTCCGGTATTGCCATGCGGGTGATTAATGATTACCGCGATCAGTTGAGTGAAGGCAAAGAACCTGTGTTTGACAAGAGCAAGTTTCCTGAGCTTGAAGAACATATTGAAGAGGGTATCTGGACCGGTGAACCTGTGGTTCGCAGTGACAAAGGCTGGTAACTGAATCCGGCCCCAGATTGGGGCCATCGGAAAAACCACGCTATCAATGCGTGGTTTTTTTATTTACTGCCAGTATCATGGGCAGTTCTATACCAAATAAGACGGAGTGAATATGCTGATTTTGGTTTCACCGGCCAAGACGCTGGATTATGACAACCCGGCGGCGGTATCTGAATACAGCCTGCCACAGTTTCTCGAGCACAGCAGCGAGCTTATTCAGGTTTGCCGGGATCTGACCCCAGCCAATATTGCTTCTTTGATGAAAGTCAGTGACAAAATTGCTGGCTTGAATGCCGCCAGATTCGCCGAGTGGCAGCCTGAATTCACCCCCGAGAATGCCAAGCAAGCACTCTATGCTTTCCGTGGTGACGTATACACAGGTCTGGATGCAGACAGCCTTGCCCCGGAAACGGTTGCTCGGGCTCAGCAGCATCTGCGTATTTTATCCGGACTCTATGGCCTCTTGAGGCCTCTGGACTTGATGCAAGCTTATCGGTTAGAAATGGGTACCTCTTTGGCTAATCCCAGGGGCAGTAACCTGTACGCCTTCTGGGGGAATATCATCACAGATGCCATTAATCAGGCATTGGCTCAGCAAGGGGATGATATTGTAGTGAATTTGGCGTCCAACGAGTACTTCAAGGCGGTTAAGCCCAAGCAGGTTGCCGGACGTATTATCACGCCGGTGTTCAAAGACTGCAAAAATGGTCAGTATAAGGTAATAAGCTTCTACGCCAAGAAGGCCAGAGGCATGATGGCGCGCTACCTGTTGGAGCAAGAGGAACAGAGTCTGGAGCGATTAAAGGCATTTAACAGCGCCGGCTATTATTACAGTGAAGCCGAGTCCAGCCCAGGCTCCCCTGTGTTTTTGCGGGAAGAACAGAGCTGATACCCTTTCCCGCTATATAAAGATAAGAAAGCCGTTCATTATTGAACGGCTTTTGGCTTCTAAAGCGTGTGATTTACTGTTTGGCAGGCAGCGGTCGCAGTTCCAGTTCTGACTGTGCCATCAAATAGGCGAACTGGGCATAGGCCGCAACGTTTTGTGCCAGCGCCTTGGGATCTATCTTGTCCAGGGTATCGTTGGGGGTGTGGTGGTAGTCAAAGTAATCGGTACCATCCTGGCGCAGGGAGGCCACAGGAACGCCACTGGCCGGCAGCATGGAAACATCCGGGCCACCATAGGCGCTGTTGTCACCTGCGGCAACGCCGTTTCGCTGCATTACTTGGGTCAGTTGCTGTAGTTTGGGCAGCACTTGCTCATTGACCTGAAAGTCGATGCGATAGATAGGGCCAGCCCCGAAATCGGATTCGGCGGCGATATAGTGTTTATCCAGCTCTGCAGCGTGGGCCTTGGCATAAGCCTTACCACCAACCAAGCCTATCTCTTCGGCCGCATAGAGCACGACACGTACTGTGCGTGCAGGTTTTTCCGGTAAATCCTGGATAAGCTTACCGGCAGCGGTGACAATCGCGACCCCGGCACCGTCATCTATGGCTCCCGTGCCTTCATCCCAGGAGTCCAGATGAGCGCCAATCAGCACGATTTCATCTGGCTTGCTGCTGCCGGTGACTTCGGCGATGACGTTATAGGAAATGGCACTGCCCTTGTTCTCGGGTGACATCTTTAAAGCGAGGGTGATATCGGCAGATCGCTTGAGCATGGCATTGACCAGATCCGCATCCGGCGCCGACATGGCCGCTGCCGGGATCCGCTTTAAGCCTTCTTCATAACGCATGGTGCCGGTATGGGCCATACGGTCATGATCTGTACCTATCGAACGGATAACTATCGCCAAGGCACCTTTTCGCGCGGCCTCTATTGCTCCTCGTGAGCGGCCACCTACGCTCTTGCCATAACCTTTACCTGTCTTGTGGCGCTCGGTTTTCTGATCGATAAAGACAATTTTCCCGGTAACATCATCAGGATTGGCTTCTTTAAGTGCAGCCAGGCTGTCGAAACGAACTATCTTGGCCGTGATCCCTTCTGCCGGAGTGGCCACACTACCTCCTAATGCCGTGATAACCAGAGGCTGTTGGAAGGGGGCCACTATGCTGGCACTGGCTTCACCGCGTTCCCACACCGGGACTTCCACTGCTTCTTTATAAACACGGTCAAAACCCAGTGACTGCAGCTTTTTTTCCGCCCAGGCAACCGCCACAGCGTCTTTTGGGCTACCAGCCAGGCGAGGGCCAACTTCCACTGTTAAAGATTCCACAATTTGAAAGCCGAGGTCAGAACCTAGGGCTTTTTGCTGCAATGATTCAGCAAGCAGTTGATTTGTATCGGAAGGTGAGGGGGATTGACAGCCAATAAGTGATGAAATCAACAGTGGAAGTAACAGGGCGGTTCGATAGTTTTTCATGTGTTTCCTTTGTTTTTATTAGGTATGTCCCATTTTTGAAAACAATCTAACAAAAAGTGTGCTTTATGTCCCGACTATCTCCGTAAGGCAAGGCTATATTAGGGACGGAGTTTGTATTAGGAGAATAGGCTCGTCATGAATATTGAGTTGATGCAGCAGCGAGCGGACCATGCCGTCGTATTATTGAAGGCGCTGGCCAATGAGAGGCGTTTATTTATTCTGTGCTATCTCCTGAGTGAGGGAGAGATGTGCGTTGGGGAAATGAACAAGAAACTGGGATTGAGTCAGTCGGCTTTGTCTCAGCATCTGGCTTGGTTGCGTAAAGACAATCTGGTGGCAACCCGCAAAGAAGCCCAGACAGTGTACTATTCGCTCAAGAGTGAAGAAGTGCGCGAAATCATCAAGCTGTTGAATAACATCTATTGTCATTGATGTTATTGAATTTCAGATATAAAAAAACCGGCAAATGCCGGTTTTTTTTATGCTTGTATCGAATTAAGCAGCCAGTGCTTTGATACGAGCGTTCAGACGAGCCTTATGACGGGCAGCCTTGTTCTTGTGGATCAGGCCTTTGGTTGCCATACGGTCAAGAATGGGTTGTGCAACAGCGAAAGCTTCAGTAGCCGCTTTGTGATCGCCAGCTTTGATAGCAGCGATAACTTTTTTCACGTAGGTACGCAACATAGAGCGACGGCTAGCGTTGTGTTGACGACGCTTTTCTGATTGAAGCGCGCGCTTCTTTGCAGTCTTGCTATTAGCCAAGGTGCAACTCCTAAAAACTGGATTTGATACTTTTAAAGGCCGAGGAGAATGCCCGGTTTTCGCCACTTTGTCAATGACAATGATTGAATATCCATCATAAAGATAAATTAATCCAACCTGATTTGGCTATCCTCAACCCAACTCGTGTAAGATGTGGCGCAATTCTACCAGCAATTGCTGGCATGTGACAGAGCTTAAGTGGAATTTTTGAGACTTGTCGCCGTTTATGGCGGCCTGAGTCTTCTGGGGGAATATTTGAGCAAAAAATTGGTACGGTCCGGCGCCATTGTCAGCGTCATGACCTTGATTTCCCGTGTGTTGGGATTAATACGGGATGTGGTAGTCGCCAACTTGATGGGCGCAGGCAGCAGTGCCGATGTGTTCTTTTTTGCCAATAAGATCCCTAACTTTTTGCGGCGATTGTTTGCTGAGGGTGCCTTTGCTCAGGCCTTTGTACCTGTATTGACTCAATATCAGGAGAAAGAGTCCAGCGAAGAAGTCAAAATCTTATTATCAAAGGTTGCCGGTACCTTGGGGTTATTGGTGACAATAGTGACCCTGATTGGGGTTCTGGCTTCGCCAATACTGACGGCTTTGTTCGGTGCCGGCTGGTTTATGGCCTGGGTTAATGGTGAGCCTGACGGCGCCAAGTTTGAACTGGCCTCGTTAATGTTGAAGATTACCTTTCCCTATCTATGGTTTATCACTTTCACCGCCTTGGCCGGCTCGATTCTCAATACCCGGGGCCGCTTTGCCGTTTCAGCTTTTACCCCGGTATTTCTCAATGTTGCCATTATCGCTGCAGCCCTGTGGTTGAGCCCCACCCTTGATAAGCCTGAAATAGGTTTGGCCTGGGGGGTGTTCTTTGGTGGTGTGATTCAGTTTTTGTTTCAAATTCCTTTTCTGCTGCAGGAAAAAGCGTTGGTCAAGCCCTCATGGGGCTGGAATCATCCCGGGGTGGTCAAAATCCGTACTCTGATGATCCCGGCATTATTTGGGGTTTCTGTGTCGCAAATTAACCTGCTGCTGGACACTTTTATCGCCAGTTTTTTGGTCACAGGTTCCATCAGTTGGCTCTATTATTCTGACCGCTTGTTGGAGTTTCCGCTGGGGTTATTTGGTATCGCCATTGCCACAGTTATTTTGCCTGCCTTGTCCAAAAAACATGTCAATGCCGAGGGTGAGGGCTTTGGTCGCACCATGGATTGGGGGATTCGCGCCATTCTGCTGCTGGGTTTACCGGCCATGATGGGGCTGATTGTATTGGCTCAGCCCATGTTGATGGTGCTTTTTATGCGTGGCGCTTTTAGCATTAGTGACGTGGAAATGGCTTCCTATTCTCTGGTGGCCTACGGCACAGGTTTGTTGAGTTTTATGCTGATCAAGGTGCTGGCGCCCGGATATTATGCCCGTCAGGACACTAAGACACCTGTGCGTTATGGCATCATTGCTATGGTTAGCAACATGGGTTTCAATATTATTTTTGCGGTGCCATTTGGGTATGTAGGACTGGCGATCGCCACTTCGCTGTCTGCTTTACTTAACGCCGCCCTGTTATATCGAGGTTTGCACCTGGCTGGTGTATATAGAGTTAGTAGGCAAACTATTATCTTTTTTATCAAGACTTTATTGGCAACAGCGGCAATGGTTTGCCTGCTGATCTATTTTTCACCAGAGCAGGCTCAATGGCTTGAGTGGTCATTTATTGAGCGAGTTAGTCATCTGTTTTCCCTGATACTCGGCGGTGCTTTAGGGTACTTTATGGCACTGGTACTACTTGGGATCCGTCCGTGGCGGCTCAAAGCCCGGAACTGAGGGCTGATTCTGCTGCCGAGCTGTTATATAATCCGCCAATTTACGTTTGAGCAGTCATTGATTTCATGGAACTGATTCGCGGAATACACAATATATTGCCGGCCCATCGCGGTTGTGTGCTGACCATAGGTAACTTTGATGGTGTACACAGGGGCCATGCCGAAGTGATAGCCAATCTGGTCAAGAAGGCGCGTCACTTTGGTTTGCCCGCCACCCTGATGACATTTGAGCCGCAACCGCAGGAACTGTTTCGCGGCCAGGATGCCCCTGCGCGCTTGAGCCTGCTTCGTGATAAGGTCAGGTTGCTTGCTGAACTGGGAATAGACAGACTTGTGTGTGTCAATTTCAATCAAAAGTTTGCCCAAATGCCGGCCAAGGAGTTTGTCGAAGAGCTGCTGGTGCGTAAACTTGGGGTCAAGTATCTGGTGGTTGGTGATGATTTCTGTTTTGGACGGGCGCGTCAGGGCAACTTTGAACTGCTTCGAACAGCCGGTGAACAACATGGTTTTGCGGTAGTCAGTACCCAAAGCTTTTTGGTTGGCGATCACCGGGTCAGTTCCACCATGGTCAGAGAAGCGCTGGCCAAGGGCAATCTTGATCAGGCCAGACGTTTATTGGGACATCCCTATACTCTCAGTGGTAAGGTGGCCCATGGCAAAAAGCTGGGCCGGACGCTGGGGTTCCCCACAGCTAATATTGCTATGAAGCGTAAAGTGGTTCCTGTTAGGGGCGTCTTTGCGGTCAGGCTCTGGTGGGACGGCAGTGAGCAATACGATGGTGTTGCCAATGTGGGTTTTCGCCCGACGGTTCAAGGACAAAACTGCCAGTTGGAAGTGCACCTGTTTGACTTTGACGGTGACCTCTACGGGCGTAAAGTAGAAGTGGAATTAGTGGCCAAGATCCGTGACGAGAAACCGTTCGAGTCCCTTGAGGCACTTAAGAAACAAATAATGAATGACGCTGATGAGGCTCGCGCCTTACTCAGCAATGAAGCAGGCTGAGCTCTCTTAGCTAAATTAATGGTATTAGGATCAATGAGCGACTATAAATCAACTTTGAATTTGCCGGAAACCGAGTTTCCGATGCGTGGTAATTTGGCAAATCGCGAGCCAGAGATGTTGAAACGCTGGACCGAGGAGAATCTGTACCAACAGATCCGTGATAGCCGTATTGGCCGCAAGCTTTTCGTTCTGCACGATGGCCCTCCATATGCGAATGGCGATATTCATATTGGTCACTCAGTTAACAAGATCCTCAAAGATATTATTATCAAATCCAAGACTTTGTCTGGCTTTGATGCGCCTTACGTTCCCGGTTGGGATTGTCATGGTCTGCCGATTGAACTCAAGGTAGAACAGAAAGTGGGTAAGCCAGGGCAGAAAATCTCTGCCGCCGAGTTTCGTGACGAGTGCCGTAAGTATGCCGCCAAACAGGTGGATGGTCAGCGCAATGACTTTATCCGTCTCGGTGTGCTCGGTGACTGGTTTAAACCTTACCTGACCATGGATTTCAGCACTGAGGCCAACATCATTCGCTCATTGGCCAAAGTGATTGATAACGGCCACCTGCACAAAGGGGTTAAGCCGGTGCATTGGTGTACCGACTGTGGTTCTGCCCTGGCCGAAGCCGAAGTGGAATATGAAGACAAGACTTCACCGGCTATAGACGTGGCCTTTACCGCTGCGGACAAGGCTAAGGTTCTGGCCGCTTTTGGTGTTGACGCCTACCAAGCCCAAGTCTCCATGGTTATCTGGACCACTACTCCCTGGACCTTGCCTGCCAACCGCGCGCTGTCTCTGAGCCCGGATTTGGACTATGTGCTGGTAGAGGTAGAGTCTGAAGACGGCGCCAAGCAAGCCGTTATTCTGGCTGAAGCCCTGGTGGAAAGCTGTATCGCCCGTTATGGAGTTAAGAGCCATCAGATCCTTGGTCGTGCCAAAGGTGCCGAGCTTGAGTTGATGCAGTTCCAGCACCCTTTCTATGATTTCAGTGTACCGGCGATTCTTGGCGATCACGTAACCACAGAATCAGGTACCGGTGTGGTACACACAGCACCTGGACACGGTCAGGACGACTTTGTGGTTGGCCAGCAGTATGGTCTGGAAGTGGCTAATCCTGTGGGTGATAACGGCGTTTACAAGGCGGATACCCCGCTGTTTGCCGGCAAACATGTGTTCAAGGCCAATGATGAAATTGTGGCGCTGCTGCAGGAAAAAGGTGCCTTGCTGCACCGCGAAGCTTATCGTCACAGCTACCCTCACTGCTGGCGCCACAAGACTCCTATTATCTTCCGTGCCACACCGCAGTGGTTTATCTCCATGGATAACAAAGGGCTGCGTACTCAAGCTATGGGTGAAATTGAGCAAACCCAGTGGATCCCGGATTGGGGACAGAGCCGGATTGAGAAGATGGTCGAGAACCGTCCTGACTGGTGTATCTCGCGCCAGCGTACCTGGGGCGTGCCTATCACTCTGTTTGTTCACAAGGAAACCGAAGAGCTGCATCCAGACAGCGTGGCCTTGATGGAGCGTGTTGCTCATCGCATTGAGCAGCAGGGCATTCAAGCCTGGTGGGATCTGGATGAGTCTGAGATCCTGGGTGAAGATGCGGCCCAATACCGCAAAGTGACCGACACTCTGGATGTTTGGTATGACTCAGGTTCGACCTTCTCATCAGTGGTTGCCGCCCGCCCTGAATTCCAGGGGCAGGGAATTGACCTCTATCTGGAAGGCTCGGATCAGCACCGTGGTTGGTTTATGTCATCACTGATGATTTCAACTGCCATGAACGGCAAGGCTCCTTACAAGCAGGTACTGACTCACGGCTTTACCGTGGATGGCAAGGGCCGCAAGATGTCCAAGTCTATCGGCAATGTGATTGCACCACAGCAGGTAACCAACAAACTGGGCGCCGATATTCTGCGTCTGTGGGTGGCTTCTACCGACTACAGCGGTGAAATGACGGTATCCGATGAGATCCTCAACCGTAGCGCCGATGCTTATCGCCGTATCCGTAACACAGCCCGCTTCCTGCTGGCCAACCTGAGCGGTTTTGAGCCAGAGACAGACATGATCGCCATCGAAGACATGGTGGCGCTGGATCGCTGGGTGGTGCGCCGCGCTGCCAAGCTGCAGGAAGAGTTGTTGGAAGCCTATGATGCTTACAACTTCCACATAGTGACCCAGAAGCTGATGCAATTCTGCTCGGTTGAATTGGGCAGCTTCTATCTGGATATCATCAAGGACAGACAGTATACCGCCAAGCGTGATGGTCACGCCCGTCGCAGTTGTCAGTCGGCTCTGTATCTGATTGCCGAAGCCATGGTGCGTTGGGTTGCCCCTATCCTCAGCTTCACTGCCGATGAAATCTGGCAGTTGCTGCCGGGTAAGCGTGACGCCTATGTGTTTACTCAGGAATGGTTCCAGGGCCTCAAGGCCGTACAGTTGGACTCAGATCTGAGTGATGAATACTGGGCTCAGTTGCTGCAGGTTCGTGATGAAGTCAACAAGGCGCTGGAGCAGGGCCGCCGCGATAAACTGATCGGCGGCGCGCTGGAAGCCGAGGTAACTCTGTTTGCCGATGCAGCGCTGACTGAAGCTTTGGCCAAACTGGGTGACGAGCTGCGCTTTGTGCTGCTGACCTCCAAGGCTGTGGTCAAGCCGCTTGCCGATGCACCTGCCGATGCCCGTGAAACTGAACTGGCATCACTTAAGCTCTGCGTCGCCAAGTCCGAAGCGGCCAAGTGTGACCGCTGCTGGCACCACAGAGAAGACGTTGGCCAGATCGCTGAGCATCCACTGCTGTGTGGCCGCTGTGTGACCAATATCGAAGGAGAAGGTGAACAACGCCTGTTCGCCTGAGGATAATAAACATGCCCGCAGACTGGAAACAAAGTGGCCTGCGCTGGTATTGGGTGGCTGTGTTGGCTTTTTTGGCTGACCAGCTGTCCAAACAGTGGGTATTGGGTAACTTCAAGCTGTATGAGTCGGTGCAGCTGTTGCCTTTTTTTAATCTGACCTATGTGCGCAACTACGGCGCAGCCTTCAGCTTCCTTAGTGATGCCGGTGGCTGGCAGCGTTGGTTGTTCACCGCCGTCGCCGTCGGCTTCAGTGTGTTGCTGACCGTTTGGCTTAGACGGCAATCGGCTGGATTGTGGCGCCTAAACCTGGCTTATACTCTGGTGATTGGCGGCGCGCTGGGAAATCTTGTCGATCGTCTGATGCATGGTTTTGTGGTGGATTTCCTCGATTTCTACTGGAAAACCAGCCACTATCCGGCATTCAATATCGCTGACTCGGCTATTTGTGTTGGCGCAGTCCTGATCATCTGGGATTCATTTTTCGGCGGTGACAAGGCCGCTTCCAAGCAGAATGAAGCCAAGGAGTAACGCAGATGTCTGATGTAAAATCCCTCTTGTGCCACCTGAATATCCTGCTGGAAGACGGTTCGACCGCCGACAGTACCAAAGCCTCCGGTAAACCTGCCAGGCTCAATATTGGCGACGGCAGTTTGAGCCCGGCGTTTGAAGCTGAGCTCCTTAAGCTGAAAACCGGCGATAATCACAGCTTTACCTTGGCCCCTGCCGATGCTTTCGGCGAGTCCAATCCCGACGCCATTCATCATCTGGATCGCAGCCGATTTCCGGCAGATATGACGCTGGAGCCTGGGGTTATTGTCAGCTTTGCTGGCCCTGGCGGTAGTGAAATACCCGGAATCGTGCGGGAGATAGCCGGTGATTCTGTAACAGTCGATCTTAACCATCCGCTGGCGGGCCATCAGGTGACCTTCGAACTGGAAGTATTGCAGGAGCTTTGATATGTCAGTAGCAAAATCTACCGGTCTTAACATATTGCTGGCCAACCCCAGAGGCTTCTGTGCCGGTGTTGACCGGGCTATCAGCATAGTGGAACGGGCGCTGGAACTCTTTTCCCCGCCTATCTATGTGCGCCATGAAGTAGTGCATAACCGTTATGTAGTTGAAGATCTCAAGCAGCGCGGGGCGATTTTTGTCGATGAACTGGATCAGGTGCCCGACAACAGCATAGTGATTTTCAGTGCCCATGGGGTGTCGCAGGCGGTGCGCAATGAGGCCAAGCGTCGTGGTCTTAAGGTGTTTGATGCCACTTGTCCTCTGGTCACCAAGGTGCATTTGCAGGTGACTCGTGCCAGCCGCAAGGGGATTGAGTGCATTCTTATCGGTCATGCCGGCCATCCCGAAGTGGAAGGCACCATGGGGCAGTACGATAACCCGGAGGGCGGTGTTTATCTTATTGAGTCTCCGGCCGACGTGGATGCATTGCAGGTGAAAGAGCCGGACAACCTTTGCTTTGTTACCCAAACCACGCTGTCGGTGGATGATACCCTGGATATTATTGCCGCGCTGCAGAAGCGATTCCCTTCGATTGAAGGGCCCAGGAAAGACGATATCTGTTATGCGACCCAAAACCGTCAGGATGCGGTACGTAAAATGGCCCAGGATGTGGACTTGCTGATTGTGGTTGGCTCCAAAAACAGCTCCAATTCCAACAGACTGCGGGAATTGGCGCTCAAGTCTGGCACTCAGGCCTATCTGGTCGATAATGCCGATGATGTCGAACGTGAGTGGTTTGATGGTGTCAGCAAGGTTGCGGTTACTGCCGGGGCTTCTGCTCCTGAGGTGTTGGTGCAGCAGGTTGTTGAGGCTATAGCCAAACTGGCGCCGAGCGTGGTGACCGAAGTGGAAGGGCGCAAGGAAGACACAGTATTTGCCGTGCCGGTTGAGCTAAGGTAAGAAACCGCGAGTTTATCGCGCTTATTTAAGCGAACAGCATTTTAAAAAGAGGCTATCTAAGCCTCTTTTTTTTATGGAAAAAATACTTCTTATCAGGCTTGAATTTATTAGCGATGCTTGTTACTGGCGATTTACATTCGACTCAACTATCATTAACAGGTATTATTGTTGCGTTTAGCTAACTATAAGATATTAAAGAACTAATAGGCTGAATTTATTGTCAAAAACATGGCGCTGTCTGGAGATTTGACACCTATGAAAAAACGCAGGGAGGGGTTCTCTCTGATTGAGGTTATGGTAGCGCTCGTCATTTTGGTGATAGGGCTTATCGGGATATTTAATTTACATATAGTCGCCAAGCGCGCCAGTTTTGAATCATTTCAACAGACTCAGGCGGCATATTTTGCCAACGATATCCTCAATCGAATGAAGCTCAATAACAAGGTTTTGAGTAGTTATGAGGGCTCCTATGATGGGGGCGAAACTGCCCCGGCTAAATCCTGCGATGTGGGCCTTGGCGCCACTGTGACCTGCACAGCTGCCGAGACTTTGGCTTGGGATCTTTACCAATGGCAGGAGCTTTTTACCGGCGCTGCTGAAAAGGCAGATAGCCGGAATGTCGGTGGCCTCGATAGCGCCACTGCTTGTCTGACTGTCGATGGCAGTGATGTCACTATCGTGATGGCATGGCGAGGCATTCAGGAAACCGCCGGCACCGCTTATGAAGCGACTGACTGCGGCGATAGCCTGGGGAAGCGTCGGCGGGTTTTTATCCTCAAGACTGTGATTAACCAAGGTTAAGGCGATGAGAGTAACAAATTCAAAGCAGTCGGGCTTTTCTCTGGTTGAGCTCATGGTGGCAATGGTTATCAGCCTGTTTCTGACGCTAGGTTTGTTTGCCATGTTCAGTATGTCTGCCACCAATGTTACTACCACAGGGCAGTTCAATCAGTTGCAGGAAAATGGCCGTATCGCGCTGGCTATCATGGTGCCGGATCTGAGCCAGGTAGGTTTCTTCGGAGATATGACGGGTACAGACTTTGTGCTGGATACCAACACTCGGGTCGATAATACAGTTGGGACAGATTGCTCCGGCGAGGGGCTCAACAACGCCACTCTGCCTAATGATAAACCTGCCCACTTCAGACGTCTTTGGGGCTATGAGGCCGGGGTGAGTACCGGCTCACTGAGCTGTGTCAGTTCAGTGATTGATAGGACAGATGTGATTCAGATTAAACGTCTGGTGGGGCCTCCCGGTACCGGCGGTGGTTTTCGGGTAGCGACAACGGCCAGCCAGGCGGTGTTTTTTAACGATACAGATCCTGGCCTTGAAAACCAAAGGGTGTGGGAATATCAACACCATGTCTACTTTATCAAAGACAACAACGGCGTGCCGGTTCTGACCCGTAAATCACTTTCTAAAAGTGGAATGGATGTGGACGAACCCTTGGTCGAAGGCATAGAGAATATGCGCATTCTCTATGGGTTTGATGAGGATGGTGATGACACAGCCGATAGCTTTATGCCGGTGCAGAGTGTGACGGATCTAATGTGGGATAACCAGCTGTTTCAGCGAATTGTGGCCTTGAGAGTCTTTTTACTGGTACGTTCAGTTGCAGAGGACAAGGCATATACAAATGAGAATACCTATCAAATAGGTGATAAAACAATTACATACCCAAGGCCAGACGAGAATGACAATGTAAAACCTGATCACTTCCGCCGTAAGGTGGTTTCGACCACTGTGGTACTTGAAAACCCGGTGTTGATAAGGAATTAAGTAGATGAAGATAAGGCAGCAGCGGGGAGTTGTACTTTTTTTTGCACTTATCCTCCTGATTATTTTGACCTTAATTGGTGTGGCACTGGCGGTTAACTCCAGTCAGTCGCTGCGTATGGCCGGCGCCGGTGCCGAGCGGGTGGAAGCCAAAGCCTTGGCCGATGGTGGGCTGCAGGCGGTATTGAACGCCAAGAGCCAGGCAGAATTGGCAACGATGACAGCGGTTGATGATGATAATAGTTTTTTGGGTGGTAGTCAGGTTTTGACACCTTTGCCATTGAAGAGTGATGGCACTGTGGACGCCAAGAATGTTGCCTGTCAACGGAGCAGAGCTGCCAGCGGTACAGATCTTATTAAGTGCCGGCGAGTTGAGGTTTCAAGCCAAGTGCAGTATGGGCGGGATAATCTTGGACAACTGACAGTTATCGAAGGGGTTGAGCAGGAAGTGCTTAACGGGAGCGGATCATGAAACTCAAAAAGTGTTTATGCGGTTTGTTGTTTGTGCTGGTGGGCTCTTCCGGGCAGGTTTCTGCCGATGATACAGACCTATACCTGATACCTCCTCCTAATCAAGGGCGAGCCAAGGTGTTGATTATCTTTGATAACTCAGCGTCCATGGATACTATAGAAACAGGAGTGCCAGGTGGGTACGATCCTGACGAAGAGTATCTTCCCGTAGGTTCTTCCCATTCCTATGATGAGCGGTTGATCTACTTTACCGTTGGCTCCGGAATGGATGAAAGCGCATTACCCGTACCGGACAGCCCCTCGGAGTCGCGCCGCTTCAATCAGCTTCTTAATGGTTGCGCTGTAGCCCAAGAAGCTCTGGATACTTATGGTCGTTTTACCGGTTATATCCGGGAGTTTGTGTTTTCCGGCAACGGCGCGGGTACTTGGCAACCTATTAAGGAAAACAGTGGTGCAGAAAGGAACAACCCGATTGATTGCTGGGAAGATATTGCAGGAGGTAAAGCAAGCAATAATGACGTGTATCCTGATGGCTACCCACAAAATAGCGTTGGAAATAATAAAAATTATCAGCCATATGGTGGTACAGATGCTGCGGCGTTGGAAAATGCTGAAAAACTTGGCTTCAATCAAGGTGAGTTGGTAACCCTCTACACAGATAATTATCTACGTTGGTATACCCGCTATAAGAACGATTTACTGGATGATGTTCAGGATCTTAGCCGGTTGGATATTGCAAAAACTGCGATTTCCGGGGTGATTAGCTCTATGCCGTCGGTTGATTTCGGCCTGGCAGTATTTAATATGAATTATGATGTGGAAGGGCAGCGAGATGGCGGCCGAATCATTGCCGGTATTCGTAATCGCACCGCATCACAGAAAGACGTTCTGCTTAATACAATTGAAAATCTACCGGCTGAAACCAACACTCCACTTTGTGAAACTTTGTTTGAAGCCTATCAGTATTTCAGTGGTGGCCCCATTACTTTTGGTCATAGTGACTTTAAGTATGATGGGAATGGCATACATTACACTCCTAATCGACCCCCATACGATATAAATGTAGAGGATAATGGTAGTTACCTGTCTCCAATGAGTGTTTGTAGTGATATTGCTTATATCATTTATATTACCGATGGTGTGCCTACCTTGGATGCTTCGGCTAACGATAAGATTACTTCTCTTGTCAATGAGGCGAATGACGAGGGAAATTACTTTCCTTATACTTTCATAGGTAATAATGGCGAAGAAATCAGCTATCTGCCGGCGTTGGCCAGCTATATGGCGCATAACGATATACTGCCGGATACGGAAAAGTTTCAACGGGTGGTGACTCACACTATAGGCTTTGCGCTCGAGGAAGGTTCTGCCGCTGAGCCTTTGCTGGAAGAGACGGCCAGGAGAGGTAACGGCCATTATTATACCGCCAACAGTGTGGCCGATTTGCAGCAAGCCTTCAGTAATGTGCTTGACAGTATCACGGATGAAGGCCAAAGGTTTTCGGCGCCCGGGGTGGCCTTTAGTAATGCTGACCCAACTCGGACCCTGGACTCAGCTTATTATGCGCTGTTTCGTCCATCTCAAGGACCCAGATGGGTCGGCAATTTGAAAAAGTTAAAAGTTAATCCCTCAGGGGTTTTGATAGATGCCAATGGTGAAGCAGCCATTTCAAAAACAGGTGGTATTTCTGATTCGGCCTGTAGTCTATGGAGTAGCTGCTCTCCGGACCCTGATGGTAACGATGTACAGGAAGGCGGGGCGGCCAGAACCATAGTGCCTGATAGCCGTACTATCTACAGTAACATCAAGGTAGGTGGTGACCTGGCAATTTTGAGTAAGAACCAGGCTTCCAGCTATGCCGGTGGTGACATTGACTTGTTGGCCCATATGAACATGAGTGTGGCCGCCGGTACTGAAAGCGCTGAGCTTGAAAAAGCCTTTGAGTGGATCAAGGGGAAAAATGTCGATATAGATGAAAATGACGAGTTTACCTCTGACGATTATAATGGGGTTCGCGGCGATATCATGGGTGACCCCATGCACTCGCAACCACTAGCCATTGATTTTAGTAGCGGTGATAGCACCAATGTGCGCATTTTCGTTGGCACCAACCATGGTATGTTGCATGCCTTTAAAGATACAGGTAGCAGTGTTGAAGAGAGTTGGGCCTTTATGCCCTATGAGTTTCTCAGTAATGTGCAGGAGCTCAGGGATAACAGTTATGCCAATGGCCACAGTGTTTATGGCATAGATGGTTCGCCGGTTTCCTATTTGGAGCGCAATGAGTCGGGTGTTATTACCAAGGCCTGGCTATTCTTCGGTATGCGTCGGGGCGGGAGTGCTTACTATGGCTTCGATGTTACCGCACCGGATTCACCTATACTGATGTGGCGGATTGACAGCAGTAGCGCCGGTTTTGCAAACTTGGGACAAACTTGGTCGACACCTGTTGTGACTAAGGTGCCGGGGTCAGATAACCCTGTAGTGATCTTCGGCGGTGGTTACAATCTGGGCTATGACGCCAACACAGGCAGTAACTCAGATGGCCGCAATGTGTACCTGGTCGATGCCGAAACCGGGAAACTTCAGCATAGTTTTGGTGTTGATGGCAACACGGCTTTGACCGGCATAGAGCACAGTATTGCCGGTTCAATTGCCACCCTCGATAGCAACAGCGATGGCGCAACTGACAGGCTGTATGCCGCAGACCTTGGCGGTAATGTCTGGCGCATGGATATGCCCTCTGAAAATACCGCCAGTTGGAGTGGCTTTAAGTTTGCCTCTTTGGGAGGTGCGCTGGCTTCTTCTGATCGTCGTTTTTTCTATGAACCAGTGGTTGCTCAGACGGTATTTACCAATGTCACCCAGGTGACAGTGACAGATGCTGATGGTAATACCAGCACGACTACGGCCTATCAAAATGTACCTTACGATGCTGTGACTTTGGGCAGTGGTAACCGGGCCTCACCTTTGGACAGCGCCGTGGAGGATATGTTCTTTGTGCTACAGGATCGTCATGTGGTGACCAAGACTTTTGGCGGCTCCGGCGCGACTGTTCCTAGTCCCATTACCTTGACCAACCTCTATGACGTGACATCGGCGGCTCCGAGCAGCGACAGTGAGAATATTGAATTTGGTACCAAGCTGGGTTGGTTCCGTAATTTCTCCATTGCCGGGGAAAAGAGCCTGTCGCCTTCGGCCATTATTAAGGGTGACGTTTATTTCACCTCCTTTGTACCCGCGCAAACAACACCGGAAACTGCAGACAGTTGTCTTATCTCCTCGACTGGGCGTTTATACCGCTATGATCTGCATAAAGGTGGGCGTTACAACTATGAGTTTTTGGAAGTGTGTGAAGATTGTATTCCTCAGCCGCCCAAAATTATTACCCCGCCCAAAGATCCTGATGATCCGGATAATCCGGACAATCCAGATGCTGCCTTGATTATTGGTCGCGGTGAGTGTGATGAAACCGGTGAAAACTGTTCAGGTACAGTGGCATTGGAGACGGGTCTGACTACCAACAAGATTTATTACCATGTAAATGAGTAGGATAAGAGATGAAAAGACCAGCGGGTTTTACCCTGATAGAAGTCATGATCACTGTGGTCATTATCGGCATACTGGCGTCTATCGCTTATCCATCTTATGTGCAGTACATTGCCAAGAGTACTCGCTCCGAGGCTCATGCGGCCTTGATGCGACTGGCCAATCTGCAGGAGCAATACTATTTGGATAATCGCACTTATGCCACGGATATGACCAAACTGGGGCTCAATGCCAGTCCCTTTATTACTGAGAGTGGTCATTACAGTATCGCGTCAACCGGCACAGCGGATTTCACCCTGACCGCAACGGCACAAGGAGCGCAGGCCAGCCGCGACAGTAAGTGTAAAACGCTGACCTTGACCGATGCCGGGATTAAAAGTGGTGCTTCAACGGAGTGTTGGAAATGATTAGATCAATTAAATATGGTTTGCTCCTGCTGCTGCCCGGTATGCTATTTACAGCCCAAGCCGCCGATCGGCAGGATGTTAAGTGTCACTTGATTACCAGTAAGGGAGAGCAAATCGCCTTTTATCGCTGGGACTTGGACAAGCAGCAGCTATTTATGGCACGTTTGAGCGGTAAGTCGTTAAAGGATGCCCGCGGTAAGCGTTACTTTATCAGGGAAGCCAGAGAGTGTGTGTTGCTCAAGGAAGCATTCAGCTCTGAGAAGGCCCGTAAGTTGGATGAGATGACTCTAAGATAACTTTCCCTAAGTCATGACACTTGAGCTTGTTCGGGTTAACAGCAATAGGCTCGTAATAGATCCTTCCAGGTCACTATACCGACAATTTCGCCGTCTTCCAGTACCGGCAGTGAACCTATATCTTTCTCCAATAAGAGCCTGGAAGCCTGCGCCAGGCCTACGTGGGGCGCAACGGTTACAGGGTTACGGCTCATTACTTGGTGTGCCCGCTTATTGAGGGTTTCCAGATCTCTGCTGCTGGCGGTATCGCTGCCAAGGTTGGGGCTTAAGGCTCGCAGCAGATCGCGCTCGGACAGGACGCCTTCCAGCTTGCCTTCATCATTCACTACCAGTAAGTGATGAAAGCCTGCATGATGAAATATCTCTTTGGCCACACTCAGGCGATCGTCCATTTCCACTGTGACAACCCGGGTGATCATGATATCGGCGATGCAGAGCTGCATAGGGATCCTCCATAACCTTTTCTTTGTTATATCAGAGCCCTGTCAATAATGCTAACTCAGAGCATTTTCATCTTGCTGATTGAGCTCCTGCAGATGGCAATCGATATAGCGGCTGCGTTTTTTGAACTTGAGTTTGTCCAAGTCTACCAGCACCAAGCCATCGATACAGTCGGCAAAGTCGGCATCCACTCCAAAGGCGAGGAAGCGCACCCCATCAGGCTGACAAAGTTCGCCGTATTGCTTGTAGAGAGTAGGCACTGCGGCTCCCATACTGGCAAGGGTCTGCTTGAGCTGTTTAAACGCGTCTTGATAATCTGAATCGATATAGAGTTTGTCCAGCTCAGTCTGGCGCTCAGGTGACAGACCAAAAGGCGCGAAAGACTGTGCCAGTTGTGTTTTACAGGGAAACTGCTGCAGGTAGAAGTGTACTAACATCTCCTTGGCTGGTGCCGGCAGTTGGTTGCTTATGGTCACCGGCCCGAACAGATAGCGGTAGCCGGGATGACGAGCCAGAAAGGCACCTATGCCGTACCAGAGGTAATCGAGACTGCGCTTTCCCCAATATTTAGGCTGTACAAAGCTGCGGCCGAGTTCCAGGCCCTTGGCGAAATAGGGCGCAAATTCTGTTTGATAGTGAAACAGTGACTCACTGTAGAGGCTTTCTCCGGCGCTGTGCAAGTTCGCAACTTCGGCAAAGCGGTAGGCGCCGACTATTTCCAGCTCCTTGGGATCCCATAGCACCAGGTGCAGATAACTGGAGTCGTACTTGTCTATGTCTCTGCGTTTTCCCGTACCTTCACCCACGGCGCGAAAAGCCAGTTCCCGCAACCGACCTATTTCCCGCATCACAGGGCTGCAGCCCTGATGGCGGTAGAGGAAAATCTGCTTGTCATCCTGAGTTTGGCCAAGCTGCTCGCACAGCAATAAAGCCTGTTGCAATTCACGACGTTTTTCCGGATGGGCGATGGCGCTTTGGGTGTTGAACAGTGGGCTGCGGTTCTTGCCGATGCGATAGAGGTGGTTCTTCAGCAGACTGACCCGGGTTTTGAGCGGGAAGTCACTGCCGCTGACCGCTTCGGCCGGGATAAGCTCGCCGATACGCACCGGCAAAGTGTTACTGGCTTGTTTAAACATCTCCTTGACCAATAGCAGAGTAGCCAAAGGTTTATATAACATGGAAGCGCCGTAAAAGGTGGCCGAGTTCTTGGCATCGACATACATGGGCAGCAGCGGCGCATTGCAGCTGATAGCCATCTTCAGGAAGCCGGTCTGCCACTGTGTATCGCGAATGCCGTTTGGTCTGAGCCGGGAAACCTCACCCGATGGAAAAATGAGCAAGGCGCCTTCACTGCGCAAATGTTGATGGATCTTCTCCAGGTGTTGTCTGGGGGTTCCGCCAGTCATATTGCGAACCGGCAGCAGGATGTTGTGCAGTGGCGTCAGTGTCATCAGCAGCTCGTTGGCAACCACTTTAATGTCAGGCCTGACTTCGCTGATAAGTTTTATCAGCACCAGAGCATCCAGCGAACCTATCGGATGATTGGCGAAGATAACGACCCGGCCCTGATGGGGAATGTTTTCCACCTCACTGTCCGGCACCGTATAGCTGACGGCAAAGCTTTCCAGCACTTGTTCAACAAAATCCACGCCCTTGAGAAAACTGAATTGGCCAGCGATATCATTGCACTCCCGCTCATTGAGCAGATAACGCAGTAAGGCCTTGGTTGGCTTGGCGAGCCAAGGCTTGCTGTTGATATTGGGCAGATTGGATTCCACGACTTTATCGACGGTAAACATCATAATGGGGTACCTGATTTAAGCAGCTTGTTGTTCTTGTCCCTGCCAGGCGAAGCGTTTCAGTACTTCGGTCCGGCCCAGTTGTTCATTCCAGCGCTCGAGTTGCAGTTCGCCCTCAAGGGTTTCAGTCAATAGGGTGCAGTTCTCTACCCAGTCACCATCATTGGCATAGATAAAGCCGCTCATTTCCGTGAGCTCAGGCTGGTGAATATGACCACAGATGATGCCGTCCACCTTCTGTTTGCGACCATAGCGCACTACGGCTTCGCGAAAACTGTTGATGGCTTGTTGAGCCTTGCCGACTCTTTGCTTGATAAAGCCGGCCAAAGACCAATAGGGATAACCGAGACGGCGGCGAACCTTGTGCAGATGGCGGTTAAGAAACATCAAGACATCGTAGAGGTGATCGCCGAGACGGGCGGTGATACGGCCGATACAGACTTCGGAGTCAAACTGATCGCCATGCAGCATTAGCAGGGTTTTGCCGCTCAGGGTTTGATGTCGGTACTCTTTGCTGATAATGACATCGGCGAGTTGCAGCTGGTGGTAGTCCTTAAACAGCTCGTCATGGTTGCCGGGCAGATACACAAGTTTGATGCCGCTCTGCGTCATCTGCAGCAGTTTTTGCAGCAGTTGGTTGTGACTCTCGGGCCAGAATACCCGGCGTTTGAGGGCCCAGATGTCGACTATGTCCCCCACCAAATACAGCACCTTGGGTTGAACGCTGTTTAGGAAATGCAACAGGTATTCGGCCTTGCAGTCAATGCTGCCCAGGTGAATATCCGAGAGCCAGAGGGCGTTGAGCTTGGTGACAGACTCGGCTGCGCGGCGGGAGTATGGGTGAAATGTCGATGGTTTGTTGACCAATGACTTGCTGCCTTTCATCGCGGCTCCTGGATAAAACCAGTGAAACGGGTTTGACTGTGAAAGACTCTAAGTCAGCTATTTGACCTTGAAGTGACGTCTTGATGACCTTATTGTGACGCCCTGGAACTTGCCTCGATATCATAGGGCAATATGATGCGAAACTCGCTGCCATGCCCCGGCGCACTGATCAGACGGATCTCGCCGCCAAGCACTTGAGTCACCAGGTTATAAACTATGTTCATTCCCAGACCACTGCCGCCTTGACCACGTTTGGTGGTAAAAAAGGGAACAAAAATATTCTGTTGTACCTCGGTATTCATGCCGCAGCCATCGTCACGATAGACAAGCTCTATACCACAATCGCTACGGTTGACATCAAGCGACATCTGTCCCTCGCTTCCTTCTGGAAAGGCGTGTACCAGCGAATTGGTAAACAGGTTGCTGATAATTTGGTAAAAGACGCCCGGAGTGGAGTTGAGGGTGATGTCGGCTGGGCATTGATAGCTGTACTTGTGAGGCGAGCGGTGCAGCATGGGGTTGAGCGACAGGAAAATCTCATCCAGATAGTGCCCCAGGTTAAATTCCCGCAGTTCTTCATGGGACTGATCGACGGAGAGTTGTTTGAAGCTGCGGATCAGCTTGGCGGCGCGCTCCAGGTTGGTCAGCATCAGACGGCTGCAGTCGACCACTTCATTCTGGTACTGTTCGAAATCCTGCTGATCGACATCCTCGGCGTAAAAGCGTTTGTTGAAGGCTTTAACATTCTCCGCCAGATGCGAAGCCGCGGTGACACAGATACCTATGGGAGTGTTGACTTCATGGGTGATGCTGGCAACCAGACCACCCAGAGTGGCCATTTTCTCCTTATCCAGCAGTTCAGACTGCGCCAGTTGTAACGCTTCCAGGGTGTGGTTCAGTTCATCATTGCTCTGTTGCAGCGCTTCAGTGCGCTGTTTAACCCTCAGCTCCAACTCCTGATTGAAGCGGCGCAGTGCCGATTCGGTTTCTTTCAGTTTCTGAATATCCTTGATGGTTCCTGTAATCCTTAAAGGGCGCCCCTTTTGATCCCTGGTCATGACCCGGCCACGATTGAGTACCCAAAGCCAGCGCTCATCACGGGTTTTGCCGCGATAGCTGAGTTCAAATTCTTGCCGGCCTTTATGAAGGCAGGCATCAATCTCGGGCCAGATGAGCGGCAAGTCCTCTGGATGGACACAGCGCTCCAACGTATCTTTCAGGTGGGTTTCGGGCTCGGGATACCAGAGAAATGCGTTATTGCGATTGGCCTCCTGTGCCTGCAAATCCCAATCCCAAAACTCATCGCCACTGCCGATAAGTGCCAGTTGCAGCTTTTGCTCGCTGCTCGCCACCTGTTGCAGCAGTTTTCGTTGCTCAATAAACTTCTGCCACCTGTTATAGGCAAAGCCAAATATCAGGCTCAGCAACAATAAGCTGTAAATAGTATAAGCCCAGGGGCTTTGCCAGGGCCTGGGGGTTATGCTCAGCTGCAGGCTCTGCGCCGGGCTGGTATTGCCGTCAATATCCACGGCTCTGACCATAAAGCGATAGTCACCGGGTTTGAGCGCCGGAAAGAAGGCGGTTCTGGCCCCCCGGGTATTGAGCCACTCCTGCTGCATGCCTTCGAGTTTGTATTGATACTCAAGATGCCTGGCGTGATGCAGGTTCGGACTGTGGAATTTGAGACTCAGCGGCAAGGCATCAACCCCCAGAACCAGTTTCTGTCGGCTCCAGGTCTTTGGTGCGTGCTCTTGTGTCTGCCCCAGCGCCTGCAGTTCATCTATGATCGGCTGCTCAGGTGGTTTCCTTGCGGTTATAGCGGGGGGCTGAATATGGTTGAGGCCTTTTACACCGCCGAGAAACAAGCTACCGTCCCGATCGAGAAACCCGGCACCAAAGTTGAACTCGTTGGCTTGCAAGCCATCTTCATAAGCAAAATTCCGGCTTGTGCCTGTTGCGGGATCCAGCCATGACAGGCCGCTGGCGCTGCCAATCCAGAGTTTGTTGTCGGCATCATGTTGCATCAGGTAGGCAACATCGCCTATCAGGCCATGTTGGCGGTCAAACATTTGATACTGCCCGCTATCCGGGCTGAATGAGAATACGCCGTCGCTGGATGCTACCCATAACTGTCCATCCGGATGTTGGTAGATGGAAAACAGATGCTTGCTGGGTAGAGGGACTTCAGTATCCGTGGACCAATGAGATACACTGCCATCCGGCTTGAGCCTGAATAGGCCTTCACCGTAACTGGTGATCCAGATATTGCCGCCGTTATCCTCCAGTATCGAGGTGGTTTCTGTTTTTGGCAGCGGCGTGGCATCCGGCGCGGCAAAGCCTTTTACGATACCAAGATAACGGCTGACTCCGGCTTCTTTGGTGGCTATCCAGGCGATGCCACTTTGATCAAAGGTTAAACTGTAGAGGGTGTTGGCCGGTAGTGAGCCCGGTTCATTGGCCTGATGGCGATAGTGCAGATAGCTGTCGCGCTCGGCATTGAAGATCAGTAAGCCTTCGCCCCGGGTGCCAATCCACAGCCGGCCCTGACTGTCTTCTTTGATAAAACCGATAAAGGCCTTATCCAGCAGTTGGCTTGCCAGCGGCGAGGGTTTGAAGCCTTGAATTTTGCCCGAGTCAGACTCCAGTGCCTGATAAAGGCCGCTGGCGGTGCCGACCCAGAGTTGCCCCAGATGATCGCGAAAAATCGCTCTGACATCGCCATTACCCAGGTTGTGGCTTTCGAAACTGTTGGGGAGCAGTTTTCCCATGGCTTCCTGATTGAGATCCAGCTTACCGAGACCGGCTCCCTTGGTTGCTATCCAAAGTTGGTTGCTGTCATCCAGATGCAGCGTCTGAATGGTCTTGCCATCGCTGTTTGGTTGCCAAAGAAGCTCCCGGGTTTGAGGTGTAAACCGCACTAGACCGAATTTATCCACCGCCAACCAGAGCCGTTGCTGTGGATCCAAAACCATATGTCGAATGCCGGCATCGCCAAGTTGGTTGATGGAGTAAGGTACAACTTCGGTTCCCAAAGACCAGTGCCAGAGTGCTCCTTTGCCCGCGAGCCATAAACTGCCGTCTTTGGCCTGTATCAGAGACTCGACTTGAGCAAGTGCTGGCAATATTGTCATCTGTTGCCATGACTTGCTGTCATCCAGCTGCCAGAGCGAGTCTCCTGCAAGATACAAGTCGCCGGAAGGCGTTGCATAAAACCTCAGTTGTGAAACGGCATTGGTCTGAAGCTGCTGGCTACCCAGGCGTTGGCGGCGTTTGGGGTCGTAGCGCCAAACCTTGGCATCATCCATCAGCAGCCAGAGCATGCCTTGCTTGTCTTCTGCCAGCTCGCGGATCCCGGTCAGCGGCAGATCGGCTTCGGCACCCAATATTTCAAAGCGACCACTGTCCGGATGATAAAGATTCAAGCCATCACTCAAGGTCAGCAACCACAGCTCATCTTGGCTTGAAAACAGCAACCTTTCAATGTGATTGCCACTGGGACCGTAGGGGGCGTCTTGCTTACTGTAGAGCCTGAAGTGTTCACCATCGAAACGGTTCAATCCGGCTTGAGTGGCTATCCAAAGATGACCGCGATCATCTGTGGCGAGGTCATTGACAGTATTCATCGACAAGCCGTCTTCGGCCTGAAATTGCTCAAGGACGGGGCGATAGCCCAATGACGGCGTCAGGCTATCGAGACACCAAAGTGCCGTAAAAAGGAGTAGAAGCGCAGAGATTTTCACCGAAAAGCCTCAAAAACGAACTTTTTTCAGTGTAGATGCTGGTGGCTCAAATGCGAATTTTGTCAGCACATTCTAGTGCTTATAAATAAAACGGCCACATGTAGCGGCCGTTGTCGTGAAGTCCGGTTAAATGGCTTTTAGAACAGTAGATGTGCCATCCCGGCAATGACAGGCAGGGTGACCAGGGTACGCAGCAGGAAGACGGCGAACAGCTCCCAAATTTTCACTGGTATCTTGCTGCCGATAAGCAAGGCGCCTACTTCACTCATGTAGATCAATTGGGTGACCGACAGCGCCGCAATCACAAAGCGTGTCATGTCGGCTTCTATGCTGGTGGCCAGAATTGAGGGGATAAACATATCGGCAAAGCCAACGACTATGGTCTTGGAGGCCTGGGTGGCTTCGGGAATTTGCATCAATTCCAACAGCGGAATAAAAGGCATGCCGAGATAGTCAAATACCGGGGTGTATTCGGCGATGACCAAAGCTATGGTGCCTATAGCCATTACGACAGGGAGCACCCCGAAGATCATATCGATGACATTCTTTATCCCTTCGGAGAGCACCTTGAATATACCGCCGGTATTGGCTGCCTTGGTGAGCGCCAGATCCAGCCCCCAGGACAGGGAGTTATGGCCTTCGGGCAGCGACTCATCATCTTTCTGCCTGGGGCTGCCATCAACATAGACATCTTTCTTGCGTGACAGCGGCGGCAACTTGGGTACAACTATGGCGGCAACAATACCGGCCAGGCAGACGGTCAGGTAAAAGGGCACAAACATCGCCTGCAGTTTTACTTGAGTGAGCACCACAAGGGTAAAGGTGATGGAGACTGCCGAGAAGGTAGTGCCGATAACCGCCGCTTCACGTTGGGTGTAGAAGCGGTTTTCATACTGCTTACTGGTTAGCAGAATACCGACACTGCCATCCCCGAGCCAAGAGGCCATGCAGTCGATGGCGCTGCGTCCCGGCAGGTTGAACACCGGCCGCATCAATTTGGTCAGCAAGGTACCGAAGAGTTCCAGCAGGCCAAAGTTGAGCAATAAAGGCAGGAACATACCGGCAAAAAAGAACACACAGAAGAGCAGCGGCAGCAGGTCATTCATCACCAAGGCGCCGGTGGAATCCGCTCTGAGCATCTCTGGGCCAACCTGGAAGAAGGTCAGGCAGATAAATATAGCTCCCAACACTCTGACCAAGAGCCAGGCAGGGCTGATATTCAACAGGGAATTGAGAAACTTGCTGTGGCGAACGAAGCCGGGACGAAGGAGTTTTACCAACACACTGGCCGTGGCCATAAATACCACTATGGCGCAAATTATGCCGGTCAAATAATCATTGAGCAAACTTTTAAGTTCACCGGCCAACACAGCTACAGGGATCGTCAGTTCGTTGTTATAACTGATAGGTGTCATAAAGAGTAAGACACCGAGCAGAGATGGCACCAGGAAGGTGAGTATGGTTGCTATGTTGCGGGGTTGTTTTTCGCTTGCCACGTTTGTTACACCCTGAATTTACACTAATGAATGAGTAAAAAATTACTCGCCAGGGGCAATATTGGCTTTGGATGCATTTTCATTCAGCCAGCCCCAGAATTTAAGGGGGCAAGATTACCCCCTTAATGCGGCTATGTAAATTCATTCGCTGTCAGTTCTGTCTCTTTGATCACAACAGCATAGTTATTAGCAGTCTTTGCGTAATTATTGTTTGAGCAGTTCCTAATGAAAAAGTCTTCAAAAATAAATAGTTAAATAGTTGTTGCTCAAGCCGGATCCGGGCTTGAGCGTTAACCGAAGGTTTGTCTCAGATTTAGTGACCTGTCGGCACTGGCCTTTAATTGCAATACGGCTTGCTCTACTTGACCTAGGGCAGAAACGTTGTCATTGGTGGCGCCATGAATCATCTGGATGCCGTTTGCTATTTCCTGTACCACTTGCCCCTGCTGGGTGGCTGCCACGGCATTTTGTCTGGCGAGATCGTGTATTTCACTCATTCCCTGGTTAACTGTGTTGATGGACTCAACTGCCGATAATGCTTCGGTTGCACATTTCTGTGCTTGCTGTCTACTGGCTTCCATCTCAGTGGCCCACTTGGTCAGCATGTTGAACATAGTCTCTATGCTGGCTGAAATGCTTTTGGTGGACTCTTGGGTGCGAGCCGACAAGGCTCTGACCTCGTCGGCGACCACGGCAAAGCCGCGTCCTTGCTCACCGGCTCTGGCTGCTTCTATGGCCGCATTGAGGGCCAGTAGATTGGTTTGATCGGCAATGGCATCGATTTCCGACATGGCATTGGCAACCTGCTGAGCTTCATCGTTCAGATGCTTGGCATTGGAAGCCGCTCTGGCTACATCATCGGCCAGGTGGAGAATATGTTCGCTGTTCTGATGCATCACATCCCGGCTTTGGCGGCAGAGACCATAAGCCTCATCTATACGGCCAGAAGTTGCTCGGGTATTGTCGGCTACCTCGCTGATAGTAGCGTGCAACTCTTCAATGGCGCTGGCAATTTGATGCATCTGTTGCTGCTCCAGATCCATACCGACTCTGGCCTGCTCGGTGGCCACCACTAATTGAGCGGCAATATCATTGGTTTTAAGCGCCTGATCCTGAGTCCGGCCCAATACGCCTTGAAGCATGGCAGCTTTACGTTGTAACTGGAATTCGAGCACAGATGAGGTATCGTGCCCGGCATAGATGAAGCGACTGACAGAGTCGTACTCTTGCTTGAGTGTTATCAGTCGGGCGGGAATACGAAAGGCTTCGTCATAGAAGATTGCCAGATTGAGCGCCATCAGTATGGCTCCGGCCAACATCACGCCCCAACCCCAAATATAACCACAGAGCAGCAGACCTGCCCCGGCCATCAGTGCTGAAAGTAAGCGTTTTTGTGTCAGCGTCAGTGGATCTTTAACTACTTTCCCTTGGTTCAGGCGGCGGTAAACTTTGATGGCCCGCTTAACAGTCTCTTGGCTTGGCTTAACTCTGACGGATTGATAACCAATGATTTTTCCCTGCTCAAAGATAGGAGACACGAAAGCATCGACCCAATAAAAGCCACCGTCTTTACAACGATTTTTGACCAACCCTCGCCAGGATTGGCCAGCCTTGAGGCATTGCCACATTTCGGTAAAGGCCAACTTGGGCATATCGGGATGGCGAACCAGGTTGTGACTGTGGCCCAATAACTCGGCTTCAGAGAAACCCGATATCTTGGCAAAGGCAGGATTGACGTAAGTGATAACGCCGCGAAGATCTGTAGTAGAGATGAGTTCGTCGGTGGATTGCAGACAGACTTCCCTGTCTGTAGTGGTGGAATTCCTTCTGGACATCTTTATTCCGGCTCAGAGTTAGTGGCCCTATGTCGATCCGGGCCTTATTATTACTTTAAGTGTGATAAGCATAACATTTTTGTGGTTATTGGAGTGAGTGCTTTTTTGACAAATATTCTAGAAACCAGTATTTGCATATCATTGATATGAATACTAATTGTAAAATTCGGCGGTCAGAGTTTTGGCCGGGATAAAACGCTATAAACAGACAGACTATCGGCTGGCTACAGTGAAATCTGCTGCCGCTTTTTTTGCCCTTGGATAAGTCATAACAATTTACGTGGTTGTCATCATCTTGACGATTAGAATCAATATCATCAGTTAGTTACTGAATATGCCAGAGCATCAACGAACCTGAATCTATACTCTGACGCCAAAATGCAATAATTCGACCGGGAGCGACTTTTGTTGTTTAAACTCGGGTAAATAAGCGATCAGTAACGCAAAAAGACCTTGCCCGGACTTTAAAAAAAATCTGGAGCATGTAAGTTAGACTGCAGAAACCTAATCTGGGGCAAACACTGGCATGTTAAGAAGACAGAGACTGGCAAGAATGGCGTTGAGCTTTGGTTTGCTGGGACTCTTTGGACTGCTGCTGGGCCTGGGGTTGGTTGTCTGGGGCTATCATAGTAGCGATGGGCGGGACTTCAGTTTACTCAATCACAGTTTGAGTGAATTGGGCAGTTATGGTCATTCATCTTTGGCTGTGGTTCTCAATGGTGGCCTGTTCTTCGGCAGCTTGAGTTTGGTACTCTGCTGGTTGTTTACCCTGCAGCTATCTCGCCAATTGAGTGGTCATCTTCTATATCTCAGTTTGACTCTGACTTGCATGGCGCTCGCCGGGGTGGGTTTATTCCCGGTCAATGTCTATCACCTCCACACTATGATGCTGAAGTGGTTTTTCATCTTTGGCAGTATCAGCGTAGGTTGTTATTTAATTTATCTAGTGCAACGTCCCTTTGTCGCAGCAACCTTATGGACTTTGATCCCGGCGCTTATCAGCGGCATCAGTTTGGGGGCTTTTCTGATTTTGCCATATCTGGAGCTTGGTATTACCGAGGGGGACAATCCTTTTTACTATGAGTTGGTACTGCAATTACCGCGGCCCGATTTTTGGTTACCGGCGGTGCTCGTATGGCTGGGACTCGGTAGTTTTATGCTCTGGGTCCTGTGTTTGCTGCTGTGTACAAAAGAGGCTCCCGATGAACAGGAGCCTGTTGAAAGTCCATATTAAAGGCTGGAAAGTCCAAAGTACCGGCTTGCTTAAGACCTAACGTCTATAGTCCATGCCTGGCGCGCCGTGCCAGTATCCATTACAGGCTTCTTTGCCTATTTCAGGGTCGACTTCACTCCCTGCACCTTGCCGTAAAGATTCTGCCAGAGCGATAGAATCATGGCCATCCGGTGATACCCTGAACCAGTCAACGCCCAAACGTTCCATTTCTGGAATATCCCGTCTGAGATCGCAGCGGCCTGCCGACTGAGTCTGGATACCATTGAGTCGCAATAGCGGCTGTTGCTCCTGGGTTTGGGCGACCAGGCCTTTGGGGTGCTGGATGCATATTGTCTGACAGTCATCTTTGGCTAGTCCCTGATGGCGGGCGGTGAAGCAGCGAGCCGAGTGGGCCAAGGGCAGATAACCATAGCCCAATAACTCGACTTCAAAGCTTGGTGTCGGAGTGATGACTTTCTGTAGCCAAGTCTTCGACAGTTCAATGGGCATCACAAAGCGCCGCATACCCCATTGATGCAGCTTGTCCAGGCTGGCCCTATTGTAGTTATTGATACTGGCGCCACAGACAAAGGGCAGTCCCTGCTCTCGCGCCATACCTACTGCAGCCATATCGTTGGCTTCAACAATAAACTCGCCATTATCGAGTTGTTTCTTAAGCTCTTTAAGCTCTGATTGTGCTTCTATCAAGGCCAGGGTAGAAAGTACAACCTGTTTACCGGCATCTTTGAGTTCATGGGCCAGGGCCAGATAATCGGCAAACTTCATCTGCCTGCGGCGGCTGCAAACGGCTTCTCCCAGATAAACCAGTGGAATAGTGCTGTCTGCAACTTCACGGTAGAAGGCCTGTACCTGTGTTTTGGGCCAGCAATAAAGCAGCGGGCCAAGAGAAATATTCATAGAAAACTTCCTATTGCCAGCTGCGCTCGTAGGCACCCAGCGTAGTGGTTTGTCCCTCGGAAACTTTGGCCAGCGCGGCATGCCATTCTGGTTTGGATTGGAACCGCTCAGGTGCATTTTGATAGGTGTCCAGAGCCTGACGCCAAACCCGGGTAACCTGTTCTACATAGGCGGGGCTGCGCTGGCGGCCTTCAATTTTGAGCGACACTATGCCAGCCTGAGCCAGGTCTGGTAACAAGTCCAGGGTATTGAGGCTGGTGGGGGACTCCAGCAGGAACCCTGGTTGGCTGTCTTCTTCGGTCAAATAACGTCCCTTGCACACAACCGGGTAACCCATCTGTTCATTCAGTCCCGAGCTGTCAATCAAGACTTCGTTGAGGCGGGTCTGGCGACAGCCTTGATTTTCCTGCCAGCGCACATGTTTTGCCGGTGAGCAGGAGCCACCTGAATTGGGCGATTCCCCGGTCACATAGGAAGACAACTGACAGCGGCCTTCGGCCATGATACATAGACTGCCGAAGGCGAACACTTCCAGATCAACCGGACTGGCTTTGGCGAGATCCTTGACTTGCTTGATGGAAAGCACTCTGGGGAGTACGGCGCGCTCAATGTTGAATTCACGCTTATAGAGTGACAAGGCGCCGATATTCGTGGCGCTGGCTTGTACCGATAAATGCAATGGCAGGTGAGGGTAGTGGCTATGGGCATAATCCAGCAGCGACAGATCGGCCATGATCAGCCCATCAATATCAGTGTTGGCAGCCAGATCGACGGCTTGATACCAACGTTTCTCTTCACCCGGTTGCGGAAAGGTATTAATGGTCAGATACAGTTTGCGCCCTTGTGACTTTACCTCTTTGGCTGCCTGTTGCAGCTTGGTCGGTGTGAAGTTCAACCCGGCAAATGAGCGGGCGTTGGTGTCGTCTTTCAGCCCCAGATAGAGGGCATCGGCGCCGGCGTTGAGAGCGGCCTTGAGTGAAGCCAAGTTCCCGGCCGGACACAGGAGTTCCATGTTAATTTTCTCCCTAATTACAAACAAAGCCGCAGTTTATCGACCTTTGGATCTCATAGAGTTGATATAAAACAGGTTTATGATCATAAAACTTGGTTAGACTGCCGGAGTTTAGGCTTTTTTATCAGGAGTAACTCAAGATGCGCACGGCTTTAGCCGCCAAGGCGGCGCGCGATATTCTCACCCTGGCTCCCAAGTTGGCCGGGAAACCGCTGACTTTGGTTCCTTTCACTATCAAAGCGAGTGTACTGCAACAGTTATTGGCGGTATTGCTCAGCGAACAGGTTCAGGATGGCGAGTTGGATTTTCTTGAAGGGCAATGGGTTGGCGTTCGGGTCGAGGATATGGAATTGGCATTTGAAGTCAGTTTTGAGCAAGGTTTCAAGGTGCGACCTTTTACGGCACCGGAAGTCACCTTCAGCGCCAATAGCGCCGAACTCTTGCTGGTAGCAGCGGCCAAAGAGGACCCTGACACCCTGTTTTTCCAGCGCCGACTCAGTATTGAAGGCGATACCGAATTGGGGCTCGAGGTTAAAAACTTGCTGCTCGGCATAGATGTTCAAAGTATGCCAAAGGGGGTGAAGCTGATGTTGGATAAGCTGGCCAATATGCTGACCACACTCCTGCAAAGTTCACAAACTGCACCTCAATGGGCCTGACAAACAGTAAAATCCTGACATAAAAAAAGCGACCCATTTGGGTCGCTGTCAGAGTTCAATCTAAACTCTGGATGGTGCGCTAGAAACCATCTTGAAGGGAGGATAATGATGAAACACTCGGTTCACTAATTCTGACTGCCGATTTTTCCGCGAGTTCCCGCACCAAGCAAAATAATTCAGTTTTATTTGCTTCACGCCTATCTGTAGTTCACCAAAAAGTCTGTCACATTATGGTCTTACAGTGAGTTTGATTCAGCTTTTTCATTTTCTTGAATGGCAATATTGGCATTAACTATTTATCTATCCGAATGAGTCGAGCTGTAGGATAAAAAAATGGCAACCCAAGGGGCTGCCATACAAACTCGTACAAAACTGATTCGTACAAAAAGTCGTGCAAAGAATGAAAACCCGCTGCGCTAGCGTCGGGCCCCCATCCAAGGGAGGTGATGATGAAACACTTAAAAAAGGTTCTGTTATTCAGAGTCGGCTTTGATGAAAAAGTTTCCTTGAAGGAGAAATTTTTTTGCTGGCCTTGGTATGCAATGAAAAACCGGGGATAAAAAAATGGCAACCCAAGGGGCTGCCATACAAACTCGTACAAAACTAATTCGTACAAAATTAAGTCGTGCAAAGAATGAAAACCCGCTGCGCTAGCGTCGGGCCCCATCCAAGGGAGGTGATGATGAAACACTTAAAAAAGGTTCTGTTATTCAGAGTCGGCTTTGCCGAAAAAGTTTCCCTGATGGAGAAATTTTTTATGTCAGTCCTGGTTTGTGGTGAAAAATACCAAAATTCAGAGACATAAAAAAAGGCAGCCATTAGGGACTGCCTTATGATCTATCGAAGATCAATGGGGCCGCGCTAGAAGCCCCTTAGGGAGAATGATGAACATGAAAAAGTAAATTCACTGCTCATTATGTTGGAGTCTGTAGTGATGTTTTGGTTCCCCCTGAATGGCGAAAAATAATCATGTTTTTTTAATTGGTTTATTTTTCAATTAATTATCCTGTAACAGCTGGAGAATCTGTTCACGCAGAGCCTCGGGTTTGGTTGTGGGAGCATAGCGCTTGATGACTTTGCCATGGCGATCGACCAGAAATTTGGTGAAATTCCATTTAATTCCTTCCGAACCCAACACGCCAGGGGCCTGCTGCTTGAGCAGTTTAAACAAGGGATGAGCATTGGGGCCATTGACTTCCAGCTTGGCAAACAGTGGGAAGCTCACACCAAAATTCAATTCGCAGAAGGACTGGATCTCCTGCTCATTGCCCTTTTCCTGAGCACCAAACTGGTTACAGGGAAAGCCGAGTATCACCAGGCCTTGGTCTTTGAATTCCTGATACAGGCTTTCCAATCCGGCATACTGAGGGGTAAAGCCACAGGCACTGGCGGTATTGACCAGTAACATGACCCGGCCTTGAAATTCGCTGAGATCCGTTTGTTGTCCTTGGATATTCTCCAGTGGGATAGCGTATATTGAGTTAGACATAGTGGCTCCTTGGTTGAAGCTTTACTATATAACACAATTTCCATTGTCAGCAATTTATTGGTGTGCAATTTAAATTTTGGCCCAAGCGCATACTAAAAAGAAAGAGGAGAGTTGAGTGACACAAACAGCAGCCGAGCCGGAGCTTCAACCTCAAGCAGAAGTGGGGCAGGTGGTACAGCAGTTAACGCTATTGGAGGGCGAAGCTCAGGCCGAGGTTTTTGGTGAGATCCTTGAAGAGGCCGAACCTGGCACTATAGCCTTATTGCTGGAATCCTTGCCGCTGGATGAACGCTATGAGCGCTGGGATCAGATAGCCTTCGCCGTGCGGCCTGCAGTGCTCAGCTTGATGCGCGCCGAACCCAGGATGAGCCTCCTTAGGCAGATGTCGGTGGAAGAGGTGGATCTGTTGCTGGCGCAGTTGTCAGCTGAAGAGATGATTGAATGGAGCGATTATCTGCCCGACAGCTTTATCGACCGCGCTTTGGCGCAAATGGGTGAACGGCAACGCAAGCGCTACGAGCTTTATGATCAGTACTCGGAAAATGAAATAGGTCGTTATACAGAGCATCAGGCCTTGGTGCTCAGTAACAAGAGCCGGGTGGAACAGGCGCAACGTTTTTTCCGCCGTATTGACTTGGATTGCTGCGAAAATCTCTATCTGGTGGATGAGGATAATCACTACCAGGGAACCGTCAGTCGCTATGAGATTTTTCGCCAGGATCCACAAACCCCGCTTATTTCGCTTATTGAACCGGACAGCCGGGTATTGTCGGCCGACTCATCCTTAATAGAGGCGGCCGAAGCGATAGAGCACAGCTCAGATATTGAGTTGCCGGTGGTCGATGAAGAAGGCACCTTAATCGGCCGCTTGACGCTGCGAACGGCAACCGCCTTGGTCAGGGAACACTATGAAGCGCGTTTGATGGCTTCGGCCGGTATGGATGAGTCTGACGACCTGTTTGCGCCCATTGTCAAGGGCGCGCGTCGCCGTGCCATTTGGCTGGGGATCAATCTACTGACGGCATTTTTGGCCTCTGCCACCATAGGTTTGTTCGAGGATGTATTGGCAAAAGTAGTGGCGCTGGCGGTATTGATGCCGATAGTGGCCTCTATGGGGGGGATTGCCGGCTCGCAATCATTGACCTTGATGATCCGCGGCATGGCGATGGGACAGATTTCCATAGGCAACCTGTTTTCCTTGATGAAGAACGAACTCGGAATAGGGGCACTCAACGGCATTCTCTGGGCCATACTCATAGGTTTGGTGGCCGGGCTCTGGTTTGACGATAACCTGATTGGTATGACAATAGCCGTAGCAATTTTGGTCAATATGCTGGTTGCGGCCTTGGCCGGGGTGGCAGTACCCATGATATTGCAGAAATTCAATCAGGATGCCGCGCTTTCCGGCTCGGTGATTCTGACCACTGTCACGGATGTTGTCGGCTTCTTTACCTTCCTTGGATTGGCGACCTTGTTGTATCTATAGTCGTTAGCTTTTTATGTGGCAGCATTTTATGGTGCAGCATTGGCCCTTCTGCAAAGTGAGCTCAATAGAAGACAGTCAAAAGAAAAGGGAGCATAGGCTCCCTTTCACATAAGGCTTTGAAAACTATTGGGCGACAACGGCGTTGAAGTCTTGCACAGTGTCGGTTTGGTTGCTCAGGGTGACCTGATGCAATTGAGGGGCAGGGTTGGGAATGATGAGACCATCATATTGCTCGGGATCGTCATTTTCCGCGCTGCAGCTGAAGGCTACTGTATAATCCCCGGCGGGAATAAAGCCAAAGGCGTATTTGCCGAAGTTACCCGCTTCATACTCCACTTCGACCGAGTTATATGGCACTACCGCGCCTTCTGGTACGGCATTCTGATTGACATCCGGATCCAGGTTGTCGGTCAGCAGTGTTGGGTCCAGATCGTGGCCGGGATAGAGGTAGACAAAGTTGCCGCTATCGGCAGCACACTCACCTGCGTTGAACAGGTTGATATCCACCTCACCGGACAAGGAAGCCACAGTCGCGTTGTCGACTATAGTCACGCCATGAGGCTTGAGGTTGTAACGCTGGCCATTTTGGTTCTCCACCAGACTACGGCGCAAGTCAAACTCTATGGTAAAACGCTGAACGCCGGCGCTGCCGACCTCAAAGCTGCCCAAACGCAGTTTATTACTGGGTTGTTTGAGTGGCACTTGACCGGTTTCGTCGATCACATAGCTGAGATCTGAACCGACCGATTCATCCAATACATGCAGGATGAGTTCTGAATAAGTGCCTACTTCCAACTCGGCATCGCTGAGGATGAGGGCGCTGTCGCTGCCTTGATATTCCAGCAGATCCAGTTGGCGGTAGTCCTCGCCATTGGCGCCGGAGACCTCGAGGAGGATGTTATCCTGTCCTGCCCTTACCAGCTCAATTTTGTCAAATGCCACTACCACTTTTTCGGCGCTGTCGACCGGGGCATCAGACACGGCAAAGCTGACTTTGGCGGTATCAGGCGTCGGTGTCGGCGGGGTGTCATTGTCGCTGCCGCCACAGGCAGTCAGCAGCAGGCCTGAGCCACAAAGCAGTGCGATACTTGAGATACTATGGTTCATCTTGTTTCCTCTTGTTGTTTCCCGGAGCGTGACAGCTACCCAGTTACCTGGAGTTACTCAGAGAATTGTGTTTGTTGTCTGCCATAAACTCCCTCAATGGGGCTAAGATACTAACTAATTGCGGCTTTTACCTGTAGTCATACGTTAATCTGGTTAAGCCGAGGTTAAGTTTTATCGGGGCGCCTTTTCAATAGCGCACATATCCACCAAGTATAGTCACCAAAGGAGTATCTATGCCTAATCCTGTCCAGGAGATCACGCTTTCCCTGGCTCAAAGCCCTGACCTGACTGCAGCCGCCTGCGCTTTGGTGGACAGTCGCGACGATAATGCTCACCCCTTGGATCATCAGGCCTTTATGGCGTCCCGCGCCGTGATAGTGGCGCAGAACGTGGCCGGGGAGCTGGTGGGCTGCGCTGTGATCAAGGCCGGTCGCGGAGATATCGCCGAGCTCGGATATTTAATGGTGCGCCCCGACTATAGACGGCGAGGGATTGCGGCGGCCCTGACTCAAAAACGGATCCAAATCGCCCGGGAAATGGGTATCCGGCTATTGTTTGCTACAGTTAGAGAAGAGAATCGTGCCAGTCGTGATAATTTGCTCAAGTCCGGGATGCAGTTTTGGGGTAATTATCTGAGTATCAGGGGCACAGGCAATACTGTGGGGTGGTACTTTTTGGTGTTGGATAACCAAGTGGATGTCACTACAGAAATGCTCAAGTTGGTGGGGGATAGGGTCAGAATCGATTGAAGTTACACTTTTTCGTCACCGGAGCGTGGCAAACTGGCATTTCTTGACAGGATTTTATCACGAATGCTGTGAGCTGGATTGCAAAATGTGGTTCACCGAAATAGAGTTAAATCATTAACAATAAAAAATAGATTCAGTGCCTTGGGCGTTTGTGTACTCAAGGATAAGGATACCGCCATGGCCTTGGACGGAAATCGATTTGCCGACAGACAAACGTTCGCCCTTCAATATGGATAAACACCCAGGTTCCCTGCTCAGGCTATTGCTGGCGTTTGTTCTGCTCCAGTTCAGTGTGAGTGCCTGGGCCACTCAGGTGCTCGACAACAGCTACATTCTTAAGGCTGAGCCACAACAACTGGCACCGACTTCGTTCGAGGCGGTACCAGCCTGGATCCGAGAGCAACAGGAAACCAGCTTGAGTTTGACCGGCGGCAGTTACTGGCTGGTGCATCCTTTACGAGTGGCAAGTCGTGAACAGACTTGGGTCATAGACGTACGCAACTCCATTATAGAATCCATTGATCTTTTGCTGCTGGGGCAAGACGGCAGCAAACAGCAAGCCCACTCGGGTTATGATGCCGACTATCAGTATCTGTTTGATTACGGAAGGCGGTTTACCATCAAGCCGGGGATAGATTATTGGCTGGTGGTCAAGGTTGAAAGCCGTTACTACTCATCGGCACCCGAGATCCGCCTGGCTCCGGAAAGGGAACACAGGCTCAGCGCCGACAGGCATGCCACAGCCGTGGTGCTATGCCTCGGTGGCTTGATTTTTATCGCCTGCTATAACCTGTTCATCTTCTTTACCACCCGCGACAAGGCATTCTTCTGGTACGGTCTTTATGTGCTGGCCTACTTCTGTGGCTGGGCCCTGACCTTCCACTTGCCCGCGCACCTGTTTCAGTTCCGGCAACTCGAGTTGCACCACCTGTTCTTTATCAGCCTGCCCATATTGAACATTTTGTTCTATAACAATTTTTTGCAGCTTTCTCTCTATTCGCCCAAGCTTTGGCGCCTCAGTCGCATCTTGCTGTGGGCCTGCGTGCTGGCTCTGCCTACCAGTATCTGGCTTTTGTCCTATACGGCGATTATTGCCTCTGTGCTTATCATGCTCTGGATTGGGCTGGCGATAGTTTGCGGTAATGTCTGTCTGATGAAAGGCTTCTCGCCGGCACGCTATTTCATTATGGCTTTCAGCTGTTTGCTATTGCCGGCAATCATCATATTGCCCGGTAACATGGGTATCACCCCGGACTTCTTTGAGTATGCCGAGCTGGCGACTCTGCTGGGCGGCACTGCCGATGCTTTGCTGCTGTCCCTGGCGTTGGCAAGTAAGCTTAAACTCTTGTCGGAAGAGCGCCAGGAGTATATCCGCAAGTTGGGTATTGCTTGGGAGCGGGCCCGCAGTGATAGCCTCACAGGTCTTGCCAACCGCTTGGCCTATGATGAGAGTCTGGCGGATACTTGCCTGAGTAGTGGCATGCCCAAGCCGGGATATCTGTTGGTATTGCTGGATATTGAGGGGCTGAAACGGGTCAATGACACCCTGGGGCATGGGGAAGGGGACAGGCTGCTGCTGGCGGTAGCAGAAGAGTTACAAAGCTGGTCTGAAGCCAAGTTCAAGCCTTTTCGCATTAGTGGCAATGACTTTGCTTTGCTGCTGCCGGAAGCCGAGGCGCAGCAACTGCAGAACTTGCTGCCGAGGCTTGAGCAGCGTATTGCCAGTGAAGGTTTTGCCGAGCTCTGTGTCAATCATGGCTCTGCCACCAGTACAGATAAAGAAAAGATCCAGGATTGGGTCCGCGCCGCCGACAAAGACTTGTATCAGTGCAAGAGTCTGCGTCGCCGTGAGCTGCACGCCAGACAACTGGCTGCAGCCGAAGGATTGCCCCGCTGAACTCACGGGGCTAATTCCTAGGCTAAGTCCGGCGCTAAGTCAGAAGCTCAGTCCGGAGCAAGTCCAAAGCTGAGTCGAACCGGCTAAATCTCGCCTGTATGCCTATCAGAAGTCTTCTTCACCCTTGATATGGCGCGGATAGCCACAAATAGCCTTGGAAGTGTGCATACCCGCCATGGTTGCGGCTTCGACGCAGCCCACATTCAGCCCTGTTTTTATCCAATCGCCGGTGACATAGAGGTTGTCCAGCCCAGTACCGTCTGTGGTGATGCGAAAACGCGAGCTATCTTTCACCGACAACACATACCGCTCGGACGGGTCGATATTGGCACGCCAGTATTGGCTGTCAAAGCGCTGTTGTCCTTGACGCTCCTCTGGGTCGTGCAGCCAATCCCAGACAAAACCATTTTTGGCTTCCGACCAGAGATTGCCTATTTGATGCTCGAGTTGCCCCAGAGCCCCGGACTTGGCCAAGGCATTCATTTGCTGGTTAAAGTTACTCTGCTCTTTGGGGGGATATTCGGCAACCGGCAGTGCTGAGCAGAAGTAACTGGCATTCTTGACACTGCCTATCGGCCAGCTTTCTTTGTCAATCAATTGATCCATGCTGGCCCAGGTGTCATAGGGCTCGCTGAAGGCCGACAGCACAGGCTCTTCGCCGGAAGCCGGGAAGAGCTGCCAGCCAAGGCCGTTGAGATCTGTGTTGAGCCACAGCTGATAGGCCTGGGTCGCCACGGTTTGCACCTTGGCCACAGCTTGGGATAGCGCCGGACTTTGGGTCATCACCTCTTTAGCTACATGAGGAAGGGCTCCTATGGATAGACCGAAGATCACCTTGTCAAAATCCACCCCCTTACGCAGCTGTTTCACCGGCAGAGCGTGGCCGGTTTCTTGCTGGTACAGCTGCGGCCAATCACTCCAGAAGTGTTCCAGGTTGACCCGGTTTTCGGCAATTAATCTGGCTTGAGTTTCATCCAGTTGTGATAGCAGAGGCTCACTTGGCCAGCAGCCGAGTCCTTTGACATCCACCAGCGGCTGATACTCGCTGAGTCCGGGTTTGAGGCTGGCCTGCTCCACTATCTCTATGCTGCTGACGGATTGCCCCTGACAATGCAGCTGTTGTACCTGATGGAAGAAGTGAAAATGCACTCCGCGGCGTTTCAGCACTTCATAGTAGGGGGTGAATACTGTGTCGCCCATTCCGGCCTGCATTTTCCACATCACGCCCCCTTGGTAGCAGAGGGCAATTCGCAGCATGGAGCGGATTATGGTGCCGGCTTCCACATTGGGGCGGGAGAAATCGCCCTGTTCGTAGGCGAACACCAGATCGTAGAAGCCCCTGACCGGTGCGGAATCGACAGTGTAGCGCTCGCTGGCGCCATGGCGACGCAGCCATTCGCGGTAGTCATAGCCGTTGATAACATCGAATCCGCCCTTGAATACCCCATCGACAAACATCCCCTTGAGTATGGTCAGGCCGAGGTCGGCACCTATGTAGAGGCGCCTGAGCTCGTCATTGCCACTCAAGTGATCGCCAAAGCGGCGCTTGAGACGCCGATGCAGTATATCGACGGCATTCTCGATTAGGCCATCGTCCTCGACAGCCTGGTGGTGGTGTTCGTCACACTCTTGGCCTATCAACTGGTTGAAGCGGCACTCCAGCTTATCCCCCAGGGTTTCCAGGCTATCTTTGGCGTCATCCAGCGCCTCTTCGATGCGATCGTTCAGACGTTCAAACCAGTCGCGGGAGAACCAGTCTCTGGGGCTATCCTTGGCCACGGCCTCATCGACTTCATCCATCTGTTTTAACCATTGGCGGATCCAGTAGAAGGCCGCCTTGACCAATTTCCACAGCGTCAGGGTTTCTGTGCTGTCGCCGGGGATACCCGGCATGGGCGGGAACTCTATGGGCCAGCTCAGGCTGCGACCCTCTATCTGCTCCTGCAGCACAATAAAGTTATGGGGCTTGAAGGCTTCGACAAAGCTGGCCAGCGGCGCTTCATCCGCTCGCCCCAGTTCTTCATAGGCCTTGCGCATCAGGGCCGCGGCATTTTGGTAGAAACCAAACCAAATATGCAGCCCATGCTCTTCGATACGATCCCCCATGGCGGCATTGCGCCCGGAGGCTCCCTTGCCACCAATGCGCCAGCCCTGTTGATAGATATCTATCTGGTACCGGTTTTGCCAGCCAGGTTGTTCGGTCAGGCACATGGCAGCGGTAATGGCGGCAACGCCTCCACCGAGAATGGCAATTTTCTCTTTTTTGACCACAGAGTTGTCCACCAACACTTCGCCCGGCGGTACCTCAAAGTCAAAGTTCACATGGTAGGGCAGCAACACCTGCTGCTCGCCGAGTTGCACCCCCAGGGTGTCGGCCAGCGGGAAGCTGTCGTTGGCAAAGACGGTGGCCACCAGGGAGTTATCCAGCAGCGACAGATGATGCACCTTGTTGACTCTGGCGGGCGCCTGCAGCAGCGCCTGATATACCGCTTTAGTGCCGGAAGCATCGGGGAACTGTTTCAGGAAAACTTGCTCTACCGCAGGTTTGAACAGCAGTTCGAATACCAGCTCGGCTCCAAGAGCATCCAGATCGGGAATAAAGTCGGTTTGGGTCTGAATAAAGTCCCAGGTTTGGCCTATGGCTTCGAGTGGTGAGAGGGAGTTCTCCTGCTGCGGCCTGCACTTAACCTGGAGCAGTGGTGCCATTGCCAGTTCGGCATCCGGGGAAAATTTTTGAAAACTCTTGGCCGACAACGACAGCTCGGTCAACGGCTCATCTACGCCAGGCATCCGGTATTCGCAGGCGTATTTGGGATAACCAAACAGCTCGCGGCCATTGATCAATGCCATGGCATCATTGACCCAGATATGCAGCGGCTGAAACAGGATTTCGCTGATTTCGCCGGAATCTGGATTGGCCTGTTTACCCACCATCACCCAGGTGATGATATCGGTTTCCTGGATCCAACCCTTGTTGCGATCCACCTCGACACTGGAATAAGCCTTGGCGATTTGAGTGAAAGTTGTCAGTACATAGGGGGACAACACCTTGAAATACATCTTGTTGTTGGCGACCCGGTTCAGGGTTTGATCGACACTCCGTTGCAGATTGGCAAGCTTGCCCTTGAGGAAAAAGCCGTACATATCGGCCTGGGTTAACACCAGAGGAGAGTGCATAAGCACTGAGCCGGGAGGGTAGATAAAGTCGGGGCGTTGTTCGTTCATGGCGACCATCCTTGTGTACTGACGTTTGTCAGATTTATCTGACTGAATTAACTGAATAAACCTAGCGTATATTCATGCTCCTTACAATTACACGTTCGTTGCCTGATGTGTGTTCCTTAGTGTAAGCAACAGTAATAGGTTGCTGATTGACAGTGTTGCCTTCTCCACTTTCTATGGCTTGGCTGGAGTAAACTTCTTTTGGGCAACAATACTTATTGATGACTGGACATAACCGCCGGATTGGCGTTAATTTGAGCAGGTGAACAGTTTTTATTACTAGCAATGGATGAACCCAAGCATACGCACCGCCAGGTTAAGCGATATTCCTGCCATAATGGCGTTGAGATTGAATGTGCGCGAAAACCGCCTGCAGGATCCCGGGCGGATCACTCAAGCTTGCTATCTCAGCTATTTGACAGGTCGGCGGCGCACTTGGGTTGCAGAGGATGAAACACAACTATTGGGTTTTGTCTGTAGCGATCGTGATGATGCCAGAATTTGGGCGCTTTTTATCGCGCCGGAGTCGGAAGGAAAGGGCATAGGTAAGGCCTTGTTACAGCAAGCGGTTGATTGGCTCCATGCCGGAGGCTGCCATAAGCTACAACTCAGCACCGAACCGGGTACTCGCGCCGAAGGTTTTTATCGCCATCTTGGTTGGCAGTCTCTGGGGCTGACTGAAGAAGGTGAGGTGGGTTTCCTGTTGACTTCACCATCAGATTAAAGTGACTTGTGATCATGGCTCTGACATAGATTCACTCTACTGAAACCGGCATGACCTCTGTCATTTAATTTGGGCAGGCCAGGCCATCAGCGCCGTATTTGATCATCCCTGAGCTGGAAACCGTCACACTTCTTGAGCCATTGGCTTGCTTGGAAGGGCAATAGATAAAGGTCACTTCGCCTGTGGTGTTGCTGAGGCCATCGGCATGAAAGCCAACATTGCTGCCCACGATGGCATCCTTGCTGTCGATGCCTTCCACTACCCGCAATATTTTTTCGCTACTTCCGGCCTCGGTATAGACCTTGAGGCCATCATTAAAATTGGCGGCACAACCTGTATCACTCTGATAGCCACAAACTTTCACCTCCATACCATAGCTGATGGCCTGGTTGCGAGCGAAGGACAGGGCTTGTTCAATTCGGCTTATTTCCGACTTACTGCGATAGCTTTCATATAAAGAAGTGAGTGAGGGAACTCCCACAGACAGCAGTATGGCGGCAACAGCAATGGTGACCATGAGTTCGACCAGAGTAAAGCCGCTGATTCTGGAACTGGAAAAATGTACTACAGCCATAGTCAACTCTTCACGTGAATAGATACACTTAAGTATAAGTGAATGAGTTGTTAATTACAGTAATCTTTGCAAATCCTGTGCAGTGGTCGTTAATTCCACCAGCATCAACCATCCTGACAACTGATGTTTTTATCCTGAGAGTGGCGAATTCGTCCGGCTTGATTGATTATCAAGGCTTTTGAGTGGGGGCTATTAGCCTTACCAGGACAATACTTGAAGGTGCCATTGGTTCCTGATGCCAGTCCATCTGGCAGAAAGCGTATCGCTTTTCGGTTGTACTTGAGTATGTCTTTGCTATCAAAAACGCCGCTTTGAAACAGCAGCTTGTCGTCATCATCCAGGGTCAGATTACCGTTGCGGTCGCTGAAAACCGTAATCCCTTGCTGCCAGGCATCGGCTTCACAGCGGCCATCCTTGAGCACACAGACACTGACTCTGACACCATAACTGATGGCTTGATTACGGGCGAATTGCAGCAGTTGTTGTACTTGTTTGATACCGGTTTGAGCGCGATAACCTTCATAGAGCGACTTGAGTGATGGGGCCCCGACTGAGGCCAGTATTGCCAGCAGCACCATGGCGACCATGACCTCTAGCAGCGAAAAACCAAGTGGTAAATGACGCATAATCTCATCCTTGAGCGTTGGGCGGCCCGCATCCGGCGAACCTTAGTGTTAGTTTAGTCCAGGCAGTGGCTCGGCTCTGGTGTCCTTTTAGATGAGTTTGCACTAAATATTGCACTTGCTTACCTAAGGGATGAATAAGTACACCGAGTTGAACATGGCTACTACCAAAGAATAGGCCTTGGTTTTTTCATCTGAGCGGACAATCACTTCTTGCCCGCAGTATGTCGTGATAAGCTATTGCGATTGTATCCGAACAAGCAAAGTCGCGAGCTATTTCTCCGGTCAAATTGCCGAGGGAATGGTCATGAGTCGCAAAAGAATTCCAAGCCCTAAAGGAGTGCCTGATGAAGAAAGTGGAAGCCATAATCAAGCCGTTTAAACTGGACGATGTCCGTGAGGCGTTGGCTGAGATAGGAATAACCGGTATGACGGTTCTGGAAGTCAAAGGTTTTGGCCGCCAGAAGGGACATACAGAGTTGTACCGTGGTGCCGAGTATATGGTCGACTTTCTGCCCAAGGTGAAGATAGAGCTGGTTATTCAGGATGATCTGCTGGAACAGGCACTGGATGTGATTGTCGAAACCGCCCGTACCGGTAAAATCGGCGACGGCAAGATCTTTGTGACCGATATCGAACGCATTATTCGTATCCGTACCGGTGAAGAAAACGAAGAAGCGGTATAAAAACGAACGTAAAAAATGAGGTTCATTGCAGGTTAGCGTGAACTGAAAATGAAAACGGTTGGAGAGTTATTGTTTAGTTGCCAAATAAACACAATGACCCACTCCAATCGTTGTCGATGTCGAATATTACCTGCACTAGCTCAGACTTGTGCTGACAGTGTAGTGGTCAAGTTAATTGACCACTACAAGCCAATCACACTCAGAACCAAAACCACCGAATGTTCCTGCGTCCATTTAAGCAGTTTGTTATGTGTAAAATCACGATTATCGGAGTAAAGAAAAATATTTATCCAAGGTGATCTCTGCTACCCAACACTCCAGCGTACCTTCACAGGATAAACCTAATGGGTTCAAAGGAGTACAGGCACTTTTGATAGGTACTAGAGAGTTTTCAATTTGATATTCAAAAGTGTAATATTCCGTTTTATATATGAATTTATCCCCCAATAAACGACCATTCTCATCGTCGTGCCTCATAAAATAACGCGTAATTACGTGGACTTCCTCATCGTTCTCTTCAACTAATTGAGAAACAACATTGGCCATTCCTTCGTAACATTCAAATATTAGTTCAGAGAACTTATATTCATTAAAAGTATCAGTCATATTGATAGGGCGAAAATATATATGAGGTCTAAGAATAACACCTTCCTTAGAACTAAAAGCCACATTTAATCCACTATGAGGCACTTGTTCATATAAGCTTTTTTTAAGAATCAAATGTTGGTCGAAATATATAACCTCATATAAATCATCACTCATTTACACTACATCTCCTTAACTTGTTGGCAGATTCAAATCCACACATAAAAATCAAGCCACCCACTGTAAAACAATAACTTAATCTTCTTTCTGTCTGCGTTCAAGCACCAGTAGGGGATTTGAGCACCCGGAGGTAGAAAGATATCCATGAGTTGCAGAGGTTTGATGAAATCGAACCTATTTCACGCAAAAATGCGAGATTTGAGCCGTGCTAGCCCAACCCATGCTTCAGGGGATTTCAACAACTGTGGTTGAGATAGAGTGGGGTTCAGGCCGTTTGAAAGTACTGACAGCTGGTTGCAAAATGCCGTCGTCGCTTCTCCAAGTGTTCGCAGTAGCAGCTGAGCTCTTGCAAGGTGCCTACCGGCCCATGAAATAGTCTTCCAAATTCAGGGGAAAGGTCACACCCAACCACGGCGGTGGTCATAATTCTTGCCCGAGTAGGCATCATCACCACACAGAAAGGCACGCCGCACCACGCGGCTGCAACAATGGTAGTAAGGCGTATCTTCAAGGCTGATTTGAGTTCGGCGAGGGAGCGGCATAATAACCTCCTTGTTAAATGCTTAAACAAAGCATAGTCGGAGGCTAACCTCCGCGCCATTAACGTTGGGTGTCCATTTTTTCTTTTAATAGCCTTCTTGTTAAATGCTTAAACAAAGCACAGTCGGAGGCTAACTACCGCGCCATTAACGCTGGGTGTCCATTTTTGTTTTGCATTTTGTTTATTTTACTGCACTTGTTGTACGGCTTCTTCTTCATCTTTACCTTTACTACTAGGTCTACTTCGATTGATAGTGCTATTGACAAGCTTAAAGACTTTATCCCGAAATTCAGGTATGTTTTTTAAAGCTTCTTTAAAGTCACTCGAGTCGGCCAATTCATGCCAAGGAGTTCCGTGAGACGGGTCATCCACGAATCTTAAAGGTGCCTCCTCCACTCGGCTCAAAGCTGATTCAAATAACCTCGCTTCTAATTTTTCATCAATGCGAGCCGCTTCTTTTCTATAACCTTCATATGCTTTTGCGACTGAGGCTTTGAAACCATAGTCTTCAGCAAGCTTGAATCGCTGACCGATTTGTTTAGTTGAAAGCCAAGCAAACCACAATGGTGCACCGAGACTGACTATAGCTAGAAGAAAATGCATTAAGACCATTCCCCATTTGGGGTCGGGATCGGATAATGAGCCTGTAAGTATTTCTATTCTCTGCGCACCGACATACCACGCAGCTCCTAGCGCACAAAGCAACCCAAAAACCCAAACCCACATAGATCTAGCCAATTGCTTCGCCCGTAGATCAAAAGCCCCAGCCAAGCCTTTGCTTGTTGTTATTCAACAAAATGAAGACACCCATAATTCTTGGCAGATTGTTGGCTCCTTGTCTAGGCTTGAATGGAGCCTTTGAAAAGGAAAGGATGCCATGCCGAGGCCAAGATATGCTCAAGTTAGTCTTCAGGACACCCCCTTCTATCACTGCATCTCCCGCTGTGTCCGCCGCGCCTTTCTATGTGGCGTTGATGACTATTCGGGCAAGAGCTATGAACATCGTCGTGATTGGGTTGAGTCGCGCTTATTGGAACTGGCGGCAGTGTTCGCCATTGACTTGTGTGCCTATGCGCTCATGTCCAATCATCTGCATTTGATACTCAGAGTTGACTTGAAAACCGCCACTGAATGGACATTGGAGCAGGTTTTACAGCGTTGGCACCTGCTTTACAGTGGAACCCTGTTATCCCAGCGTTTTCTGCGCGGTGAAACACTTTCTGATATTGAATATCTGACCCTGCAACAAACCACTGAAGTCTATCGCCAACGTTTGATGGATATCAGTTGGTTTATGCGTGCGCTCAATGAACCTATTGCCAGACAAGCCAATCGGGAAGACGGTTGCAGTGGTCGCTTTTGGGAAGGCCGCTTCAAATCCCAGCCATTGTTGGATGACGCAGCCGTATTGGCCTGCATGGCTTATGTTGACTTGAACCCTATCCGCGCGGGAATAGCCAAAACCCCAGAAGACTCAGACTATACCAGTATTCAACGGCGGATACGGGCCGCGATGCAAGGCAAAAACACACCTGAGCTGTTACCCTTTGTCGGCAATGAACGGCTGAACATGCCACAAGGATTGCACTTTGAAGCCAAGGATTATCTGCAACTGGTCGATGATACCGGACGTATTATCCGCCACGACAAGCGCGGCCACATTACTGCCGGCACAACAACCATTTTGAATCGTTTAAACATCCCCATCGACAACTGGCTCAAGTTGACGACCAACTTTAGCCGTCTATTCAAAGGGCCGGTTGGTACACTGGAATCTCTTACGGACTACTGTACTCACCTGCAACGACGACGAAGGCAAGGGGCCGCTAATTGTCAGCAGCTGTTTAGCTGAATCCCCGAGGCTCCAAGATATTTCTCTCCAATCGAACTTTGTCCGACCTCCACCGTGTCTGAAATTCGACTTTTGCGCTCATTTCAATAACTGAATGGCCCTCAAAAGGCTTGAAAGATGATTTTCTCCCAGTGAAAACATCAGTTTTTCTGAGCTAATAATGGGTGTCTTTGTTATTTCTCTCTGCTGACACTTCAGATATTTCAAGCTACTCAGCGCTAACACAGCTAATAATGGGTGTCTTTGTTGTTTTCTCTTAAACAGTTTGTTATGTGTTAAAACTCAAAGCCAGTCGTTCTTAGTCGCTTTTTTTTGTGCCTTTTAGATTTCAAACTCACCTTTGCTTGAAGTTTATCGATTAAAGTATCGAGCTCTGCGTCCCCCATTCTTTCAGAATAAAGTTCAACAATTGATTCTATTCTTTCGTCGGAAAAATCATAAAGATACTTTGTTAATTCATCAGCTAACTTCGTTAAGAACGGTTTCACTTTGCAATTTACCCGATTATAGAAAAGCTCTAGATTGTCACAGTTATACTCGTCATCGTTCTTGAACTCCTTAATGTTTTTTTTAACATTTCCCTCGATGTAAGGGGAATGTTTTATATTATTATTTACTAGTCTAAGTTGGTTGATGAATGGATACTCATTAATTTCCCCAAATTTTATTTCATGTTCAGCCATTAGACCTTTAACATTTTCCCATTGATACAGTGACTTATTACTCTGGTTCGGGAAAGTATGAGATATTAGTTCCTTTAAAATAATCTCGTATGTTTTATACAAGTTTAGAACTTTCATCTCAACGAGGGACTTCAGCTTCTCTTTTGATACTTCTAAATCGAAATGTAAATCCGACAACTCGTAAAGAATATCTTCAACATCATCTGGAATACCATTTACCGCAATATCGAGGTCATCCCAGGAAATACAGCTGTGTTTTTCATTAACCTCATTAAATCTTTTTTCTAATTCATTTATATCATTGCGAAGTTCATTCTCAGAATTTTCAATAGCTTTATCAAAAAGGAAGTCTAACCTTTCTGGAATCCCTTGAATAAACAGTTTTTTACTTTCTCTATTTCTCACATTAACACCTTTTACACATAACGCCAAAAGCACCGGTGCGCGTTAGCGCATCCGGTGCCTTTTCTTGTTAGGCTTTCCCCTTCAGACATCGGCTTCAACGTCGATTAAATCAACGCATGTCTGAGGCCTAGAGTGGTTATCACCCGTATGCCACTCCCCATTTACAATACGAATATTGTCCAGTCTGTCTACTGGCATGCAGCGCCAGTTTTGAGGGGAGTTCGGGACAATAGGGCCGCTGCTGCTACTACCGCCAAACTGATAAAACAGGGCCTGCTCCCTGCCATTTTTTGTCCCGATAACATGTGGGCACATTTCCCTAGGATGGCCGTCGTAGTCAGCGAAAACCTGCTGCTTATTAAGAATAGCCCCACGAATAAGATCATAGTTGTTGCTCATCTGCCTCTCCTTTTGCTTAGTTGTTATTCCTTTTCACGCACAGCCTAACGCTTTAAACAGCGGAAAACGCGAGCGCAGCGAGTGGTTTTCCGATGATTTAACTTGTTAGCAGCACGATTCACCGAGGTTCACCAGATTTGATTAGATTATGCCGTTCGTCTGTCCACGGAAAATCGGACAATGTAAGAAATACTGCATCGTATGATCTCAAAATTTCTACGGATTCTAGTGAAAAACAGCCTCCAACAACTACTAACTTTTCGTTACTTCCTTCGTTGATTTTCTTTAGTGCTTTCTCAACAAGACTGCTCTTCACTACATCTTTTCGATTGTGGGGAAACGTAATCAAAGTACAAACATCTGGAAGCTCGACTTCACTAGCGACAGCTAAGCTTTTGTATTCGGTTGGTACTCGCTCCTTTATGAGTCGAGACTTAACATTCCTATCTATTCGAAACTTCATAGTGCCTGCTAACGCTCAAAGCAGTGGCCGCATTAGCGGTCCAGCTGACTTTGCTTGTTAGCTGGGGTGATATATCTACAACATTCTTTTAACTCTTTCTCAGCTATTGATTTTTCCATATATAGTGCCTCAGAACCCGCACGATACTTAAGACCTAAATTTTCGAAACTACCAGTAATTTTTAAAAAGTGTTCTTTTCCTGCTTCAATAGGAATTTCAAAACTTAAATCAGGCCACCCAGCATCCCATGCCCAGTCAACGGTCACGTTATGGTTGCCTGGTGATAGATAAATCCATGTATATGCTTTTTCTGGTGGATCGATGATCTTATTGCTGTCAACTAATATACTTGGTGTTCTTAAAATTGGATACGCGCCCACACGATAAATGTACAAGGTACCACTGTTATCATTAGCTATAGGTGCAGGTCTATAAGGCGGCGCATCTTTTGGTATAGAGGCACAACCAGACAAGACAGCTAACATTATAATTGGTAAGATTTTTCTCATAGTTTTTCCTTTAGTACAGCTAACAGCTGTATAGTGCGCATGCGCGTTTTAGTCCTCGGAGGAGTGTAAACGCGCATCGCTATCTGTTTGTATTAGCTGGATATAATTGAGTTTAGTCTTAATATCCCTTGCAGCGAAACGCGCATGCGCGGTTTCCAAACCTATTATCTACCAGCTGTATTTTTTAACATTATGAATTTAATGCCATTTTCTAAAATGTTACAGAAATAACGCGCAAACTTAGCTACAAATTCCCGGCATTTTGTCGAGAAGGTCAATAATACTGTATAGAAAATCAGTTCTGAGGTGCTTGTCATGAGCGCGCCAAGCCGTACAACCAAGGGTCCTACAACCCAGGCCTTACAAAAACGTTGAGTAAGGCCATGGCTACCGCACGGGTCCAAACTCTGTTCGTCCCTGCATTCCGCTGAAAGCGGAAAAGTGTTGCAGCTTCTGGCCTTAAGCTTAAGAAAGTGCTAAAGCTAAGCGTTTGAATTAGTTATACAATACCCAGTACTGAATTTGAAAACAATTAGCCAAAGGTCAAGTTTTTGACAAAGGCCACAAAACCCTGATTTGGTTTGTTTTTGAAGCAGAATTGACTGAGTGTTTGCATTCTTCCCTGTTTTCGACGGTCACAGTCCCACTTAGTACTGGCCGAGCTTCCGGCCACGGTGTAGCCAATCACCTGCGGTGCGCCTTTCGCACAGGCGATCCTGTGACTCGCTGCGAGTACGTCCCTGTAAGCTCTGCCTCGCCATCCCTGGCTCGGAAGGTCACAGTTTCGCCTGTGCCTGGAAATGAGGTGTATGTCTGCGGACACTTCAGATGTTTCAAGTTATTTAGTGTTAACAGAATTGCACCAATACCCCCTTCGGTGTCGCCGAAAGCCGTTGGCGCAAATAACGTGGCTGAGGCATGGATGCCGA
>NZ_NIJM01000018.1 GCF_002836945.1 Shewanella chilikensis
GGGATTGCTGTTGATCCCTTCTTGGTCGGGTGTGGGGCGAAGCTCCACGACTTTACGCCGCTGGCACAGCGGCTATCATGGCTTTAAGCCAAAACTTACTAATGAACTTGCTCCTAGCGGCTAGCTAAGTTGTAACCCATCACCTGCAGTGCGGATGGGCAGGAAGCCCGAATGCCGTGAAGGACAGGACGTCCGAGAACGGTCCTTTTGCACAGGCGATCCTGTGACTCGCTGCGAGTACGTCCTTGTAAGCTCTGCCTCGCCATCCCTGGCTCGGAAGGTCACAGTCCCGCCTATGCTTGGAAAATAGGCGTATGTCTGCAGATCTTTCAAATATTTCAAGCTACTCAGGACTAACAGAGTTGCACTAATCCCCCTTCGGAGCCGCCGTTGGCGTTGTTGCAAATTGGCGTAGCCGAGACAGGGATGTCGAGGCTCGAAGGTCGAGCACGGATGCGAGCCCTGAGTGTAGCCAATTTGTTTCATAAGCCAGCGGGGATTTCGGCTACGTCGGGGTGTCCTTGGGGATGCAAGGGGCTTTGGACAAGCAAAGCCCCTTGCCCGGTGTGGAGTGGAACACCACGACTTTAGGCCGCTGCCACAGCGGCTAGCATGGCTTTCAGCCCCAAATAGCCAAATAACGTTGATTGAGCTTCCAGCGACGGACGTCTCCCATTGCCTGCCGCAGGCTTATGCACAGGCGATCCTGTGACTCGCTGCGAGTACTTCCCTGTAAGCTCTGCCTCGGCATCCATGCCTCGGAAGGTCACAGTTCCGCCTGTGCCTGGAAATGAGGTGTATGTCTGCAGGCACTTCTGATGTTTCAAGCTACTCAGCGCTAACAGAATTACACCAATTCCCCTTCAAAGCCGCCGCTAGGCGTTATTTGCATATTGGCGTAGCCGAGGCCGGCTTGGAAAATTGAAAACGAATTTTCCAAGGCTATACCTGATAAGAAGAAGCTATACCTGATAAGAAGCTATGCCTGATAAGAAAATGCCCTCCGATGGAGGGCATTCATTGATGAGTACAACTGGGCTTAAGCGTTTCTCGGTTGCTCAGGCTTATCTATATCCAAAGTCACTTCATAGGCCACATTGTTTTGGCTGACAGGCTTTACCGTCTCCGCTTTGGGCTCGACACTGGCCTTGGTATCCCGGGCGATTTGCAGCGCTTCATGGGTGAGCATATTGTTGCCACTCAGCAGATCATTCAGCCCGCCCTTTTCGGCATCTACCAACCCCAACTCTCTGAGCATGGCATCGACCACAGGCGCGTTGGCACGGTAGTTGAGTGCCGCACTGGTAACCTGCTCGGCAATACCGCCCTTGACACCGGCGCCATCGGAAGCTGTCCCCAGTTGGCCGGTTACGCCGCTGCCATAGCCTTGAAGGATCTTGATGCCTTCGATGTTTTCCAATGGTTTAACCGCATTAGCGACGATTTCAGGCAGAACTTTGAGGATCGCCAGTGAGCGCTGCAGGGCGACTTGCTCGTCACGCAACACGTTCTCGGCTTCGTGCAGTGCCTGTTTACCGGCCGCTTCCACCGCATACACCTTCTCATCGGCCTCGGCCTTGAGCATCTTGGCATCGGCACTGGCGCGGGCTTCGGTCAGTATCGCTATGGATCTATCTTCGGCGGCGCGTTTCTCGGCTTCAGCCTGAACTGTGACCCCAACGGCTTCCCGCTCTGCCTCTTTACGGGCGTCGATAACTTCAATCTCTTTGCGACGATTAGCCTCAGCCACCTGACGCACTGTGATTACCGCTTCCTCTTTTTCAACCTTGAGCTTTTCGGCCTCGGCGGCGCGGGCCCTGGCGGCAGATTCTTCTTCCGACTTGGCGGCAACCGCAATCTGTTTCTCCTGTTCGGAGACTTCGATATCTCGCAGCTGTTGAATTCTGGCCTGCTCAATTTGCTTACGCTTTTCAATCTCGCGGGTTTCTATGTCTTTGGTCTTTTCAATTTCCGCCGACTCGATGGCGCGTTCCTTGGCGATTTCCGCCTCCCGCTCCTCACGTTGCTTTTGCTCTTTCTGCTTGATGATCTCGGCCTTTTGCTCGGCGCGCTTGAACTCCAGTGCCTGCTGCTGGATCAAACGTGCTTCCTCTTCGGCCTTTTCGATGTTCAGCGACTCTTTTTCGGCTTCCAGGTTACGCAGTTCAATCTGGATCCGGTTGTCCTGCTGAATATCGTTGGTTTCTTTGCGCTTTTCTTCGATGATCTTGGCGAGTCTGGCACGACCTTCGGCGTCGAAGGCGTTGTTCTCATTGAAGAACTCCAGCTCTGTCTGGTCAAAACCTGTCAGAGAAACCGACTCCAGTTCCAGACCATTTTTCTCAAGATCGTTGGCAACGTTGTTCTGCACCCGCTGTACAAAGTCGGCCCGCTGTTCGTGCATCTCTGTCATGTTCATTTCGGCTGCCACGGCGCGCAGCACGTCAACAAACTTGGACTCCATCAGCTTCTTGAGCTCTTCCACCCTATTGGTGCGACCGCCCAATGTCTGGGCCGCCATGGAGATACCTTCGGCATTGGGGGCCACCCGCAAGTAAAAGTCGGCCTTGACGTCCACCCGCATTCTGTCTTTGGTGATCAGGGCATCTTTTTGGGTCTTGCCCACCTCGATGCGCAGGGTGTTCATATTGACGTGAATAATTTCATGCAGTACCGGCAGGACAATGGCGCCGCCATCTTTGACTACCTTTTCACCACCGAAACCCGTGCGCACAAAGGCCATCTCTTTGGTGGCGCGGCAATAGAGCTTGGCAAAAATAAACCCTATCACCAACAGGCAGAGCACTACTGCGCCTGCGGTAAACAGCAACATACTGGTGCCGCTGGTATTTAAACCCGGGATGGTTTCCATTCCTGTTGTTTCCTTCTTTGGTTAGATTATTGTTCAAAACGGGTGGCAGACCACACGCGGCCGCTGCGTCTGAGCAGCACCACTTGCACCCCTGCCGGGAATTCGGTGTCTTCGTCCTCGGGCTCGACCAGGACATAGTGTTTCTGACGGTACTGATCCTGAACCACGGCCTCGCTGGGATTACCCTTGATGGCACAGCCGAGCGTTACTGTGCCTACGCTGCCGCTGAGATCTTCGATTGAGACGGCGCTGGATTCATTTTTGGGAAGAATTCTGGCCAACTGCCCACCGAGGAAATGGCAGGCAACCGCAGCCAGCGGCAAGGCCAGCAGCAAAGAAAACACTTGCGGCAACAGGGCTGAGGTGAGCAGCCAGGAAAAATAGTTAAGCAGGTAGCCCGTAATACTGAAACATCCCAGTGCCAGTACAAACCAGATGAGCACAGGCAGCCTATCCAGGCAGAGCCAACCGGCCAGCGCTGTCAGTCCCCCCTGAGGTAGGTCAGTATCAAGATCGGCATCGGGAAGCCAGTCATCCATAGCGGCCATCAGGCTGATACCCGCGATTAGTGTGAGTCCCTCTATCACTCCAAGCAGTGCCACTATCGCCAAGGCTACAGCATAGGGCAGATTGGACTGGGCCAGAAAAAAGTCCAGCACAGGATTCCTCCTTGTAGACGACTGTACCTGTCGTCAATATTCCATATAAGCCTGTTTATTTCAGGTCGTTACTGAGTGTACCCCTTGGCAAGCTTTGACTCCAATAGCTTTTATCTGCATTTAACGTCAGAAATCTGCAGCGGCTCACATTAATGTTAGCCACTCCATACTGAGGCTATCTTTGCTTGGGTTAGTGTTGCAACAAACCACAAGGTTTACGCCAGCAACGCCCAGACAAAACCGAATTTTAAACTTTGTTTTTTATTACAAGGCATTAATTTAATTACATTTCGCAAAAACAAAAACTGCCGAAAAACACTTGAGAACGATCCCTTGGCTTGGTTAGCATAAGAACTGTTCCCTCTGATGCATGCCAATATTTTAGAGCAAACCATGACTGCCAAAACCGAATACCAGCAACTTTGCCAGCACTTTCGCACCATCAGCCACTTCGAGCATTTCAGTGCCCTGGGGGACTGGGATCAAGCCACCATGATGCCTATGGGCGGCAGCGAGGCCCGCTCCGAGGCGATGGCCGAGTTGGCATTACACATTCACAGTTTAAAAACCTCGCCCAGGCTTGCCGAATGGCTGGATGGCGCCGAAGCCAAAGCCGCCGAACTCAGTATCGAACAGAGGGCCAATCTCAGAGAGATGCGCTGGCACTATGCCCAAGCCATCGCCGTGCCGGGGGACTTGGTACAGGCCAAGACGCTGGCGGGTTATCGCTGCGAAAACCAATGGCGCGAACAGCGGCATAACAACGATTGGCAAGGGTTTCGCCCCAATCTCGAGGCGGTAATCGCCTTGGTGCGAGAAGAAGCCCAGGCTCGCTCGGCGCACACAGGCAAGGCAGGTTACGATGCCATGCTGGACAGATTTGAACCCGGCATGACCTGTAAACGGCTGGAGAGCACTCTCGGAGCGGTGCGGGACTGGTTGCCCGAGCTTATCCAAAAAGTGAAGCACAAACAGCTGCACCAGAGTTACAAAAGCAGCGCCGGCGACTACCCGATAGCAGACCAAAAGCTGCTGGGACGGGAGGTGATGCAATACCTGGGATTTGATTTCAACCAAGGGCGTTTGGATGTCAGCTCGCACCCATTTTGCGGTGGCGTGCCCGGTGATATCCGCCTGACCAGTCGCTACACGGAAGATGACTTTATCGCTGCCCTCACCTCCACTATTCACGAAACGGGTCATGCCCGTTACGAGCAGGCGCTGCCAAAGGATTGGCGAGGACAACCCGCCGGAATGTCTCGCTCCATGGGGATCCACGAGAGTCAAAGCCTGTTTTTTGAGATGCAACTCGGCGGCAGCCGCGCCTTTATCAGCAAGCTCTATCCGAGAATTCGCCGACATCTCGACTGCCCGGTATCGGCCCATGAACTGATCGACAATATCACCCGGGTCAAGCCGGGTCTTATCCGGGTCGATGCCGATGAAGTCACCTATCCGGCGCACATACTGCTGCGATTTGAAGCCGAGCAGGCCTTTATCGACGGCAGCCTGGAGGTGAAAGACCTACCCGATTTCTGGGATCAGAAGATGCAGCAATATCTGGGGCTGAGTACTGCCGGGAATTATAAAGATGGCTGCATGCAGGATATTCACTGGACCTTGGGCGAACTGGGATATTTCCCCAGCTACACCTTGGGCGCCATGTACGCCGCCCAGCTGAGATTTGCCATGGAAGCCGAATTGGGCCCCATTGAAGCCCTGCTGAGCCAGGATAAGCTGGGGCAGATTTGCGACTGGCTGGATGAAAAAATCTGGTCCAAGGGGTGCCTGCTGGAAACCGATGAACTGATCCGCAGCGCTACAGGGCAGAGTCTGGATCCCAACTTCCTGCAGCGCCATCTGCAACAGCGCTATCTGGATTAATTTATCTGCAAAAATGGTATAATGGCGCGTTTCTACGAAGTAACTGCAAAGAGAAAGTGAATTCAGATGTTGATACGCGCCATTAGCCAGGATGACTGGCAAGCCATAGGCGAAATTCAAGCAGAGTGCTACCACGCACTGGCCCCCGAACCTTTACATGTACTCAAGAGCAAGTGGCAGGCATCACCGCAAACCTGTTATGTCCTTGAAAAGAGTGACCAGGTGGTAGGCTATTGTCTGGCTCATCCCTGGACCGAAGACACCCCTCCGCCACTGTACAAGGCGATTACCACACTGCCAAAGGCCGACACCCTTTATCTGCATGATATTGCCATCAGCAACAGGGCTCAGGGATTCGGCGCCGGACGCAAACTGTTTGATACCCTCAAACTGCAGGCGGAAAAACTGCGCCTGGGTTCCTTGTCACTGGTGGCAGTACAGGGCGCCTGTGGTTACTGGGAAAAGCTTGGCTTTAACCACAAGCGTATCGAAAAATCGTTGGCCACCTATACCGATGACGCCAGTTATATGGTCTATCCGGTAGCCCGCTGACAGATGCAACCCACACTCATCACCATAGGCTTATTGTGCCTGAGCAATATCTTTATGACCTTTGCCTGGTACGGCCACCTCAAGTCCCTTTCAGGTAAACCCTGGATAATTGCCGCCTTGGTCAGTTGGGGGATAGCCCTGTTCGAATATCTTCTGCAGGTACCGGCCAACCGTATTGGTTATAGTGTGATGAATGTGGGCCAACTCAAGATACTTCAGGAAGTCATCACCCTGAGTCTGTTTGTTCCTTTTTCATTCTATTACCTTAAAGAACCACTGAAACTGGACTATCTCTGGGCCGGGTTATGTATGCTCGGCGCCGTTTATTTTATATTTCGCAGTAAGTTCGCTTGAGCCCACTGCTTTAATGAGGACACAAGATGGCACGTCAGGTCGCCTATGAATACAAGGGGGTCGCGAAAGTGATCAACTTTGCCTATGACAAATACCACGACATGTACGAGGCTGTTGCCGCCGCCGAGGGAATAGATCTCAGCCGTTTTCTGGCGATGGAGCAGCAAGTCGCCATGACAGCCAAAGGCGGCGGCGCCCTGAAGAGCTATCGCACCAGTGAATTCGCCCGTATGGGATTTCGTCATATCCACTTTGTCAAAGAAGAAGAGCAGGGTTAATACCTGCCCAAAAGAGGGTTAAGCCATGATAAATCCAGAGCACGCCAATTTTCCCCGAGCCGGCTTTTTCAAGCGCCTCGGTGCCGCCGTTTATGATCTGTTGCTGGCGGTAGCCGTCTACATGTTTGCTGGTGCCATAGGGTTTGGGATCTTTACCGGCCTGACCGCCTCCGGCCTCATTCCCATGGGGAACTATGAACATGTTTCGGATCTGCTCAATGGCAACAGCCTCTATCACGGCCTCTATCAGCTGTGGCTGGCCTGCTGTGTGGCCGGTTTCTACGCTCTCTTTTGGTCCAAGGGCGGCCAGACTCTGGGCATGCGCGCCTGGCGCCTCAAGGTGCAGCATCCCAACGGCCAAAACCTGAGTTTTATTACCGCGCTGGCACGGGTGGTTTGGTCCTTATTGGGGATAGGCAACCTGTGGATCCTGTTCAGTGGTGACAAACTGGCACTGCAGGACAGCATGACCCGCTCCGAAGTGGTGCTTCTCAGTAAAGAAGCCAACTCACTGCGCAACTGGCACGGAGCCTGAGGCACTGATTCTGAGGTAATGGCCTGAAATACCCAGGTAGCGGTAGCATTAAAATAACGCTTTATAGATGTCTCCAATACGCAAACCACAGCAAAAAGCCCTGTCACTGACAGGGCTTTTTCATAACGTTAATCGGCACAGGAGGCTTTTAAACCACAGCGGCTTTACTCTCAAGCCCTCAATCCTCAGCGTCCTCAGCGGCGGATATAGTAGATAGCCGCGCCGGTAAACAGCACACTCGGCATCATGGCCCCCATCAAGGCCGGCAGCTCATAGACTATGCTCATGGGGCCGAAGATCTCATTACAGATATAGAAGGTAAAGCCGGCTATCACCCCGAGTAACACCCTGGCTCCCATAGTAACGGTTCGCAGTGGCCCGAACACAAAAGAGAGCGCCACCAGCATCATCACAGCCACTGTGATGGGTTGCATCACCTTACGCCACAGCGCCAACTCATAGCGACTGGCATCCTGATTATTGTTCTTCAGATAATCGAGATAACCGACCAAACCGCGGATAGACAGGGCATCGGGTTTAACCGACACCACACTCAGCTTGTCCGGTGTCAAACTGGAGGGCCATCTGTCTTCCTTGAGGTTATCCAGCACCACTTGCTCATTTTTGAACACAGTGCGGCGAACCTCCAATAAACGCCAATATTCCTTGGTATAGATAGCCTGCTCGGCGTGCACCACACTGGCCAGCTTCAGCTCAGAGTCAAACTCATAAAGGGTAATATTGCCAAGACGAGTCACATCTTCAATCTCGCCAATATTGACGAACAGGTTTCCGTCTCTGGCCCAAATCCCGCGGTGGGACTTAATCAGGTTGCCGCCGGAGATCTTATTGGTCTTAAGCTCATAGGCCTTCTGCTCCGCCACCGGTGCGCCCCACTCCCCCAGTACCATTACCATCAGCATCAAAGGAACAGCCGTCTTCATCGCCGACAGGGTGATCTGCAGCCGCGACATGCCGGAGGCCTGCATCACTATCAGTTCAGAGTTGGAGGCCAGCATGCCCATGCCGATGAGCGCCCCAAGCAACACGGCCATGGGGAAGAACATCTCCACATCTCTTGGGATCAAAAACAGCACATAAACGGCGGCATCCATCATGGTGTAGCTGCCCCGCCCTACCAAACGCAGCTGATCGACCCATTTGATGATTCCGGAAAGCCCGGTCAAAATCAGCAGACACAGGGCAGAGGTGCTGAGCAATACTCTGGCAATATACCAGTCCAGTATCTTCATGCTGCGGCCCCCCGGCGTTTGAACAGGCCTGTCAGGCGAGTGCCCAAAGGTCTGCCCTTACCTATCAGCAAGATGCCCATCACCAATGCCGAGGCATGGATCCACCACATTCCCAGCCAGGCCGGGATCACCTCATCCTGCAGCGCCTTGCGCCCGGCGACCATCAAGCCGAAATAACCAAGATAGAGCAATACCGCCGGGAATACCTTGGCAAACTTGCCCTGGCGCACATTGACCCGCGCCAGCGGCACAGCAATCAGCGTCATCAAAGGGATAGCCAGCGGAATCGCCAGTCGCCAGTGGAATTCGGCTACGGCTTCCGGCCCCGGCGTATTGAGCAGCTCCTTGAAAGGCACGGCAGATAACTTGCGATCCCTCTCATTCACTTCCTGCTCTTTGAGCTGCATCTGATAACCGCCGAACTCAATCACCTGGTAATCCACCCGGTTCGGTGCTCCCTGATAACGCACGCCGTCATCGAGCTTGAGCCGCTGGCCACCTGTTGTGTCTTCCACCACCCGGCCACCATGGGCCACGACCAGGTTGGTAACGCCGCTCTCATCTTCCGCATCGGGAAGCTGGGCCACAAAGACTTTTTCCAGCTCATTGTCTTTACTGATTTTTTCAACAAAGAGCACAGCCCGGCCATTGGCACTGGTTTGAAATCGCCCTTGAACCAGGGCGGCTAACCCGGCCTCTGACTGAGCCTTTTCCAAAACCGCGTGCTGTTTGTCCTGCGCCCAAGGCGCAACATAAAGCGCCAGATAACCGGTAAACAGGCTGTTGAGCAACGCCAGGATCAGGGTTACCCGGGTGACATACCATTCGCTGATACCGACCCCGTGAAAGACCACCATCTCGTTTTCTGCATACATGCGGCCATGGGCGAGCAAGATCCCCAGAAACAAACTCAGGGGCAGGATAAGCACCGTCAATTCGGGCAGATTAAGGCCTATCAGAGTCAGCACCAGGGAGGCGGGAAATTCGCCGTCGGAGGCATCGGCCAGGATGCGGACAAATTGCTGGCTGATAAAAATAGCTAACAAGACTGAAAGCACCGCTATTTGTGCCTTCAAAACTTCGCGGATCAAGTATCTAAATACAATCACAGGCTGAATCCGGTATCCAAACTTATCTTTTTGCTGGTGTCAGTGTTACTTTCATGTAGACTGTCTACTTTTGATAGTTTTCTGACCATAACAGGCGGCATTTTGGTTGTTTCAGGCGTATGATTCTTGTCAGCCAAACCAGCCCCCTGCTGCAGGAAATTTTCCGCCTTTGGGCGGCACAAGCAGACATTATCCAATAAATAAAAAAGTTTGTCTTTAAAAGAATCTAGGAGAGCTCATGGAGTTTAGCGTAAAGAGCGGCAGCCCCGAAAAACAGCGCTCGGCCTGCATAGTTGTAGGCGTTTACGAACCCCGTCGCCTGTCCGGCATCGCCGAACAACTGGACAAAATCAGTGAAGGTTACATCAGCAACCTATTGCGTCGCGGCGATCTGGAAGGTAAGCCCGGGCAGATGTTGCTCCTGCATCATGTACCCAATGTACTGAGTGAGCGGGTTCTGCTGGTAGGTTGCGGAAAAGAACGAGAACTAGACGAGCGCCAATACAAGCAGATCATCACCAAGACGATCAACACCCTCAATGATACCGGCTCAATGGAAGCCGTTTGCTTCCTGACCGAACTGCACGTTAAAGGCCGCGACACTTATTGGAAAGTGCGCCAGGCCGTGGAAACCACCAGCTCTACCCTCTACAGCTTCGATGGACTCAAGACCCGCAAGGGCGAGACCCGCCGCCCACTGCGCAAACTGGTATTCAATGTCCCTACCCGCCGTGAACTGACGGTCGGCGAGCGCGCCATTGAGCACGGTGTCGGCGTTTCCGCCGGTATGCAGTTGTGCCGCGACGTGGCCAATATGCCACCCAACATCTGTAACCCGGCTTATCTGGCCTCGCAGGCCCGGCAACTGGCCGAAGTGCATGAGAACCTGAAGGTCAGCACTGTCGGTGAAGAGCAGATGGCCAAGCTTGGCATGAACGCCTACCTGGCCGTGGGCCGTGGCAGTGCCAATGAGTCCATCATGACAGTGATGGAATATCAGGGTGCCGTCGACACGACCGCCAAGCCGATAGTGCTTGTAGGTAAGGGCCTGACCTTTGACTCAGGTGGTATCTCGCTCAAGCCGGGCGAAGCCATGGATGAAATGAAATACGACATGGGCGGCGCTGCCGGGGTACTGGGTACCATGAAGGCCATCTGTGAAATGAAGCTGCCTATCAATGTGGTTGGGGTACTGGCCGGCTGTGAAAACATGCCTTCCGGTAATGCCTACCGCCCAGGTGATATTCTCACCACCATGAGCGGCCAAACCGTGGAAGTGCTCAACACAGACGCCGAAGGCCGTCTGGTGCTTTGTGATGTACTCACCTATGTGGAGCGCTTCGACCCTGAACTGGTGGTCGATACCGCCACTCTGACAGGTGCCTGTGTTATCGCGCTGGGTAAACACGCCTCAGGTCTGTTCTCTGCCCATAACCCACTGGCGAGCGAGCTGCTCAATGCCGGTGAGCAGAGTGGTGACCGCGCCTGGCGCCTGCCGATATGGGATGAGTACCAGGAGATGCTGGACAGCCCATTTGCCGATATGACCAACCTGGGCGGACGCCCTGCCGGTTCTATCACGGCGGCCTGTTTCCTGTCGCGCTTTACCAAGAAGTATCACTGGGCCCACCTGGATGTAGCAGGTACAGCCTGGAACAGCGGCGCCAACAAGGGCTCAACCGGTCGTCCGGTTCCTATGCTGGCGCAGTTCCTGCTCAACCGCGCCGGGGTCGAGCAAGGCGAATAAGCGCCTGACTCCCAGCCAATAAAAAGCGAAGCACTGGGCTTCGCTTTTTATTGGCTATTTTATAAAGCCAATCTTCCCTTTGCCCTGCTCCTTCCCCGTCTTTTGATGATCGCCCCCGCCTTTTGATTATCGCCGATAGAGCCGGCACTTGGGCAAAATGGTATTCATCCAGGACTCAAACCACAGAGCTAAGCCACAGAGCTAAGCCACAATAAACCGCCCTGTTGAAAGGCAGTGGCTCAATACGGCCCATAAAACTCGGCTTCAGACTAAGTTTGCACAGCTGAGTTTGCACAGCTGAGTTCGTACAACTGAATTTGCAAATACAGTTTCTACCGACATGACTCCGTTTACTTTAACGCTGAACGCTTTAATTCATAGCTTTTCATCCAGTTACTTCCTGTCGCGTTTCCTTTGTCACTTGATAGTGCTAACGAGGCTCCATGCAAAACAAGTGCTGTTCAAATAAAACACTAGACGACTGGTCTAATGGTGATTATACTGGCCGCCATGAACACACAGACACAAAGCACACGCCAACACATACTGGACACGGGTTACCAGCTCGTCGTAACCAAAGGCTTTTCCAATGTTGGCCTGTCACAACTGCTGCAACATGCCAAAGTCCCCAAGGGCTCCTTCTACCACTACTTCAAATCCAAGGAGCAGTTCGGTGAAGCCCTGATAAAAGACTATTTCAACGATTATCAGGATAAGCTGCAGGCACTGCTGGGCCATGAGCGCACTCCGGCGCTGCAGCGGCTGCAAAGCTACTGGCAACTCTGGCTGGACTGCGACGCCGATGTCTGTGGCGCGCAAAAGTGCTTGGTAGTAAAGCTGAGTGCCGAAGTGGCCGATCTCTCTGAGCCTATGCGTATGGCGCTGCTGCAAGGCGCCAAGCGGATCATTGCCACCATTGCCGAATGTATCGAAGCCGGTAACCGGGATGGCTCTGTCAAAGTCAGCAACAGTGACCAGACGGCGCAGCTACTATACAACCTCTGGCTGGGGGCCAGCCTGATGAGCAAGCTGACTCAGGATAAAAACGCCCTCAACCTGGCAATGCAAACCACTGACAACATACTCGCAGGCAAGCTGGATAACAGCGGCCAATAACAGATACTCCCCGCCACACAGGTGGCGGGATTTTTTTAACCAAAAACTAGACGACCGGTCTAATCAAGCGATAAAACCCAATGGAGCCTATTATGACTGCCAATCAAAACCCACATCAGCGCATTGTGCTGGCCTCTCGCCCAAGCGGTGCTCCCAACGCAGAAAACTTCCGTCTGGAAAGCAGCAACAAGCCGGTGGCAAGCGACGGCCAGGTGTTGCTGCGCACCATCTATCTGTCGCTGGATCCATACATGCGCGGCCGCATGAGTGATGCAGAATCCTATGCCGAGCCGGTAGCCGTGAACGATATCATGGTCGGCGGCACGGTTTGCCAGGTAGAAGAGTCCCGTCATCCGGACTTTGAAGTCGGTGAGTGGGTGCTCGCCTACACCGGCTGGCAAAACTATGCCCTTTCAGACGGTGAAGGGTTGTTGAAACTCGGCAAAGCGCCTGCAGCCCCTTCATACGCCCTCGGAGTCTTGGGCATGCCGGGTTTCACCGCCTATATGGGACTGCTGGATATTGGCCAGCCCAAAGCAGGAGAAACTCTGGTGGTTGCCGCCGCCACCGGACCGGTTGGCGCTACCGTAGGTCAGATAGGCAAACTCAAGGGCTGCCGGGTTATAGGTATTGCCGGCGGCGCAGAGAAATGTCGCCACGCCAAAGAAGTACTGGGTTTCGATGAGTGTCTGGATCACAAGGCAGAGGACTTCGCCGAGCAGTTGGCCCGAGTCTGCGACCAGGGAATAGACATCTATTTCGAAAACGTCGGCGGCAAGGTGTTTGATGCCGTATTACCCCTGCTGAATACCAGCGCCAGAATCCCCGTATGTGGTTTGGTGTCTCAATATAACGCCACTGAGTTGCCGGCCGGACCGGATCGCCTGCCACTGCTGATGAACACCATTCTGGTGAAGCGGATCAAGATGCAGGGCTTTATCATTTTTGACGATTATGGTCACAGATATGAAGAGTTCGCCAACGAGATGGCTGATTGGGTTTCTCAGGGCAAAATTCAGTACAAGGAGCAACTGGTCGAAGGGCTGGAGCAGGCACCACAAGCCTTTATCGGCCTGCTTGAAGGTAAAAACTTCGGCAAGCTGGTGATCAAGGTTGCCGAACCGCTGTGATAAAAACTGATGGCTGCACCAAATTGATTGCTGCGGCCATGCGCTAACCAGCAAAGCAAGACTTGCGGCCCTCTTAAACATAAACGCCAAGAGGGCCGTAAATTTTGAAGACTCAATTCAAGCTAATCACTCCGTCTTTAACAAAGCTTTGGATCAAGTCTGTAGGCCGACGCAGAGCACACATGGGACTTGCTCGCACCTTCCTTAGGTTTCCTCAAAATAACCTCACGCTTAACATCAAACAGCAACTCAACATGGTTAACAGCAAGACAACGCCAAACTGAATCCTTATCCCTTTTATGCATGTGTGACTTATCACCCAATAGCTCAAGAGCCTTATCGGGATGGCGCTGACCATTTCAACCTTTGGCCAAAAGGTGTAAAATCCTCCTCTTATGTCAAACGGCTATCAGTGTTCTGTGCAGGGGTGAGATGCAGGCGATGAGCAAGGCAACTTTTTATCTGCTGCCGAATGCAGCACAGCAACCAAGTGCCGAGCAGTTACAACTGCTTGCCTGTCAGTTGGCCGGGCAGCACTATGCCAAGGGTGAATGGCTGTATATTCACTGTGAGGATCTGGCTCAGGCCCATGGGATTGACGAGCTGCTGTGGCAGTTTGAACCCAGTGCTTTTGTGCCCCACAACCTCAAAGGGGAAGGCCCTGCCGCCGGTGCACCGGTTGAAATCGGCTTTGACAAGCTGGGGCCCAATCAACGCCGCCCGATACTGATCAATCTGGCCAATGAAGCCCCGGCATTTGCGGTAAACTTTGGCAGGATCATAGATTTTGTTGCCGGAGATGAGCAACACAAGGCCCTGGCCAGGGACAGATACCGCCAGTATCGTAATCTGGGAGTCACGCTCAGCACCCAGGATTTGGCAACACAACCACTTAATTTTGTTTGAGAAACGACAGTTCCCATGGAAAAAACATACAATCCGCAGTCTATTGAACAAGCGCTCTACCGTGTATGGGAAGAGAAAGGTTACTTCAAGCCCCACGGTGACGAGTCCCAGGGCAACTATTGCATCATGATCCCGCCGCCAAATGTCACCGGCAGCCTGCATATGGGACACGCCTTCCAGGATACCATTATGGACACCCTGATCCGTTACCAGCGGATGAAAGGCAAGAACACCCTCTGGCAAGTGGGTACCGACCATGCCGGTATCGCCACCCAGATGTTGGTGGAGCGCAAAGTCGCCGCCGAAGAAGGCAAGAGCCGCCACGACCTGGGCCGTGAAGCCTTTATGGACAAGGTATGGGAATGGAAGAACCAGTCCGGTGGCACCATTACCCGCCAGATGCGTCGCCTGGGCGCCTCGGTAGACTGGGACCGCGAACGTTTCACCATGGACGAAGGTCTGTCGGAAGCCGTGCAGGAAGTGTTTGTTCGCCTCTATGAAGATGACCTCATCTATCGCGGTAAGCGCCTGGTTAACTGGGATCCCAAGCTGCACACTGCAATTTCCGATCTGGAAGTGGAAAACAAGGAAAAGCAGGGCCACATGTGGCATTTCCGCTATCCACTCGCCGATGGCGCCCTGACCGCCGACGGTAAAGACTATCTGATTGTCGCCACCACACGTCCGGAAACCATGCTGGGTGACAGCGCCGTTGCCGTGCACCCTGACGATGAACGTTATCAATCCCTGATAGGCAAAGAGATCATTCTGCCAATCGTTAACCGCCGTATTCCTGTGGTGGCCGATGACTATGTGGATATGGAGTTCGGTACCGGCTGCGTGAAGATCACCCCGGCCCACGACTTCAACGACTATGAAGTCGGCAAGCGTCATAATCTGCCCATGTTCAACATACTCACCCAGGATGCCGCCATCCGCACCGTGGCCGAAGTGGTGAATGTCGATGGTAGCCTCAACACCGAATTGGACGCCTCTTTGCCAAGCCGTTACGCCGGTATGGACAGATTCAAGGCCCGCGATGCCGTTGTCGCCGAATTCGAGACCCTGGGTCTTTTGGAAAAAATCGAGCCCCACGGCCTGAAAGTGCCTTATGGCGACCGCAGTGGCGTGGTGATTGAGCCCCTGCTGACCGACCAATGGTATGTGTCTGTCAAACCACTGGCCAAGACAGCCATAGAAGCGGTGGAAAACGGCGATATCAAGTTTGTGCCTCAGCAATACGAGAACATGTATTTCTCCTGGATGCGTGACATTCAGGACTGGTGTATTTCACGCCAGCTGTGGTGGGGTCATCGCATTCCGGCCTGGTATGACGACAGCGGCAAGGTCTATGTCGGCCGTAACGAAGCCGAAGTACGCGCCAAGCACAACTTGGCAAGCGATATTGCTCTGCGTCAGGACGATGATGTACTGGATACCTGGTTCTCCTCTGCCTTGTGGACCTTCTCCACCCTGGGCTGGCCACAGCAAACTCCTGAGCTGAAAACCTTCCACCCCACAGACGTGCTGGTGACAGGTTTCGACATCATCTTCTTCTGGGTAGCCCGGATGATCATGATGACCATGCACTTCATCAAGGATGAAGACGGCACACCTCAGGTGCCTTTCAAGACTGTCTATGTGACCGGGCTTATCCGTGATGAGCAAGGCAACAAGATGTCCAAGTCCAAGGGTAATGTGCTGGATCCTCTGGATATGATCGATGGCATAGATCTCGAATCTCTGGTTGGCAAGCGCACCGGTAACATGATGCAGCCGCAACTGGCCGCCAAGATAGAAAAGAGCACCCGCAAGGAGTTTGCCGACGGCATCGAAGCCCACGGTACCGACGCGCTGCGCTTTACCCTGGCTGCCATGGCATCCACCGGCCGTGACATCAACTGGGACATGAAGCGCCTGGACGGTTACCGCAGTTTCTGTAACAAGCTGTGGAATGCTTCCCGCTATGTACTGATGAATACCGAAGATCAGGATTGCGGCCCCAACTCACCCAACGGCAAAGCCGGCGGTGAGATGCAGTTGTCACTGGCGGATCGCTGGATCACAGGTCTGTTCAACCAAACGGTCAAGACCTTCGAAGAGCATATGGGCGCCTATCGTTTCGACCTGGCCGCCAATACCCTGTACGAATTCACCTGGAACCAGTTCTGTGACTGGTATCTTGAGCTGACCAAGCCTGTGCTGCAAAACGGCTCTGAAGCCGAGCAGCGTGGCACCCGTCATACTCTGGTGACTGTACTCGAGCAGCTGTTGCGCCTGATGCATCCACTGATGCCATACATCACTGAAACCATCTGGCACCGTGTCAAACCACTTGCCGGTGTGGAAGGTGAAACCCTGATGCTGGCCGCCTTCCCTGAGTATCAGGCCGACAAAGTCGATACCGAGGCCATGGCCGACTTGGAATGGGTCAAGCAGGTGATTGTTGCCGTGCGTAACATCCGCGCCGAGCTGAACATAGCTCCGTCCAAGCCGCTCAACGCCTTACTGCGCAGTGTCAGTGCCCGCGACAAGGCCCGTGTCGAAGCCAACCAAACCTTCTTCACTACCTTGGCCAAGCTGGAAAGCATGACGATTCTGGCCGATGGCGACAACGCGCCCATGTCCACCACCCAACTGGTGGGCGAGATGGAACTGTTGATCCCTATGGCAGGGCTTATCGACGTAGCCGCCGAGATGGCTCGTATCGACAAGCAGCTGGAGAAGCTGAGTGGCGAAGTGGCCCGAATTGAAGGCAAGCTGTCCAATGAAGGCTTTGTTGCCAAAGCCCCGGCCGCCGTTATCGACAAAGAGCGCAGCAAGATGGCTGATCTCAAGCGCGATATGGACAAGCTCAAAGAGCAGCAAGCCGAGCTGACCAAACTGGAAGCCTAACGGTTAACCCTAGAGCGATAAACGTAAGGGCAGTCAATGGACTGCCCTTTTTTTATTATTCGCTTGCGCTCTGCTCCAAGTGACTAGCAAGATTAAGATAATTTCATCAGTCAGATCTGGCTATCGGAACAACATATTGTTAGATTGGGGAATATTCCAAGGGGAGTAACTTCTCGCCGGCTTGTCGTCATTACGGTGTTTGCGCACCCGGCAACCGGGCAAAGCCACTGAGCTGTGCTTTGTAAGTGAGACCTTGCCGACAGGCAAGATCCGTGCTCCTTCAGCTGGCCTGCCGTCGGTGGCGGGCTTTGTTGTATTTGGAGATAACGAAATGGGTACCTGGTGGTTGTGGAGCGGATTTCTGGTAATAGTACTGGGGATCCTTTGGATAGATCTTAAGTTTGTCGGCGGTGGCCACAGCCATAAAGTCTCTATCAAAGAAGCTGGGATCTGGACCCTGGTATGGATAAGTGTCGCCATGCTGTTTAACTTGGGAGTCTGGTTCTATCTGAAACAGACCGCAGGTCTCGAAGTCGCCAATCAACAAGGGCTGGAGTTTCTCACCGCCTACCTCATCGAAAAAGCCCTGGCCGTGGACAATGTGTTTGTCTGGCTGATGCTGTTTAGCTATTTCGCTATCCCCGCCGAACTGCAAAGACGGGTGCTGCTCTACGGGGTACTGGGCGCCATAGTGATGCGTACCGCCATGGTATTTGGCGGCACTTGGCTGATTAATCAGTTCCATTGGGTGCTGTATCTTTTCGGGGCCTTTTTGCTGTTTACCGGCGTCAAGATGCTGTTTACGAAGGAAGATAATGAAACCGATCTCTCCAACAACAAGCTGCTCGGCTGGCTCAGAAAACACCTGAGGGTGGTGAAAAATCTTCAAGGTGAGCATTTTGTGGTGCGTCGCCGCGGCATATTATTTGCCACGCCTCTGCTGCTGGCGTTGATCGCTGTGGAAATCAGCGACATCATCTTCGCTGTCGACAGTATCCCGGCCATCTTCGCGGTCACCACAGATCCCTTTATCGTACTGACGTCCAACATCTTCGCCATCATGGGCCTCAGGGCCATGTACTTTCTATTGGCGGGCGCCGCCGAACGTTTTGTACTGCTCAAATATGGCCTGGCACTGATCCTGATATTCATAGGTATCAAGATGCTTCTACTGGATATCTATCATCTGCCTATCATGCTGGCACTGGCGGTGATCGCAATTATTCTACTGGTCAGCATACTGGGTAGTTTGTGGCTGACCCGAAGTCAGCAAGCACCAAAGCAATAGCTTATTTTTTCAGCTAACTGTGAGTCACTCAAGAGATATCAAAGCGCCGGACAAAATGTCCGGCTTTCCCCAGCAGCAACTTACTCCACGACAACTCACCGCCTTATGATAATTAAATAGGAAATGAAAAAAATCGCCCAACGGGTCTGTTTGAATCACACCTGAAAACAATGAGAAAAACAGTGCATTGGTGTTTTTTTTGTCACCAATGCCAAAGTATAATGCCGGTTTATCGCGACAACGGAAACCTGCCATGCCAGCTTTTATCAAAGAAGAAATATCGCTGCTTATCGCCTTGGTCACCCTGCTGTTCTTTAAGACAGGTGGCGCCGAGTATCTGGCGGACGGCGCTCCCCTCGCCGTTTATATCCCGCTGTCGATATTGCTGCTTGTGGTAGTGATCTGGACCATTTTCGGAGTCGTGCGCCATTCAGATATTCTGGCGATTCGACTGGGCGATCCCTATGGGACCCTGATCCTCACCCTGTCGGTGATCTCACTGGAAGTGGTGATGATCTCCTCTGTGATGCTGACTGGTGACTCCAACCCAACCTTGGCCCGAGACACCATGTTTGCCGTGGTGATGATCATCTCTACCGGCCTGGTGGGGCTGACGCTGCTGCTGGGCGGTTGGCGTTATCATACCCAGCAATTCAACCTCGACGGGGTAAAATCCTACCTGGTCGCCATTATCCCGCTGGCCCTGGTGTGTCTGGTGCTGCCCAATTTTACCGAAGGCGGCAGCATAGGCGGCTTATCGGTTTCCATGTCCTGGATGCTTGGCTTGGTGTCGATAATGCTCTACGGCATCTTCCTGATGATCCAAACCAAGAGCCATAGCCATTTCTTTGTCGACGCCGATCACCTGGATGATGAGCACCATCATCATGCCTCCAGCCACTCCAACCTCTACCACGGAGTGCTGTTGCTCATCTGCCTGCTGACCGTGATGCTACTGGCCAAGACCCTGGCCATGCCCATCAACTACAGCATTACCACTCTGGGCGCACCGGCGAGCCTGGGGGGCTTCCTGGTAGCCTGTATTATTCTGGCGCCGGAAGCCGTGGGAGCAATAAAAGCCGCGCTCAACAATCAGTTGCAAAGAGCGATGAATCTCTATTTTGGATCTGTACTGGCCACCATAGCCCTGACCGTACCTGCGGTACTTCTGGTGGGCAGTATTGCCGGTGAAGAGGTCAGACTGGGGCTCAGTCCCGCAGATATGGTACTGCTGGTGACCACGCTTATGGTTTGTAAGGTGAGTTTCAGCAGTGGCCGCACCCATGCACTGCACGGGGCGACTCACCTGGTGTTGTTTGTGGTCTATCTGTTCTTGATGTTTGAATAATCATTCGCGGATGTTGGCCATGAAAAACACATCCACATATTCGCCATCACGGAAGGCATAGTCCCGCGCCTCGCCCTCAATCACAAAGCCATGGCGTTTGTAGAGCGCTATGGCGGCGTGATTGTCGGTATAAACCGTCAGCTCTAGGCGTCTCACCGCCAACCAGTTATGGGCCAAATCCACAGCGGCTGCCAGCAGCGTAGAACCCACGCCGATACCGCGGCACTCTTCACTCACCGCCATCCCCAGATCGGCCACATGCTTACGTCTGGGGTTGGTTTGTACCTGTAAGGAGAGTTGACCGGCCACCTCCCCTTGCCACTCTGCGACCAGTGAATAATAACCATCCGGCAGTTCGCCCAGACGCTTATACCACTTTTCGAGTGACGGAAAGGGCTGCTGCAAGGTGCCGGCATAACAGCTGGGCTGAGTAAAGAGCGCCCGTATTGCCGGAATATCCGTGTGCTCGCTGTGGCGCACCACAACCTCTTGTTGTGACTGACTCACCTTGGGTTCAAACTCTGTTACCTGCACTCTGTTATTCTCCTTAACTAAAAGCCGCCAAGCCTGTCTGGGCCCGTCCCAGGATCAAGGCATGAATATCATGGGTCCCCTCATAGGTATTGACCGCTTCCAGGTTCATCAGATGCCGGATGACATGAAACTCATCACTAATACCATTACCACCGTGAATGTCCCTGGCCTGGCGGGCGATCTCCAGCGCCTTGCCGCAGGAGTTACGCTTGATTAGCGAGATAGCCTCGATAGCCAAACTGCCCTGATCCAGCAAACGACCGGCCTGCAAGCAGGCAAACAGCGCCGTGGTGATCTCTGTCTGCATGTCCACCAGCTTTTTCTGGATCAGTTGATTGGCCGCCAGCGGCCTGCCAAACTGGACTCGGTCCAGACTATATTGCCGCGCGGCATGCCAGCAAAACTCGGCCGCGCCCAACGCGCCCCAGGCGATGCCGTATCTGGCCTTGTTGAGACAACCAAAGGGTCCCTTGAGCCCCTCGACGTTGGGCAGCAAGGCCTCGACACCCACTTCAACCCCGTCCAGCACGATTTCGCCGGTTATCGAGGCTCTGAGAGAGAACTTGCCCTCTATCTTGGGCGCCGACAACCCAAGAGTGCCCTTTTCCACTAAAAAGCCGCGGATAACCCCATCCAGCTTGGCCCAAACCAGGAACAGATCAGCGATGGGAGAGTTGGTGATCCACATCTTGTTGCCATGGAGCCGATACCCTCCCGGGATGGCTTCGGCGCGAGTCTTCATGCCGCCGGGATCTGACCCCACATCCGGCTCGGTCAGGCCAAAACAGCCAATCAGCTCTCCCCGTGCCAACCTTGGCAGGTATTTCTGTTTCTGCTCTTCACTGCCATAGGCAAAAATCGGATGCATCACCAAAGAGGACTGCACACTCATGGCCGAACGATAACCACTGTCGACCCGCTCTATCTCCCGGGCAATCAGGCCATAGCTGACATAGTTGACCCCGGCGCCGCCATATTCAGTCGGCAGAGTCGCCCCGAGTAACCCCAGAGCACCAAGCTCTGTCATGATCTCGGGATCAAAGTATTGCTCGCGATTTGCCTGCAGGATCCTGGGTTGCAACTTGCTTTGGGCATATTCATGCACAGTGTCACGGATCATCCTTTCTTCCGGCTGCAACAGACTGTCAAACTGCAAGGGATCTTGCCAATCGAAGGGATTACGGGCCATAGCTTTGTCCTTTTTTTCAGCTGATTTTCATCATGCTACCTCAGTCCCGGATTTCTGCCCAGCGCTGAAACCTCCGCCAAACAAAGATTACGTCTGTATCAAATTGCTACTTTCATGAAAGAAATCTCTGAATTTGCGCCGGACAAATGTTAGTCTTCAGCACTATTCTTAGTCATAGCTTTTAGTAATATTTTCGGTATTCAATGTCTGTACGGCTCTGCTTATTCATAATCGGCCTCTTGTCTCTCAATGCCTGGGCGCATCCCTATTGCAAAGAGACAGAATGCATCCCTACTGATAAATGGGATCTTGGACTGGCCTTGGGTTACGGTCAAAAAACCAACCCCTTACGCCAGCAGGACGATATTCCTCTCTATGTCATTCCCAGTATTGCCTACTATGGTGAAAACTGGTTTTTTGACAATGGTAATCTGGGACTGACCCTGGCAGAGTCGGAGAACTACACCATTAATCTGGTGACGGCTTACAGCAGAGAGCGGGCTTTTTTCTATCGCTGGGATCCCAGCAATGTGTTTACTTTCGGTGGCAGCTCTCAGATGTCCAAGGCCACCGAGAGTCGCGCGGCACCCATGATGTTAATGCAAGCCAATGAACCACCAAAAGTATTTAATGAATTGGAAGACAGACACTTTACATTTCTTGGCGGAGCCGAGGCTTTTTTTTACACTCAATACGGTATACTGAATCTTTCGCTTACTCATGATATGTTCAATGTTCACCAGGGCACTGAGGCCAAAGCCAGGTGGTTGTATCATCTGAATTTGGAACGCTGGAAACTTGAGTTCGCCCTGAATATAGAGTGGAAGAGTAAAGAAATAGTCGATTATTACTTTGGCGTAAGACCAAGCGAGAATGCCTATTGGAGTCAGGCTTACCAGGGGAGTTCAGGCTTTAACCGCGGGCTGGAGTTTACCGGCCGTTATAGCCTCAACGAGGACTGGGATCTTGTATTGGGACTGCGTTATACCAAACTTGCCGATGAAATAGCCAAGAGCCCTCTGCTGGATGAAGATGATGTCAGGGCTTTTTTCATTGGTGCTGCCTATAGGTTTTAAACAAGGTGCGCATAGCAAACAGCTGGCGTTGGCTGTTCCTGCTGCTGATGTTGTCAATGATATTTGCAACCAAGGTGCAGGCTGACCCAGATAATAACAATCAAGAAATCAAGCTGGCTATCACACCTCAGCTCTGCATTCTCAAGAGTGAAGAGGACACCTGTTCGCTTGACGTCAGTTTAAGCTGGACAAATACAAATGGTGCGGTTTGTATCCTTTCTGATTATGAAGGGTTACAACGTTGGTGCAGTGAAACTGAAGATGTGCACAGCCTCACATTCCGGCTTACAACCAGTGAGGACATTCATTTTGTCATGGTAGATAAAGACACATGGCAAACCTTAGCCGGCGTTTACTTTAGAACGACCCCCGTATCTGACACCAATGTCAGGCGCAGATATCGCAACCCTTGGAGTTTATTCTGATGACCTCAGCTCAATCGACTCACCGAGTTTTATTGGTAGAAGACGACATTCGTCTGGCCAACCTTATTGTGGATTATCTCAAGTCCCATGGCATGCATGTAGAAGTTGAGCGCCGCGGAGACACAGTACTGACCAGACTACTCAACTACAAGCCGGACATTATCCTGCTGGACATCATGTTGCCGGGCATGGATGGATTATCACTTTGCGAAAAACTACCGGATTACTTTGCCGGCCCGATCCTGCTGATGAGCGCGCTTGGCTCCAATGAAGATCAGATCAAAGGCCTGGAACTGGGCGCCGATGACTATGTGGTAAAACCGGTTGACCCGGCGCTCCTGGTCGCACGGATCAACAATCTGTTGAGACGTCATACCAAGCCACCTATGGCCGAATCCCACTGCCTGAGTTTTGGTAAGCTGAGCATAGATCCTCACACTCAGGCAATTCGTTTAGGCGAGAAAGAGGTGGATCTCACCAGTCACGAATTTGAACTCCTGTGGCTGCTGGCATCCCAGGCCGGCCAAGTACTGAGCCGCCAATATATCTATCAGTGCCTGCTCAATATCGACTTCGACGGTAAGGATCGCAAGATAGACGTACGTATCTCCCGCCTGCGCAAGAAGCTGGGCGATAACATAGAAACGCCATTCAGGATTAAAACGGTTTGGGGCCAGGGATATCTATTTGCCCCCGAAGCTTGGAACAGCTAATCCCCAAATAGGTTACCGCGTGAAACGCCTCTTCATCAGTTTGTATCTACTGATCAGCCTGAGCTTTCTCGGGCTGGGATGGACCCTAGACGCCCTTTGGCAGCAACACGATGACGAGGCGGAACTATTGGCCGATGCGCCGCTTATGGCCATGGCTGCCATCTTGAAGCCCATGAGCCCAGAACAGCGGCAACAGGCGATCGCTGCCGCCAATGTCAATGCCACCTATCCATTGCGTCTGTTCAGTGCCGACAAGATCACCCTGGCCGATGATGGCGAGTTGGCTCCCGGTGAAGTCTTCACTACCCTGACCAACTCAGGTAGACAGATGCAGTTTATCCGCCTGGACCAACAGGTGCTAATGACAGGCCCGATAGACACAGATCCCAGAGCCAGACTACGTGGCCTATTCACCCTGTTTTTCTATCTGTCGCTGGCCGGTGTGGCCTTGGTTTGGGTCTGGCCGCTATCGAGAGACCTCAAGGTGCTCAAACAAGCAACCGAAGCCCTCGGACAAGCCAAATGGGATACCCGTATCAAGCTGTCACCCCGCTCTCAGGTAAAACCCCTGGCACAAACCTTCAATGAGATGGCGCGGCATATCGGTGCTCTTATCGACAACCAACGCCACCTGGCCAATGCCGTCTCCCACGAGATCCGCACGCCGCTGGCCAGGCTCAAGTTTGCCCTGGCGCTGATCCCCAACTATTGCCGTGAAGGCGCCGATGAAACCGCCAGAGCCGACTTTATTGCCGGCATGACAGAAGATGTCAAAGAGATGGAATCCTTGCTGCAGGAGATGCTCACCTACGCCAGCCTGGAGTCGGCCCAAACAGGGCTGAGGCAGGAGAGCTGCGATCTCAGCGCCCTCTGCCGTCAAGTGATAGATAGACTGCAGAGCCTGAGCCCGATTCCGATAACCCTGGATAGCTCCGTCGCCAAACTACTCTTCACCTGTGAACCGGCCCTGATTGAAAGAGCACTGCAAAACCTGCTCACCAATGCCCAGCGCTTTGCCGAAAGCCAAATTCTAGTAACCCTAAGTGATGAAAAAGACAGAGTGACTATCGAGGTTAAAGACGATGGTGAGGGGATCCCCGAAGAGGAACAACGCAAGATATTCGAACCCTTTGTTCGCAGCGACACCTCACGCAACAACAATAAAGGCTTTGGGCTGGGACTGGCAATAATCAAGCGTATAGCCGAACGCCATCATGGGGAAATCCTGCTGTTCAGCCGCCCCGGGGAAACCCGTTTTTGCATAAGCCTGCCCAAGCGAGAACTCAATCGAGACTGAAATCACTGAAATCCAGAGATTCGTCTTCGTCGCCTTTGGCATCAAAGTCCAGGCTGTGATTCAACTGCAGCTCTTCCACCTTTAGCTGCTCCCTGCGAGCCTTTATCTGCGCCAGTTGCCAACGCCTTTTACGCGCCTTGCAAAGGCGAATAACATCCAACTTGCGGGCGTTGGAGAAGTTGAGCCAATCGAACCTCTCTTCGCGGTTCCGAAAACAACCTTTGCAATAGCCCTTGGCATCTGTCTGGCAGACACCGATACAGGGGCTGGGGATATCAAAAAAGACCAGTTGTTCCATAGGGGCGTAAATGCAGGCTCTCTCTGACGGCTGAACCTTAGGTATATCATCTCATTCTTAAAAAGGCGATTTTTTATCCACACCTTGCACAGACGGCCGCTTTGGCACAAAGTCACAGGGTAAGGTATATCCTTTCACGGAGGACAAGCGATGAAATTCAGGACACTCTTGCTGCTGTTACCCCTACTGCTGACAGCCTGCGCCCAGCAGCCGAAACAAGACTACGACCCAGGATACAGCTTCGCCAAGCTACAAAAGTTCACCCCGCTGCCGATTTCCAGCAGTGATGATCCCCTGAGCGCCGAGCGGATCAATCAGGCGATTATCGACACGCTGAAAAGCAAACAATTTATCGAAGTCAAAGAGTCAGCAGACTTCAAGGTTTCCTTTGCCTTTCGCACTACAGATAAGCCGAAAGATTCAGGCCTCTCCATCGGCCTTGGCAGCGGCACCTGGGGATCTGGCGGCGGCATAGGTGTGGGCACAAGTGTGGGTGTGCCTCTGGGAGCCGATGTCAAACTCCAAACCATACAAATCGATATCATAGAAGCGAGCAGCAACCGCCTCATCTGGCGCGGCAGCGATCAGTTCAGCTTCAGCGATGGCGGCGAAGGTAAGGCTCAGGCAACCCGGGAAACCGTGATGCGGATCCTGAGCCAGTTTCCGCCTCAACCGTGAGCCATCACAGTGCGGCCGTTAGCCCATTGACGCAAAGCGTTGAGCTTTTCGGCCATCACCACAGATAAGGGGCGAGTCCGACTCAGAGCATCGAGCAGCCAGGCCTGATTGGCCTCCTGCCCCGCGGCCCTCGCGGCATAACGGGCAGAAATAACCGCCTGCTCTATCTCGGCGCCGGAGAAACCTTCACTGGCGCTTGCCAGAGTCGCCAATTCCAGCGCGGCCGCATCGATATTGCGCTTACGGCAGTGGATGCGGAAGATCTCCTCCCGGGTGGCGCTATCCGGCAGGTCGACAAAAAATATCTCATCCAGGCGTCCCTTACGCAGCAGCTCGGGGGGCAACGCGCTGATATCGTTGGCGGTTGCTACCATAAAAACTTCTGACTTGCGTTCTGCCATCCAGGTCAGCAGGGTGCCGAGGATCCGCTTCGAGGTGCCTTCATCGCTGTTACTGCTGCCCAGCCCCTTTTCAATTTCATCTATCCAGAGTACGCAGGGCGCCATCAATTCCGCCATCTCCAGCGCTTTTTTGAGGTTACGCTCCGTCTCGCCTATGTACTTATTGTAGAGTCCGGCCATATCCAGGCGCAGCAATGGCCGCTGCCAGATACCGGCCACCGCCTTGGCCGCCAGGCTCTTGCCGCTGCCCTGCACCCCGAGCAGCATCACGCCCTTGGGCGTATCGAATGCTTGCTCATCGCTGCCAAGGCGCCTGTGGCTCAGCCACTCCTTGAGTCTCGACAGCCCGGCAACATCGGCAAAGTCACAGGTGTCGTACTCAAATTGCAACACACCTTCCATATCCAAAAGCGCAAACTTGGCCTTGTTGACCACGGGAATATCCGAGTGGCACAAGGCGCCATCATCCCAGATAGCCTTACGGGCAAGACGGCGGGCATCGGCATGGCTCAGACCGCGAAGATTACCGGCAAGCAGCGGGATCACGGCTTCATCGAGACGATTCAAAACCCCTTTGGCTCGGGCCAGGCGCGCTTCTTCTATGATGAGGTTTTCCAACTGGGCCTGCCCTGGCATGGAGAGGGAGAAATGAGCGCAGTATCGGCTCAGTTCAGGGGGCACATCAAAGGCGTGGCTAACCATCACCAGGGTGTGTTGCAAGGTTTCGTGCTCAAGGGCAATCTCCTTGATCATTCTCACGTTACGCGGCGCCTCAACCACATAGGGGTGAAAGTCACAGAGCACATAGATCCCCTGCTGCTGGCTGGCCTTGATGTGCGCCAGAATATCGGTCGGTTCGGCATTGAATTTCTGCACACCTACTTCCCTGTCCAGCCGCTTGAGCCCCTGGGTAACACTCCAGCCATACAGGGGCCGCATCAGCACACCGGCCACTCGTTTGAGCAGCTCCAATACCCTGGGCTCCTCATACGTTTCAATTATCACCAGGGGCGTACCGCCCCTGAGCACCCCGGTTAAGTCTTTGACATCCTGCATTCTGGCTTCCCGCACGATAATAGCGGACTTAAGAATAACAAAGTTTCAACATCCGCCACAGCAGCGCAAGCAGTGATCCAGCGCACAATTTATCAAGCCTTCCGCCCAAGCCGATTGCCAAAGGGTAAACTAGCAAAAAAATCCGCTGCCACAGGCAGCTACAATAACCAAAGGTACCCACACTATGTTAGGCACTCCCCTTAGCCAAGGCGCCGTGCGCGCCATGCTGCTCGGCTGCGGCGAACTGGGCAAAGAAGTTGCGATTGAACTGCAGCGCCTGGGCGTCGAAGTCATCGGCGTCGACCGCTACCCCAATGCCCCTGCCATGCAGGTCAGCCATCGTTTTCATGTGGTGAACATGCTCGATCCCGAGGCGCTGCGCGCCGTCATCGAGCTGGAAAAACCCCATCTGGTCATTCCGGAAATCGAAGCCATAGCCACAGCGACGCTGGCGCAAATGGAGGCCGAAGGCCTGAAGGTAGTGCCCACCGCCAGAGCCACCCAGTTGACCATGGACAGAGAAGGCATTCGCCGCCTGGCAGCAGAGACGCTGGGGATCCCCACCTCGCCTTACGTCTTTTGTGACACTGAGGCAGAATTCAATCAGGCGGTGGCCCAAATAGGTTTGCCCTGTGTGGTCAAGCCTGTGATGAGCTCATCGGGCAAGGGCCAGAGCGTGATCCGCGAGCAAGCTCAGATAGCCGCGGCCTGGGAGTATGCCCAGCAAGGTGGCCGCGCCGGTCAAGGCCGGGTGATAGTCGAAGGCTTTGTGCCTTTCGACTACGAAATCACCCTGCTCACCATAAGTGCAGTCAACGGCATTCATTTCTGTGCGCCTATAGGCCACAGGCAGGAAGACGGTGACTACCGCGAATCCTGGCAGCCACAGGCCATGAGCCAAGCGGCCCTGGAAAAAGCACAACAGATAGGCGCCAAAGTGGTTGAGGCGCTCGGCGGCTATGGTTTGTTTGGGGTAGAACTCTTTATCAAGGGCGATGAAGTCTACTTCTCTGAAGTCTCGCCCCGGCCCCACGACACCGGCATGGTAACCCTGATAAGCCAGGATCTATCCGAGTTTGCCCTGCATGTGCGTGCCATTCTCGGATTGCCGATCGCCAATATCCGCCAGCACGGCCCCAGCGCTTCGGCTGTGGTGCTCAAAGAAGGCGACTCAAACAACCTGCGCTACACGGGCCTTGCAGCAGCGCTGAGCGAAGCCGACACCCAGCTGCGACTGTTCGGCAAGCCGGAGATCCATGGTCGCCGCCGTCTGGGAGTTGCCCTGGCAAGGGATCTGGATGTTCAAAGCGCCATAGACAAGGCGCTACGCAGCGCCGCCAAAGTGGAAGTGATTTTTTAAAAGAGACCGCCATGAGCCAGCATTTTCAGGGTAAGTATGAAGTGGAACTCAAGTTCCGTTTGAATGAGTCTTGCAGCAAACAACAACTGCTTGAGCACCTCAATGCCATGGAGCATGAGTGCATGTTTGCCGATAATCAGGAGGACGACTGCTACTTCGATACCCCGGATGGTCAACTGGCCGCGGCGGACAAGTCACTGTGCATCCGGGAGATGCAGCCATCCAACAATCTGCTGTGGATCCTCAAGGGCCCAGGAGCGGATTGCTGTGAGGCGGTCAATATCTCGGATGCCGCCAGGGCCCGCAGCATGCTCAGCGCCATGGGCTATGTGCCGGTGCAGCGGCTGCAAAAATGCCGCAGCATCTACTTTATCGGCAAGTGGCATATGACGCTGGACAGCCTGGCGGGGCTCGGCGATTTTGCCGAGCTGGCGATCATGACCGACGATAGCGATAAGCTGGAGCAGCTTCGCAGCGAGCTTTGGCAACTGGCGGCCCGGTTCGGGCTGACCCAAGCCATGTTGGAGTCCCGCTCCTATCGGCAACTGTGCAACAGTTAAACTCGGTTAATAGCGTCTAAACCTGGTTAACAGAGTCTCCGCCAATAAAGGCGCGCAGATTGTCCACGGCAATATCCAACAGCTTCTGCCTGGCTTCTCGCGTCGCCCAGGCATTGTGCGGACTTATGCTGACTCCTTTGGCATTGAGTAAGGGGTTGTCAGGCATTGGAGGCTCACTGGAGAGCACATCCACTCCGGCCCGCAACTTGCCCTGATTGAGTGCTGTGGCAAGCGCATTTTCATCCACCAGCCCACCACGGGCGGTATTGATCAAAATAACCCCGGGCTTTAACAGCTGCAGCGAGTCTTGATTGATCATCTTCTCGGTCGCCGCGGTCAGCGGGCAGTGCAGCGAGATCACATCGGCTTCACGATACAGCTGCTCCAGTGGCGCCCAGCTGATGCCTTCGGCCAGGTCATGGCGCTCGGTTCGGGTATGCAGCAGCACCCGCATCCCCATCGCCCTGGCAATATTCGCCACTCGCGAGCCTATATCACCATAACCGACTATTCCCATCACCTTGCCCGAGAGTGACATCAGCGGTGACAGAGTAAAACAGAAGTCGGCGCACTGGCTCCAGGCCCCCGCCACCACCGCCTGGTGGTGCTGCGCCACTTGTTGGGTGTGATACAAGAGATGGGCAAAGACCATCTGCGCCACCGCATCCGGACCATAGCCAGGCACATTGGTGACTGTGATGCCAAGGTCGCCGGCGGCCTGTAAGTCAACCACATTGGTGCCCGTGGCAAGAATGCCTACGTACTTGAGCCCAGGCAGCGCCGCCAGTTGCTGCGCCCCGAGCACTGTCTTGTTGGTGAGTAAAACATCGGCGCCTTGGGCGCGCTGCAGCACAAGCTCCGCCGGAGTTCTGTCATAGATGCTAAGCTCTCCAAGCGCCTTGAGTGGCGACCAATCGAGATCGCCGGGATTGAGACAAAAGCCATCCAGAACCACTATTTTTAAGCTCATACTCACCTCTTTGTTACTCCACTCAGAAACGGTATCTTAACCCCAGATTGGCCTGTCCCTGCCACAGGGTATCGCCCTTGATATGCCATAAGCACTGATTGGCATCGCAAAACAGGCTGCTGTCGCTGCTTATCAGGGTCGCATAGCCGCGCACATCGACAAACAGGGATAGCTGCTCCAGCAGTTGATAATCCAGCCCCAGCCCAAGCCCCATGGAAAAACGGGTTTCGTTGCTGCCATACTCGGGACGCAATTGCGTCAAACCGGCACTGGCGGTGACATAGGGCCGCAGCTTGTCTTTGGGGAAATAGAGCGTGCCCCCCAGATGCAGATAATCGACGCTGAGGTCCATCAGCTTGTCAGTGCCCGGGAAACCGCTGCCACTGAGCTCTGTGCCCTGGTGGGAGTAAAGCAGATACATGTCACCCGGCTCTGACGTCGTCAGCCCCAACATAAAGCCGAAATGACCGGCCTCGGTAATATCCGCACTACTCTTGTTATTAACCGTGCTTTCGCTGGGTCTGTAGTCCAGATCATTGCCGCCAAAGCTGTAGCCGCCGAACGGCGCAACAAACACTTCGGCCTGAGCCTGACCGCTCAGGGCCAATAGCAAGGGAATTGAATAAACAAGTTTCATGGCGCTCTCCTTGGGTGAACCCTCTTTAACGGCATGAGCCGACACCCAAGGGCGAGGCTCAGCGCATTCCTCTACTGCTCTTGACCCTGTCATAAGCCGCCTGAATATCCTGGGCCTTACGCTTGGCCAACTCCATCATCTCTTCCGGTAAGCCCTTGGCTACCAATTTATCCGGATGGTGTTCATTCATCAATTTACGATAGGCGCGTTTGACATCCTGATCGCTGGCGGACTCCGACAGCCCCAAGACTTCATAGGCATCGGCAACCGATGGTCTATGATCACCGGGCGCTTGCTGGAAGCGAAACTCTGCCTGCCAACGCTTGAGCAGCTCATCGAGCTGAAAGCTGCTGAATCCCAGCTCTCTGGCAATCACCTGCAGTATTGCATATTCCTTGTCCTGTAGCTCACCGTCTGACAGGGCTGTCTGGATTTGAATTTCCAGAAACATCTGCTGTACTTCCCGGCGACCAAAGGTAATACGCCGAAAACGGCGCAGACTGGCTTCCAGTTCAAAATCCGGCTCCTTACCCTCGCGAAACGCCTGCTGGGCATCTTTTCGCGCCGCGCCGCTGAGGCGCAGCATATCCATCAGACTGGTGGCCATGCGGATATCATTTTCAGTCACCCGTCCAGAAGCCTTGGCGATATGCCCCATAACGGCAAAAGTGGTGTTGAAAAACTCTGCCTGCCGACTGCCGGCACTTTCCCCTTGAGCTGCCGCCATCCGCTTGTCATATAGATGTCCAAGCCAGATCCCCAGCAAGGCGCCGAAGAAACGCCCGAACATAAAGCCGATGACACCGCCGAAAAATTTACCCCAAATACGCATCTGTTATCCCATAGTTTGCCCACGCTTGGCCGGGCCAATATTCAATCTTGAACTGTCTTGTGTCCGCTTGCTGACTCGTGGTTAAACAGCCCCTTTAGCCTGCCTCAGCTCCAGCTGTTGCAACCTGTCCAGAGTGCCGACATCACACCAGTAACCCGTGAAATGACTGCCGCTGATAAGCCCCTGCGCCATCTTTTGCCGCAGCAGCGGCGCCAAGGCGAAATGTGTTTCTGTTATCCCATCGAATAACTCTGGGCGATATATTCCCACCCCGGAGAAAGTGTATCTGGGCGCGCCACTGTCGCAGACCCTCGAATGGCCGGATGTTTGCGGCTGTAAGGCGAAGTCTCCCTCGGGATGCTGCGCCGGGTTATCTACCAGAAACAGGTGCGCCAGCGTATCGGCAGCCAAATTGGGCAGCTCAGGCATGACATCGATAAACACATCGCCGTTAATCACTAAAAAAGGCGCGTTGCCAAGTAGCGGCAGAGCCTTTTTGATCCCGCCGCCGGTTTCCAGCGCCTCAATCTCACGGCTGTAATGAATCGTCACGCCAAAACGGCTACCGTCTCCCAGGTGTTCAATCAGTTTGTCCGCCTGCCAGGCGCAATTGATCACCAATTCAGTCACGCCCATGGCGGCCAAACGTTCAATGTGATACTCAATCAAGGGCTTACCGGCCACGGACACCAGAGGTTTAGGCAGCTTGTCGGTCAATGGACGCAGACGCTCCCCTCTGCCGGCTGCCAAAATCATCGCCTTCATTTGTGCTCCTTTGCCTCTGCTTGTGGTCTGGGCTGTGGTTGAGATTCTGGTTGAGCCGGCTGCTGAGTCAGCGGCAATAACCTTAGCCTGACCCAGGAGGAAAGCGCCTGCAACTGAGGATAACGCTCGCAGATATCGGCCACATAGCCGAGTGTAAGCGGTATATCCTTGAGATAACCTGACTTGCCATCTCTGTGGTGCAAGCGGGCAAAGATACCCGCCGCCTTCAGGTGTCGCTGCACTCCCATGAGATCGAACCAGCGACTGAAGGTGGCAAAATCAACATCTTTGCCAACCAACCCCTGCTCGCGGCACTGTTCAAAGAAGGCTTTGAGCAGCGGCTCGACTATCGCATCCGGCCAACGTATATAGCAATCTCTCAACAGCGAGACTGCATCATAGGTCACAGGCCCCAACACGGCATCCTGAAAATCTATCACCCAAAGCTTACCGTCTTTAAGCATCAGATTACGGCTGTGAAAGTCCCTATGCATGCCGACTTGGGGTTGCGCAAGCGCGCTCGCCGTCAAAATAGCAAAGCTTTCAGTCAACATGGTATGCTCAGCGGCTGTCAGGGAGACTTGCCAGTGTTTATCCAGCAGCCACTCGCTGAAAATCGCCAGCTCGCGCTCGACAAAGGCCGCATCATAGTCAGGCAAGGGGCCAAGCTCACTTTCCCGCACCGCCGCGATATCCGGCAAAATCGCCAGCGCCTTGAGATACCAAGCACTCACATTGGTTTCAGTCAACTCGGGCAACAATAACTTATCACCAAGATCCTGCTGCAGAATAAAGCCCTCCGCCTCATTGAACTCAAGCACCTTGGGCACTCGGATACCCGCTTGATGATACGCCCGCGCCAAGGCAATAAAGGGCTTGTTATCCAATAAGTTGGGCGGAGAGTCTGTGACTATGTAGTCACGACCATCCACATTGAGACGAAAATAACGCCTAAAGCTGGCATCACCGGAAATCAGCTTGGGTTGCAAAGGCTTACCGAAAAGTTGCTGCAACCAGCACGACATGGAAAGAAATCTGGGATCAGACAAGGTCATCTCATGGCTCTTGACGAAAAATTGCTTTATTATACCGAGGTAAAAAACAGGAAACAGCCAATAAATACAGAGTTTTTATGGCTGCGTTGCCCGAGGCAGGATGCAACTTTTCCCTCCGAATACTTGTCCAGACAAAGAAATCTAAATAATTGACCTAAGATGCAGATCCGATATTTTCTGGCACTGAGCCTTTTACCCCCCCTGACGCTGGCTGAACCCCTTCCTCAGGAGGGCGGCAACAACGCTCAATGTGTTATCTTGCCTCCGGTTCCCTACCATCAGGATGGGGAAAGCAGCGGCCCTTTGGCCGATCAAAAAATACAGATCCATTCGGATGCTTCTTCGGCGCAATTGGGGCTCGAGGCCAGCTTTGAAGGCAATGTGACCTTTTCTCAGGCCGGGCGCAAAATTTCCGCCGAAAGGGCTACTGTTAATCAGCAGGAACAACAATTAACCGCTCAGGGTAACTTGGTATTTCAAGACCCGCTGTTTACCGTGACCGCCGACTCGCTGATGGCGCAGATGCGTTCCAACAACGCCACCCTTGAAGGGGCACAGTACTGGCTCCACGGTCAACAGGTTCACGGTGATGCCCAGAAACTGGAAATCACCCAAAACAACAACCTGATCCTGAACAACACCAACTTCACCACTTGCCCACCGGATAATGTCTCCTGGCTGCTGGAAGCCGAGAAGATCAAAATCGACAGCAAAGAAGAGTGGGGGGAGATCTGGGACGCCAAACTCAGAATAGGCGGAGTGCCGGTATTCTACATCCCCTATATGACAGTGCCGGTTTCGGAGAAACGCAAGACAGGTTTCCTGTTTCCCAGTTTCAGCTCCAGCACCACCAACGGGGTGGAATTTGCCGCGCCGTTTTATTGGAACATAGCCCCCGAGTACGATCTGACCTTTACCCCGCACTATATGTCGTCGCGGGGCTTGTTTACCAAGACAGAATTCCGCTATCTGCTGGGCGACCCCGGCGATCGGCAAACGCCTACAGGCCAGTTCAATCTGGAGTACCTGGGCAGCGACAACATGCTCGATGGCAGCCCCAACCGCTATATGTATCACTGGGAACACAGCGACGCCCTGGATGAAAACTGGCGGGTGCTGGCCAACTATACCGATGTTTCGGACAACAACTACTTCAACGATCTCAATTCTGATGTCAATCGTGCCACGGACAACCAGCTGTCCCGGGTTGGCGAAATCGCCTATTTCACCGATAACTGGGACTTCAGTGCCAGGGTGCAAGACATTAAGGTACTGGGCAAGGAAGAGCGGCCCTATCAGGTGATGCCGCAGTTGAACTTCAACTACCGCACTCCGGGAATGTGGCAAGGCCTGGATTTCAACTTCGCCTCAGAGATAACCAACTTCCGTCACAAAGAAGATATCTACACCACGGCAACACGGGTACATATGGAGCCCAGTATCCTTTTGCCTATACATGGTCCGGCTGGGTCGCTGACCAGTGAAGTCAAGTTGATGCAAACCAACTACTGGCAACACAATATTCAGCAGCCCGACCAGGAGAGCAGTATCAGCCGTACCTTGCCTCAGGTGAGGATTCACGGTCAGATAAACTTCGAGCGCTATACCGACTACTTTAACCAGAACTATCGCCAGACGTTGGAACCTCAGTTCCAGTATCTGTATGTCGGCTATGAAGACCAGTCCAAAATCGGTCTTTATGACACGGGTGAACTGCAACAGGACTATTTCGGTCTGTTCCGCGACCGCCGGTTTTCGGGGCTGGACCGCATCGCCGATGCCAACCAGTTGACCCTGGGTCTGACCACCCGCCTGTTTGATGAACGTAACCTGGAACAACTGAAGTTCAGCCTGGGCCAGATCATCTACTTCGACGACAGCAAGGTCAGCCTCTATGAAGATGACCTCACAGAGCAGCCATCCACCTCGGTACTGGCCGCTGAGCTGGATGCCAGAGTCTACAAAGACTGGTTTGTCAGCGGTGCGATTCAATACGATACCCGTAACAGCTCCAACAAGAAGAGCGAAGCATCTCTGGACTACCGCCCCGGCCCTAACAAACTGCTGCAGTTCAGCTATCGTTATGTGCCGGATCTGCTCAACAGTAACACCAACGACAGAGTGGATATCTCCCAGGCTGGTTTCCGTACTACCTGGCCTATTACCGATGAACTCTATTTTGTCGGCAACTGGTATTACGATCTTAAAGAGGAACGCTCAGTGGAAAGCTATACCGGCTTCCAGTACGAATCATGCTGCTGGGCAGTGCGTTTGAGCTACCACTACCGCATCAAGACCAACTATGAGGACGACCTCAGGAGTGCGGCCCCCAACGAACGCGAAATGTTCGAAACCGGCGTCTACCTCAACTTTGTGATCAAAGGTCTCGGCGGCTCAGGCCCGCTGGGGGTCAACGACATGTTGGATGAAGGTCTGTTCAACTACCGCAAACCACTTTATCTGAGGAATTAATCAAGATTTGTGGTAGATTGCTGAACCTCGGACAGGACAGAGAGTCCAATCTGGACAACCCGGGCCGCTGCCATCGGCGGCCAACGAAACGAAAATGTGGCAAGGATTTTGTGGATGAAACCCTGTAAGAAACTGATTTTTGGATTTTTTGCTCTAGTCATGAGCCAGGCTTCCCTGGCTGCACCACAACTGCTGGATCGCGTTGCGGTGCAAATCAACGACGGCATAGTGCTGGAAAGTGAAGTCCAGAACATGGTCGACACAGTCAAGGCCAACGCCAAAGCCGCCGGCCAGAGTCTGCCTTCAGATCAGGCACTGCGTACCCAGGTTATTGAGCGTTTGATCCTGACCCGTCTGCAACTGCAGATGGCCGATCGTATCGGCCTGCATATCGGGGATCTGCAGCTGGATCAAACTATAGAAAATATCGCCAAGCAACAGAACATGAGTGTCGCCCAGATGCGCGCCGAGATTGAAGCCGATGGCAATAGCTTCAGTCAATACCGCGAACAACTGCGTGAAGAAGTGACTCTGGGTGAAATCCAGCGCATTCAAGTGCAACGCCGAATCCAGGTTTCGCCCCAGGAGATCAACAGCCTGGTGAAACTGATCAAAGAACAGGGCCTGAAAGACGTGGAATATCAGGTTGGCCATATACTGATTGAAGTGCCTTCCAACCCAAGCTCAGAGCAATTGGAAGCGGCCAGTAAACGTGCCAATGCCGTATTGGAACGTCTGAAATCCGGCGCAAACTTCCGTGAAACCGCCATTGCTTCCTCAGCAGGCCCCAAGGCACTGGAAGGCGGTATCTGGGACTACATGAACATCAATGAGATGCCGACTCTGTTTGCCGAAGTCATCACAGATGCCAAAACAGGCGACATCATAGGCCCCATCAAGAGTGGTGCCGGTTTCCATATCATCAAAATCATGGACGCCCGCGGCCTGCAGACCCAGGAAGTTGAGGAAGTCAAAGCCCGCCATATTCTGCTCAAACCGTCACCGATTCTGTCTGAAGACAGAGCCAAGGCGATGCTGCAGCAGTTCCTCAAGCAGATCCGCAGCGGTGAAGCCAAGTTTGAAGATTTGGCGCGCCAGTATTCGGAAGATCCCGGCAGCGCCACCAAAGGCGGTGAGCTGGGTTGGGCCGACCCAAGCATTTATGTGCCCGAGTTCGCCCAGACACTTAACAGCCTGAAGCAGGGTGAAATCAGTGAGCCGTTCCGTTCAACTCACGGCTGGCACATCACTCAATTGGAAGAGAGACGCAAGACAGATGCCACAGATCAGTTCAACACCAACCGTGCGCATCAGTTGATCTTCCGCCGCAAATTCAATGAAGAGTTACAAAACTGGCTGGACGAAATGCGGGCCGACGCATACATTGAACTCTTCGACCCAGAAACTGATAGAGGTTAAGTCGCTTGGATATTAAACGTATTGCCATTACCCCCGGAGAGCCTGCCGGCATAGGCCCGGATCTGGTAGTACAGCTGGCGCAGCGCGACTGGCCGGCCGAGCTGGTTGTGTGCGCGGATCCTGCCTTATTGCAGGCGCGCGCCAAGATGCTGGGGCTCAGTCTCCAGCTCAAGCCTTATCAGCCAAGCCAAGCAGCCAAACCACAACAAGCCGGTAGTTTAACCATAGTGCCCTTCCCCATGGCCTGTGAGCCTCGCTGCGGCGTGCTCAATGAGCAAAACAGCGCCTATGTGGTCGACACCCTACGCTATGCGGGTGAAAAAAACATGAACGGCGAGTTTGATGCCGTGGTGACAGGCCCGGTCCACAAGGGCATTATCAATCAGGCCGGGATCCCTTTTTCCGGTCATACCGAGTTCTTTGCCCATCAGGCCGGTTGCCAGGATGTGGTGATGATGCTCGCCTGCCCTGGTCTGCAGGTAGCCCTGGTGACTACTCACATTCCACTGGCTTACGTTTCCAAGGCAATCACCCGCGAACGCCTGCATCAGATCATTAAGATACTGCATCAGGACTTAGTGAATAAGTTTGCCCTGGACAACCCCAAGATTTATGTCTGTGGCCTCAACCCCCATGCCGGTGAAGATGGCCATCTGGGACGGGAAGAGCTGGATGTGATCATCCCGGCGCTGAACGAGCTCAGAGAGCAGGAGCAGATGCGCATTATAGGCCCCCTGCCTGCCGATACCCTGTTCCAACCCAAGTATCTGCAAGACGCCGATGTGGTGCTGGCCATGTACCACGACCAAGGCCTGCCTGTGCTCAAGTCACAAGGCTTTGGCAAATCGGTTAATATCACTCTGGGCCTGCCCTATATCCGCACTTCGGTGGATCATGGCACGGCGCTGGAACTCGCAGGCACAGGCAAGGCCGATATCGGCAGCTTCGTCTGTGCACTCAACAAGGCCATAGAACTGGCCGGTAAAAACTGATCCAACTGAGTATCAATGAGCAATAAAGTACACTTAGGCCATACCGCCAGAAAACGTTTCGGACAAAACTTCCTGACCGATGACAATGTGATCAACCGTATTGTGGCGGCTATCGCCCCGGATAATGAGCATGTCATGGTCGAAATCGGCCCGGGTCTCGCGGCTCTGACCGAACCTGTGGCCAGCGCCATCGACAAGCTGACCGTGGTCGAACTGGACAGAGATCTGGTGGAGCGTCTAAAGCAGCATCCTGTGTTGAAAGACAAACTGGAAATTCATCAGGGTGATGCCCTGCAGTTTGACTTCAACAAACTGATGGTAGAAGGCAAGAAGCTCAAGGTCTTCGGTAACCTGCCATACAATATCTCCACACCGCTGATGTTCCATCTGTTCGAATACGCCGAGCAGATCACCAACATGCACTTCATGTTGCAAAAAGAGGTGGTGTTGCGGCTTTCGGCCAGCCCGGGAAGCAAGGCCTATGGCCGCCTGACCGTCATGGCCCAATATTATTGCCAGATAGTGCCGGTACTGGAAGTGCCACCGGGCAGCTTCACGCCGCCACCTAAGGTCGATTCCGCCGTGGTGCGCCTGGTGCCCTATGAAACCAAACCCTGGCCGGCCAAAGACGTTGCCATGCTCAGCAAGGTAACCAGCACCGCCTTCAACATGCGCCGCAAGACCCTGAGAAATAACCTCAAGGGGCTACTTGATGATGCCGATTATGAGGCCCTGGGAATTGATCCCGGCCTCAGACCCGAGCAGATCAGCGTCGAGCAATATGTTGCCATCGCCAACTTGCTGAGCGACCGTCAGGCATAACATCCGGACGCCGGGCGGCGTCCTTCCTTTCCATCAGAGATTTTGGCCAGGAACTTAAGATGAATCCCCAGAAGAGCCGTATCAGAGTCGAGGTGCAGACCCAGTATATAGAACACCAGTCCGCGCCGGATGAAGACAAGTATCTTTTCAGTTACACCATCACTATTATCAACCTGGGTGATGAGGCAGCGACCCTCAAGAGTCGCCACTGGGTGATAACTGATGGCAATGGCCAACAAAGTGAAGTCCAGGGCGCCGGTGTCGTCGGTGAGACCCCGAGGATCAAGCCCAATACCGCCTACCAATACAGCAGCGGCACAGTGCTGGAAACGCCGCTGGGATTTATGGAAGGCCGTTATCTGATGGAAACCGATGCGGGCGAGAGTTTCTACGCCCAGATCCCTCCTTTCCGCCTGGCCGTACCCGGCCAGGTACACTGATGGGCAGGTAACAGTGGCTCACTATTTTGTCGGCGATATTCAGGGCTGTTTCAACGAGTTGCAACGCCTGCTGGAGAAAGTCGATTTTAATCCCTCCAGGGACGAGCTTTGGGCGGTCGGCGATCTGATCGCCCGCGGTCCGGATTCTCTCTCGACCTTGAGGTTCTTCCGCGACCTCGGCGATTCGGCCAAGTCTGTGCTGGGTAACCATGATCTGCATCTACTGGCGGTAAAGGCCGGGCTCAAACGGGTCAAACCCAGCGACAAGCTGCAACCGCTGCTGGAAGCGGCGGATATCGGCAGCCTCATTGACTGGATTCGAAGCCAGCCCCTAATGCGCGAGTTGCCCGAGCATAAACTCATCATGACCCATGCAGGCGTGCCGCCCCAGTGGGATATCCAAACCTTACGCCAGGAAGCGAATGCCGTCAGCCAGGCGTTGCAGCGAGCCGACTATTTAGACAGTCTCATCGCCCGGATGTACACAGAAGAGCCGGAAGACTGGTCTGATGCGCTCAGCGGCCTGCCCAGACTCAGGTACTGTATCAACGCCCTGACCCGGATGCGTTACCTCTATCTCGACGGCACTCTGGATTTCAGTTGCAAAGTGCCGCCGACCAAATGTGACGACCCCAATCTCAAACCCTGGTTTTTATTCCCATCCAACACCGCTGACTACACCAAGGTCTTTGGCCATTGGGCCGCCCTGATGGGTAAAGTCGACGGTAAAAAACTGCAGGCGCTGGATACCGGCTGCTGTTGGGGAGAACACCTAACACTCTGGCACCTGGAATCAGATCAAAAAATTACCCAATCCAGGTTAAAAAAAGGTTAAGCTTAGCAAACATACGCCGATAACCATTTGGTAACGTGCCTATGAAAACTAAAAGATTTTTCCAAGAGAAAAACCATAACCTTTTCCGGAGTAGCCTATGAAGTTGAACGTAGCGACCCGAGTCATAGCAGGGTTTGCCTTAGTCACCCTGCTATTGATTCTGCTTGGTGCTGTTTCCTGGTTCACCAACAATGAACTGAAAAACACCACCGAAGTTCTGCAACAACTGAGTATTCCGGCACTGAAATCAACCGGCTCGCTGAGTGAGACCCTCAGCGAACAACAAAGATTGGTTCTGGTAGGCTACCATGTCACCAAGGCCAATAAGCTTCCGCCGCTCCAACAGCAGTTTGCCAGTCAAAAGCAAAGCTTCAAGGCGCAATTTGCCAGTCTGTCGAAGCTGGTACAGCAGGAGCCCGGGCTCAAAGAGATCCTGCCCCAGGTAGAGCGCAATTATCAGGCTTTTATTAACACCAGCGAACGCATGATGGCTGACCACCTCAGAGCGCTGGAACAGCAGGAAAGCCTCAATGAACAGCGAGATCAACTGGAAACAACCGCCGATGATGCCGCCAGTTTGCTGCTGGACCTGATGGATCTTGAGCAAAGTGAAAACACCACTGAGCGGGAAATTGCCGCCTCAGCTGCAGCACTGGACAGCAATGTCACCAATGTGATCAGCACTGTTTACGATCTGGTGGCTACCGAAGAGCGCAGCAAGTACGAAATCATAGTCAAAGAACTTAGCTATATCAGCAACGAAGCCGAGGCCAAACTGGAGTACATCGGTCGCCATGGCGCCGGCGTCATTGATGCCGATGTGCTCAGCGAAATAAACGCCGAGCTTGGCAAGCTCAGCCAGCATCTTAAGGGCAATAACTCGATTCAGGCCCAGAAAGCGACCCAACTTGAACTTCAAGCCAGTACTCAGGCAGCACTGGCTCAGGTGGAAACCGACAAACAAAATGTCAATCAGGCAATGGCTGCCCTTTCCGGAGCCATCGAAACCCTGACCAATGAGATCAACGCCAAAACCCTGGCTAGTATCGACTCGGCCAGTATGCAGACCCTTTTGGTGGTGCTGGTGGCAATAGTGGTTGCCATCGCAGTGAGTATTGCCGTGGTGAAACCTCTTACCGCCTCACTCAACCGTATCAATCAAGCATTGAATATCCTCGCTTCCGGTGACTTGACCCATAAGCTGGACGACTCTGGCCAGGATGAGTTTGCCGAGCTTTCCCGCAACTGTAACCGCCTTATCGACAGTCTCAGAGGCCTTATTCGCGGCATTTTGGATAGATCCAACCAATTGGCAGCCGCTGCCGAACAAACCTCGGCGGTCACCTCACAAACCACTATCGGGATCCAGGAGCAGAAGAGTCAGGTGGATCAGGTAGCCACAGCCACCACAGAGCTGAGCTCCAGTGCCCAGCAGGTATCCCACAGCGCCGATCACGCCCTGAGCCAGATTAAACAGGCCGATGAAGAAGCTCAGCATATGCGAATCATTGCCGAGGAAAACCGTCGCACCATAGAAGCGCTGGCTGAGGAAGTTGCCAAGGCAGGAGAAGTGATTAACAAGGTGCACTCCGACAGTGACGCCATAGGCTCAATTCTGGATGTGATTCGTGGCATTGCCGAGCAGACCAATTTACTGGCACTCAACGCCGCCATCGAGGCCGCCAGGGCCGGTGAACAGGGACGCGGCTTTGCCGTTGTCGCCGATGAGGTACGCAATCTCGCATCCCGTACCCAGGAGTCGACCCAAGAGATCCAGCAGATGATCCAGGTGCTGCAAACAGGCACCCAAGAAGCAGTCGCTGTCATGGAACAGGGGCGCGCCCAGACCAACTCCTGCGTCGCCAAGACAGAGCAAGCTAATCAGGCTCTGGAAACCATCAGCACATCTGTACATCAAGCCTTTGATGCCGGCACCCAAATCGCCAACGCGGCTCAGGAGCAGAACCAGGTCAGTCAACAGGTTTCAGAAAAACTGGAACAGATCGCGCTGATCTCGGAAGAAACTGCCTCAGGCGCCGAACAGACCGCCCAATCCAGTCACCAGGTAGCACAACTCGCCGAAGAGTTGCAGGCTTCCGTTGGCGAGTTCAAAGTTTAATGCCAATAGTTGGCCTGAGCCGAGAATGTTTTATCGTCTGAATAGAGAAAAAATTCGGCGCTCAATCCTGAGGTCGGTGGATTGACGCCCCACAGACTCCAAAGCAGAACCAAGCTTTAGGGGCTCAAACAAGGTATAAGTTCGTCATTGGTTATTTCCCTCATCGATTACTTCTGTGTTTCGCCTCTCTACAGCAACGGGCACAAGCAACAAAAGTGACACAAAAACCTGTTTTATTTATTGACAATCAACCTCTGTCGCTTGTTAGCTTGCAGATAAGGAAATTAGCGGGAGCTTTCAATGGAATACAGACGTATCCCCCACTCCACTCTGGAAGTGAGCAAACTGTGCCTCGGCACCATGACCTGGGGCGAGCAAAACAGCCAGGCCGACGCCTTCGACCAGTTGGATATGGCCCTAGCCGAAGGGATTAACTTTATCGACACTGCCGAGATGTATCCGGTGCCGCCAAAACCCGAAACTCAGGGTGAGACCGAACGCATCCTTGGCGCCTACCTCAAGGCCCGCGGCAACAGAGACAACCTGGTGATTGCCACCAAGGTGGCGGCTCCCGGCGGCAAGAGTGACTATATCCGCAGTAAAATGGCACTTGACTGGCGCAATATCCAGCTGGCGGTGGATGCATCATTGCAGCGCCTGGGCGTAGACTGTATCGATCTCTACCAAATCCACTGGCCCCACAGAAACTGTAACTTCTTCGGCGAACTCTTCTATGAGCAGCAGGAGCAGGAGTCGATGACTCCCATCCTGGATACCCTGGAAGCCTTGAGCGAAGTGATCCGCGCCGGAAAGGTGCGCTATATCGGGGTTTCCAACGAAACCCCATGGGGCCTGATGAAATACCTGCAACTGGCCGAGAAACATGGCCTGCCGCGAATTGTCAGCGTGCAGAATCCCTATAACCTGCTGAATCGCAGCTTTGAAGTAGGCATGAGTGAAATAAGCCACCGTGAAGAATTGCCACTGCTGGCCTACTCGCCATTGGCCTTCGGTACCCTCACAGGCAAGTATCTCGACGGTCAGTGGCCAGCAGGTGCCAGGTTGACCCTGTTCAAGCGCTTCGCCCGCTATACCGGCACCGAGTTGGCGCTTGAGGCCACCGAAGCCTACGTCAAGCTGGCCCAAAAATTCCACCTGAGTCCGGCGCAGATGGCACTGGCATTCGTCAACTCCCGTCCCTTCGTGGGCAGCAATATCATAGGTGCCACCAATCTGGAGCAGTTAAAGGAGAACATTGCCGCCTCGCAGCTTAAGCTGAGTGATGAACTGCTCAATGAACTCAACTCGCTGTCGAGCCGCTTTCGCCTGCCCTGTCCTTAAGGGCTGAGATATTTCGCCTTGCATTGGGCGCACAAATCCATAAAGATCTGTGCGCCCTTTTGATTGAAGATCCACAGCAATGAGCACTCCACAGTTGCGCGCCCAGTTTCCCGCGCTCACCCAAATGCTGGGGGATTATCCCCTGGTCTATCTCGACACGGCCGCCACCAGCCAAAAGCCTCAGCGGGTGCTGGAAGCTATGGCGCGTTTTTACCGTGAAGATTGCGCCAATGTGCACAGAGCGGCCCATCAGCTTTCTGCCCGGGCGACCCAGGCCTACGAAGCTGTGCGTGATGCCTTGCAGCATTTTATCCATGCTGCCCGGCGGGAAGAGATCATCTTCACCCACGGCACCACCGAAGCCATCAACCTGCTGGCCTGGGGCCTTGGCGAGCGCTTTGGCAAGGATGACCTCATTCTGGTCGACAGCTGCGCTCATCACGCCAATCTGCTGCCCTGGCAACAACTGGCCAAACGCAGTGGTGCCAGGCTGGAACCCATACCACTGGATAAAGATCTGCGCCTCGATAAGGCGGCCTTTAGCCTGCTGCTCCAGCAAAAGCCCAAATTGGTGGCCCTCAGCCATGTTTCCAATGTATTGGGTACAGTCAATGACATACAAGCCCTGTGTCAGGATATTCGCGCCGCCGGCGCCATCAGTGTGGTGGACGGTGCCCAGGCCGTCGCCCATCTGCCGCTGGATATGCAGCAACTGGGGTGCGACTTTTATTCCTTTTCCGGCCACAAGATGTATGGCCCCAGCGGCATAGGCGTACTCTGGGGCCGCTATGAATTGCTCGACACCTTGGAGCCACTGCTGACCGGCGGTGAGATGATAAAAACCGTCAGTTTCCAAGGCAGTACATTTGGCGACTTGCCCAACCGCCTCGAGGCCGGCACCCCGCCGATAGCCGAGGTCATAGGTCTGGGAGAGGCCGTCGCCTTTCTAAAACAGCAGGACAGACAAGCCCTGGCACTTGCCGAACAAAAACTGCTAAGCAAGTTGCAACAGGGGTTATCCGCCATTGCCGGGGTCGAACTTTACGGCGCTCACAGGGATAATCTGGGCGCCGTGGCCTTTAACCTCAAGGGTGAGCATCACCAGGATGTAGGCATACTGCTGGATCAACAAGGCATAGCGGTACGCTGCGGCCATCATTGCGCCATGCCACTGATGTCGCTGATGGGTATCAAGGGCTGCTGCCGGGCCTCTGTGGGGATCTACACTGATGAGCAAGATATCAAACGTTTTCTCGATGCCTTAAAGGCAAGCGCCGAACTATTGGGATACTGAACCATGACAGAGCAAACACTCACTGCTGCCGACTTTATCCAGTTTGCCAAGCAAACCCAGGCGCCCCTGGCCGACTTATTTGAAGCCGTTTCCTCAGCCAATAATTGGCAGGACAGATACCGCCAGTTGATGCAAGGAGCCAAACTGTTGCCGGCCCTGCCACCCGAGCTGCAAACAGAAGCCGCCCGGGTACGCGGCTGTGAAAGCGCCGCCTGGCTCTACCACTGCCAAGTCGAGGGCAAACATCTGTTTATTGCCGACAGCGAGGCCCGCATCGTCAAGGGGCTAATCGCCCTGTTGCTGCATGCGGTGAATAACAGCGACAGCCAAACCCTGGCGCAATTTGAGCCCAAGGCTTATCTCAAGCGACTGGGTTTGGAGGGGCAACTGAGCCCATCCCGCAGCAACGGCCTCTATGCCCTGATAAGCAGGATCATCGAGCTCAGCCGAGAGTAATGGCATGCTGATTTTTTCAGCGTTTCAACTATCCAGCTCACATCGGAGAATAATTTTGCGGCCTGGTTGGCATTTTTCCAATTAAGCTTCACTTACCATCTGGTTCCAGAGTCGGAGCGTAGCTCAGCCCGGTAGAGCGCTGTCTTCGGGAGGCAGGGGTCGCAAGTTCGAATCTTGTCGCTCCGACCAATCAAACCGCTACCCAAGCGGCATAAAGACTCAAGGGCAGGTTCATTGAACTTGCCCTTGTTGTTTCTGTTTCGTCACACTGCCACAACCATCATCAAGCCGGCCAGCAACAAACAAGTGCCGAGCACGTATTGCAGTTGTTTCTTGGCCAGCACTTTACAGGTTACCTCCCCCACCATGCTGAGGATCAACACAGTCGCGCCGATCCCCACCAGATAGCCCAAAAACAAATTGGAGCCACTGAGGGTCCAGTCGGCTACGCCCAGATTGGTGCTGCCCAGGGTGTAGCCATGAGCAAATGCCAACATGGCAACCATGGCCGCAGCGATATGGGTGGCAAAACAGATATTGCCGGCAATCAACATGCCGAGCACAAACATGGATAAGAGGACAAAGGATTTACTGACGATAAGCGCCACAGAGGTTTGCGCCGTCAAAGTGCCGGCCAACATCACCAGCACAAAAGATAGCGGCACCACCCACAAGGCTTTGCCGCCAAGCTGCGCCGACCAGACGCCGACTCCTACAGCCACCAGCAGACTGGCCAACAACATCAATGGGTTGAGTTGCATCACCTGCTCGGGAAAGCGTCCCACAACCCCCAACGACAACAGCAGACTGGCGCCAACACCCAAGAACAGCCAAGATCTGCCAGCAAACAAGGACCGCATCATAAGCACCTCTCACTTGCCGAGTGACTATTCTTTAACTTTATACCTTAGGGCCAGAAAATGCTTGACCTGGCACAAACTCCTGACAAATAACCCAGCTTTATTAACTTGCATAACACAGACTCAAGCCTTACTATCCTTGGGTCTTTAAATCGATTGTTATTTCAAAGCCTATGTATTCCCCAGCAGACTCACTGCTCATGCTACAGACTTGGTGGCGCAGCCCAAACCGGCGGCGTCAGGATTAAACATAGGTAAAATCATATCTTCCGGGCCGCCATAAGGCGGCCTTTGTGTATCTGTACGTCTTATGGCTCCGGCAATTTCAAGGAGAACAAGATGAAACAGATCATACTCACAGGCGACAGACCCACAGGCAAACTGCATATCGGTCACTATGTCGGTTCACTCAGGCAAAGAGTCCAAGTTCAGGACGAGTTCGATCAGAACGTGATGATTGCCGACTATCAAGCCTTAACCGACAACGGCCATAACCCGGCCAAGGTGACCGAAAACATTCTCGAAGTCATGGCCGACTACCTGGCGGCCGGGCTGGATCCTATCAAGACACGTTTTTGCCTGCAAAGCACACTACCGGCGCTGTCGGAACTCACCTGCATCTACTTGAACTTGGTGACGGTTGCCCGGCTTGAGCGCAATCCCACAGTCAAGGCCGAAATTCAGCAAAAAGGTTTTGAGCGCAGCCTCCCGGCGGGTTTTCTGGTCTACCCCGTCAGCCAGACCGCTGATATTACCGCCTTTCGCGCCACTCATGTGCCAGTGGGTGAAGATCAGTTGCCCATGCTGGAGCAAAGCAATGAAATCGTCCGTCGCTTCAACAATCTGGTGGGGACTGAAGTGCTCAAGGAGTGTCAGGCTATTCTCAGTGACACAGGCCGCCTGCCTGGGCTCGACGGTAAAGCCAAGATGTCCAAATCCCTTGGCAATACCATAGAACTGGGAATGAGCAGTGACGAACTCAAGCAAGCGGTGTTTTCCATGTATACGGATCCCAACCATCTGAGGGTAGAAGATCCGGGCAGAGTCGAGGGCAATACGGTATTCAGTTATCTCGATGCTTTCCACCCGGACAAGGCGCTGGTAGCCGAGCTCAAGGCCCATTATCGCCGAGGAGGCCTCGGGGATATGAAGTGCAAACGGATACTCAACGACTGCCTGCAGGAGTTACTCGCGCCCATGCGTGAACGGCGCAGTCAGGCTATGGCAGACAAGGGGCAACTGCTGGCGATACTGCAGCGGGGCACGGAAGAAGCCAGAGCCATCAGTGATGCTGTACTGCAAGATGTCAAAGCCGCCATGGGGCTTAATCTATTTCGCTAACCAATGGGTCACTCAGCTGTACTAGCTCAGCCCAAGGGGCCATAAGCCCGCCCCTTGGCTGAGCCTCTCGCAGCGCAATCGGTCGGACTTTTCGCCGGCCGGCATTGCCCGCCAAGATGCAACACACTGTCACCGTCTGAGTGACTAATCCTGGCATACCAACAGAGTTAGAATAGTCACATACAGCGAGATCCCCTCTGTAATACCCCTTAAAGGCGTTAAATCCACTTGGCCTTAACCAACTGAATCTAACCACCTCATTTGCTTACCCCAAACAAGGCTCGGTTTGCATTCGATTTGGCACAGGTAAATAGTTCTATTTATTCAGAAAAATGCCTTTATGGCGACATTGTTATGATTTTACGGATTTAAACTGCCGACATCATTCGAGAGGCAGAAACGAGATGAAACACTCACAGAAACGATTCCCCTTGCTGGCACTCATGCTCAGCTTGATATTGCCGGGCTCTATATTGCCGGGAGATGCCAACGCCGCCGAACAGGGCGTGGCAATCAACTATATCCATGGCGAAGGCCAGGCCAACGGTATCAAACTGGCTTATCAGCTGTATCTGGATACCCTGACACCTATCAGTGAAGATTTGGAACTGACCCTGGAAGCCAGTATTAACTTTTGGGAATATGGCGAAAATAACCAGCATGATGTCAATCATGTGCTGGCCATGTCACCCATATTGAGATATCCGCTGATGAGGGGGCAGTGGCTGGACTTTTATCTGGAGGCCGGGATCGGCTTTGCCCTCTTGGATGACAGCCAATTTGCCGGTAAGGATGTCGGCTCACACTATCAGTTTGAAGACAGATTGGGCTTTGCCTTCAAATTTGGCCGGGAGCGCAAACAGACTGTCTCCATCACCTACCTGCATTATTCCAATGCCGGCCTCAGCAAGCCCAACCCTGGGCTCGACTTTGTCAACCTGGCCTACAGCTACCGTTTCTAACCCCTTTTTAGGGAATCGGGCCAATCAATTTAGCGGATGATTGGCCCGAAAATAGGCCCACTCTTCCACAATGCTGCCATCCGGCAGGTGACAATAGCCTATTGTGCCCTTTTGTTCCTGAACCAGCTGCAGCCTACCGCCGGATTCGACACAAAATACCGCTGCCGGATTAGGGCTTCCCACAGCATCTTTCAGACTCTCGGGCTCGGTTTTTGCCGCCTCTTCAGAGCAGCCCCCCAACAACAACAGAGTGCCCACAGTCATTACCGTTAATACTCGCATCTTGGCTCCTTACTCAGTCCCTTGGGCGCGCTCAATTGCAGCCAAAGATTGTCCGCGGTCAGCACTCCCCCTCTTCAGGCTACAAAGGCACGAACAATTTATCCAAGTTAATAAATTGAAAATGATAAATATTGTTAAAAACGAGCAGCAGTTTTTGCCAGGCAGATCGTGATTTTTCCAATTTGATCAGGCTTGTTTTTTGGTGTTTGACAGTAAAGCGGGTAAAGTGTCGCGGTTATCACCTTTTTTGATACAAGGCATTAGCCTGCAATTGATAAAAGACCTACAAACATAATAATACAGACAAGGGAAGAGTATGAGCGACTCCAACTCCTGTGCGGGCAATGACCTGCGCGAAGTCAAGCAACTGGGAATGTGGGCCTCCATCGCCAGTTTAAGCTATATCTTCTGGCTGGTCGGCGGCATGGAACTGGTTGAACGTATCGCCTACTACGGCGTTAAGGCCAGTGCCGGACTCTATGCCAAGGCACCGGCTTCCGAAGGTGGCCTAGGTATCAGCCTCAGCGATTACGGTATCATTATTTCAGTCTGGGCCTTACTGCAGACCTTTGTGCCGGTATTTACCGGCGGGATCTCAGATAGGGTCGGCTACAAAGAGACCATCTTTGCCTCAACCATTATCAAGATCTGTGGCTACCTCTGTATGGCCTTCTTCCCCAGCTTCTGGGGCTTTTTGTTCGGCGCCATGTTGCTGGCAGCCGGTACCGGCATCTTCAAGCCCGGCATCCAGGGGACGCTGGTGCTGTCCACCAACCGTAACAACACCTCCATGGCCTGGGGTATCTTCTATCAGGTGGTGAATATCGGTGGCTTCCTTGGCCCCTTGGTGGCAGTGCATATGCGGCAGCTGTCCTGGGACAATGTGTTCTACGCCTGCGCCGCCATTATCTCGCTCAACTTCCTGTTCCTGCTGACTTACAAAGAGCCGGGTAAAGAGCAACGTCTGGAGCGGCAACGTAAGATCAAATCCGGCGAACTCAAGCAGGAAATGCTTTGGAAAGATGCCTGGAGCGAGCTGAAAAAGCCGGTAGTCATCTACTATATGCTGGTGTTCTCCGGCTTCTGGTTCCTGTTCAACTCCCTGTTTGACGTGCTGCCTATTCATATCGCCGAATGGGTGGATACCAGCGTGATTGTCACCAGCCTGTTTGGCCCTGAAGGCACCAGTAATGGCATACTGCAATTCTGGCTCGGGCTGAACAACGAAGGCACCAAGGTGATGCCGGAAGGCATGCTCAACCTCAACGCGGGTCTGATTATGACCAGCTGCTTCCTGATAGCCGCCCTGACCGCCAAGTACCGCATCACCAGCGCCATGTTGGCCGGCTGTCTGCTGTCTATATTTGCCTTTGTGTTGATTGGCGCCACCCATGCGGCCTGGTTTATAGTGTTGGCTATCGCCATGTTCTCCCTCGGCGAAATGATGATAAGCCCAAAAAAGAACGAGTTTATGGGCAATATCGCCCCCGAAGGCAAGAAGGCCATGTACCTCGGCTTTGTGATGTTGCCACAGGGCATTGGCTGGGGCCTGGAAGGCTATTTCGGCCCCAAACTTTATGAAATTTTTGCCTCCAAAGAGATCTTCTCTCGTGAGATGCTGCTGGATAAGGGCATGTCACAGACCGATGTGGCCGCCATTCCGCAGGGGGAAGCCTTTCATAAACTGGTTGAGTTCACCGGCCAAAGTGGCCGCGAGCTGACAGAAATCCTCTACCAGAGCCACAATATAGGTATGGCCTGGTACATCATAGGCGCCATAGGCACCATTTCCGCCGTCGGCATCTATATCTACGGTAAGTGGCTGCTGAGAATGCAACAAGCCCAAGCCTAATTGGAAACGCCACCTTAGGGTGGCGTTTTTATATATTGATTGTAAATGAGAGCTTGATCCCGCCAAGGGAACGGGCCAAATCCTATGCTTAAAATAGCCATAAATAGAATGCAACCATTTGTATCCAAGGAAGTTTTATGCTTTTTAACCATCGTCTTCACCGACAGATAGATTCATTGAAACAACGACTCGAGGAACAGGGCCAGCAGCACCAGGCGACACTGGAGCAACTGCAGCTGCAACTGGGGCAGCTCAAACAGGAAAGGGACCAGGCACTGGCGCAAAACCGCGACTTCGCCGCCATGCTGGCCTGCCAGAACCAGGGGGGGCTCATGTTGCAATCGGTACGCGAGGCCATGGCCGAAGACGCCGGACATCTGCTTGAGGAGCAGAGCAAACTGCAGCAGCTCAACGCCCTGTTCGAGCAAACCCGCAGCGCGGTTGCCAGGCTGGGAGAGCGAGCCCATCTGCTCAGTTCACAGTCACAGCATAGCCTGAGCACTGTGGCGCAGCTGGATACCAGTACCCAAAGCATCAGCCAGTTTGTCAGCGCCATTCAGGGTATTTCGGCACAGACCAACCTGTTGGCGCTCAATGCCGCCATCGAAGCCGCCCGCGCCGGAGAGGCAGGTCGCGGCTTTGCCGTGGTGGCCGATGAAGTCCGGCAGTTGGCGGCCAAGGCCAGTGACGCCAGCCAACAGATAGAGCAGTTGGTGCAACAGATCATCACTCAGTCGGAAAGCATACGAACCCTGACAGATGACAACCAAGGCTGCGCCGATGAAGTGGCCAGCTCAGCGGTGCAGATAGACACTGTGGTCACTCAGGTGTTGGCGCAATCGGCGCAGATGCAGCAGGTGATCAGCCATGCCGCGACAGTGTCTTTCCTCAACACCACCAAGCTCGATCATGCGGTATGGAAGCAGAATATCTATGAACTGCTGCAAAACCAGTGTTTTGATCAGCCGGTAAACAGCCACCATGACTGCCGTTTGGGTAAGTGGTACTACGAAGGACAAGGCGCCAGCCTCTATAGCTCACTCCCGGGTTTCCGCGAGTTGGAAGCGCCGCATGCATTGGTGCACGAGAGTGGCCGCCTGGCGCTGGAGCACGCCGCTGCCGGCGACACCACAGAGCAGGTGATGGCGCTGCAACGGATGGAAGATGCCAGTATGCAGGTGGTGCAGGCCATAGATAGCATTATCGCCGCAGTTCAGTAGCCGTCAGTAAAATCGTCAGTAAGCGACCGACTCCACCTCTTCCCGGGTCAACTCTCTGGCTTCGCCCTCGGCCAGAGAGTCATCCAACACTATCTGACCTATCTGGCTGCGATGCAGCGCCAGCACAGGGTTACGAAAGCGGCCGAACATGCGTTTTATCTGGTGATACTTGCCTTCCGTGAGTATCACCTCGGCCTCATGGCTTGCCAAAATTCTCAGTTCGGCCGGCGCTGTAATGACGTTTTCAAACTCAAAGAAAAATCCGTCCCTGAAAGCCTCGATATAAGTGTCATCCAGCGGATTGGCCAGACGCACCCGATAACGCTTGGCCTTACTCGATGAAGGCAGGGTCAACGCCTGGGTCCAGCGGCTGTCATTACTGAGCAGCACCAACCCGGTACTCTGCTTATCCAGGCGGCCGGCGATATGCAGCCCCGGCACCAATGCCGCCGGGGGCAGGCAGTCGAGTACGGTTTTATGCTCGGGATCTTGAGTGGCACTCACTACTCCGGCAGGCTTGTTCAGCATCCAATAGACAGGGTTTTGCCGCTGCAGCCATTGCTCATCGAAACGAATATGACTGAACTCATGGATAAGCCTGTCTGCGGCAAACACCTGCTCGTCATCGAGCCAAACCCTGCCATCGACAAGCAATTGCCTGGCCTGTTTGCGGGGAATATTCAGTTGCCCAGCGAGAAACCTGTCCAGCCGCCCCCTCTTACTGCGCATCGTTTAAAGTACCTTTAGCTTCAATCCGATAAGCACAGCGACGTGAGCCATCCAGCATGTGTTCGCGGCGACTGACTTCCACCTCAGGCCCCAGCAGCTGCCGGAACAATGCCAGCTCAGAGCGACAAAAGTTCTGGCAACTCGTGGCCGCCGCACAAATAGGACAATGGTTTTCCAGCAGCCAAAAGCCGGTACTGTCCACTTCAATCTGCGCCATATAGCCTTCACGGCTTCGGATCTCGGCCAGGCATTCCAGCTTATCGGCAAGGGAAGCGGCAGCGGCCATCTGGCTCGAATAGCTCTCGAGGCTTTGCTGCTCTCTGTGACTGATGAGTTTATCCAAGCCCTCGTCACCAAAGACCTGACGCACTGAAGTTATCAGCTGTAGGCTCAGCTCATCGTGACGGTCGGCAAACAGCGAGCGACTCTGCTCGGTCAGCGTCCAATAACGTGCAGGTCTGCCGCGGCCTTCGGCCCTGTCTTCGGTCCGCACCAGCCCCTCGGCTTCAAGGGCTTGCAGATGTTGACGTACCCCCATACTGGTCAGCCCCAGCTCTGCGGCCAGGCTTTGGGCCGTCTGGGCTCCGTTCAACTTGAGAATATCGACTATCTTGTCTGTGGTCTTCATGGTACCTCCAGCGCTGATTATGCCCGGATCAGGACGCCGCATCCAGAATAAATAAACTTTTTTGTTTATTTTATCTTTACATCATTAAGTAAAGCACATACCTTATAAAATAATAAATAAACAAAAAGGTTTACTTAAAATGAAATACCTAGTCGTCAGCGCCAGCCAACGTTTCCAATCCCAGAGTGCCAAGGTCGCAGAATTCATCACCCGGGAAATAAAGACCAAGCAACTCGCAGAGGCGGAGCATTTGGAGCTCTGCGGTTTCAATCTTCCCTTCTGGGATGGTGAGCAACAAAACAAGGGCGCCGACTGGCAACGGATAGAAGCCAAGGTGACTGAGGCCGATGCTCTGGTGCTTATCACTCCGGAATGGGGCGGCATGGCGACACCTTTGCTGAAGAACTTTCTGCTGATGTGTGACAGCCAACATACGGCCCATAAGCCAGTGCTACTGGTTGCGGTTGTCTCAGGCATAAGCGGCGCCTATCCCATCAGTGAATTGAGAATGAACGCCATGAAAAACAACAAACTGGTGGCCGTTCCGGATCATTTGATCGTCCGCGATGTCGAGAAAATGCTCAACCCCGAATGCGACAGCATCCGCGATGCCAGATTAAGAGAAAGGATCAGCTATAGCCTGCATATGTTGGCCCAGTATGCAGCCGCACTGGCACAGATACGTTTTGCCCACAGGGACGCCCCCTTTCCCAAACAACAGGAATATTGCTACGGCATGTAAACAAAAGGCCCAAATAAAGGACAAATACCAAGGAGAACGCAAATGATACAACTGGAACACCTGAACCTGGTGGTTGCAGACCTGCCCAAGACCCTGGATTTTTACCGCGCCGCGTTTCCTCACTGGCAGATCCGCTGCCAAGGAGAAGGAAGCTGGTATGGCAAGCCACGAAAATGGCTCCACTTCGGTGATGACTATCAATACCTGGCTTTCAGCGATAATGGCGAAGGCAATAACCGCGACTTGAGCGGTCATCAACCCGGGCTGGCCCACTTCGCCTTTGTCACTGCTGACATAGACGGGGTGATCGAGCGCCTGCAGGACGCTGGCTATAGCATAGATAAAGACGGAGCCGACGAGCCCTGGCGCCGCAATGTGTACTTTATCGACCCGGCCGGGTTTGAAGTGGAGTTTGTCCAGTACCTGAGCGATCTGCCAAAACAGCGCAATCGCCCAAGCTAAGCAAGCTAAGGGCAGTCAAACATAACCTTACAGGCTCCCTCACCTTCGCTCACTGGGTGGGGGAGCCGCCTTGATTCACCTCTTGGTAAACAAACTGTATAACCAGCCCAGGGTGACGGCACCCAGCGCCAGGCTGAAAATGCTGTAGGCTATGATGCAATAGTCAGCCATATTCATTCCCAGCAGTGACCAATCATCTTCACCACAGCCCCCTGTCGGCGCGAACTCATAGGGTAACCATTCATGCAACGGTAACCCCAAGGGGAAATGCGGCTCGGTGGAACAAGCGGCACCACCGCCGCCGGTAGCAAAGATATCGCCACCATCCAGCATGTGCGCCGCGGCATGTATCTGTTGCAGCTCAACTGACCAGAGCATCCCCTGGATCACACCATACCAAGCCAGCGCCAATCCCAAGACCTTGAGCCATTGACTGGAAGGCTTAATCGCCATGGCAATACCGGCAATCAAGATACAGCACTGACTAAAACGAATATAAACACAGAGCTCACAGGGATCCATCGCCAAGAACCACTGGAAATACCCCATTGCCGACAACAACAGAAACAGCGCAGCTCCAGCCATCAGCAACCACACACCTCTCTGGGCCTGCCAGCGGCCCAGGGCTAATAAAGGAGCCTGTTTAAACTCCCCAAACAAACGGCTAACAAGATTCATCTGCATTATCCTCACTTCTTGGACAATTCAAGGATCATTTCGTCCAGCATAGGCATACTGCGAATCGACTTGGTATTGATCAGATACTTGCCATTGACCACCAGCGCCGGGATCCCCTGGATTTTGGCGATGGCAATTCCTTGGTCCCACTTGGCCAAGAGTTGTTTCACTTCAGGGGTTCCCTTGAGACGGTTGAACTCTTCTTGCGAGATCCCGGCCTGACTCAGGCCAAAACGGATGAGCTCATCACCACTGGTAAACTTGGCCTTCTTATCGTGGATCCTGGCATATAAAGCCATTTTGGCGGCTTTATATTTGTCTTCACTTAACACCTTGGCCACCGCCAAGACCTCAGAGGCTTCGGCACCAAAAGGCGATTTACTGGAAATATGATAAGCATCGTAATCCACGCCGGATGGCAAATTTTTAACCATCCCGGGAACAACAGACTTCTCATACTTGTAGCAGAACGGGCAGTTGACAGAAAAAATTTTGGTTACCTGTTTATTAACCTGAAACTGAACATTTTCCGGTAAAACTTGATAATGGTTTCCTTCTTCCAAATCCAATGCCATTGCATTGCAGCTTCCCAGTAGAAAAGCACCCACTACAATTTTTTTAATAAATTTCATTTTCGACCTCTTATCCATCAATTCAGATTCAACCCCATAATGCCAATATAAAAACCAATCACAACAAGCCACCCCAGATAATTAATGACACTGTGAGTAACAACAAAATAAACAACAGAATTCAAATAAACCAATATGGATTTCAAAAAATAATGAATTACAAACAAACCAATAAGGTAAATCAAATTTTTTGAAGTGATAAGTCAAGACGTAAACAAGAGCACAAACAAAACATTAACCAAACATTAAAAACGCCAAATGTGACTATGACCTCAAATTAAATTTCTCCGTTCAACTTAATTAATAAGCGTCAATTAAAAACAAAGGATGATGATATGAAAAAGTCACTCACTTCATTGGCTGTAGTATTAGGTATTGGTTTATCGGCTTCTGTCTCTGCTGCTGGTTTTTACCCAGCACCGCCAGCTGGAAACTTAGGAGGGATTATTGTCAACCCCTATGGTAATTCGCCACTCACTGCCCTAGTCGATTTGGGTAGCAAGCGAGTGTCCGATGTTAACGTTACCGTGGCCGGAAAAGGTAAGAATGGAGTCAGTATTTCCTATCCGGTCGGTCCCAAAACTATTAACAGACATGACGGTATTCCTATTTTCGGCCTCTATGCCGATTATAAGAATCAGGTCAGTGTTAACTTCACTCTCGACGGTAAGAAATATAGCGATAAATATGAAATTCTCACCAGTGCACTCGAGAACAAGTACATAGATAACCGTAATATTACTTCGATGCAGGAAGTAAAGGTCAAGAAAGTCGATAAAAATTTTAAAGACAGACTGTTAATGGTGAACTCTCATACCATGGTATTCCAAGGTTCAGATCTGCACTGGTCCGGAGTCAAGGGGAAGGATGCCGGTATTTTCGAGTCGACCCCAGCATTGGGCGCCATGACATTCGACATGGCCCCTCTTACTTATATCATTGATACACAAGGTGAAACACGTTGGTGGTTGGATCAGGATGCCACCTATAATGGCCGTGATATCGACGTAAACAAGCGCGGCTATCTGATGGGATTGAGAAAGGATGGCCGCGGTAATCTGAGCTTTGTCCAAGGTCAACATTTCGGATATCTGGACTTGATGGGTAAGATAGTCGACTTCAAGATCCCAAGGGGCTATCAGGACTTGTCCCATGAAAGCATAACTATGCCCAATGGCAACCTATTACTCAGGGGCGCCAAGACCAACTATGTCAACCCACAAGGGGACAAGGTGCATACCGTCAGGGACCATATCCTCGAGGTAGACCAACAGGGGAATTTGGTTGATGTCTGGGATCTCAATAAGATTCTCGACCCCTACCGTGATGCCTTGCTCAAGGCCTTGGATATGGGCGCTGTTTGCGTCAACGTGGATCTCGACCATGCCGGTCAAGCCGCCGGTGAAATGAAGATAGATGCGCCCTATGGCGATATTCCAGGTATAGCCGCAGGTCGTAACTGGGCCCACGTCAACTCCATTTCCTACGATCCCAAAGATGACGGCATCATTCTGTCGCTGCGCCACCAAGGGGTAGTGAAGATCACCCGCGATAAACAGGTCAAATGGATCCTCACCCCCAGCATAGGCTGGAAGGGAGAACTGGCCAAAAAGCTCCTTAAGCCCGTCGATGCCAAAGGCAAAGCCATTGCTTGCTCTGAGCAAGGTGATTGCCAAGGCGACTTTGACTTCACCTATACCCAGCACACAGCCTGGCTGAGCAGCAAAGGCACCTTAACTGTGTTTGATAACGGTGATGGTCGCCACTATACCCAACCCGCTTTACCCACCCAGAAATACAGTCGCTTTGTGGAATACAAAATCGACGAAAACAATATGACAGTGCAGCAAATCTGGGAATACGGTAAAGAACGGGGCTACGAGTGGTATAGCCCTATCACTTCCAACGTGGAATACGTTGCCGACCACAACACCATCTTTGGTTTTGGTGGCTCTATCAATCTGTTTGAGCCCGGCAGAGTCACAGGCAAATTCAATGAGATTGATTACCGCACCAAGGAAGTGAAACTGGAAATCGATGTCCTTTCCGACAAGGCGGGCCAGCCCCATTACCGCGGCCTGTTTATCGAACCGGCGAAGATGTTCGGACGTTGATTTGACTTTAACGGCCGGGAGCTTCCCGGCCTAAGGTAACACCATGTTAGTAAGGACTTCATTACTACGGCTATTGCCCTTGTTGCTACTGATCCCCACGGCCCAAGCCGAGGTGTTCCAACAACAAAATGGCATCAAAGTCGGCTATGAACACCTGTTGGATGCCAAAGACAATAACCCCAATCTCTACAGCCAGAGTTATCTCAGTTTTACCAACACTACCCGCGCCAGTTGGGGCGATTTTGCAGCTTGGCTGACACTGGAAAACCCCTTGGACGACAATGACAATCAGCAAGGCAATAAGGCCGGTGCTACCGTCAAGTCCTGGCTAAAACTGGACTATAACCTGGGCGATACCCCCTTTAACCTTTGGCTACAGTCTTTTACGGCCAACAATAAAAACCGTACCGAAGAAAACTTCTACTACGGCCTGTCTTACGACATCCAATGGCAGAAGCTCAAAGGAACCATGGCGATAGGCGCCCACTACGCCTGGGGCGATATGGATGCCTCCCAGCAAGACTTTAATGGCAGCAGTGGTTATGCCGCCGTGGTGCAATTAGCTTATCCTGTGACTCAAGAATTACTGGGTAAATTTTACTTTGAGACCCAATTCGATCGCAGTGATGAACAAGTGGCAACTTTCCTTTATCGGGATTCAGGTTATCAAGCAATTTTGGGATTAGATTATCAATTCCTACCACAAGCCTCAGCGTCATTGGCATATAAGTATCGTGATGCTTGGGGCGGTTCAATTCACCATGGAGGCGAACTGTTATTCGAGCTAGGATATCAATTTTAGAAAAAACCAAATAAATAACACATAAAGCATGCCAAAGGTAATAAGGATCACATTATTATCTTTGGCAACATTAAAACACATATCACTCTTGATGGACACGGGTCACAGTAAATCTCCATTTTATATACTATCTTATATAAAAAGGGGAACAGGCCATGAACAAAGCTGACATAAACAACCTATCTCTAATTCACCTTCAACTAATAAGGCTTATCCTGGAACATGGAAATGCCAGTATTGCCGCCCAAGAATTAGGGTTGACTCAATCCGGAATTAGCTATCATATAAAAAAGATAAGACAGATATTTAATGATGAAATGTTTGTCAGAACAAAATACGGCTTCACCCCAACAGAAAAGTGCAACAGAATTAAAAGCACTGTTCAGGATATTATATTAAGGATTGAGGATGATCTGCTAAACAGTTGTGACTTTTCACCTATGAACATCGATAAGGAAGTATGGCTTGCGGCCGATAATACTATCTGTAACTGGTTTCCAGAGTTAATAGAACAAGCCAATCAAATCGCGCCTAGAATGGTACTTTGTACCCGTAGTTGGAATCAAAATAGCTTTGATGAAATTCTCACCGGTTCTATCAACTTTGGTATTCACGTTAACCAAACCTCGCTCAGTTCTCTCTATAAGGTGGATCTACTGCCCTGTTGCAGGTATTTTTTTATGCGTCATGATCATTACCTGGCGAAGAAAGGACATATTGATCTAAAGGATCTACTGGATTTCCCCGTGGTATTGCACGACTTGTGTGGTTTCAACTCCTATGGACAATCCCTGATCGAAAAGACCATGAAGCTCAAGTTCCCGGACTTCAAGATCAGAGCCAAAATTAGCAGCATCGGTGAGATAATCGAAGTGCTGAAGAGCAGTAACGCCCTGGTGTATACCTCGGCACTGGCTTTCCCTCTGGAAGAAATAGGTACTGAGCTTTGTGTACTGAAAGCACCAAGCAGTCTATCCGATGTAGAGTTTATTTATAAACTTTATATCTCTTCCGCTCGCTACGGCTCAGTGGAGTCCGACTGGTTAATCAGCTTTATCAGTGAATCATTCCGTCATTTTGCCTGCCGTAAATATCAGCTGCTGGAGTCACTGATCTGCAACCAAGCCTAAGCAACCAAACAGAGCAAAAGCCACTATTGACAGGCATTTCAAGAGCAAAAGGATCTGATGGCGTAGCCTGGTATGACTAGACTTATACGAAGCCAAGATTAGACTTGGCTTCGAGGATAGGATCATGAGTGTCTTTACACGCCTGCTGGCCGTTTCAGACGACAGCAATAGAGGAAAGCTGGCCCTGAGAAAGGCGGTGCAACTGGCCAATGCCAGCCATGCCGAGCTCACATTACTCAGAGTCAAAACACCCCAGTATCAGGGTATTGGTCAGTGGTTACAGCAAAAAGTGCATCCACAGCCCTTGGTTTCCCATCTAAGAGAAAAACGCCCCCATTATCCATCGAGAGAGTTGAACCTTTGCGTGAAGCAATGTCAGGCCAAGGATCTGCCGACCGCCATTCTTATTGAGCTCAAACAAGCAGATTACGATCTGCTGTTGGTAGAGCATCACAGTTACTCAGCCCTGCAGTGTGAGTTGGGCCATACCTATGACTGGCAACTGCTGCAACGTGTGTCTCTGCCGGTGATGTTTGTCAGCGACTCCCCTTGGGAACAACAAGGGTCGTTACTGGCGGCTTTGGAGTTGGATGAAGACACGGAAGATCATGCCCATTTCAATCACAGCTTGTTACTACAAGCCAATGAATTTGCCGGATTACTAAAGCAAAAATTACATCTGCTCAATTGCTATCAGGAAGCAGACATCAGCATGGCCTTCGATAACCAGCAACTCGGCTGTCGTTCACTAAAGGACAACCAGTGGCAAAAACTGCGACAGGTTGCCAGGCCTTTGGCCTTGAGTGACGAACAGTTACATCTGGCCAGCGGCATGCCGGATCATGTGGTGCCGGAAGCCGCTCAAAAATGGCACAGCAACATAGTCATCATGGGGGCGGCCGAACACAGGGGCTTGTTGAGTGAACTCAACGGCCACGCCTCAGAACAGATGCTCAATCAGCTGCGCTGCGATGTACTGGCGTTAAAACCCAGTTGCCCCTTACTGCATTGAATCACTTGAGTGGCCGCCCGCCATCGAGCGACAGAGTGCGGCCGGTCATATAGCGACTGCTCATCAGATACTTCACCGCGGTCAGCATCTCCTGCTCACCGCCCTCTTTGGGCAATAATGCCTTGGCAAGCGCCTTTTGCCGGTAGGCAGTATCATCCTGATCATTAAACAGCATCAGTGCCGGCGCTATGCCGTTGACCTTGACACCCGGCGCCAGCTTGGCGGCAAATGACAGGGTCAAATTATCCAGCGCTGCCTTACTGGCGGCATAGGCTATGTGCTTCTTACTGCCCTTCTGCGCCACATAATCGCTGATATGGATGATATCCCGGCAGCCTATCTCATCAGTCTCCAGTAGCGGCGCCAGTGCCAGATTCAACTGATAAGGCACAGAGGCGTGGATCTGCATCATGCTGTCAAAAACCTTTGCGGCGTCTGTGTCAGGCCGCTCCGGCATCCAATCCGAGGCGTTGTGAATGATTGCCCGCAGAGACTCGTGCTTGTTTTTTACCTCGGCAATAAAGGCTTTGATCTCGCTATTTTGCAAAAGATCCACTCGATACAGCTCGGCGCCCGCGGCCTTGAGATCCTCGATAGCAGTATAGTGGCTGCGATAGGTACCGATAAGTGGATAGCCCTGAGCCATCAAGTCCTTGGCCATTGCCAGTCCCAGACGCTTTCCTATACCGGTGATCAAAATAGGCTGCATGTGTTTTCCTTTCATGTTTCAGTCACACTATTGTTTCACGTTAGGCCGCACTCTGACCAGTCTCGGACTATGCTCTCATCTGAGCGCAGGTGCTAATCTGAACATATTGGAAACCCTATTGAAAATAAACAGATAACCTTGACTAATCGGCAAAGTGCCAACCCGCTCGCATATTTGAATTTCAATGCCATAAATACTGCTACACCTGTGCTCGCTTCAACAGTATCGTCATACAAATACCCAGTATTATCAGTTAAAAATTCAACTACAAAGGTCACCTCCCATGCGTTTCAATCAGTTAATCTTATTGGCAGCCCTGTTTATTTCCCCTCTGGCCTACAGTGCCGACAACCTGTTCGGCGAACCGGTCGATCTGAATATCTTCGTGCCCATTTCCACATTGATGGCATCGCCGAATGACTATGTGGGTAAGGAGCTCACGGTAGAAGGCACCATAGTCTCAGTGTGCAGCAAGCGGGGCTGCTGGATGGAACTGGCAACCGACGACAGCTTTGATCGATTGAGAGTCAAGGTTCGCGACGGCGAGATGGTCTTTCCCGTCAGTGCCCGTGGGCAAAAAGCCTATGCTACCGGAGCGTTAGAGGCAATTGAGCTGGATCTCGAACAGACCCGTGCTTATCTCGGGCATCAGGCCCAGCAACACAACAAGCCCTTCGATCCTGAGTCCGTAACTCAAGCAGTGACTTTCTATCAGTTGCATCCATACGGAGTCGAAATCCGTGATGCTGAGTAACAAGCTGCGCAAAAGGATCCGTTTATTGCACAGAGACATAGGGTATCTGTGCATAGGCATGACTCTGGTGTATGCCATTTCGGGAATTGCCGTCAATCACATCAATGACTGGAACCCCAACTACCAGATAACCCAGAGTGAGAGCCGTGTCGAAGGGTTGAATCCTTCACTGGGTAACAGTGACATTCAAAGCCTGTTGAGCCGCCACTTTTCGCTGCAGGATAATATCCGCAGCGGTTATCGTGCCAGCGATAATGAGTACCAAGTCTTTCTCAAAGATGGCAGCCAACTGAGCGCTAACCTGGTATCCGGCACAGTCTCGGCCGAGATAGTAAACAGCAGGCCATTACTGCAGGCACTCAACTATCTGCATCTTAACCATGCCCGTGACGCCTGGACCTGGATTGCCGACATCTATGCCGCCATGCTGCTGTTTTTGGCGCTATCGGCGCTGGTGATGTTGCGTAGTGGCAACCTGCTCAAGAGCCGCAAGACCTGGCTGACTCTCACGGGCATCCTGCTGCCATTGCTGTTTATTCTGCTGCGCTAACGCTCTCTGAGCACAAACACTATTAGATAACAAAGAACCCGGTCATAGCCGGGTTCTTCCGTTTTCTCTCCCCTTGAAAGGCTTAACGACCGAAACGGTACTCCACTCCCAGCCAATAGTTACGTCCCTCCTCGGGGAAGCCCTCACTGTAGGCATAGTTGCGGTCAAACAGATTATTGACCGAGGCATTAACACTCAGCCCCTGCCAGAGACGATAATCGAAGCGAATGCCGGTCACACCAAAGCCACTGGCTACCTGAGTACCTCTGGAGCTACTGAGGCTGTCGCTGCGAGCTTCCTGACTCAGGATGATGTCCAGCTTATCCAGCGGGGTCAGCTTAACCCAGGCAAAGAGTTGATGATCCGGCAGGCCGGTAACATCGAGCTGCTCATCCTCAACATCGGCGTGAATATAGCTGTAGCTCAGACCAACACTGGCCCAATCGCTGAGATCGCCATAAAGCCCCAGATCCAGCCCGCTGTAATCTACCCTGCCGCTGTTGCGGTTTTGGATAAGCGTCGGGGTAATGTTATGAGTCAAAATCGCATCGGACACCCGGTTATAGTAGACACTGCTGTCCAGTTGCCAATTAGCGGCCAGAGTTGCCTGATAACTGAGTTCCAGGTTAGTCGCCCGCTCAGGCTCCAGATGCGGGTTGACTATGGCGGTTTGGCCATAGGCGGGCCTGAAAGTGGTGTAGCGTTCTTTCAATGTCGGAAAGCGACTGCGCTGGGATAAAGACAACTGCAGTGTATCCAGGTTTGCCAATTCATAACGGGCCATCACTTGCCAATTGAAGGCGTGCTGCGAGTTGTCTTCATAGCGGGTCAGGCTGCCATCCTTTTCATGCTTGTAGCCTTCAAGGCTCTTGCGGGAGTCGTAGCTGATGCCCCCTACCAGATCCAGGTTATCCCTTAGTGCCCATTGATACTCCACTGCCGCCGACAGGGTTCTGTCCTTGTACTTGTCAAACTCACCGCCTGGCTCCCCTTGTTCCTTGTGCAGGTCTTCCTTCCAGTGAGCGGCAAACGACAAGATGTCGTCTTTGCGCATATCGATACTGAGCTGCAGACCGGCACCATTGCTGGCATCGTCATAATGACTGTAGGGGCCTTTTTGTTGCTGCAGGTTTTCCAGGCTCTTGTATATCCTCAGAGTGTTTTCAAATTCATCACGATAGAGGCGACTGTGCAACACAACCCCAGGGCTGAACTCTGTATAGCCGCTGTAGTAAAAGCTCTGTTTGTCGTACTGCGGCCACTGCCAATAGGTAGGACGAATATCGGCTTCCGTGCCGGCATAAGGCGGACTGTTCTTTTCCCCTTCCTGACGGATATAGGTAAAGATGTACTCGTCGGTTTCATTGGGAGTCAGACCCAATTTGGCGGTGCCGCGGCTATCACTATATGCCGAGTTGGCGCGTTTGCCGTCACTGCCGGCAATCGGGTTGTCGTTATCGTGGGACAGGCCGACAAAGTCTTTGTCCAGCTTGTTGCCGCTTAATTGGATAAAGCCCCAATCATTACTACCGGCCAAGCTGGCATCCAGGCTATAACCGTTGTCCTCTCCACGGGCCCAACCTTGGGAAGCGCTCAGTTGTGCTTCAAAGCTATTCTTGGGTCTGCGGGTCGTCAGGTTGATGGCACCGCCCATCATATTCGGCCCCTGCAGCAAGGAAGCATACCCCTTGGAGACTTCCACCGAGGCAAGATCCGATGCCAGAAACCGCCCTAAGTCCAGATTGCCATCATAGGGGATATAAATCGGAACCCCATCGAAAAACAGTGGTACCTGCCTACTGTCAAAACCCCGAACCTTGACCTGTACCTCGTTCCGGCGACCGGATTTTTGCAGGCTAACCCCGGGAATAATATTCAGCGCCTCGGCCACGTTCTGCTTGTTCAGCATCTTGATGGTATCTTGATTGATACTGTCCTGATTGGCGGCAATCGGGCTGCCCCAGACACTGATCCTTTCTATTTTGGTTTCGTTTTTACTCTCAGACTCAGCCACGCTGCCATCGGCAAGCGCCAACGGAGAAGCCAGCATCAGCGGCAGAATAGAGTAATAGTGCTTTGGTTTCATACTACAGACCTTCAACATTCAATCGATATATAAATATCTATATATCAATTATTGAAAAAATACCCGGAACTCGATGCGAGTCCGGGCAATAACTAATCAGACTCTGACTCAGGCCTGGGGTATCACATCCCAATAGACCATGGCCCAGCTGCGATCGCCGGTTCGCAGAGGTTTGCCTTGTTGCTTATGACGCTGATAATACTCTTGCAACCGCAGTTTTTCGGGTTCATCCAGCGGCCCCAGCGACCAGGCAACGTTGTCTTCAAACTGAGCGTAACTCTCAGCCTGGTTCATGCAACCACTGGACTCGATGAAGTCCACCTTGGGCTTAATACCCATCTGCTGCAAAATATTAACCGCATACAGATAGTTAGGCAGAGTCACCACCTTACGACCTATGGCTTGAATAATGGCGGGGTCGATAAAGGTTGAGCTGACTGTATGTGTGGTATAAACCCTTTTGCGGGCCTGACGATTGAGCTTTTCCAGGGCACTCTTGAGGCAGCCCACCAGAGTCGAGCGCGACGCTACTGCGATATCACACACGGGGATGTCGCTCCAATCATCTTCCCAGGCTCTCTTAATCAGAGTGACATTGCTCAAACCTTCCGCATCGGCGCGGCGTTTGGCCACTTCCAACATGCCGCTGCTGTAATCCAGGCCATAGACGGCCTGCATCTTGTCGGCCAACCCCAGACACACTGAGCCAGGGCCACAGCCCATATCCAAAAGCGTGTCGCAATCACTCAAGTCCATCAGCTTAAAAAAGCCCTCCAAGTAACTGTCCTTGGGTCTGGCGCAGTTTTCGGCCATCTTTTCCGCGCGCTTGTCCCAATGTTCGGCACTCTTGTGGCTACGTTCAGCCCTTTGCAGGTGCTCGCGGTACATGGCGGCAAAGTCCAGCTCTTCTATTATCATGAAATCACCTTGCTTAAAATTTAGCGCTCCCGTCAACACCTCAAAGGTGCTCGGCAATCGCAGATTCACTGACGCCATAGAGCTGCGCCAGTCCTGATACTTGCAACTGCCCGGCCACCGCACCTTGTCTCAGGCCATGACCGGGTTCCACCAAGGCCACGCTATCGGCCAACAGCTCGGCATGACGTGGATGGTGAGTCGACATCAATACTGCGATTCCCTGCTGCTTGAGTCGTTTAACCTGAGCCAGCAACTTGATTTGATTGCCGAAATCCAGGCTGGCGGCCGGTTCATCCATCACCAGCAGTCTTGGCGATTGCAATAGGGCCCTGGCAATCAATACCAGTTGTCGTTCGCCGCCGCTTATCTGATCCATGGCGCAATCGGCCAAGTGAGCTATATCCAACTGCTTCAAAGCCGCCAACGCCCGCTTCTGCTCATTGGCGCCGGGCACGGCAAACGGCCCCAATCGCGACTGGCAGCCCATGAGCACCATTTCCAACACCCGAAATGAAAAACGGCTCAACTGCGCCTGCGGCACATAGGCCATCTGCTGTGCCAGCTCGCGCTGCGACCATTGATGAATTTGCCTGCCGGCTATCTTTATCTCACCGGCCAGTGGTTGCAGCAAGCCAAGCAGCGTTTTCAATAAGCTGGTCTTGCCGCTGCCATTACATCCGAGCAAACAGACGATTTCAGCTTCCGGCAAGCAAAGCTCTACATTCGCCAGCAAAGGCTTACCGGCATAGCCCACTGTGACACCTTGCATGCTGGCTATCATTGGCCCCGGCCTCCGCCTCTTAACAGTAAAAACATAAAGAAGGGCGCGCCGATACACGCGGTCAAAATCCCCAGCGGCAACTCGATTGGCGCCAGAGTGCGCGCCAGGGTGTCGGTCAGCAGCAACATAAAGGCGCCCAGCAGCATGGACATGGGCAACAGCCTTCTGAAATCGGCGCCCACCAGCAGGCGGGCGATATGCGGCACCACCAGCCCGAGCCAACCTATGATCCCGGCAATGGATACCGCCGCCGCAGTCAGCAGTGTGGCCGCCAGAATAAATATCAGCCGGGTTTTTGCTATGTTGAGCCCGAGACTGCTGGCCTCATCGTCGGCCAGACTTAACAGATTCATACGCCAGCGCAGCAGCATTAACGGCACCAAGCCCAGTATCATGGGCAGCAGGCTAGACTTGAGATCTTCCAGAGTAATATCCGACAACCCGCCCATCAGCCAAAAAGTAATGGAAGGTAACTGACTGTAGGGATCGGCCAACAATTTCATCAATGAAATACCGGCGCCGCACAAGGCGCCAATAGCTATGCCCACCAGAACCAAAGACAATACTGGATCGCCCTGACGACTAAGCCGCGCCAGCAGACAAACCAGAGCCACCACCAGCAAACCGCCGAGAAAGGCGAATAGCTGGATGTTGTAAACCGGTAAATCCAGGTAGATGCCCAGAACAGCCCCCAGGCCGGCCCCGGCGGAAACGCCCAGAATATCAGGCGACACCAAAGGGTTACGGAACATCCCCTGATAGGCGGCGCCGCTGGCGGCCAGACCGGCTCCAATCATAAGCGCCGCCAAAATTCTGGGCAGCCGCAAATGCCAAAAGACACTGATGCTCTTGCTGTCCAGGGCGGCCACATCGCCACCGATGGCATGCCAAAGCGCCTGCCCCTGCTGTACCAGGCTAAGAGGATACTGGCCACTGGCCGCAGCAAAACAGAGAATGCTGAGACAAATTCCGGCTGCCAGTGGGTATTTGATTCTGTCGTTCATGCGGGGTGCAGCAGATTGGCAGCCTGCTCTCCACTAAGCTCACTGTGGTAAAAATCGCGGTAGAAATCCTTCACCAATGCTTGCTTGGCCTGCTCATCAGCGCCGGACAACAGCAACCTAAGGTAACTCATCCCCAGCAGCCGGTTTATTCCCGGCGGCGAGTCAATCCAACCAAAGGGCTTGTTCGGCAACCAATAGACCCGCTTGTTGCGTACAGCCGCCAGCGTGCCCCAGACAGGGTCTTGGCGAATATAGTGGATAAAGGCGGGATCCTGGCTGATGATTAGCTCAGGCTCCCAGGCCATCAATTGCTCCAAAGAGACTTTGGCCAAGCCGCGATAGTCACCGGCCTTGGCGACATTCTTAAGTCCAAGCTGCTCTATGGCTTCGGTATGAATGGAACCTGTAACCCCGGTTTCAAGCCCAGTGGCCCCGCGGCCAAAGTAAAAAGAGAGCGGCTCCGCCAAACTGCGGCCAAACTCTCTGGCATCACTGAGGATTTCGGCGGTGCGCTTGGCAACAAAATCGGCCCGCTCGTTGACTCCCAGTACCTGCCCCAGTTTTCTCAGTTGTGCCGCAGTACCTGCGAGTGAGCCATCAAGCAGCAAAAACGGCACACCGCTGATGCGTTCCACCTTTTGTGCCATCGACTGGTAGTTTTGGCTGAGGTTGCCATAGTCGACGACAAGATCGGCATCCAGAGTCATCAGCTTTTCCAGTGAAAGGCTGGCATTGCGCCCCACCAAACGGCCCAGTCTGGGCTTTTGCCACAGACTCGGAGCAAAGCCATGTTGTTGTAACAAGGCCGGCTTGAGGTGGGCATAGCCGAGCAGTTTTTCCGGACTCAAGGCCAGCAACAGCAGGTCCGCCGGCCCGCCGGCACTGACCACCCGCTTGATATCTTTAGCCTGTGGCAGTGACAATTGCCCGTTTGAGGTCAGCTCAGTTCCATTGGCCAGCATCGGCAAAAAGGCCAGCAAGCCCAGACTTAAGCCGCCCTTAATAACACTCCTTCTATCCAATCTTGTTATCCTCACCGCCAATCGATATATACAAAAATATATAGCGCTGAAAATTACCTTTATCCACCCACTTTGGCAATGGATGGAGATCACAATTAAAAGATTTACAACAGCAAACCCTTAAAAACGCTATACAAGCGCGTGGAAGAAATGCTTTAAAAGGCAGAGAGTTATTTGGCAAACATAGGCAAGCGTATCCGCACCGGCTCCTTTCTCGAACCGAGCAATCACACAATCAAAGTATGTTTTTTGCAGCTCACGGATTATAAAGGCAGAACCGTGGCTTCAGCCTATGTTCCCATAGATGCATTCGGGGCTGGTTGAGCATTATTGGTCGGGATAGTTCGGACCTCAGTCGCCGCACAGGCACAGTATATGATTTATATCGGCACCATGGCGTACATGGGCGAAATAGTCCGTCACTGCCGGCCTGCGCGAAGCAGTTCAAAGTTTACAGAATCAAGAGGGATTCCGGGGATACGTCCTACACCTGCCAGTCTATTTCCGCTTGCTGCCACTGCTTGAGTTGCTGATTGATGGCCGAGAAATGACCACAACCAAAGAAACCCCGGTAGGCTGATAGAGGCGAAGGATGCGGGCCGCTTAAGATCTTGTGCTGCGGCGCCTTGATAAGCTTGCCTTTCTTAATGGCATGACTGCCCCAGAGCACAAAAATAATCGGCTCGTCACGCTGATCTAGCAGCTGCAGAGCCCTGTCGGTGAAGGTTTCCCAGCCCGCTTTGGCATGGGAGTGCGCCTTGCCCTGCTCCACCGTCAGCACAGTATTGAGCATCAAGACCCCTTGCTTGGCCCAGTTCACAAGATGGCCGTGATCCGGGATTACGAATCCTGGGATGTCAGTCGCCAATTCCTTGTACATATTGACCAGCGAAGGCGGTGTCTTCACCCCGGGTTTGACCGAGAAACACAGGCCATGGGCTTGCCCTGGACCATGGTAAGGGTCCTGACCGATAAGCACCACTCTCACCTTATCCAGCGGTGTCAGCTCAAAGGCGCTGAACACCTCTTTCTCGGATGGAAAGATGGCCTTGCCGGCGGCGCGCTCTGCGGCGACAAACTCACTGAGTTGCTGAAAATAAGGGGCCTGTTGTTCAGCGGCGATAAATGCCTGCCAGTCAGTGGAAAGCGCCATGGTGATAATCCTCTGTGTAAAAGAGGCCATAGCTTAAGAGCGCCGACTGCGGGATACAAGCGCCGAGCATAGACTCTGAGGCCTGTATTCGAAGGAACCTGAGTTAATTTTGTAAGCCAACCTCTTGAGGAGTAAGCCAAGATAACCCACGAACACAGACTTCAGTGACAACAACTGCAGCCACTATTGAAGCAACTTTTTGCCCAAATGCCAGGATCTTGGCAAGCAGGCGCGGGGATTCAGATCCCAATCGCCAATATTTTTCCTTGGCACAGCGCCTTTTTAGGTTAGAATCGGCCCTCAATCTTTGGCTTAGCAAGAGCGAATATAGTATGTCAGATGCCAGCAACCAAACCACCATATTCCAGTTAGCAGATCAGTTTATCGCCCTCGCCAATGAACTGACCCAGCAAGAAGGCGACGTCGGCAAGGTTGGCACCGCCCTGAGATTTGCCGCCGCCCGCTTCAACGCCTTTGAAGCCTCGATCAAGTCTGCCGATCTGGGCGCCGAAAAAGCCAATGCCCTGGAGTGGTTTACCGCCGAATATCGCGACATGTTGGATGACAACCTGGAAGATCACATTGCCAACCCTCCAGTGGTCAACAGCGAAGAAGCTGCCGAACCGGCCGATAATGCCGTGCAGCAATTCAAAGTCTGAGTTCCGTTTATTGCCGCTGCGGGGCCTGTGTCCCCGCACTATTACACCATTCCGGCTCTGTCCTTCTCGATCCCGTCAGCCGCATCACTGTCTCTGTTTCTTCCGCGACACTTTCAAAATTTATTTGAATATCTGCCAATTACAGGCATAAATACCAGAGTCATCAACAGGACTATTCTCGGTAAGCGCGCATGATACGAGCATTGCAAGACTTGAAAATATTCAGCGAAACCGCCAGACAGGGCAACCTGTCGCGGGTGGCACAACTGCTTGATCTGACTCCGGCCGCCACCAGTGCCGCCATCAAGCGCCTCGAAGCCCAACTCAACACTGTACTCTTTGTTCGCTCTACCCGCAGCCTACGTCTAACTCAGGAAGGCGAAATCTTTCTGCAGCACTGCAATGAAGCCCTGAATATTCTCGACGACGGCTTTCAAGCGATCCAACGAGGGCAGAGCCTGCTCAAGGGCAAGTTGCAGTTGTCATTGCCATCGGATCTCGGCCGCAACCTTTTGCTGCCGATATTGGATGAATTTATGGAACGCCACCCGCAGGTGAGTATCAGGGTGCAGATAAGCGATCGCCTGACGGATATCTACCGCCAACCCGTCGACATAGTGATCCGCTACGGCCTGCCGGCCGACTCGGCGCTTATCGCCCTGCCGCTTTGCCGCCAAAATGACAGGGTGTTGTGCGCTTCTCCCGACTATATTGCCAGGTTCGGTGCGCCGGGCAGCCCAGAGGAACTGGCACAGCACAACTGCCTGTGCTTTATGCTGGCCGATGCGACTCACAGCAGATGGCATTTTCAGTCAACGTCGGGCCAAATCACTGTGCAGGTCAAAGGCGATAGAGTCGCCGATGATGGCGAGTTGGTGCGGCGCTGGGCCGTGGCCGGCAAAGGCATAGCCTACAAGTCACGGCTCGATATCAGTGAAGAGCTGAAAAATGGTCAACTGCTGCAACTCTGCCCCGAGTGGCGCGGTGAAGAAGCACCGCTCAATATGCTCTGCGCCGACAGACGTCAGCTCAGTCCTTTGGTTATCGCCCTCAGGGAACATCTCGAGCAGGCATTGCAATCACAGCAGTGAATAGATCACCCGCCCGGCCAACAGGATAAGCACCAGGCCGCTGAGGCGGTCAATCAACTGCGCCTTTTCTCTCAGCTTGGGCAGTACCCTTGGTTGAGACAACAGGAAGGCTATCAGGGTGTACCAGAGGCCATCTACCAGCATAGGGGTCAAGACTATGATGCCTCGTCCCAGCAGGCTGTCTGCGGCGGCGACAAACTGGCTGAACAAGGCCAGGAAAAACAGCAAAATTTTCGGGTTAAACAGCGAAATGGCAATGCCATCGCGGGCGGCTGTCAGCATGCTCGTCGGCTTGCCGGCACTGAGTTTTTGCTGCATGCCGCCCTTGGATTGCAGTGCCTGAATCCCAAGCCAGGCAAGATAAAGCGCCCCCAATATGGCGATGCCGTTAAACAGCAGAGGGGTGTGTTTCAGTACCACTGCCAAACCCAAAAGGGTGATAAAGGCGTAAACACCTATCCCCAAAGAATGCGCCCAGGCGCAGGTAATGCCGCGACTGCGACCGCCACCCAAGGTGTGACGCACCACCATGGCCAGACTCGGCCCGGGTGACATGGCCCCCAAACACGAGATAGCCACCAGTCCCAACCAATCACTCCAATTCATTGTTCCCCCTCAATGAAACACACCATTTTGCCCTGTCTTGTGCAAACACCGGCCTCATATAGAACAAGCACCTTTCGCAACAGGTTGGTCAATATACTCTATGAAGCCAGCGCTTTCGAGCCGCCAATTTTCAATTAGTTTTAAGGCTTGCTGACTATACTGAGCGCCCATATAGCTCCCTAAACCCATTGAGGCCCGGATGATACTTACTCTCAGCATATTGGCTCTGCTCAGCCTGATAGCGGTGATTGTGCTGCTGCTAATCAAAAAACGCCGCGGCGCCAAGATCCCCATGGCGGTGATCCTGGTATTGGGGGGAATGGCTTTTTGTGTCGCCGCCGTGGTCAGTTTTGTGTATCGCGGCGAAGATTATGAAGCTTACCGGGAGCTGCGCTGGCAAGTCCTAGACAGCCAGGCAATCCCGGCTCTGGTGGCCGAAGGCAAGACAGTCGTCGTCGATGTGAGTGCCGATTGGTGCCTGATTTGCCAGGCCAACAAGGCCAATGTGCTCCATAGGGAGCAGATAGTCAGGGCGCTGGCCGAGCCGAATATTGTATTGATGCGTGGCGACCTCAGTAAGCCCAACCCGGCGGTATCCAACTATCTCAGCTCCCAGGGCGTTGCCGGGGTGCCTTATAACCGCATCCATGGCCCGGCCGTGCCCGAAGGGGTCGTAATGCCCAGCGTCCTGACGGTCAAGGATCTGCTCAAGGTGCTGGCTCATGTTCAAATCAGCCAGTAAGGCACGATATATCGTGCCTTTGTACTGACAAGCCCGGTAAGCGGCTCTATACTGGCGCAGACCTCAGTGCCGAAGGAGCCGCCCTTGTCTGACTCAAACAGCTTTTTGCCCGAAAACCGCCTCTTGCTCAATGCCGTCAGTGAAGGCATTTATGGTTTTGATCTTAAAGGTAATGCCGTCTTTATTAACCCGGCGGCCGAGAAGATGACCGGCTGGAGCGCCGCCGAACTCTTGGGGCGCAAGATCCACGACTTTCACCATCACAGCCACGCCGATGGCAGTGTCTATCCCCACGAAGATTGCCCCATCTATCAGACACTCAAAGATGGCAAAGCCAGAGAAATAACCACGGAAGTCTTCTGGCGCAAGGACGGCAGCTGCTTTCCCGTACACTATAGTTCCACCCCAGTTTGGCAGGACGGTAAGCTCAAGGGCGTAGTAGCGATATTTCGCGACATTAGTCTGCAAAAGCAGACTGAGTTGTCGCTGCGTCAGGCGCTGGAACAGATACAGGCGCTATCGGAACAACTGGCCTCGGAAAACTCCTGGCTGCAGGCCGAGCTGGAAGACAAGACGGGCACCCAGGAGATTGCCGGTAACAGCCCGATGATCCAAACCCTGCTCAAACAGTTGCGCCTGGTGGCTAATACCGACAGTACCGTGTTGATCCAGGGGGAAAATGGCACAGGCAAGGAGCTGGTCGCCCGCCAGTTGCACAGACTCAGCAGCCGCAAAGACAAGCCGATGATCTCAGTCAACTGCGCCGCCTTCTCTGCCGGACTCTTGGAGAGCGAACTATTCGGCCATGAGAAAGGCGCCTTTACCGGTGCCAGTCAGCGGCGCAAGGGGCGCTTCGAACTGGCCCATAGAGGCACCCTGTTCCTCGATGAAGTGGCCGAACTCAGCCTCGAGGCCCAATCCAAGCTGCTGCGGGTCATTCAGGAGCAGGAGTTTGAACGCGTCGGCGGCAGCGACAGTATCAAGGTGGATATTCGACTGATCGCCGCCACTCATCACGATCTGCAGCAGCGGGTGGAGCAAGGGCTGTTCCGGATGGATCTCTTCTACCGACTCAATGTCTTTCCGCTCAAGGTCCCGGCACTGAGACAGCGGCGGGAAGATATCCCTGAGCTGGTGCAACAGCTGCTCAAGAGCCTGTCATTGAAACTGGGTAAACCCCTGGCGGGCGTTGATGGCGATAGTCTGCGGCGGATGATGCAATATCAATGGCCGGGAAATGTACGTGAATTGCAAAACCTGCTGGAACGGGAAGCCATCCTTGCCCGCGAGCCGATACTGCATCTCGCTCCCTTGCCCAGCGATACGCCGCTGCCAACTGTGGGTCAGACTCTGGCCGAAGTGGAAGCAGCTCATATCAAAGCGACACTGGACGCCTGCCACTGGCGAATATCCGGCCCACGCGGTGCGGCCAGCAGTCTGGGGCTGCCCCCCAGCACCTTGAGATCGCGGATGCAGAAGCTGGGGATCTGCCGCCAGGGTAGTTGAAGCCACAACTGGGGATTCAAGGCAGAAAAAGTCACGACATATCGCCAACTCACGTTATGTCGTGAGTTAATTCCCCTGCACCCAAACAAACATTAGATATAAATCAACAAGTTAATCCTGTATTGGAACTGGCACGTCTCTTGCGATTGCCTAGCCGTATGTCAGTCGTCATTCAGGAAATAGCATGGTTCAACAGGCAAGACAGTCATCGGAAGCGATTCCGGTCACTTTTATCCCCTCCCCCCAAGACAAGAAAAGCAGCCACCAAGGCGGTAAAATCCACTTTCGTAGCCAACGCGGTTATTTTCAGCGTTGGCGCAGCTGCCTCAACGCCCTGTTGATAGCCCTGTTTCTGTTACTGCCCTTTATCGACTGGCAGGGGCGGCAAGCCATCTGGTTCGATCTGGCCAATCAACAGTTTTACTTTTTTGGTGCTAGCCTCTGGCCCCAGGATTTTACCCTGTTGGCCTGGTTCTTTATCGCCGCCGCCTTTGCCCTGTTTTTTGTGACCCTGTTTTGGGGCCGCGTCTGGTGTGGTTATCTCTGCCCGCAAACCGCCTGGACGTTCGGCTTCGCCTGGGTAGAAGAGAAGCTGGAAGGCAGCCGTAACCAGAGGATCAAGCTGGACGCTTCGCCCATGAGCCTCAGCAAGGCCAGCAAACGCGGCGGCAAACACCTGCTGTGGATATTGATTTCACTGCTCACCGGCTGTGGCTTTATCGCCTACTTTGTACCGGCCAAGCAGCTGTATCCGGAGATTTTTACCTTCTCCGCCGGTTTTTGGGATAGCGCCTGGGTGTACTTTTTTGCCCTGTGTACCTATCTCAATGCCGGTTGGATGCGTGAGCAGATGTGCCTGCATTGCTGCCCCTACTCAAGGTTCCAATCAGCCATGTTCGATTCCTTCACCAAGACAGTGACCTATGATACCCAGCGCGGTGAAAGCCGTGGCCCAAGAAAACGCAAGCAAGCCACAGAGCTTGGCGACTGTGTCGACTGTAATCTCTGCGTCGAGGTGTGCCCAACCGGGATAGATATTCGTAACGGCCTGCAATATGAGTGCATCAACTGTGGCGCCTGCGTCGATGCCTGCGATCAGACCATGAGCAAGTTTGGCTATCGCCCCGGGCTCATCTCCTATACCAGTGAAGAGTCACTGACCAGGCAAACTCCGCCACTATGGCAGCGCAAACGCTTTATTGGCTATGGCGCCGCCTTGCTGGCGATACTCTGCACCATGGGGCTGGATATCTACTCGCGGGATCCCATCACGCTCAATGTGATCCGCGACCGCCAGAGCCTGTACCGGGAAACCCTGGATGACGGCATAGAAAACAGCTATCTGCTGAAAATACGCAATAAGACCCAGCAGGATAAGCAATACCGGATAGAGATCAGCGGCGCCCTGCCCTATCAGTTGTCGACCAATCGCGTTCACATCGCCGCCGGCGAGCAGTATGAATTGCCGCTGACCCTGACTGTGCCTGTGGCGCAAATCGACAACAACCGCAGCAATCTGCTGTTTAAAGTGCTTGAGGCCGATGCGCCAGATAATAGCGTCAGCCAGAAGTCGGTATTTTTTGCCCCGTGAGTTGCCTCAGGGCGGCGAAGTGTTTCACCCGGCTTCGCCGCCCGCTTTTTTATCCTTTTCTCTGCTGGGCAATCAGCCCCTGCAGTATGCTTTTCACCTTGCTCTGCTGGTCATCTCCCAGCAGAGAACCATCTTCGGTAAAGGCTTCGTGAGCCTTGGCAAGCGCCAACTGCTCGGGCAATACCAGCGCCCCCAGGTTAAACATCAGCTCACGGACCGGGGTCAAACCTCTGAGCCCCCCGAGTGCCCCCGGGCTTGCCGCCATCAAGGCCACCCATTTACCGGCAAATACATTACCCGCAGGTTGAGTTGCCGGACGGGACAGCCAATCGATGGCATTTTTCAGTGCCGCGGTAATGGATCCATTGTACTCAGGACATACCAGCACCAGACAATCGCTCTGCAACAGCTTGCTCTTGAGTGCCACGGCAGCCTCGGGGGCGCCAAATTCGGCCTCGTCATCCTGATTGAGCAGGGGCATGGGACACGCATTCAGTGTCAGCACCTCAGACTCCAGCCCCAGCTCGGCGGCCACGGCGGCGGCATAATGGGCTAGACGGGTGTTGAACGAGCCTTTTCTCAGGCTACCGGAAATAAACTTTATCCGCAGTTGCTGCATGTTTTTATCCTTAATTACAGTCAATTAACCCATTTATTGCAGAGGATTTTTCATCTGGCACCATTGCCTTGGCCGCGCTTTGCCTCTAACCTGAACTCTGATCATTACTAAGCACCCCAAAAGGTGCAGAAAGTGTCGGGGGAAGCACGGGCCAAAGTTAACATCATGGCTGGATAAGCATTCAAAACCCAATAACAATAATAAATTCCAAAGGAAAAGGTGATGACAAGAGTGATACAGAATCAGGTATACGATAGCCAGACTCAGTTGGATTTTTCCCGCTATGACTCTCTTGCGGATATGATAGTCAGCAGCTGTGAGCGTTACGGCGACAAGAGCGCCTTTGCCTGCCTCGGCAAGGCCATCAGCTTTCGCGAACTGGAGAGGGATTCACGCGCCTTTGCCGCTTTCCTGCAGCACAACACCCAGCTGCAAGTCGGCGATCGTATCGCCATTCAACTGCCCAATATCAGCCAATTCGTTATTGCCGCCTATGGCGCGATTCGCGCAGGCCTGGTGCTGGTAAATACCAACCCCTTGTATACCGAACGGGAGTTGATCCATCAGTTCAAGGATTCCGGCGCCAAGGCGCTGGTGGTGTTGTCAGATCTCTTGCCGATTCTGGCCAAAGTCGTTGCCAGCACCCCGATTGAAACTGTGATATCCACTCATCCGCTGGATCTTATCGAGCCGCAAATTCAGCCCAAAACCGGCCTGAAAAACCTCGAATTTACCAAGGTTCTTGAACAGGGACGTCAGCTGGAGTTCACCGAAGTAAAGCTGAAGCTGGACGATCTGGTGGCGCTGCAATACACGGGCGGTACCACAGGCCTTTCCAAGGGAGCCATGCTCAGCCACAAAAACCTGATTGCCAATGCCATGCAATGTGAATCCCGTATAGGCGCCAACCTGGTACAGGGGGAAGAGATCTTCGTCGCCCCACTGCCCATCTACCATATTTACGCCTTTTTGGTGAATCTGGTGCTCTATTTTGAGCGCGGCGCCCTGACAGTGCTCATTCCCAACCCGAGGGACATAGCCTCGCTGATCAAGACCTTGGCCAAATATCCCTTTACCGGATTTGCCGGGCTTAACACCCTTTTTGTTGGCCTGTGCCATCAGCAAGCCTTCCGTGAACTGGACTTTTCCCATCTGAAGATCACCATTTCAGGCGGTACCGCCCTCACCGAAGCCGCAGCCAAACTCTGGCAACAAACCACAGGCTGCACCATATCTGAAGGTTATGGTCTGAGTGAGACCTCACCGGTTATCTCCCTCAACGCGCCGGGGCTTGAACGTCTGGGCAGCATAGGCAAGCCGGTTATCGAAACTCAAGTGCAAATTCTCGATGGCAATGACCAGCCCCTGCCGCCAGGTCAAGCCGGTGAACTCGCGGTGCGCGGCCCTCAGGTGATGAGTGGTTACTGGCAAAAGCCCGATGAAACTGCCGCTGTGATGACAGAAGATGGCTTCTTCAAGACAGGGGATATCGCCATTGAGAGCGAAGATGGCTATCACAGCATAGTGGATCGCAAGAAAGATCTGATTATCGTCTCCGGCTTCAATGTTTACCCCAATGAAGTCGAAAACGTGCTGGCCCGCTGTGAGTTGGTACTTGAATGCGCGGTTATCGGAGTTGAAGATGAGCGCAGCGGTGAAGCCGTCAAGGCGGTAATAGTGCTCAAGCCCGAGGTCGATGCCGCCAAAGCTCAAGCAGCCATTGAGGCCCACTGCCGGGCAGAACTCGCGGCCTACAAGGTGCCCAAAATGATAGAGTTTGTCGCCCAGTTGCCCAAGAGCACGGTCGGCAAAATACTCAGGCGTGAACTGCGCAAATAAGCCAAATAAAAATGCCGCTTAAAAGCGCAACGTAGTTCACTTAAGCGGAGCTGCCTTGTGATTAACAGGATATCGGGTCTTTGATATTTTTACCGCCCTAGGCCGATTTGGCTTAGGGCGTTTGTCTATAAAGAGGATGGACAAGTCTCCTCGCAGAC
>NZ_NIJM01000019.1 GCF_002836945.1 Shewanella chilikensis
TTGTGCTTCTTGCAAAGGACTAGGGCCATTTGCTGCGAACCACGCCTTGCATCCAGGCCTGTAAGCCGACGCAGAGCACACATGGGACTTGTTCGCACCTTCCATAAGCCCCACAACCCAATACAGGTATTTGATATGACAACCGAGACAAACAATACCGACTGGCTCAAACAGTTGGACTGGGACAAACAACAGGGATTACTGCCGGCCGTAGTACAGGACTTTCACAGCGGCAAGGTGTTGATGCTGGGTTATATGAACCGCGAAGCCCTGGATATCACCCTGAGCAAAGGCCTGGTGACCTTTTACAGCCGCAGCAAACAGCGGCTGTGGACCAAGGGTGAAAGCTCAGGCAATCTGCTGCAATTGGTCAGCATAGGAGTGGACTGTGACAACGACAGCCTGCTGCTGCAGGCCAACCCCATAGGCCCCACCTGCCACAAGGGGACTGACAGCTGCTGGGATAATCCGGCCTGCGGCGAAGTGCACCCCTTTATCAATCGCCTGCAAAGCCTTATCGCCTCCCGAAAGGAGGAAGACCCCAACGAGAGCTACACCGCTTCGCTGTTTCAGCGCGGTACCAAGCGCATTGCCCAGAAGGTGGGCGAAGAGGGATTGGAAACCGCACTGGCGGCGGCCACTCATGATCGCGAAGAGTTGGTGAATGAAGCCTCGGATCTCCTCTATCACCTCTTGGTACTGCTGGAAGATCAGCAACTGTCCCTCGATGATATCCATGCCAACCTGGCCAAACGCCACACCCAGGCCAAAGCGGCACAGGATTAAAGCAAAGCCTACATAAGGCAGTGGCACAGCACCAACGAACAAAGGCAAAAAGAGAAAGGGATGAATGCAACCAATAGGTATTCATCCCCTTCTGCTGTCAGCGCAAGCTTAGGATGCTCATTTTACTCAAGCCAAGAGTAAGATTGCAGCCTCTTTCAACGCCTTTAAGCCCTCTCTAATCCATGCGGAAAGCTTAATCGCAGCCGCCTCCCAGGATACAAGTCGCCGGAGCGCTTGGCGCGGCTTTCGGATTATCTCTCTTGGCGTCAATCCCAGAGAGCTGTTTGGCAAAACTTGAGTCAAACCAACCCAGCATTGCCTCTGTCTGGCCGTAGAAGCGGTTCAAAGGTACAGGGTGCCACTCACCGATTTCGCTTTCCAGAACCAGCGACGGAAAGCCTGCCAATCCGAGCTTTGCCATCATGGCCCGGCTTTGGGCGATATGGCTCGCCAGCGGCGAAATCTGCCCGGCTGAGTTTGCTTCCATAACCGCCGTCAGATCGCTAGCCAATTTCTCGCGCCCCAGTGCCTGGAGACTTCGCAGCGCCATCAGCAGTTGCAGTAACACTTCAGGCTCGGCAAGCCTTAAACCCTGAACATAATGACCACGCTGCAATATCTCCAGCAGCGCCAATCCCTGCCCCACCGCCTTTTCGGCGAGCAGGATGGCGGCAATGGCCGGTCCCGAGTCCAACACGGCGTCAGGACATTGAAGCAAACCCTGAGTGTAATCGTCGCCAAAGGGTTGCCCGGTCAGCTTGGCAATTTTGCTGTCGTGGCTGAGGATATGTTGCCTGAGCCCGGGCGTTATTCTTGTTGCCGCCATCAGGCCGCCGGCGTGCAAAACTATCGGGAGTCTGGCACTCAGGGCATGAATGAGGGGCGCCGCACCATGGCACCAGCCGCACAAGGGGTCAAAAAAGTAGTGCAGCCTCACCATTTCATCTCACCCTTACTGACCTTGGCAGCTATCTCCAATGCCATAGCAAGCCCGGCATTCGGGTACAGACGCTGCAGGGTGTCAATAAGCTCAGCGCTGGTTTGCGTGTCGGCTTCGGCTTGTTCGAAATCCTGCAGGTACTTAAGTGTCGCGGCAATATTGTCCTGCTCGAGAAAAGATTCAGACAACATGTGTCCGGGGATCACCTTGGCAGGTTTAAGCGCTGCCATTTCCGCCAGCTGTGCCTTCCAGGCCGCTCGCTCACTCTGGCTCTGACTATCAGCCATCCACAGGTGCAAGCCTCCGGAGACGGCCACATTGCCGAGAATGGTTTTGCTGGAAGGTACCCAGAGGTATGGCCTGTCAGCCAGCAGTCCCTGGTCACCTTTAATCTCAATCACCTTGCCTTCAAGCATTAATTGACTGCCTTTAAATATCTCTGGCAGCTGCGCCTTGAGGGGGGCATTGCTACCCATTCTGGGGATCCAAAAGCTCAGCTTGTCTTCCAGCTTGGCCGAAATTTGTGCGTGCACTGCCGGGGTCGTCAGGTATTTTGCTTTAGGGAAAAACTGCTTGAGTGTGGCAACCCCGAAGTAATAGTCAGGATCCGCCTGGCTGACGAATACAGTGGTCAAGTGCTTGCCACTGTCCAGAACCTCGGCGGCCAGTCGCAAGGCATCGGCGCGGGTGAAGCCTGTGTCGACCAAAATGGCTTCCTTGTCACCGCTTATCAGGGTGGCGTTGACATGAAAGCTGTTACCGTCGGCGTTATAGACTTTGAAGTCGAGGGCGTCCGATTCGGCGTGTAAAGAAAATGGCAACACTAAACTGGCAGCCAATACGAGTGATTTAAGCATGGTTTTACTCCGGTGAATTTCAACGTTGGCCAGTTTATGATTTCAATTAATGCAGATATACGGCTAAAATTGCGCAATATTGTTGCATAATCCGGACAAGTAATCGCAGATGGACAGATTAACCGCCGCCGAAGTTTTTGTGGATCTGGCCGCCAGTGGCAGCTTTACCGCTACCGCCGAGCGGCTTGAGATGTCGCGCGCCATGGTAACCCGCCATATCAAAACGCTTGAGGATTGGTTGGGCGCCAGATTACTCAATCGCACCACCCGCAGTGTAACCCTTACAGATGCCGGGAATCAGTGCCTGACATATTGTCGCCAGTTACTCTCGACCCGTGAGGCATTGGAAATCAGCCTAAGCGAGAGACGCAGACAATTGACCGGCAAACTGAGAATAAGCAGTAGCATGTCATTCGCACACGCACGACTGGCAGCGAGCCTCGCGCAATTCATCAGGCTTAATCCCGGGGTGGAAATCGAGTTGGATGTGAGCGATCGCGCTGTGGATCTGGTGGCGGAAAGGGTCGATTTGGTGATCCGTATTGCTTCAAGCCCGGATCCCTTGTTGATTGGCAAGCCGCTTATCAAGGTGAATTCGCAGCTGGTGGCTTCTCCTGAATACCTCAAACAGTATTCGGCGCCGCAGCACCCCAGGGATCTTCGCCAACACCTGTGCCTTGGCTACCGCCATTTCAATCGCAATCTTTGGCATCTTTCCAAGGGAGGGCAGAACGAATCTGTGGCGGTCAACTGCCAACTGGTGGCCAATGAAGCGACAGTGTTACTCAAGGCGGCTCAGGCAGGCAGCGGTATCGCCCAACTGCCCGATTATCTGCTGGCTGAGGCACTCAAAGATGGCAGCTTGCAACGCTTGCTACCGGATTGGACACCGAGAGTCATGACGGCCTACGCTCTCTATAGCTCAAGAGAGCATATGCCGGTGGCGCTAAGGGCCTTGATTGACCACTTGAGTCAGTCATTCAGCTGAAAAACCCAAAACGGGGCCATAAGCCCCGTTGATACTCGCTGACAAGCTTTGTCAGGCGGCAACTATCTGTTGCTGCGCCCTGAGCGGATGCAGACGATCGTGCATTACCTTGATGGTTTCAAAGCGGGTCAGGGTTTTGACATCGCTGAGTCGACATTCGTTGGCCAACATCATTACCAAAGAAGCCTGCAGCCCGGTCTCAACCACCATCACCAGCACACGCTCTCCGCGACATTTGAGGTCAAATACCTTCCCTGGCTCACTGTAAACACAGACAGCACTGGTGTCGAAGAACCATGACTTGGGCATCTGCGGTTTTTGCATAAAGTGAGCGGCTGTGGCATTCAATGCCAACTGAACCACTTGTGCATCCGTCAATGACAGTGACTTGGTTAGACGATCAAGCAGGTCAATATAGAACTTGGCGTGCTCGACGCTAAATTCAGCTTCTTTCATTGCATCCGGTATCAAAGTCTTGGCTTTATAAGGAGTCAGAAATTCCATTTCCGAACCTAACGATACGCTAAGGACACCGTACGAATCGTTATATCTCCATTGCCAATCTCTGTTTGGCATTAATAACATAACGCAATCCAATAAGACCTGTGATTTATTACAAACCGAATAATAGATGATATTTTACCCAATATCAAAAAAAGTTTTAAATATTAGACTGAGATAACAATATCTTAGACAGATCCTTTAGATCAAAAAACGATCGATTTAAATAAAAAAGGATCGCAATCGCGATCCCTTTGAGTATTTTTTAACTTATTTGGATCTATAGGCGTCAACAATATCTTTAATTAATTTCGGCCCTTGATAGATAAAGCCGGAATAGATCTGCACCATGCTTGCTCCTGCATCCAATTTATCCAGAGCATCCTCGGCGCTATTAATACCACCCACTCCCAGGATCGGGATCTCACCTTTCAAACACTGCGCCAAATACTTGATCACCTTGGTCGACAACTGGTTCAGCGGCTTGCCACTCAGGCCACCTGTCTCGTTGGAGTTGGCCAAGCCACTGACCCCATCACGGGTCAAAGTGGTATTAGTCGCTATAGCACCATCAAACTTATGTTTCAATAATGACTCGGCTATCTTTTCGATCTCTTCTTCGGTTAGATCCGGCGCTATTTTTAATGCTATGGGTACATACTTGCCATGCTTTTCTGCCAGTTCTGTTTGTTTATTTTTTAAGCTTGACAGCAAGTCGTCCAGTAATTCGCCATATTGCATGGTACGCAGGCCGGGGGTATTGGGAGAAGAAATATTAACCGCGATGTAATCGGCATAGGCATAAACCTTATCCATACAGATCAGATAATCATCTTTCCCTTGCTCTACCGGGGTATCTTTATTTTTACCTATATTGACACCGACCATGGCGTTGGATTTTTTAGCCTTGAGATTGGCGACTAGATTATCCACGCCGAGATTATTAAAGCCCATGCGATTAATAATCGCCTTGGCCGGCTTAATCCGGAAAAGCCGAGGTTTGTCATTACCAGGTTGCGGCCTTGGGGTTACAGTTCCCACTTCAATATGGCCAAATCCCATGGCATGAAAGGCGTCGATACATTCACCGTCCTTATCCATACCGGCAGCCAAACCGACAGGATTAAGGAATGTCAGCCCCATGAATTCGACCGGGGCCGGGGCAAGATGCTGCGCATAAAAACAGTTCAGCGGTGAATTACCTGTGGTTCTGAGACTACTGATGGCAAGATTATGGGCGCGCTCAGGATCCATCTGAAACATGACTTTTTGTGCGAGTTTGTAAAACATGGCTTCTCCTAGACCTAAAAAAAGCCCCGGCGTTTGCCAGGGCTCTTATTGTTATAATAGCTTACTTCTGCCCTTCGCAGTGCAGGATCAGCAGATTCAGTTCACGTAGCGCTACTGAGAACTTCGCAAATTCATGGGTTTGCGAGGTCTTGAAGTCAGCCAGCATGTGGAACCAACGCTCCAGCAAGCCCTGATTGAGTTCGACCCACTCTTCGATAATGGCATCGGACTCGCAGCTATCGGTACAGCTGCGCAGTACCGCCGATGTCAGCGCTCTTTGCTGCCAATCCAGCTCCTCGCGGAACGCCGCCCTGGCCAGGGCCTGCCAATGGTTGGCCACAGGCTGACCACCGATCTGCTCCAGGAACCAGTGCAGATCGATTCTGGCACCCAACTTGAAGTAAGTTTCTGCCACCAGTGAAACCGACTTGGACTCCAGCTGAGCTATCTGAGCGATATCCAGTGCCGAGAACAGCGTACTCATGTTGGCAACCAGACTGGCGACCTCATGAGGCACGGCTTCTTTTTCCAGTGCGGCGATATCCTCTTCAATACCCGCCAGCTCATCAGCTACCAGATAAGCACGGATATTGGCTTTCAGCTCGTCGAACACCGGCTTATAGAAGGCAACAACCTGCTCTATGCTCATGGCGCGGCTACGGTTACGCAGGAACCAGCGACAGGCACGGCGCATGTTACGGCGCAACTGGTGCAGCATCTCGCCCTGAACAACCGCGGGTACTATGCCGTTCAAATCAGTAATGGCTTTGGTTAAATCTGCCAAACCAAACACTTCGCGGGCCATAGTGTAACAAATGGCGGCATCGGCAACTGAGGCGCCTGTCTCATCCTGCATACGCTGGACGAAATTGAGCCCCATATCGTTAACCAGTTCATTGGCCAGCGAGGTAGCAATGATCTCACCGCGCAGCGGATGCTGAGTCATCTTGTCGGCATACTTCTGCTGCAGCTTGCCAGGGAAGTAATCCACCAGCAGTTGGCTCAACCAGGCATCATCTGTAATAACAGGTGTCAGCAGTTGCTCCTTGAGCACCATCTTGGCATAGGCCACCAATACCGACAGCTCAGGACGGGTCAAACCTCGGCCGTTGGCCAAGCGCTCGGACAGCTCCTCTTCTGTAGGCAAGAACTCCAGTGCTCGGTCCAACTTACCCTCTTTTTCCAGATAGTTGATAAAGCGGATCTGCTCTTTAAGCTGTTCGGCGCCGCGCACCTGAGTCACAGAGATGGTGCGGGTCTGATCTTTACAGTCCTGCAGTACTATCTGAGCAACTTCATCTGTCATCTCTTCCAGCAGGCGGTTACGCTGCTTGAGGGTCATCTCACCTTCGGCCACCAGGGCGTTGAGCAAAATTTTGATGTTAACTTCGTTGTCCGAACAGTCCACGCCACCCACGTTATCGACAAAGTCGGTGTTGATACGGCCGCCATTGGCGGCGTATTCGATACGACCAAGCTGAGTACAGCCCAGGTTACCGCCTTCACCTATGATCTTAGCCTTAAGCTCGCCACCGTTGACCCGCAAACCGTCGTTGGCGCGATCGCCGACTTCGGCATGGGTTTCACTGCTCGCTTTGACATAAGTACCGATACCGCCGTTCCAGATCAGGTCAACCGGCATTTTCAGCAGGCATTTGATCAGCTCAGTCGGCGTCATAGCATCCTTGTCGGTCGCCAGCATCTTCTTGATTTCCGGCGTCAAACTGATGGACTTGGCGCTACGGGCAAAGATACCACCGCCTTTGGAGATCAGCTCCTTGTTATAGTCTTCCCAGCTGGAGCGAGGCAGATTAAACAGACGCTTACGCTCAACAAAGCTGGTCGCTGAATCCGGCGTTGGGTCGATGAAGATATGCATGTGGTTGAAAGCCGCCACCAGCTGGGTGTGCTCAGACAAGAGCATGCCGTTGCCGAATACGTCACCGGCCATGTCACCTATACCCACACAGGTGAAATCTGTAGTCTGGCAATCGATACCCACTTCGCGGAAGTGACGTTTCACCGACTCCCAGGCGCCGCGGGCGGTGATGCCCATCTTCTTGTGGTCATAACCGTTGGAACCACCGGACGCGAAGGCATCACCCAGCCAGAAGCCATATTCGATGGCAATGGCGTTGGCTGTGTCAGAGAAGGTCGCCGTGCCCTTATCGGCGGCGACCACCAGGTAAGGGTCGTCTTCATCGTGACGAACCACATCCACAGGAGGAACCAGGTCACCGTTGACAATATTGTCTGTGATATCCAGCAGACCACGGATAAAGATCCGGTAGCATTCCTGACCTTCGGTGAAGAAGGCTTCACGGCCGCCCTCGGTCGGCAGTTGTTTACAAACAAAGCCACCCTTGGCACCTACGGGCACAATCACAGTGTTCTTAACCTGTTGCGCCTTCACCAGACCCAGCACTTCGGTACGGAAGTCCTCACGGCGATCAGACCAGCGCAGACCACCACGGGCAACTTTACCACCACGCAGATGCACACCTTCAACCCTTGGGCTGTAAACGAAGATTTCAAACTTCGGCAGCGGCTTGGGCATTTCAGGGATCTGGTTGGGGGCAAACTTGAAGGAGATATAATCCTTCGGCTGGCCGGCGGCATCTTGCTGATAGAAGTTGGTTCTCAACGTGGCGTTGATAAGATCCAGATAGCGACGAATGATACGGTCATCATCCAGACTGGATACATCATCAAGACGCAGATTGATCTGCTCGATAAACTTGTCCAGTGTGCGGGTCTTCAGCTTGGGATTGAACTTACGAATAAACATCTTCACCAGCGAATCGGCAATCTGCGGATAACGGCTGAAGGTTTCTTCGATGTAAGCCTGGCTGAAAGTCGCATCTATTTGACGCATATACTTGGCATAGGCGCGCAGCACTGACACTTCGCGGCCGGAAAGTCCGGTAGCCAGCACCATACGGTTGAAGCCGTCGTCTTCCAGTTTTTTCTGCCAAACCTGAGCCAGCGCGGTCTGGAATCTGTCCTGGCTGTCTGCCAGGTTCTCAGTGGCACCGCCCTGTACTGTCATCAGGAAGTCGAGGATCCAGAAGGTTGCGCCATCTGTGCTCTTCACTTCATAGGGACGTTCATTGATCACCCTGAGACCGAAGTTTTCCAGCATAGGCAGCACATCCGACAGATGGATAGGCTCATTCTTGTGGAACAGCTTCAAACGTACCTTGTTGCTGCCGGGCGCCGCTTCCTGTGGCTGATAGAACAACATGCCCAGCTTATGGTCATCATCCAGCGCTTCCAGTTGCTGCAGATCCACCACGGCGGAAGTCGGCAAAACATCATCTTTGTAACTCTGTGGGAAAGCGGTCAGATAACGCTTGAACAGGCGAGTGCCCTGTTCTTCACCCAGTGAATTATTGAGCGCGCTCTGAAGTTTATCTTCCCATGAGCGAGCGGCTTCAATCAGATTGTTTTCTATGGCAGCCACATCGAGTTCCAAATTATTGTTGTTGTCGACTTTAACTATGTAGTGGGTACGGGCCAAGCTCGACTCGGAGAAGTAAGTGGTAAACTCCACCTCTTCATTACTGTTAAAGGTTTGGGCGAAGATCCTTTGGGTATCTTCACGCAGACGGGTGTTATATCTGTCTTTGGAGACATACACCAAACAGGACAGGAAGCGGCCGAAACCGTCTTTACGGACAAACAGCTTAAGTTTATCTCTATCCTGCATCTCCAACACGCCATGCGCCATGTGCGACAACTCTTCGACGCTTGCCTGAATAATCTCGTCCCTTGGCAGATTTTCCAGAATATTCATCAACGCTTTATAGTCGTGGGAGCGCGGTGCCAGTCCTGACTTGTCCATCACCCGCTGGACTTTCTCGGCCAGCAGGGGGATCTCTTTCGGGCTGCGGTTGTACAGGTTGGAGGCATACAGGCCGATGAATCTGTCTTCGCCGACGACATTACCGGCCTCATCGAAACGTTTAACGCCGATATAGTCGACATAGGCGGGTCTGTGAACCCGGCTCTTGGCACTGCTCTTGGTCAGGATAAGCAGGCTGTTGTCCAGCGCTTCACGGCGAGCCGATTCAGAGAAAGAAGACAGCATCAAACCGTGCTCTGGCTGCGCCTTACCGGGTTTGTTCATCAAGCCCAGACTGCTTGCCATATCCGGCACCAGCTCAACATCACCCTCTACTTTACGCAGGTCGTAGCGACGATAACCCATCAGAGTAAAATGATGGTTGTTCAAATAACCAAGGAAGCGAATCGCTTCTTCAAGTTCAGCCTTATCGCCGGGGAACGGGCGCTTTGGCAACTCTTCAACCACTTCAGCCAGCTTATCGGACATGGCGCGCCAATCATTGACGGCGGCGGCCACATCACCGAGCACGGACTCTATCTCTTTTTCGAGTTGTTTTATGTCCTTGTCGCTGCTTTGGCGGTCGATTTCAATCAGGAATACCGCAACCTTGTCGCTGTCTTCCTTGCTGTCGTTAACAAAGCTGACCCGCTTGATGTCTGTGCCCTGGCGCTCAATGGCCAGCGGCGTATGCAACATCATATGAGCTGTGATCCCCAAACGGTTGAGAGCCATACCCACAGAATCCACCAGGAAGGGCATATCGGGCTGCACAACTTCTATGATGGAGTGGGTTGATTGCCAGCCGTGCTTGGCTTGGCTTGGGTTGAATACCCTTAAGTGAGTTTCCCCACAAGGCGTGCTGTTCAGAGCATTCCAAAGACTCAGGACGGCACCGTAGAGATCGCTATCGTTACGGGCCAGGAGATCGTCCTTAGACATGTGAGCGTAGAGGCAGGTGGCGAACTGTTCCACCTGATTTGCTTGTGTTTTAGGGACTTTGGAGTGGATTAAACTGACTACCTTTTCAAGTAGTACTGAAGGCATTGCATCTTTCAAGGCCATTTTGCTGTTTCCTTAAGCGTCTATGGCAGCGCTTTTTTCATTATATGGATGCTTCGTCGAATGACCCGGGCCTGAATTTTTTGTGACCGAGGTCATGCCGCGCAGTGTATTACTAAACAAACCATAATTCGAGCAAAATTTTAGTGGTACATCCTGTACAAATCCAGCAATGACGGGATATTGAAGGGAGCGATGAAGAAGTAATCGGAATAACAGACTAACTATTCAGCAGGGGCAGGAGAAACTTCTTCCCCTGCCCCTTTCACTAGCTATGTTTGCGCCAGAAAAGTGCCGTCAGTGCAGGCAGGATAATTATGGCCCCCAGCATGTTGACCACAAACATGAAGGTAAGCAAAATTCCCATATCCATCTGGAACTTAAGTGCGGAGAAGAACCAAGTGCTCACCCCGATAGCCAGGGTCAGGCCGGTGAAGATGACCGCACTGCCCCGCTCCACCAAGGCTTCGAAATAGGCCTGTTGTACTGCCATACCATCACGCAGTTTCACGGCCATGGTCGACAGGATATAGATGCCATAGTCCACCCCGATACCCACCCCGAGGGCAATAACCGGCAAGGTGCTCACCGTCAGGCCTATATCCAACCAGGTCATCAGTGCCTGTGCCAGTGTCGATACCACATACAGAGGCAGAATCACTGCAACCGTGGCTTTCAGTGAGCGGAAGCTTATCAGGCAGAGGATAAACACCGCGCCATAGACATACAGCATCATAGGCAATTGCGCTTCGGCCACCGCCTCGTTGGTTGCCGCCATCACCCCCACCGGACCGGAGGCGAGTTTAAAACTCAGCTTGTCGTCGTCCATTTCGGCGGCCAGCAGCTGCACCTTGCTCACCACCTGCTCTATGGTTTCCGCCTTGTGATCTTTCAGGAACAGATAAACAGGCATCACAGAGCAATCGCCGTTCAGCAGACCTGTGCTGGTAGGAATTTGTGACACCAACTGTGCCAGGCTGGCCGGGCTCCTGGGCAATACCTGCCACTTGGGGCTCCCCTCGTTGAAACCGGCATTCACCTGGCGTGCTACCGAGGCGATACTGGCGGTAAACTCAACCCCAGGGGTGTTGCGCGCCAACCATTCGAACCTGTCAATCTTCTCCAGCGCCGAGTGATAGGTACAGGCCTCGGGATAGGCTTCCACTATCACACTCATCACGTCTGTGGTGATAGAGAAATGATCGGTAATAAAGAAGGTGTCCTGGTTATAGCGGGAGTCCTGATGCAGCGCCGGTGCTCCGCCCTGAAGATCGCCGATTTGCATCTTGCCGGCTTGCTGCAACCCGCCCAGATAAAGCAGTGCAGTGGCAGCTACCACCACCACAGCATATTTTGGGGTGGCAAAACAGGTGAGCTTGTGCCAAAAGGCCGCTGTCTTGGCCTCGGTGCCAGCATCCGCTTTCGCGGCCTTTATCTGGAAGAAGGAGATCACCAGAGGCAAGAGCACCAGGTTGGTCAGGATGATCACCGCCACACCAAGCGATGCCGAAATCGCCAGCTCGCGAATGATGCCGATATCGATTGCCAGCAAGGTCATAAACCCTATGGTATCCGACAGCAAGGCGACCCCGCCCGGCACCAAGAGACTACGAAACGCCGAAGCCGCCGCCACCTTGGTACTCAGGCCATCGGCAACCCGTTTGCGGATGGCGTTGATCATCTGTACCCCGTGGCTGACACCTATAGCAAACACCAAGAATGGCACCAGAATCGACATGGGATCCAAGCCAAAGCCCACCACGGTCAAGAGACCAAGCTGCCAGACCACAGCAATCAAGCTGCACATCAAGGGCAGCAAGGTTAACACCATGGAGCGGGAGAAGAGATACACCATCAGGGCGGTGACCAAAATGGCTATCAGGAAAAACAGCAGTACCCCTTTGGCTCCGTCTGCCACATCGCCGGCCATCTTGGCAAAGCCTATGATATGAATCTTGATGCCATCTTTTTCAAACTGGCCTCTGAGCTGTTCTTCCAGTTGGGCGGCAAACGCCAAAGTGTCCAGAGGCTCGCCGGTTTGCGGATCAAAGTCCATCAGCTGCGCCGTCACCATGGCGGCGCTGTAGTCCTCTGCCACCAGACGGCCGACTATGCCGGCCTTTTCGATATTGCCTCTGACCCGCTCAAGCCCGGCTTCTGTCGTGCTGAAATCCGCCGGGATCACCGGCCCACCGGCAAACCCGTCTTCCACCACTTCGGTAAAACGTGTCGACGGCGAAAACAGGGATTTCACCTGAGAGCGCTCTACCCCGGGAATAAAGAACAGTTGATCATGCACATTCTTCAGGGTGTCGAAAAACGCCGGATTGAAAATATTACCGCTGCTGTCTTCTACCGCCACCATGATGGAGTTGGCGCCGCCAAACTGCTTCTGGTGTTTGAGGTAGGTCTGCATATAGGGGTGATGCAGTGGAATGTTTTTAACAAATGCCGCATCCATTTTCAGCTGACTGGCCTGAAAGCCCAGAAATACCGTGGTCAGCGCAAACAGCAGTATCACTCCGATACGATTGCGAAAGAGAAAACTCTCAATCCCATTGACCAGTCTGTCTAACATAATAATGGCCCTTTATTGTTGTTTTAGTTCGAAAAGCCCTTTGGTCCCGGCTATCCATAACCGGCCCTTGGGGTCAACGGCAACTGCCGATAAATTTTCCCCTCTGCGCTGGGTCACCAGCTCAGCGTGTAAATTGTTATCCAAACGAATTACGGCGCCGCCATTGCCGACCAGCAGCAGGCCCCCTTTGACCGGCGCTGCCGCATTGAGGGTCGACTCAAGCGGCATCTTTATCTCCTGCCACTGACTCATATCTTCCGGTGCGCTGAAGGCATGCCCTCGCAGACCAAACACATAGAGCTGTTTATCCCTTTCTATGGCATTGAACAAAGAGCCGTCATAAATAAACTCCAGACGCTGCCATAAACGGCCGCCATCTTCGGAAATGGCTACCATCCCCAGCTCCCCGACCATAAGCAAGCGCTTGTCTTCAAGGGCAATGACCCGATTGAAATGGGGCAAAATTGAGTCGGATTCAGCCTGATAGGCCTCTTCATCCTGCTGTTTGAGATCCGCCAGATAGTCGGCATCATCTTGGCTCAAGAGCTCGGGATGAAATTCTTTCTGCCAGCTTTGGCCACCATCTGTGGTGCGCAGAAATAGACCATAGGCGCCAACGGCTATGCCGTTTTGCGAGTCGGCAAACCAGACATCCAGTAAGGGCCGGGCAAGCTCTGGCGAACTGAACTGTTGCTGCCAGGAGAGTCCGCCATCTTGGGTAGCAAGAATGGTGGCATCATGGCCCACGGCCCAGCCATGGTTGGCATCGAGAAAAAATACCTTGGTCAACTGCGCCTGACTCGGTGTCGCCACCTGTTGCCATTGATTGGCATCGGCGCTGAGCCTTAAGATATGACCCCGCTCACCGACCGCGACCATAGTGCTGCCGGCCTGAGTAATATCCAACATCAAAGAGTGAACCGCCAAAGGCTGCAGTTGGCCGGTCAGAGCCCAGGTTGCAGATTGCGTTTCGGCGTGAAGGGGCGAAATTGCGCCCTGGAATGTGAGTATGCCAAGGCCCAGAGCCGCTGCTTGAAGCATGCGATACGACATTACAGACTTCCTTAGGATTGAAAGGGGCGCACGCGCCCCTGGAATTGCCTACTGGGTGACCTCAGCCACCCATTACTGATGACGAGCGCTTAACGTATTCCTTCGCGGCGCAGCGCGGCCGGGGTAAAGTTGGCCTCGGACAACTTGGCATCAAAGTCATACATGCGGCCTTCATTATCCAAACCTATGGCGATATAACGACGGGACTGCAGATCGTAATACACCTCGAGAGTACTCCAATGAGTCGGCACCTCGTAATAGTTCAAACCATGCGCCATGGCAACCCGATACAGTTCGTCACGATTGTCGTACAGATCGGCGATCGAGACCTGCCAGGAGTCCTCATCCAAATAGAAGACCCGGGTCTTGTAGATATGGCGCATGCCCTCTTTCAAGCTGGCCTTGACCACCCAGACTCTATGCTTTTCATAGCGGATATAATCAGGGTTCAAGTGACCCGCCTTGAGCAGATCACTGTACTTGACCTTATCCGAGTGCAAACGGTAGTCGTTGTAAGGAATGAATATCTCTTTCTTGCCCAGCAACTCCCAGTTGTAACGGGAAGGCGAGCCGTTGAACATATCGAAATCATCTGTGGTACGCAGACCATCAGAAACCGTACCTGGCGTATCGAAGGCCACGTTGGGTGCCTTTCTCACCCGGCGCTGCCCTGTGTTGTAGGTCCAGGCCTGGCGGGGTTCCTTCTCCTGATCCATGGTTTCTTTCACCAACAGCGCAGTACCGGCCAAACGCGCTGGCTGGGTAACTACCTGTTTGAACTCAAACAGAATGTTATTCTTTTTCAGTTCTTCCAAGTTCGCTTCAGGGCGAGAGTATTCGAAACGTATCTCTTCGGCCATTTCCACCAATGTGTAGTCACCACTGGCAGTAGGCGCCGCCTGATTACGTTCGGTTTCAATATCGACACCGCGGAATCTGAGAATATGGTTCCAGATGGCTTCCAATCCATTGGCAGGGATGGGGAAAGGAATACCTATAGACGCGCCATCGACACCATTGCCCTCAGAGACAAGAGTTGCTCTCGGTGCATTGGCCTTGGTGGCATCATAAATAAACTGCGGCACAGAAGCGGTACGCCGGGTCTGATAGATGTTCATTTTAAAACTATCTGGATAGGTTTCGAACATCTTTAGTTGCCCAGGCGTCAGAAACTCCTTGTATTGCTCCTTGTTGGCCGCGGTGACAGTCACCAGCGGCTTGTCATCCGGGAAAGGATCTGGGTGATGCATGCCTTTTTTATAACTGGCAGGAGGCGTGGTAATACCGCCGTCCCAAGCAGGAATACTGCCATCGGCATTAGGGCCCTTTTCAGCACCGAGTGGTGTCAGGCTGGTCCCCAGTTTGGCCACATCGGCCTCGGAAACCTTGGCTTCTACAGCTGTGGTGGCCCCCAAAGCCAAGATTACAGCGGCAGACAATATAGCTATCGTTCTCATTTTATTGTCCTTATCAGATCGAAAACTTAACGTTGAAAGACACATAATCGCGATCGGCCATCGCATTAGTTGTGCCTACCCCACCAAAGAAACTGTTATAGGAAAGATCCGCGCCCCAGCGGCTCTGGTAGTCAAAGCTGAGTCCCAGTGCCACAGACTTGCGACCTTCGGTAAACAGGAACATAGGATCTGGGGTGATACCGTCAACGTCATGGGAGAAAATCACTCGAGGTGACATATTGATGCCGGAGAACACATTGTTGAAGTCGGCCTTGGCGACAATCCGGTAACCCCAAGCGAAATCTGTCGGGAACGGATTGGTTTCAGGGCCATTGTGCAACGCCTCTATGATACCTGGCATATTCGGATTGCCGCCGCTGCGCCCTGTGCCTGGACCATTGAGTCTGAGTTCATCGAAACCCGGCATATCATGGATCCATACCCCGCCGACTTCGGCAAGCATCACCAGATTATCGGTACCCAGTGTCGGGCCAAACAAGTGAGTAAAAGTCATCTGCGCCTGAGTGGTATCGAGACGAATATAACCCTCGGCGTACTCGCCCGGACCAACATCCTTGACATGGGAAGTGTACTGAGACAAACCATCAAGATCCGGCCTTAGCCCTGCGTTGGCCAGCTGTTGTGGCATAGCGGCAAACAAGAGTTCCACATCATCAATCTGCAGTGGCTCATCCTGGCGGTGCGCTATTTCACCGGCCACTGAGGTATCACCTATCAAGGTATTGAAACTAAAACCGTAAAGCTTAATATCTTCCGGATAAACCACCTGAGCCTTGGAGAAGCTATCCAGACTCAACAGTACGTCGCGATTGATATTGCCGGCGTTTTGCCCAAGAACCGCCATATCAGACAGCAGTGCGCCAGTACTGAAATCCGCCGTGGTACCACTGATGAGCGGACGGCGGCTATGGTAATTCATGTAATAAAAACCAAACTCGGTTTCACCCAGCTCCGGGGCGTAGTACCCGATTTTAATACCGTACTGACCGGAATCGCTGGGAGCAGCTTCATCTTCCACCAATGTCACCTTGGTGGGGTAAGCCAGCGCCATCTGCACTAACTGCTCGGTCGGAATACTCTGCCCTGAAGCTATCATGTTGGACAAGCGGTTGTATTCCAGGGTCAAGAAATCGAGGTTAATATCCGGATTGGCGTTAAAACCAAGCTGAGCGTTTTGATTGTAGCCACCGTAACCGACAAAGTCGTTGGTACCGAAAATCGACCCGGGAGTCGGAACCCAGATAGGCTCCCAGTCGTACTGATAGAAAGCTTCCAACGACAGGTTTTCGGTCACACCAAAAGAAGCCCACACCATACCCTGCGGCCTAAAGGCTTCCTTCAGTTCGGCGCCCGGAGCGTTGAGTATGTTCAAATCCACCGGGTTAATCACCGCAATACCATGGGAAATCAGCGTACTTTCCCCCCATGACACCACCTGATTACCCACACGGATAGTCAGCGGATTGGCGCCATCGTTGAAATCAAAGTTGGCATAGGCAAAGGCATCCAGCAGACGGATATCCTTACACTGCACTTCTTTAGCGCGCTTGTCGGCGCAAGGGTCGTAGCGGTTGCCGGTAAGAGGGTCATTAAAATCGTAAATTCTGTCGTTCAATTTACGATCGTAAAAATACATGCCACGGGCGAAAATACCGAAATTTTCATACTTGAGCGACAGCTCGTGCAGTCCCTTGAAGATTTCCGAGGTGGTATCACCCTTAGAATACAGCAGGTTACTCAAGTCATTGTTACTGGAATAGGAACCAGGCTGCGCCCAGATCTCGGCTGCCGTGTACTTGGTATCGGTGAAAGCCGAATAGCCACTCCAATCGAATCTTGGATGGTTGACTTTACCTATCTGACCATCCCAGTCGCGTCCTTCCACGCGCCAACTGGCGCCCAAGGTCCAGGTCGAATCAAAGGAGCCATCCACTTCGCCCCACTTGAAAGACACCGCTTCGACACTGGGGATCATCCCTAAACTCAGTGCCGACGCCACCCCCAAAGCGAGCGCCGACTTGTTAAAACGGTTTATCACTGTTTTCATTTATCGCTTCTCCGTAACCTGCTGGATTATTTGTTATAGGAGTCTCAACCAACATCTTGTTAGCTCACAGGCAACACCATTGTTACAGCAATTAATGCTGATGAGCAAGGCAGAGACCGAGAAATTTATTGTGCAGATTTGGGGACTTAAGACGGATCCGTCGTTCAGGAAAGGCGTGGAAATTTAAATTTTTATCGAGTGTGGAGAGGATAGATGGAGTTAACAAATATAACCCAATTGATTTCAAGGGATTAACCTTTGTTACCTGGATACAAAACAGCCGACTGATTAAGTCGGCCGTTTTAAGTAATTACTCTAAATTTGTTTCAGAGAAATGAACTTTCCATCCCGGTCCAATCTAAGATGGAATTCACCGTAAATGCCATCGGCGGTCAGAAAAGGACGTAGACGGCGGCCGTTGATCCAGAGGAGCTTGCCACCCTTCTCCCTGACCTCAACATTTTCGGCAATACCTTGATAGTAAGGCAAAAAGTCCTGATAACTCAGGTTGAGGCGAAAGTAAAATTCCATCTTTAGGCTCAGTCTTCCAGTGCTCGGCTGACCTTCTCATAAAGATCCCGTGACAGCTCAGGCATAGCCAACAACTCCTGCAGACAAGCCTTCATTTTGGCCTGGCGTCCGGCATCAAACTTGGCAAACTGGATCAGCGGAGTGATGATCCGTGCTGCCACTTGCGGGTTGAGGCTATTGAGCTGTTTGAGCATGGCGGTAAGGAAAACATATCCCTTGCCGTCCTGGCGGTGGAATTGACGCACATTGGCCGCGGCAAAACTGCCCACCAGGGAACGAACCCGGTTGGGATTATTCAGACTGAAGGCCGGATGTTGCAACAGGGTCTCGAGTCTGGCGATCACCTCATCATCTGTCGCCATCGCCTGCAGGCTGAACCACTTATCCATCACCAGAGGGGTCTGGTTCCAGCGCTGCTCGAATGCTTGCATCAGGGCATCGCGGCAATCACAATTGGCATCGTTGGCTGCAAGCAGCGCGCCCAGCGCATCTGTCATACCAGAGGCCGAGACAAACTGCTGTTCAATCAAGGACTCATATTCATCAGAGACTTTGGCCAGCAGCCAAAGCAGGGTGTTTTTCAAGCTGCGAGCGGCGGCATCATCCAGCGACAGCAGTTGACGATAACGGGCCAACAGCTCATCTTCACAGCCACTGGCGATGGATTCAATCACAAAGTCGCGGGCCAGCAACAGGGCATCCAATTCCACCTTATCAACCTGCTCAATCAAGGAAGACACTGAAAGCAGCTTGAGGATTTCGGCCGCAAGCCCCTTATCCAAGGATTCGTCCAGTATCACGCCTCTGAAGCCGTCGACAACACGAGGATCCAGATGCATCCCCTGCCCTTGTTCAAGTAAAGTCACATTGGCCCAAACGGCGCGGCTGAAGAGACTCATAGCCGCCTCCCAGCGGGCCACTTCACTGCCGGCATGGCGCAGTAAGCAGAGCAGCTGCACTGTGCTGTAGTCATACTTGAGCTTCACCGGCGCCGAAAAGTCCTGCAACAGCGAAGGGATCGGACAGGCACTGATATCCTTGAACTCCAGAGTCTGCTCGGCCAGGGTAAAATCAATCACTTGGTTGACCAAGGCGTTGCCGCTATTGCCCAGCAGTTCCAGGCTGAAAGGAATATGCAATGGTGCCTTGGCCGCTTCACCGGCACGCACTGGGGTGAACTGTTTGAGGTGCAGGCGGTAAGTCGCTGTGCTTGCATCATACTCATCGGTCACTGTCACTTGAGGGGTGCCCGCCTGGCTATACCAAAGGCGGAATTGAGTCAGATCTTTACCTGAGGCATCTTCCATAGCGGCGACAAAGTCGTCACAGGTAACCGCCTGGCCGTCGTGGCGCTCGAAATACAGCTTCATCCCCGCCTGGAAGGCCTGCTCACCCAACAGGGTGTGCATCATGCGGATCACTTCGGCGCCCTTGTTGTAAACAGTGACTGTGTAGAAATTATTCATCTCTATCACGCTTTCGGGGCGAATAGGATGCGACATCGGGCCAGAGTCCTCGGCGAACTGCTGGTTCTTGATGACCTTGATGGCATGAATACGGTTGACAGCCCGGGAGCCGAGATCTGAGCTGAATTCCTGATCGCGAAATACGGTCAAGCCCTCTTTCAGGCTCAGTTGGAACCAATCGCGGCAAGTTACCCGGTTGCCGGTCCAGTTGTGGAAATATTCGTGACCAATCACAGATTCTATACCGTGAAAGTCATCATCAGTTGCAGTGTCATTATCCGCCAACACATACTTGGTGTTGAAAACATTCAGGCCCTTGTTTTCCATGGCTCCCATGTTGAAGAAGTCCACGGCCACCACCATGTAGATATCGAGATCGTACTCGAGATCAAAGCGTGACTCGTCCCAGGCCATCGCCTTTTTCAGTGAAGCCATGGCGTGTCCGGCCTTGTGCAGGTTGCCCTTGTCGACAAACACCTGCAGTTTGACTTCTCTGCCGGAGCGGGTGGTAAAACTGTCTTCCAACAGGTCAAAGTCACCGGCAACCAGGGCAAACAGGTAAGCGGGTTTAGGGAAAGGGTCTTGCCAGACAGCGAAATGACGACCATCGGCCATCTCCCCTTTCTCCAGCAAGTTGCCGTTGGAAAGCAGGAAAGGAAACGCCTTGTCGGCTTCGATACGTACCTGGTATTTGGCCAGCACATCGGGACGGTCGAGAAAATAGGTGATACGCCTGAAACCTTCCGCCTCGCACTGAGTGCAGTACGCCCCATCGGACATATACAGGCCTTCCAGTGCCGAGTTATCGACCGGGCTGATCCGAGTCACCAGAGTCAATTCAAATTCGTTGAGTTCGGTTTCAAGCAGCAGTTTACCCGGCTCAAGGCGATAGTCTGCCGGTTCACCGTTAACCAACAGCTGCTCCAGTTCCAGCTCGTCACCGTCGAGCAGCAGAGGTTCATTGTGATTGCCGTTGCGCTTAACCTGGCTGACCGCAGTCACCCGGGTTTGTTTGGGTTCTAGCTGAAATGAGAGGGACAGTTCGGGGATCAAAAACGCAGGTGGACGATAATCGGCCAGGCGCTTGGCCTGCAGTTGGTCCGGGGAAAGGGTTTGTGCTTCAGACATAGGTCATCCTTAATTCGTTGGGCACTGGCAGTCACCGAGTTCGTTGACTGATCTTGCCTCTGTTCTCGCTGGGAGCAAACAAAAAACGCGCAATCAGCGCGTTTTTATGTTTCCTGGAGCCAGCATCAATTTGCGCTGTTTTTTGCCAATCTCTGATAGTCCACCATATCCAGAGTGATATAGACGGCTTCATCGAGGAAGGCATCCGGAGTCTCGATTTTTTTCTCATCTTCGGAGACATTTTCATCGTCATCCAGAGACTTCAAGGGCTCGAGACCATGGTCAACCCGACGTTCGTTGAGGCGGGCCAACTGTTTTTGATCGTCCTTATCCCGTTCGGCCAGGCGCTCGCTTTCCACCAGAGAAACACTCTTCTCTTTGTGGTGTTTCTTGAACTCGCCTATGTCCTGCAGTATATAACCGAACTCGACGTCCTGCTTAATCCGGCTCTGGTGGCGTTTCGCAAGATTGCTGACCATCTCTGCGCCGATTTCACCCAAAGGCTGGTACTTGGCTACAGGCACCTTATCCCATGGCAGTGCATTGTCTTCTTCTGCCTCACCATATTCCCCCGGCTCCAACGCACTGGGGAACGGGATATCCGGAGTCACACCTTTCAACTGAGTGCTGCCACCATTGATACGGTAGAACTTGGCTATGGTGTACTGCACATGGCCAACCGGCTTTTCATACAAGTCGTAGATACGGCCAAGACTCTTGTGCTGCTGCACTGTGCCTTTACCGAAGGTAGACTCACCGATAATCAAGGCACGGCCATAATCCTGCAGTGCAGCAGCAAAAATTTCCGAGGCCGAGGCAGAGTAACGGTCAACCATCACTGTGAGTGGGCCGTCGTAATAGCTCTTGCCGTCGTTGTCACGATTTTCGCTGATGCGACCATTGGCGTCACGAATTTGCACCACAGGTCCCTGATCGATAAACAGCCCTGTGAGCAAGGTCGCTTCAGTCAAGGCGCCACCACCGTTACCACGCAGGTCGACAATCACACCTTCAACCTTGGCTTCGTTGAGAGTTTGCAACTCCTTGGCCACATCGCGGGATAAATCCATATAGAAGCCGGGGATCTGAATAACACCGATTTTACGCTGGGCGTAAGGACCGGTATCCGGCTCAACTATCTTGGAAGTCGCCGCTCTGTCTTCGAGACGGATTTTGTCCCGCACCACAGTCACATTGATGGGTTTGGCATTGGAGCCGCCTTTCTTGGGCAGCACCTGCAAGGTCACTTTACTGCCTTTAGGGCCCTTGATCAGCTCAACCACATCATCAAGACGCCAGCCGATAACATCGACCATCTCCTTGCCTTCCTGACCTACGCCAACAATTTTGTCTTCCGGCGCCAATTTCTCACTCAGCGCCGCCGGACCACCGGCCACCAGACTCTTGATAACCGTGTAGTCATCTTCCATCTGCAGCACGGCTCCTATCCCTTCCAGGCTCAGGTTCATCTCCATCTGGAAACGTTCGGCATTACGGGGAGACAGATAACTGGTGTGCGGCTCAACACTGCGAGCAAAGGCATTCATCAGCCCCTGGAACACATCTTCGCTGTTGGTTTGCTTCAGGCGTTTGATGGCGTTGTTGTAGCGTTTACCCAACACATCAACAATCTCCGGCCACTCTTTACCGGTAAGCTTAAGGTTAAGGGCATCGTACTTGACCCGTTGACGCCACAACTCATTGAGCTCGGCCTCGTCTTTGGGCCAGGCGGCATCTTTACGATCAAAGATATAAGCATCGCCAGCCTGATTAAAGTCCATCTCTTTATCGAGCAGACTCAAGGCATAAACAAAACGTTCGTAACGGCGCTGCTGCACCAGATCGTACATCTTGTAAGCAGGTTCCAGATCGCCGCTACGCACCATATCATCAAACTGATTGGCATAGACTTTAAAGCTGTCGATATCGCTCTGCAATAATACATTGCGGCGATAGTCGAGCTGTTCGAGATAACGCTTGAAGATCTGCTGCGAGAAGGCATCATCCAGATCGAATCTGTGATAATGGGAGCGACTGAACAGGCCGGTAATCCGTTTGCTGGCAACCTTGTGTTGTGGCTCCTGTTGTAGATGGGGTAACTCGCTGACCGGGACTGCCGGTGAGATAGCCAGCGCCTGGGAACCCATAAAGACACTGGCGATCGATGCAGCAAGAATAAATTTTCGCATCAGCAAGTTACTCCTTTCTATTTGATGATTTTACAGCAGAATATGTTCCACACGAACCTTGACTGACAGGCCGGAATCCAGTTGCACGTGAACATCTTCTTTATTGATGTCGAGGATCACACCGGCTACCGGTGTCATACCCAATTTGACATTCACTCGCTGTGAAGGTTTCAGCTCTTCCAATACAGCTGGTACCAACTCCACGGCTGGAGCGGCAGGCTTGCTAGGCTTACGGGCCGCTTTCTTATCGCTACGAGGACGATCGTTGCGGGGCTTGTCCCCTTGAGGACGTGGCTTACGCGCAGGCTTAGCTTTCTTGGCTTCACCTTCTTTGGCCGGTTCAGCCGCACGGCGGGCCTTGGCTTTTTCCTGACTCTCTTTCAGCGTCGCCTTGGCATGTTCAATATGTTCGGGATCCAGTTCGCCGCAAGGGTTACCATCGAGGTCTACCCGCTGAGCGCCTTCCTTGATGCACTTAAGATAGCGCCAACTGTTGGTATAGCGTCTCAGGGCGACCCTCAGTTGGGTCTTACTGACTTTGGAATCATCAGCCAACCTTTCAGCCAAATCCTGAAACAGTCCTATCTTCAGCGGTTTGGTTTCTCCTTCGGCGATAAAGCACAAAGGAAATGTTTCATACAAATACGCCAGAATAGCGTTGGTGTCGGTCAACTTTTCTGTTGATTCCATCATTACTTCCACAGTTAACAGGGGACGTCAGTGGTCAGTTAGGTCTGCTGTACTCACGGCGTCGTTCATCTTCGTTAACCCCTTGGGGGATAACGTACAAATTAGCATGCATTCAGCCATAGCCAAAGGCATGACACAAAACTTAACATTTCAGCCTGATAGGGCCAAGCACCACAAACAGTCATTTGGCCCTCAGAGCAGCCGCCTATTATAAGCTGCGTGCGCCTTATTGCGACCACCAATTGTGGCAGATTGTACGGGAATTAACCAAATAAGCACTTTTCCAGACTCTGCACCAGACTCTCCAGCCCGGTTTGATCCTCTTTATCGAAACGCGACAGACTGGGACTGTCGATATCCAGCACGGCAATCAGCTCACCATGACGATAGAGTGGGATCACAATTTCCGAGTTACTGGCGGCATCACAGGCGATATGTCCGACAAACTGATGTACATCCTCAACCAACTGAGTCTCGGCCTTGGCTGCCGCCGTGCCACAGACACCTTTACCCATTGGGATCCGGGTGCATGCCAGTTTGCCTTGAAACGGGCCAAGCACCAGTTGCTCGTCTTTGAGCAGATAAAAGCCCACCCAATTAATGTCCTCAAGGTGTTCATTCAACAAAGCAGAGAAGTTGGCCATGGCGCAAATCACATCGTCTTCGCCGGCAAACAGTGCCTGTACCTGACGGTTGAGCGTATCGTAAAACTGAGCTTTCATCTGGGGTTCCGGGTTATACCTTTTCTGGTTCTGTCTTCTTCTTACTGCTCTTGGCTGGGGTCGGTGCTTTTACCGGGGCGCCTTTGAGCAGATTCGCCAATGTATCTTTATGAGAAGCTAAATAAAAAGCAAGTTTTTCCGTTGTATTATCATCCAATTCCAATTCACCACCTTGGATAAAGGGGATTAAGTTATCCGCGATGTCGAGCATCTTATCGTAGGCATCAGCCTCCTTCTTAGATGTAAATGTCATCTTCTCAACCCCTTCTCTGACCACAACGTACTGAGTTATAACGGCCATGACCTTCCTCACACTGTTTAAATATACAGTAAATAGATTGACATAAAATGCGCTATAGATGCAAGAGACGCGCTCTTTCTGATAGTATTTGCGAGTTTGTTTTGTCGACTCACTCCAATGGACCCACAAGCAACGCAGTTAGCGGATTGATGACTAAGCTTGGGTCACCATGGCCAGAACAGGACATATCCAGCATTTGAAAGCTTATAATCCAAGCGACAACAAACCGGACTGTAGCATAGTGCTTTGCCGCGCCTGTGATTTGGTGGTGAGCAAACGCGCCCTGCCCTCCGGCGTCAGAGCGCTTTGTCCAAGATGCCATACGGCGCTTTATGATGCCCCCTACTGCTCGATCAATGGCATGCTGGCGTTATGTATCAGTGCCCTGCTGTTTTATCTGCCCGCCATGCTGCTACCCGTGCTGGAGATGCACTTTCTCGGCAGTGTCAGAACCACAACCGCATACCAAGGTGCCCTGGCAGTGATGGACCAAGGTTATTGGATAGTGGGGATTGCTGTGTTGGTGGCGGCTGTCATCGCCCCCGGGGTACTCAATCTGTCGATTTTTATTCAAGTGCTGATCATCAAGGCGGGTTTGGCCCAGCATCACTTCTGGCGCCGTGTTCTTACTTGGTTACTCAAGAAGCAAGGCCTGCTGTCACAAATGACCATGCTGGAAATTTATGTGATCAGTTTCCTGGTTTCCGCCTTTCAGTTGTCCGACTTCTCCGACGTTTACTTTGGCATGGGAACCTTTTGTTTTACCATGCTGTTTTTAGTGACTCTCTTTCTGCAGCGCGAATATAACCTGGAGCATATGTGGAGTTTTCTCGATGAAAGCTAGAAAGCTGCTCCAGGGCAAAGACATGGGCCTGTGCAGTTGCCCCGCCTGTAAAAAACTCAATCAGATAGAGAATGAGTATTGCAGTCGCTGCCAAAACCCACTCAGGCTAAGGGATGACACCAGTCTGCAAAAAAGCTGGGCCTTGTTGATCACCGCAGCCATCTTGTTGATCCCGGCCAACATCTACCCCATTACCATGCTCACCAAACAGGGCAAGGTCACCTACGACACCATTTTTTCCGGCATCACCCATCTGGTACAGTCGGATATGTTACCCATCGCCATCATAGTCTTTACCGCCAGTATTCTGGTGCCCTGGCTGAAAATTATCGGCCTGGCTTTCTATCTGACGGCGATCAGTTTCAACCTGCCCATCCCCAAACGGCCACTGATGGCCGGATTTCATATCATAGAATGGATTGGACGCTGGTCTATGCTGGATCTGTTTGTCATATCCATTACCGTTGCCCTGGTTAATATGGGGCAATTGCTGGACGCCAAACCGGCGCCGGCGGCAACCGCGTTTGCCTTGGTCATCCTCTTTACCCAACTTGCGGCCAAGGTGTTGGACACACGTTTACTTTGGGATCAACTGGACACAGAAGATGACGCAAATCGAAAAGCCTAAAATAGTCAAAAAGAAGCTTTTTTCCCCCATCTGGCTGTTACCTATAGTGGCGTTGGCCTTGGGCGCTTGGCTGGGGCTGAAGAGCATCAAGGAATCCGGCATTGAGGTGCGGATCCACTTCCCCAGCGCCAGCGGTATGGATGTGGGCAAGACACTGGTGCGCTATCAGGGATTGACCGTCGGCAAGGTGGTGGATATCTCCATCGATGAAGAGCTGCAGGGCGTGAACGTCGATGTCCTGATGGACTACCGCGCCGAGCCTTTCCTCAGGGATGAAACCAAGTTCTGGCTGGTGACCCCCAAGGCATCCATCACAGGTGTCGAAGGTTTAGATGCCTTGTTCTCGGGGAACTATATAGGTATTCAACCCGGGGATGGCGATTCACGTTACCGCTACGAAGCCGAGCGCTCTGCCCCGGCCGTTCTGCCCAGTAATGATGGCTTAGTGATTGAACTGAGCGCCGATCGCCTCGGCTCACTGGATGTGGGCTCTCCGGTATTCTACCGCCAGGTGCCGGTCGGCAGTGTGGTCAGCTATCGACTCGACAACAGTGACAAGCTGCTGCTAAGCGCTTTTATTCAGGAGCAATATGCCTATCTGGTCAAGAAAGACTCCCGCTTCTGGAATGTCTCCGGCATAGAGATCAACGCCTCGCTTTCCGGCGTCAAAGTCAGCGCCGAGAGTCTGGCGGCGATACTCGCCGGCGGCATCAACTTTGATTCCCCCGAAAGCTCAAAGCATGCAAAGAACGGCGATAGTTTCACCCTGTATGACAATGAAACAGAAGCCAGTGGCGGCGCCAGCTTTATTCTGTCGGCAAAAAACGCCGATGGCCTCGACAAGGGCAGCCCTATTCTCTATCGCGGTTTGCCCATAGGGGAAATCGAAGAGATAGCGCTGGCCAATGACGGCGTAGCGCTGCATGCCCGCCTGGACGCCCCCTACTCGAGTCTTTTGACCGGCACGGCGCAGTTTTGGCGTGAAGGCGCCGAGCTGTCACTGTCCGGCATAAAACACCCGGGCCGATTGCTGAGCGGCGATGCCATCGCCTTTCTCCCGGGTACGGGCGAGGCCCAAACCCGTTACGCCTTGGCCGAGCAGGCGCCGGATCTCAGCAAGGCCAAGGCGCTAAAGATAACGCTTAGGGCCGATGAAAACCCCGGCATCAGCCCAGATGCCGAGCTGAGGTACAAGAAGATCGCCATAGGCAAGGTCACTTCAGTTGCCCTGAGCCGGGACTTTAACTCGGTAGAGTACCAGGCCGAGGTGTTGCCCGAGTTTGCCCCGCTGCTGACTCAAGGCAGTGACTTCATCGCCGAAGCCGCGCTGGACTTCAACGCCTCACTGGACGGCGTCAGCCTCAAGAGTGGCGATTTTGCGACCCTCACCAAGGGCAGTGTCAGCTTAAGACGCGGCCAAAGCCGCAAGGGCGCCGATCTTTCCAAGCCGCTGCCGCTGTTTGCCTCGAGTGCCGAGGCTGGCCACTATTACCAAGGCATGGAGCAGCTCAAATGGCAGCTCTACAGCGATGATGGCGCCGACTTGAGCCCGGGCGCACCTGTCTACTACAAGAAGATGCAAATAGGACAAGTGAAACAGGTCAGCTGGCAGAGCCAGGATGACAGATTTGCCATTGCGCTCGCCATAGACCATACCTTTGCGCCCCTGCTCAAACCCAATGCCGTGTTTTGGCGCAACCAGGCGGTGTCAATCGATGCCGGGCTTTCGGGAGTCAAGCTGGATGTCGCGCCGCTGGCCGGTGCCATCAAGGGCAGTATCAGTTTGGGCTTTTTGGAGCAAGGCGAGCCCAACAATAAGCAGCTTTATGCTTCCGAGTCACTGGCGCGCAATCAGGCCGTTGCCATTGGGCTGAGTTTCCCGGCCAGTGCCACTATCAAACCAGGTGCCGCTATCCGCTATCAGGGGCATCAGATAGGTGAAGTCACCCGGGTAACCTTGAGTGACGATCTCAACAGCCAGCAACTCAGTGCCTTTCTCTATGGCCGCTATGCCGAGCCGTTTCTCAAAAGCGACAGTCGCTTCAGCCTGGTCAATGCCGAAATATCCCTTAAGGGCATAAAGGCACCGGAAACCCTGCTGACCGGCGCCTATATCAGTGCCCTGCCGGGCCAAGCCACCAAAGTAAGCCAACAGTTCAATGGCCAAATACACACGGCGGTTGCCCCAGAGGCCGATTCGCTGCAACTGGTGCTGAGCAAGGCCAGCCTGGGCTCGGTCAACGTAGGCACAGGGATCTTCTTTCGCGGCATTCAAATTGGCGATGTAACCAGTTACCGGCTGGCACCCAATGGCGATGAAGTCTGGATCCAGACCCAAATTGCCGCGCCTTATCGGCATCTTATCAACCAGAGCAGCAGGTTCTACGACTTGTCCGGTATTCGGGTCGATTTGGGGCTGTTTTCCGGAGCCCAAATCGAAACCGGCTCATTGGAAACCATACTCGCCGGCGGCATAGGAGTGGTCACTGAGCTCGACAATCAAAGCAGCAAACCGCTTGAAAACCAGAGCCTGATGCCACTTCATGACAAACCCGAGCGCGACTGGCTCAACTGGCGCCCAAGACTCAGCCAGCCATAAAACCCAAACGGGGCTCATCTGAGCCCCGTTTTTTAACTCTGTAATCCTACCTATGTATCGCCTCAGCCATAAAACCAATAACACACGACGATAGCAGTGCAGATACCCGCCAGATCAGCAAACAAGCCACAAGCCAGTGCGTGGCGGCCATTACGGATACCGACGGCACCAAAATACACCGCCAGCACGTAAAAAGTGGTTTCAGTACTGCCCTGGAAAATGGCCGCCAGCCTGCCGGCAAAAGAATCAACGCCGTAATGGGCCATGGTTTCCAGCATCATGGCTCTGGCGCCGGAGCCGCTCAAAGGCTTCATCAGGGCGGTTGGCAAGGCATCGATAAAGCGGCCATCCATCCCCATATGGCTCACCAAAGCGGCTATAACCCCGAGTAGATAATCCAGCGCGCCGGAGGCGCGCAGTAAGGCTATCGCCAACAACATGGCCAGCAGATAAGGAATCAGCCGCACCGACTGTTCAAACCCCGACTTGGCGCCTTCGATAAACTCATCGTAAACCGCCACCCGCCTAAGCAGCGCCACCAGCACAAAGGCAAAGATGATCCCCAGCAGCAAACCGTTCCCCAGCATGGCGGAGACTTCGCCGATCCGCTCGGCTCCCAGGGTCAACAGGTACATTACACCGGCGCTGAGACCGCCGAGCAGTATTGCGCCATAACCCAGTACCACCCAATCCAGCAAGCGTATCCTTTGTACCAGCGCCACCACACTCAAACCTGCCAGGGTCGAGCCCAGGGTAGAGAGTAAAATAGGCAGGAAAATGTCGGCAGGATCAGCCGCCCCTTGCTGCGCCCGATACAGAAAAACCGTCACGGGTACCAAAGTCACGGAAGAGGTGTTGAGCACCAAAAACAGGATCTGGGCATTGGTGGCGGTCTTCTTGTCGGGGTTCAGGCTTTGCAGATCCGCCATCGCCTTAAGTCCCAATGGTGTGGCGGCATTGTCCAACCCCAGCATATTGGCGGTCAGGTTCATGGTGACGCTGCCATAGGCGGGATGGCCTCTTGGCACTTCCGGCATCAACTTGCTGAGCAGCGGCTCAAATACCCAGGCGATGGCGGCAACCACTCCGGCTTTTTCGCCGAGACGCATCAGCCCCATCCACAGGGTCAACACCCCGATCAATCCCAGGGCTATTTCGGCGGCCAATTTGGCGCTGTCAAACATCGCCGTGACAGACTCATTGAGAACGGTCGCATCGCCGCTCATCAAACGCAGCAAAATCGCTCCCAGCGCGATAATAAAGAACAGACTCCAAACCCGGTTCAACACCTAAAACACCCCACAGTCGCCGCGCCCGAGTGTGCTATACTGCCGCCATCCCGGGGTCACCCTTTTTGTTTATGGTTCAATTAAATCAGAATTTTATCAACAGTATCGCCAAGGATCTGCCAGAACATCTCAAGCTCGAGGATTTTATTCACTTTTGCAGCTTACCACTGAGAGCCGCCTTGCGGGTCAACACCCTCAAAATCAGCGTCGATGAATTCCTCTCGAGAATGCGGGCCAAAGGCTGGCAGTTCGAAACCATTCCCTGGTGCCCTGAGGGATTTTGGTATCAGGCGGGCGATAGCCAACCCGGAAATTGTATCGAACATCAGCAAGGGCTGTTTTACATTCAGGAGGCCAGCTCCATGCTGCCGCCCATGGCGCTGCTGGAGCCGGGAATGGAGCGGGTGCTGGATATGGCATCGGCGCCGGGATCCAAGACCACACAAATGGCGGCCATGATGGCCAATGGAGGCGTGCTGATCGCCAACGAATACTCCTCCAGCCGCGTCAAAGTGCTGCATGCCAATCTGCAGAGAATGGGGGTCAGCAATACGGCCCTGACCCACTTCGATGCCAGGGTGTTCGGCCAATACCAGTATGAATCCATGGATGCGGTGTTGCTCGATGCCCCCTGTAGCGGTGAAGGCACGGTACGCAAGGATCCGGATGCCCTCAAACACTGGGATCCACAGGAGATAGCCGACATTGCCGCCACCCAGAGGGATCTGATAGATTCCGCCTTTCTGGCGCTTAAGCCTGGCGGGGTAATGGTGTACTCCACCTGTACCCTCAACAGCCAGGAAAACCAGGCCGTACTGCAACACCTCAAGCAGAAATATGGCGCTGCCGTGGCCTTTGAGTCACTTGAATCACTGTTTGCCGGAGCGGAAAAAGCCTGCACTGCCGAGGGTTTCCTGCATATTTGGCCGCAAATCTATGACAGCGAAGGTTTCTTTGTTGCCAAGGTGCGTAAGCTGAGTTCAGTGGCGCGCGAAAGTGATGAACCCAAACAGCAAAAGCAGTTTCCTTTCAGTCCCGCCAGTACCAAACAGCAACAGGCCATCGCCGCCGAACTGCAGCGGTTGCTCGGCAAAACGCTTCCCGAAGGCAGCCTCTGGATAAGGGATCAGGAGTACTGGCTGTTTCCCAGCGGCTTTGAGCCCTTTATCGGCAAGATGCGTTATCAGCGTATCGGCCTTAAGCTCGCCGATGACAGTAAGCATGGGTTGAAACTGCGCCATGAAGCCTTAATGGCCTTGGGAGTAACCGCCGACAAGGGTTATGAAGTTACAGAGCCTGAAGCTCAGGCTTATCTGATGGGCCGGGATATCGCGCTTGATGGCAGTGAAAAGGCCCGTGGTGAGCTGGTATTGACCTGGGGCGGGCAAGTGCTGGGGTTGGGTAAACATCTGGGCAACCGGCTGAAGAACAACCTGCCGCGGGAGCTGGTCAAAGATAAAATTTGTCTGTCCTGAACCCAAACACTAAGCTGCTTTAGTTAGTATTCCATTAAAAAGAGTGATTTACCCAGTCAATCATTTTGAACACCCTAATTTTGGTTATATATTATAACAATTAGTGCTAACTAATCCGCTGTCTAAATGCATCTTTCAGCGGTTATCGGCTAATATTTATTCAGAGATAGCCAATCCTGTCGGATCTCAACATTAGCGCACGGCTCAACCATGAGCCATTCCCCTAGGCCCAAAACAATTGGAATAGTTTTGGGCCTTTTTTTGCCCAGTTTCAAGCTCAATAACAGCTCATCACTCTTATTTACTGTCACTAAGGTTACAACAAACCAGGTCAACACCTTATCACCCAGGCAATTAATATTCTGCTCTGCGGTTAGAGCAGACACCTCAGCTTCTTGGAGTGACAACATTGAAAGAGATACAATGCGTCGTCGAGTGCCCGCCTACATCTAAGGAAGGTTGTTTCTTTTGATGTTAACCGTTTTAAGGAGTGCCTATGTGGCATCAGCAACAATTGACCTTGAGCGCCAAACAACGTGGTTTTCATTTAATAAGCGATGATATTGCCAAGGCTCTCGATGATATGCCTTACATCAGTTGCGGCCTATTGCACCTGCAACTGCTGCACACCTCGGCCTCGCTGACGCTCAACGAAAACGCCGATCCCACAGTGCGGCAGGATTTTGAGGCTTGGTTTAATCGCGCCGTAGCCGAAGATACCCCTTACTTTCGCCACACCTATGAGGGCGCCGATGATATGCCGGCCCATATTAAATCCAGCCTGCTGGGTACCAGTTTGCTGCTGCCTGTCAGCGCCGGACAACTGGCATTGGGCACCTGGCAAGGGATCTATCTTGGCGAGCACAGAGACAATGGCGGTCGGCGCCGCCTGCTGTTAACCCTGCAGGGGGAATAAAGTGGCAAGACTTGGCAAACCGGTAAGAGTGAGCGGCACCGTTTTTGTTGAGATGCTTTTTGAGGCGGGTGTGAAACCGCCTGTTTAAGTCAATATGACTCAAACAGGCTTGATTGTTACTCGGCTATCCGCTCAATTCTTGCCAGATAGAAGCCATCGAAACCGGTTTTGGCCGGGCTGATGGTTTCCTCATCGAGTAAGCGGAAATGGCCTTGCTGCTTCAGAAAACGCGCCACCTGCTGCTCGTTTTCCTGCGGCATAATCGAACAAGTGGCATAAACCAGGATCCCGCCCACCTTCACCATGCGGCTGTAACTGCCGAGAATATGCTCCTGTAGCTCCATCAGCACCGGCAAGCGCTCCGGGGTATCACGCCATTTGGTGTCCGGGTTGCGTTTCAGCACCCCAAGCCCTGAGCAAGGCACATCCAAAAGTACCCTGTCGGCGCTGAGTTTCAAACGCTTGATGGTCTTACTGGATGCAATCAGCCGAGTTTCCACATTGTGGGCGCCGGCGCGGCGGGCCCGCTGCTTGAGATTATCCAGCTTCCACTGCTCGACATCCATCGCCAGCAGTCGTCCCTTACCCTGCATTTTGGCAGCCAGGTGCAGCGTCTTGCCGCCGGCACCGGCGCAAGCATCAATGACCCGCATCCCGGGTTCAACCCCTAGAGCTTCGGCGACATGTTGCGAGCCGGCATCCTGCTGCTCGAACCAGCCCGACTTGAAGCATTCGGTGCGAAACAGCGCTGAATCAGAAATCACTTCAAGAGCGCTGCCAACCTCGGGGACTTCACAAGTCTCCACCCCTTCCTTGGCAAGACGAGCCTTGAGTTCTTCCCGGCTGCACTTAAGTAAATTGGTGCGCAGATAACGTTTGGGGGCCTGAGTCAAGGCGTGGCGCTCAGCCGGCCAGTTGTCTCCCAGCTGTTCACTCCCAAGCGCTTCGAGCCACTGCGGGCAACCATCGAGCAGCGCGGGCATAGCCTGGGCCTCAGCCATCCGCTGCTCAAGCAGTTCACTGTCCATCTGCAGCGCGTAACGCATTTTCGGCAGCTCAAGGCCATTGGCCATATGCCAGGCGTTGATGAGCCGGGTGCCTTCACGCTCAATTTGCTCCGCTGAAACATCGGCCAGAAAGCTGTAATAACTTAAACGGCGCAAAATATCACCGGTGACCAGAGCGATTCTGGCTTGCTCCCAAGGCTTGAGGCGCTCAGGTGCAAACTGCTTTGAGTAGGCGCGGTCCAACGGCGCACCTTGGGTCAGTACCTGATGGAGAATCGCAATGACCAGCTCACTGGCATGTTCGCTAAGCGGGGAGTTAAGCATATTTGGGCCTCGGGATGGAAAACCGCTGGATCATAGGAGTTCGCCCCCTGCTCTGCAAGGGGCTTGAGTGGCTTTGACGGGATTAATCCCTTTTTTAAGACACTATTTACCCGATTTGAGCCTGGGCATGCTTTGGCTCAGAGGCGATACGTCATCCCAAAAGAAACCCGACAATCGCCGGGTTTCTTGAAATAGCTTAATGGTTCAAAGACAGCTTATTAGCGGGCCACGTACTCGCGGGCAATCTCAGCCGCCAACTTGGCATTGTTGTATACCAGTTCAATGTTGGCAGTCAGGCTGTGACCTTCGGTAATTTCGGCCACTTTGGCCAACAGGAACGGCGTTGAAGCCTTGCCGCCTATGCCTTTTTCATCCATTTCAGCTACTGCGCGGGCGATTGCGCCATCGATCAGTGCTTTATCCAACGCATGCTCGTGAGGAATTGGGTTGGCAATCACCATCCCCCCCTTGAGCCCCATGTCCCACTTGGCTTTCATGGCGGCAGCCACTTCTACCGGTTGTTCCAAGCGATAGTCGACACTGAAGTCACTCTCGCGAGTGTAGAAAGCCGGCAGTTTATCGGTTTGGAAACCAACGACAGGCACGCCTTGCGTTTCCAGATATTCACGGGTCAGGCCCAGATCCAAAATAGACTTGGCACCGGCGCAAACCACGGCCACATCTGTGTTGGCCAGTTCCTGCAAATCGGCAGAGATATCGAAAGTTTGCTGAGCGCCGCGGTGTACACCGCCGATACCACCGGTAGCAAACACCTTAATACCGGCCATTGCCGCCAGGATCATGGTAGAAGCTACTGTGGTGGCACCGTCTGCACCTTTGGCGACAATAAAGGGAATGTCACGGCGACTGGTTTTGATAACGGCCTCACCGGCCTTGCCCAGATAATTAATCTCTTCCTGGCTCATGCCTACTTTGAGGCGGCCCTTGAGAATGGCGATGGTTGCGGGTACAGCGCCGTTATCACGGATGATCTGCTCCACTTTGAGCGCTGTCTCAACGTTCTGCGGATACGGCATACCATGGGAAATAATGGTCGATTCCAGCGCGACCACCGGCTTGCCTTGTTCCAGGGCGGCTTGAACTTCAGGATGAATATCCAGATACTGCTTCAGCATAACGACTCCTTGATAATACGGTTTACAGAGATTTCAGACATATTAGGGTTGATAGTTGCGATATGAGACAGCGCCAACCGGGCCGCTGCCATCGCAAATTCTGTGGTTTCCAGCAATGGCCACTGCTTAAGCCAACCGTGAGCCAATCCGGCCAGGAAGGCATCTCCGGCGCCATTGGCGTTGACCATTTCCACCTGCTTGGTGGGTACCATCTGCGACTCGCCACCATCACTGACAAATACCCCTTCACTGCCCATACTGAGGAAGATCCGCTTGACGCCCTGTTCATGGAACCAGTTAGCGATAGCGTTTAAGTCTTCTTTGCTGCGCATTTCGATGCCGGAGAGATGCTCGGCTTCTTTGAGGTTGGGTTTGAGGGTGTGGATGGCGTTGAGGTAAGGCTTGATTTTCATCGCCTTGACACAGGAAACCGTGTCAATAAATACCGGAACTTGAGGGAAGTTGCTCAAAAGATAAGATAAGGCGGCTTCGGAAAGGTTGGTGTCCAACACCAGAAGTTCGGCGCGGCGCAGCATATCTTCAAGCCCCTTGAGCACTTCAGGGCCCAATCTTTCCAAAATGGCCATGTCGTTAATGGCTACATGCATATCAGCGTCGCCATCCAGTACCGAAAGATAGGTGGAAGTCACCGCATCTTCGAACTGCAAGCTGTTACCCATATCGACTCCGGCCTGACGACACTGAGCGGTGATCATTTCACCATAAGCATCTTTTCCTATCGCCGTCACCAACCGGGTATCTGAACCCAGGCGCGCCAGGTTTTCGGCAATGTTGCGCCCAACACCACCGGGTGAGCAACTGACGCTGCCGGGATTGGAATCCCCTACCCTTAGCTTGGAAGCCGGTCGGCCAAGAATATCCATATTGGCGCCGCCTATCACCACCGCATAGGGGTTCTCTGCCAGGATATAACCCTTACCGCGGATCACGCCTTTATGGGTCAGATTCATAATATGACCGGCAACGGCAGAGCGGGTGATACCCAATTGATCAGCTAGTTTTTGCTGTGGGATCAATGGGTCAGCTTTAATCAGGGCCAGAATTTCGAGTTCACGTTCTGTCATTGGCGCGCTCCTGCACAAACATTTGTTTACGTGACAAACTTTTGTTAACACAATAAACACTATGCCTGAGGCTGGCAAGCGGAATTTAACCCATAATTACAACTTCGTGATCTGCACAGCAATTTTTAACAAGTCGAAGTTTTTATAAAAAAACTATAAATTCATAGAGATAGTCCACATTTACCAATATGCGTCTTGTGAGGAAAACAATTAAAATGGCTGAAGTTAACTGTGGTAAGTTTGAGCGCAACATCTGTTGTATTGTCGTAAATAGCAGGACTCAGTGTTGCTGAATAGCAACCCTGCTAGTGGCCACGTCTGTACCAATGATTGCAACGTCACCAACAAAGACACAGATACCTTGATAGCCATTTGGAGACAACCAAGCCTGCGACCCTTTTTCGCATCAAAGTAACAGAGCTCTGATGAGACATAGAAAAATGGCGGGTTTTCTCAATAGGTTATATTATACCTTTCCATATCAGGACTTATTCAGTCACGAAAATGAAGAATATATACACCTTTCGCAGTTCGTGTCGGCAACACGTCAGTCGTCTGATTACACGCCCATAGTCTTGTTATAACCCTCAGACACTAAGCGATATAATTTAACTGGGGACAAGTTTCCGGGAAGGCTAAACTTCCATCAGGAATAATATTAAGTAACTGCTTTAAAAGCTTATTACTGAGGATATATGCAAGGGAACCAGGCGAAGCAACAATCCAACCCATTACCTTGGCTTCCCGGCTGGTTGAAACGCCTGCCGGTTAAATTTGCCCTCAGCCAGTTAATTATCAGCGCTCTTATCGTTATCAGTACTGTACTTGTACTGCTCAGCATCCAACGTAACCAGTTGCTTAGCCAACAAAGAGCATTGAACCAAAGTTATGGGCAAGTCGTTACCGCAAGACTGCAGGAAGTTACCTCTCAAATAGAAAGCCTGGTCAGTACTATGGCGAACCTAGGGGCTCTGTATCGTGGCAACGAATTTGCACTTCAGGCCAGTATCAAATCCGTGTTGGAATTAGATACCCAAAAGGAAATGATTACCGGCGGCGGTATTTGGCCCGAACCAAGAGCTTTTGAACCGGGAAAAATTCTTGACAGCCTCTTCTGGTATCGAAACGGCTATGGCGAATTGCAGCAACTCAACAGTTATAATGAACAACCCCAACAAGGTTACCATAACGAAGATTGGTATAAACCGACACGCTTTTTCCCGGCAGACAGAACCTTCTGGTCGAGTGCCTATCGTGACCCTTACACTGCAGAAGCCATGGTCACGGCGTCTGTTCCTATTTGGCAAGATCACGAATTTATCGGTGCCGCCACTGTAGACATTAGCCTGGGTGGCCTTAACCGCTTCTTTAGAGGCGCCCTGAAAGATCTGAGTGGTTATGTGTTTGCCCTTGATTATCGCAACCATTTACTCGCGTCACCCTGGGAAGATGAGTTTCAAGACAACACTCAAGAAAAGCCACTGAGTTTAGATGGTTTTCACCGTTTGGAACGCCTTTTCCCAGAGTTCCAATTTGTTGGTGAAGCGCTTCGCAATGCAGATCAAGTACTTATCCAACAGGCAAACCAACACAAAGCCTTTAGCAATCAACAATTGAAATCCTTGTTGGGGAAACGTGATGAAACAGATGCTGCATTACTCAACACGATAATCAATAACTCAGCCAGAGAATGGCCCGCAAATGCCAAACTTTTATTAACTCAAGAACTTAATCAAGACCCTTTGCTCAAGGAACCCGCACTGGTTTCGGTATTTTTGATGCCAAAGACCTATTGGAAAATAGTGATAGTTACGCCACTGTCCTCGCTCAAGGAAGATGCAACCTTAATAGCCGGTAAAGTGGGTATCTATCTTGTTGCAATTCAACTGTTGGCACTATTACTGCTGTTTCTGGTTCAGCATAGGTTATTTATTAAACCTATTAGCCGTATGGCCGAAGCGCTAAGAGAAAACAACCCTGCCCGTTTGGAGTTGGATGCCAGAGATAGAGAAGATGAACTGGGGATATTAGCCGACAGCTTTATCTCCCGTACCCGGCAGTTGGAAACAACTATGGCTAGCCTGGACGCCAGTAACCTGGCATTGGAGCAACAGCTGGAAGTGCAATATAAAGCCCAACAAATCCTAAAAATACGTACTGAGCAGCTAAACGCCTTAATGAATCACTCACAAAATATAATATATATCAAAGATTTGACTGGGAAATACACACTAGTTAATGATAAGTACTGCGAAATAACCGCCCATGAACGCGATCAATTTATCGGCGCCAATGATAATCAGGTATTTCCGCTTGGCTTGGCGCAAATATACCAGGCCAATGATAAAAGAGTGATAAACAATCACAGTCCGTTCTGCTCTGAAGAACCCATAGCAACCCCTCTGGGAGATGTGACATTTCAAGTAACCCGCTTCCCAATTCGAGATGAATTTGCAGAGATTTGCGGCATAGGCGCCATAGCATTTGACCTTTCCAGCCACAAGCGACAAGAGCAACAACTGGAACAGGCCCTGGAATTGCAGGTTGATCTCAATAAACGTAACAAACGTACCATCCAACAACAGCAGCAACAGCTTGAGCAATTGGAAACCCTGTTGCAACAAGCTCAAAGCAAGTCCCAGTTACTCAGCCTCAGCACAACATTGATGCAGGAACAGGAGTTGCAACTCCCCAATTTATTTGGTCAGCTCATCTGTGAGCTGTCTAGCACTTTTGATCACTTGGGATCCCAACTGTTCGAGCCTGACATCGGCGAAATACAAAAAGAGTCCAAAGAGCTTATCTTGACTGAATCAGCCAGATTACGACATCTTTTGGCCTTGGTTAACCATCCTCAAACAGAAGTCAAAGCGCTCTACTTCGACGAGTTTTTCTTCCATATGCAAGCTCTGTTAGCACCTGCATTTACTGAAACCAATGTTGAAATTAGAGCAATTATTGAGCAAAAACTTCTGCCTGGTGCCAAGCCATGGCAATTATTATTGCTCTTCTACCCTTTGCTGAGACAAATATTACATGATACTCCTCAAGGTTCATGCATCACACTCAACGCCACCAAAATGGACGAACATCATTTCGAGACGACGCTAACCAACAGAAGGGAAACCGATCCTGAGTCTGCAGCGAAAGAGCACAGTGCAACAGATTCCCTTATCAGCTTACAAGATTACGTTAGATTAAAGTTACGTGGGGAGATGACCCTAAGTGTCGATAATGACAAACACTGCTATATCAGGCTAGTTTTACCTTTAGAGTCAATAAGTTAAAAAGAAACAGTATATTAAGGAGTTTATATTAACCCAGAGTATTTAACCAAGCACCCTGAGTTAATAAATAGTTCATCGCAGATTATCGTGTGGACTGGAAATAAAAACGGTTGGAAAGTTATTGTTTAGTCGCCTATGGTGGTCAAGTTAATTTGACCAGTGTCTTAAAAACTCTCTGCATGGCATAGTTGCTTCAGCAGTTCATCCGTTGCACACCTGCCGAATGGAAGGGATGAACAACAAAATCAAACTGCTGAAGCAATGGGCTAAAGCTAACGGGATACCGAATACTTCTTTGTGAAAGTCAGAGCGGCATTCCCCGGAGTTCCGCTATTAATCTTAAATTTTACGTCTACGCCACCAGATCAGCGGCAGCAATGCTAACCAACCAAAACTGGCGGCACCAGAACGCTCAAATGGCTTATTGATATCATCGTCGTCCACCTGAGTACAGGCTTCACCATTGCTATTAGGCTTAAGTACCACCATACGCGGTAGATAAGAAGTCACTGGCTGACCGTTACCATTAAGCTCAAACAGCGGCTTGCCATTGTCACCTACTACCAAATTACCTTTATCATCGAACTGGTAAGAAGGCTTACGGATAAAGGCGGTACCTACTATGGTACCGTCCTCATTGATACTGTTGGCTTCCACCACGACTATGTCAGTATTGTAGGTCAAAGTTTTGCCTGAACCGTCCTCAACACTCACTTCATGACGTTTCCAGTTACCTTCGGCATCTTTCTCATAGCCTTTGGATTCACAGGTCAACAGCTTATTGAGATTACTGAACTCACCGGACTCTTTATCAAACAGGAAGCCTACTTTCGGCCTTGGTTTATCTTTGTCATGGGTTGACTCAATATAACCTACTACCTGTCCCTTGTTGTTGATATCTCTAGGCTTGCTGGAGAGATCAGACATAGTGTTGTAGAAATCGTTGGGCGTAACCGGCTTGGTCTCAGGGTTATTGGTATCGTAGATGAAGAACTTATCGCGGATATAACCTTGGATATACTTGTTGTAGCTACCGACCAAGAGCCCAGCGTCATTGATATCATAGGCAATGGAATTGCGCACATCGTCATCAACAACCGGGATCCAGTGGTACTTGTATTCACCATTGGCATCTTGACTCCAATAGGCCGCATCCATTCTCAGGTTATCTGTATCACCATTACGGTAAACATGAGAGCGTCCGGCGACAACTCCAGCGTTGTTCAGCCCCAATCCCTGAGCAGTAAAGGTATACTCTGAATCACCGGGAGTCAGACCAAGTGGCAGCTCAGTCCCGGTAACCGCGCCATTTTCGTATTGCCAGACATAGGCACGCATCTGGTACTGGATATTGCGGGTGTTGTTGGCATTTGGATATTTTTCCCGCTGCAAACACACATCCAGCGGCAGCGTGTTATCACTACCCAGACAGGCAGCAACTCGCTCTGCCCCATATTTACTGATGGCAGTGCTGGCATAACCGGCAATCTGGTTTTTACTGTTGATCGCAGAAGCCATAGACCAACCACCGAGTTCCGCTGTCTTGTCGTCTTTGATATAAGTGGTATAAGGCGGCAGCAGCGGCACTTCAGTACTGCCATCTTTAACAAAACCGCGCTGTTCAAAGTCACGGTAATACCAGTAGTCCTGCCCTTCGGTTTCCCCGGTATAGTCAACCTTCTTCTCTTTACCCGTCATGGCGCCGACTCGAATACCGGCATCATTGATGTCATAGAGGAAACTATCAACCGAGTTGACGCTTGTAGGATCGGCAGGGTCGGTATCCGCAGGCGGTGTGCTACCGTTGATACTCTCAAAATTAGGCGTCCACGGACTCACAGGATCGTTTTCCTGGGAGTTGAAGGTGAAATTATTGGCAATGATGGGTTTATTAATGGAATAAGTGATCTTTTCCTCGGGAGCGATACCATCTTCAATGTCGATAATGCCGTCATCATTATCCACATCCGAGGTGCTGAGCTTTTTCTTGCCCTTGGCCACAGCTATGGCTTCATTATTGGCATTAACGCCCATACCATAACCGGTGCGAGTATCGGCCAGATTACCTTTGAGGTCATATTCATCTAGGTTAACGACTTCATAGACAGGAGCCGCCTGCGATACCTGTAATACACTGATAACCCCCATGGCCACCAATGACAGCGCACTATTCAACTTCATTAATTTGATTCCCATTATAATTTTGTGCTCACTTCATTGACTCGAGTTCTTCCCAACGCTCGAAGTAAGCCTCCAGTTGCTGTTCTTTCTCTGCCAACTGTTGCAATTCGCTGCTCACAATCGCTTGATCCTGCGAATAAAAGTCCGGCTGATTGACGCGCTCCTGCAGCTGTTCCAGCTCCTGCTCCAGTGTTTCCATCAAGGCAGGTAAAGCATCCAACTCACGCTGAAGCTTATAGGAAAGCTTTTTGGCTGTCTTGGGTTCTGCAGTTTTTTGCGGCGCAACCTCCTGTTTGACAGGCTTAACCGCCTCAGGTTCCTCAGCATCGCGATAGAAATGTGCCCCTTGGGCAACCGCATCCTGATAGCCGCCGACATATTCACTCCAACGACCATTGCCGCTGAACCACCAGGAACTGGTGACTGTATTATCAATAAAGGCCCGGTCATGACTGACAAGCAGCAAAGTGCCTTCATATTCAGTGAGCAGAGACTCTAGCAATTCCAGTGTCTCTATATCAAGATCATTTGTCGGTTCATCGAGAATGATAAGGTTGGCCGGCCTAAGCAACAACCTGGCCAGCAGCAAACGGTTCTTCTCTCCACCACTGAGCGCCTTGACCGGTGTGCGTGCACGCATAGGCGAAAACAAAAAGTCCTGCAGATAACTGAGGATATGCCTGTCTTTACCGTTGACAGTAACAGTGCTCTTACCCTCACCGACATTTTCTTCCACCGTCTTTTCCGGATCCAAGGCTTCACGGTATTGGTCAAAGTAGGCGACTTCCAGCTTGGTGCCTGTCTTGATTTCACCACTTTGCGGCGCCAACTGACCGATCAACAACTTGATAAGCGTGGATTTACCGCAACCGTTGGGGCCAATCAGCGCGATGCGATCGCCACGCATCACATTGGTGGAAAAGTCCCGCACCAAGTCCTTATCTGCTAGGTTGTAATTGAGATCCTGCACCTCAAACACCAACTTGCCGCTGCGATCGGCTTCAGACACCTGCATTCTGGCATTGCCCTGGCGCTCCAGGCGGGCCCGGCGCTCCATTCTCAAGGCCTTGAGAGCCCTGACCCGGCCTTCATTACGGGTACGGCGAGCCTTAATCCCCTGACGGATCCACACCTCTTCCTCGGCGAGTTTCTTGTCAAAGTGCGCATTTTGCTCGGCCTCAACCCTGAGCCACTCCTGCTTACCATCGAGATAACTCTGGTAATCACCTGGCCAGGAGGTAACCACTCCGCGGTCCAGATCGACTATGCGGGTAGCTATCTTCTGAATAAAGCCACGGTCGTGACTGATAAAGGCGATGGCGCCCTTATATCCCAACAGAAACTGTTCCAACCATTCTATGGTGTCGATATCCAGGTGGTTGGTTGGCTCATCGAGCAGTAACAAATCCGGCTCACTCACCAAGGCTCTGGCCAGGGCAACTTTACGTTGCCAGCCGCCGGAGAGTTCAGACAGAGGTTTATCCGGGTCCAACCCCAGCAGCCGACAGTTTTGCTGAATACGGTTGTCGAGCTGCCAACCATCGAAGTGATCCAACTTGGATTGCAACCGCTCGAGGTTTTTCAGCATTTTCTCGAGCGCTTCACCCTGGGCCTTGGCCATAGACTGCGACAGTTGATGGTATTCTTCGAGCAGTTGGCCCACATCGGCCAAACCGGCGGCAATATAAGAATAGACAGTGCCCTGTTCCGCTTTGGGAGGGTCCTGTTGCAGGCGACTGACTTTCACATCGGTGGCGATATTGAACTCACCATCATCGAGCAGGACTTCTCCTGCCAAGACCTTCAATAGGCTGGACTTGCCGGCGCCATTACGGCCGACAATACAGACCCGCTCGCCAGCTTCAATACTGAAATCTGCCTGCTGCAGCAGAGGGGTATAACCATAGGCAAGCGAGCCATTATTGATACGAACCAGACTCACATTATGCTCCTGTAAAGCGTTTTACTTGCTGTTCATCGAAGGGCCAACAGAGTTCCTCACCCAAGCTGTTGGCCAGCACAGGAATAAGCACGCCATAGCGCTCGGCAAGCGTTTCTTGCTCGCAAATATCCTGAGTGCGATAACGAATATTAAGGCCATCAAGCAAGGTCATGGCCAACTCACACAGATGGCAACCATCTGTGTGGTATAGGGTCAATGGCGTCTCAGGCATGGGTGATCAACCAAGTATTATGAATATGCGGATTGCGCTTGTAATCCATTGGCAGCATCTGGGCATCCATATTGGTGACTGACATGCCCTGAGCCGCCATGGCCTCGCTATCCATTTTGAACTTACGTTTGTTGTTGGAAAAGATTATCTCTCCGCCCGGATTGAGCAGTTTGAATAGATCAGACAACAACTTGACGTGATCGCGCTGCACATCGAACGAGTCTTCCATCCGTTTGGAGTTGGAGAAGGTTGGTGGATCAATAAAGATAAGATCGAACTTGCGGTCACAATCGCGGATCCATTGCAGGCAGTCGCCCTGCTCGAAACGATACTGTTTGCCAATCAAACCATTGAGCACAAAGTTATCCTTGGCCCAGTTAAGATAGGTATTGGACATATCCACAGTCGTGACCGACTTGGCACCGCCAAGCCCGGCGTGCACCGATGCGGTTCCCGTATAAGCGAATAGGTTGAGTACGTCACGGCCATTGGCTTTACTGCCTACCAGTTTGCGAATAAGCCTGTGATCGAGAAATAAGCCGGTATCCAGATAGTCGGTTAGGTTAAGTTTGAAACGGGCACCATACTCCTGAGTCACCAGCTCCAGCTTTTCTTTGTCGAGCCGTTGATACTGATTTGTGCCTTTCTGCCGCTCGCGGGTCTTGAGGATGATCTTGTCCGGCTCAACACCTATGGCGCCGGGCAAAGACAGGAGCACATCAGTCAAACGTCGCTTACTGACGGCTTCAGGTATGCTGGCAGGCGCTGCATACTCTTGGATCACCACATATTCCAGATACTTGTCGATAGCGACATTATATTCAGGAATATCTGCATCATAGAGGCGATAACTGTCGATCCCCTCTTTACGGGCCCACTTATCGAGCTGTTTCAGATTCTTTTTCACCCGGTTGGCAAAGGCACTGGCGATGTCACTGACCTCAGCCCCTGACTGCTCGGCTGCTACAGCTGCCCTGCGGGTGGAATTGGCATGCAGGGTATAGAGGTTAAAGGCGCACTCCAGTGCCCCGTTGAACATCTTCATCTGCTTGTCGGCCTTGAGCTTAAGCGATGAGATCAATTCGATATCACTGCATAGCAAGGCCACTTGCCAGCCACCGAACTCACGCTTGAGCTTGTCGCCAAACTGATAGTAAAGCTGCAACAAGGAGGAGACATTGCCCAAACGCTCGCCATAAGGCGGGTTGGAGATCAATAAGCCTTTGTCCAGCGGTGGCGTGATATTGAGAGCATTGGCAACACTGAACTCAATCAGTTCACTGACACCGGCGCTCTTGGCATTACGTTTGGCCAGCGCCACCATGCGCGAGTCTATGTCCGAGCCGAAGAACTTCACTTCACAACGGTTCTTGCCTATGGTGGCGCGCGCCTTGGCTTCCTCTACTATGTTTTGCCAAAGTTTGGCGTCATGGCGATGCCAGTGCTCAAAACCAAAGCGACTGCGTTGCAGCCCCGGGGCCATATCGGCAGCAATCATAGCCGCCTCAATCAACACTGTGCCGCTGCCACAAAATGGATCCAGCAAAGGTGTTTGTTTATCCCATTGGGCCCGGGCCAACATGTTGGCGGCAAGGTTCTCTTTTAATGGCGCCTCACCTGTACCGCTGCGATAGCCACGTTGATGCAGCGCCGGGCCGGAGAAGTTCAGCGCTATAGTTACCTGACCGTTACGATAATGGGCATCGATTTTGAAGTCGGCATCGACACGTTGCACATTGGGGCGGTTGAGATCATCTTCGCGGAAGCGATCCACTACAGCATCTTTAATCTTGAGGGCGCCGAACTGGGTGTTCTTGATAAACCCGCCCATACCGTGAAAGTCGATACTAAAGGTACAACGGTTATCAAAGTGGCTCGGCCAATCGATACAGAAGGCCGCATTATAGAGCTGTTCGGCGGAATCACAGGGACCGCGATGCAATATAAGTAGAATACGGCTTGCCAGTCTGGTCCAAAGGGTAATGCGGTATGCCTGCTCCAGTGGACAGGAGAAATAGACCCCGGCCAAACTTTCCTTAACCTCAAGCGCACCGAACTCGCGCAGTTCCTGCGCCAAAGCATATTCAAACCCCTTGGGGGCCGCCGCAAAAAAATTCAACATGAACTAACCAGATAGCAAAGCAAAAATGAATGGCGCATTATAACCACTGTTCCCGGTAAAAGATAAAAACTTCCGTTTTCAGTACCGCTTTTCTATCTACTATAGCGAAATTGTTTGAGTTGTAATCAATGGGGTTAATCTTCACGCACAGATGAATCAAATTTGAACACTCAATGGCATTTTGATGATTTGTCCTTGCATTGCCGCGTCTTGGTCGCTATAGTCCACCCCGCTTTGACGGACACCGGATGGAGCAGCATGATAGCTAGTCGGGTTCAGTTACTTAAGAGAGCCTCGAAGGTTGTCGGTTTGTATCCAGTGCCGCAAGCAATTCCTTAATTATGAATTCAAACTGATTAGTACAATTCGGACGCGGGATGGAGCAGCATGGTAGCTCGTCGGGCTCATAACCCGAAGGTCGTCGGTTCAAATCCGGCTCCCGCAACCAATTTCTAATTCCTTAATTATGAATTCAAACTGATTAGCACAATTCGGACGCGGGATGGAGCAGCATGGTAGCTCGTCGGGCTCATAACCCGAAGGTCGTCGGTTCAAATCCGGCTCCCGCAACCAATTTCTAATTCCTTCATGCAGCAAGGTAGCTCGTCGAGATCAGTTCCTTATAAGAGCCTCAAAGGTCGTCGGTTCAAATCCAGCTCCAGCAACCAATTTCTAATTCCTTCATGCAGCAAGGTAGCTCGTCGGGCTCAGTTCCTTATAAGAGCCTCGAAGGTCGTCGGTTCAAATCCGGCTCCAGCAACCAATTTCTAATTCCTTCATGCAGCAAGGTAGCTCGTCGGGCTCAGTTCCTTATAAGAGCCTCGAAGGTCGTCGGTTCAAATCCGGCTCCCGCAACCAATTTCTAATTCCTTCAGACTACAGTGCCCTTCACAATAGCAAACATGACATTGAAGATTACATTCCCTACCTGTCCTCCCGATTCAAGATAGAAAAATCCACCTAACATTCGATAGTAAAAAGCTCTTAATAGAGGCCAGGGAAGCTATTTGGAATTGATTCCCCGGCAACCTGAAATGAACAAAATAACGGTCATCTCAGGAGGTCAAATTCCCAACTCTTTGAACAGATCATCAGTGTCATCATCGATATTTGCCGCTTTCACCCAAGGTGATTCAGAAACTTTAGTCTGTGACTGTTGACTGCCATGACGAGCCAGAAGCAGATCAGGGTCAAATTCTTCATCGGTTTCAAACTCTGCCAGACGAATAAACTCTGTCTTGTCCATGGCAAATTCAAGATAAAATATATGATTGTTTTCTGTTTTGAAGGACACTCTACGAGCGATGGGCTCGTCCAAGTTGGCATCAATGGATATGGTCAGTTCCTTGTTTATAGTCAGCATCTTTGGCTGGCTTTGGCTAATAGATGTTTGCAGCTCCTTGGATACCTTGCCGATAAAATCCCCCAACATCTGATTCATCAGTTCACCCATTACATCACCCACCTCATCTGAGGTATGGGAGAAAGCTAGTTCTTCCTCAGGCATGCCCATATGCAGCATATAGCGACGATAAATTTCCAATGCAGCCGCAGCGGAAAAATTAATCACCACCAGACCGGAAAAGCCGCCATCAAAGATAGAGAAACAACCGAGATCCGGCTTAAGCCGAGTACGGGTAATACGCTGTACAACTCCAGCATGGGACAAAGTACTTGCTGTAGTGGCTGATAAGACATGGGTCACAGAGTGACAAAGCTTCAGTAAAATATCGTCTGAACTAATGACTTGAGGTGTATTCATGAAAAGAGGCCAATAATAAAAATAAGGTTAATATTGAGCCCTTCAGCCAAAAAAATCAAAATAAAAACAATTAATTAGACTTCGAACGTTAACCTAAGTGGCTGAGCACGGCTTAAGCTTTTGATATTTGAGCCGATATCCTCTGTGCAGCATTGAGAGCAGCTAAGCAAGGAGCTCTTTTTAGGCTTGATATAAGCTGAACAATGAGCCTGATCAACAAAGCAAGTCAAGCCAGGTAAAAAGGTTTCACTTGGTTTTTCCATCGCGTTATAGTCGCTGCCAACTAACTAAAAATAGATAACAAAGGAGTACGAAATGGCACTACTCAGGAAGCTCACCATTCTTCAGCGCCTTATCCTTATGTTGGTTCTGGCCGCAATAGGCACCCTGTGTTTCGCCAGTTTCTCCATTAAAGAACAGTACGATAACCTGATAACTCAAAAATGGCTGCAAAATGATGCCCAGCTGAACACTGCCCTGTCTGTAGTTGCAGCACACCGTGATCAAGTTCGTGCTGGAACACTAACTCTTGAGAAAGCCCAACAAGAGTCAGCAGCCTTGGTGGGCCAGATGCGATATGGCCGTGAAGGTTACTTTATTCTGCTCTCAGATCAGGGAAAAATCATCGCCCACGGCGCTGAGCCGTCGCTGGTGGGCCAAGCCATTGCCGATTATCATATCAAGGATGGCAGCAATCCGCTGGCCCAGCTACAACAACAAGCCAAGGCCAATGGCACAGGCAAACTCAGCTATGAGATCCGCAACCCAGCCAGTGGTAATAGCGAAGAAAAGCTCACCGAATCCAGATATGACAAAGATTGGGGCTGGACCCTGCTGACCGGTACATATATCAGCGATGTCAACGCCACAATGAAGTCAGTCTCAATCGATTATCTGATCATTATGATGTTGATTTCAGCGCCGATTTTCATCTTCTTTCTGGTGCTCAATCAATCCATTACCGCGCCGCTTAAGACCGCCATCGCCGCAATGGAGGATATTGCCCAAGGTGAAGGCGATCTCAGTAAAAGGCTCGAAGGTCAAGGCCGTGATGAAGTAGCAGCACTAGCCCGTGCCTTTAACAGTTTTGTAGAGAAGATAGGTAGAACCGTCAGCGAATTGCAGCCACTTGGTGCATCACTTGGCGAGGACGCCGAGCACCTGACAGTCGCAGTCAAAGAGTCCAACCACAGCGCCGATAACATCCACAGGGAAACCGCCAGCGTGGCCACCGCCGTGAATCAGATGCTGGCAACCACCCAGGAGATGGCCAACAATACCCAGCAGGCTGCCGATGCCGCTTCCAGCGTCAAACAACAAGCCCTCAGCGGTAAAGAGACCATGGATGCGACACTGGCAAACTGCCAGGAGCTGGTGCGCGAACTGCAAGCCGCAGAAAACCTTACCGAAACCCTGGGTCAGGCTTCAGGCAGAATTGGCGGCATTCTCGATGTGATCCGCACCATTGCCGAACAAACCAACCTTTTGGCACTCAACGCCGCCATCGAAGCCGCCCGCGCCGGTACTCACGGCCGCGGCTTTGCTGTAGTGGCCGATGAAGTGCGCGCCCTTGCCAACCGCACTCAGGACTCCACCAACGAAATTCACAAGCTGATCAGTGAAATTCAATCCGGTGTCAGCGCCGTTATGGAGAGTAACAGCCAAACACAGAGCCAATCCTCCGAGCTGCAAAAACAGGCCGAAGCGGCAGGCTCTGCCATGGATCAAATCCTCTCCCTGGTAGCACAGATAAGCGATATGAATACCCAACTCGCCAGCGCTACCGAAGAGCAATCTTTGGTGACCGAAGAGATCAATCGCAATGTCAGCACCATTTCCGAGCTGACTCAAGTTTCAGTGCAAGCCAATGCCAGCAACCAAAGCGCAGCAATGTCGCTTGAGCAGATCAGCCAGAACATGCGCCGCACTCTGGGGCAATTCAAGATCTAACATCTCGAGGGGCAGAACGTATTCTGCCCCTTTCTTATTGTGATAAGCTAAGGAAGGTGCGAATGAGTCCTCGTGGCACTCTCTTTTGTAGAGAGTGGTTTGCACAGCAATTGGCGTTCAAGGCATCTGACTGAAGGCATGTCGAAGTCGGATAACGCAGAGAGCCGGTTGCTGTGAAAGCCCCGAAGGGCGTGGCTTACAGACCTGCCTGCTGTGTTGTGCTTCTTGCAAAGGACTAGGGCCATTTGCGGCGAACCACGCCTTGCATCCAAGCCCGTAAGCCGACGCAGAGTACACATGGGACTTGTTCGCACCTTCCTTAGCCTCAGTCCGTGCCGCCCTGAGGCCTGCGCTCGTAAGGCACAAAGGGCACCCGCTTAAGCCACAAACGCAGCGCTTGCCAATAGATGAGCCAAAGAATTTTCAGGCTCATCAAGGGAAAGCCCCACAGATAACGTCTAAGTTCACGACCATTGAAAGGGCGGCGTTTGAGGCTTAATACCGCATCGAAGCTGACCTTTTGCGACTCGGGGGCAGCCTCTGCCTCATCTCCCTTGCCGGGCAGATTGCTGATCCGCAAGTCGAGCCGCTCTGCCGGCGCCGGAATATGCCAGCGATAGCGATAATCCAGCGACATAAAAGGCGATACATGGAAGCACTTGTCGCCAAGCGCCGGCGCCTCGGCCGACACCAGATAACAGTGACGCTCATTCCAGGGAGTATTGCTCACCTCTGCCAACAGGTATTTATATTCATCACCTTGAAAGCAGTAGAAAAAGTTGACCGGGCTGAAATAGAGCCCAAAGTGGCGCAGTTGCCCGGCGAACAGCACGCTGTCGCAGACGGCCTCGCCGCCGAGCGCAATCACCTTATCCAGTACCCGCTGTTTAAGCGATGAGGCAGTATTCGATATTGAAGCCGCCTTGAGGTAATCCTGCTGCCGAAAACGCAGCACTGACCAAGGGGATTCACCAAACAAGCCGCTGAGGGATGAGAGCCTTGGCAAGTCATCCAAGTCCAGCAGCATCAAGGCAAAGGGATAGCGAAAGCTGTGCCTTACCGGCGTTAGCCTCAAGTGACTGACGCTGCCGAGGTAGAGACCCGTTTCAGGTTTCATAGGCTCACCCCGAACCTTTCACAAACATCCAGGGCGCTGCGTACCCCGTCTTCATGAAAGCCGTTGTACCAGTAGGCGCCGACAAAATGGATACTGTCTTGGCCGCAGATCTCGCTGCGGCGTTGCTGCGCCGCCTGGCTCTGTTCATTGAATACCGGGTGAGCATAGACAAAACGTTTGAGCACCTTGTCCTCGGCTATCGCCTCATCCTGGTTCAGGGTCACCAAAAAATCCGGTGCAGACTTTGGCAGGCGCTGCAAAATATTCATGTTGTAAGTCACGCAGGCGGGACGGCTGGCATCACCATCGAGACGATAATTCCAACTGGCCCAGGCGGCGCGATGCTTCGGTAACAGCGAGGTATCAGTGTGCAAGGTCACCTGGTTATCCTGGTATTTAAGCCTGGAGAGTATCTCCCGCTCCAGCTCACTGGCGTCACTGAGCATGGCCAGCGCCTGATCGCTGTGACAGCCGAGGATCACCTGATCAAACTCATGCCAGCTATCCTTGACTCTGAGCTGCACGCTCCCCGCTTGGCGGCGGATTTGTGCTACCGGCGAGTTGAGATGAACACGCTCGGCAAAGGGCGCGCTGAGCGCCGGAATATAACTGCGGGAGCCGCCTTCGAGCACATACCACTGCGGCCGATTGCTGACGGCCAACAGTCCATGATGTTCAAAGAAACGGATAAAGAAAGGCAGCGAGAAGGCGCGCATATCCTGAATACTGGACGACCAGATAGCGGCGCCCATCGGCAGAATGTAGTGCTGGCAGAAGAAGTCGGAGAACCCCTGCTGTTCGAGAAATTCCCCCAGTGTCACCGCCGGGTAACGACCGCTTTGATACAAGGCTTTGCAGCGGCTGTTGAAGGCCAAAATCTCCCTCAGGAACCCCCAGAAAGTCGGACTCAGCAGATTGCGCTTTTGCGCAAACAGGGTCGCCAGGCTATGACCATTGTATTCAAGACCGCTGACAAGGTTTTGCACCGAGAAGCTCATCTCGGTCGCCAGCGCCTTGATACCGACCCGGGCCATCAAGGCCTGAAACCTGGGATAGGTGCGATCGTTGAACACAATAAACCCTGTGTCTATGGCGTAGGGTTTGCCGTCAAGCTCAACATCCACAGTGGCCGTATGCCCACCCAGATAATCGGCGGCTTCAAACAACGTCACCTCATACTGCTGTGACAACAGATAACCACAAGTGAGCGAGGAGATCCCCGAACCGACTATGGCGATGCGCGGCTTATTGCCGGTTGAAACTGTCATACTGGGCTCCCGTTTTTTGCAGAGGGTTTACCAAGGGCGGCGGCCAGCCAACTGCGGGGCAGCCAGCTCAGCAGAGTCAGCAGCCAGATAAAACGCCCGGGAAAGGCAATCAGGCGCCGTCTGGCGGCCAGGGCTTGGATGATGGTGTTGGCGGCTTTATCGGCGGAAATCCGCATCGGCATGGCGAAGTCATTTTTGTCGGTGAGCGGCGTTTTAACAAAGCCCGGGCGAATTTCGCTGACATCTATTCCCTTGTGGGCCAGATCGAGCCGCAAGCTCTGCGCCAGGTAACTGATCCCGGCCTTGGAGGCGCCATAGGCCTCCGCCCTCGGGAAAGGCAGCATCACAACACTTGAACTCATCAGCGCCAGTTGGCTGCCACGCTCAAGCAAAGGCATAAAGGCTTCCAGGCAATAGCCCACAGCCAACAGATTGGTGCGGATAACCCGCTCAAACAGGGCGCTGTCAAAGGCCATAGCCTCGTCTATGTACTCACAGGTACCGGCATTGAGCAGCAGCAGATCCACACAGTCGGCTTGGCCCAACTCCAATTTGAGCTTGCTGCCCAGCTTCAGCACCGAGTCTCTGTCCGTGACATCGAACCTCAAAGGCTCGCAGCCTTCGAGGGCGGCCAGAGCTTGTTCATTGCGGCCACAGGCCAAGACCCGCCAACCGGCGGCGGCATATTGTCTGGCAAGCTCGGCACCTATGCCTGAGCTGGCACCCGTGATCAATACCGTCTTCATCGGCTTGCCCTGCCCTTGACCATGCGCACCACTGAGCCCAGCAGCGGCAACTGTTCATAGAGCATCTGCCCCAGATCCAGATAATCCCTGTGATAATGGATTTTGTCGCCAAACTTGATGAGGCTGATACCATCGACGCTGATGCTCTGCCCCCGGTTCAACTTGGGGTGGCGGTACTTCATCTGCCAACTGATAGCGGCCTGGTCCCCGGCGGGCAAGACGTCAGTGATCTCAAAGGCGATTTCGGTCAGGTTGCGATACAAACCGGCAAAATACTGTTCCAGTTGTTCAAGCCCCTCCAGTCGGTGCATGGGATCGCAAAAAAAGATCTCAGGCGCGTAGACGGCCTGCAGCCTTTGGCGCAATGTGGGCAATTGCTCAGGGCCCAGGGATTGATACAAGGCAATAAATGCCTGAATAATCTCTTGAGACTGCGGCGATGCCGGCTGTGAAGCGGGCGCTATGTCCGCGGCGACTGAGTGGCTGGTCATGATAATCCCTCGGCTAATGAACTGAGTTCAGGCAGACTTTTTCAGCACGGCCAGGGCGGTCAACGCCCTTTGTCGCGCCGCGCTGTGCTCGACTATAGGTGGCGGATAAGCCGCAGTGGCGAACAGACTCGGCTCGGTGAAGCGAGACGATGCGGCTGTGCCCGGATGGTGTATCTGTTTAAGCGGCCAGTGCGCCAATTCAGGCAGATAACGGCGGATAAAACTGGCGTCAGGGTCGAACTTTTCACTCTGGCTCATGGGGTTGAAGATCCTGAAATAAGGCTGGGCATCACAGCCGGTGCCGGCAGACCACTGCCAGCCGCCGTTATTGGCTGCCAGGTCACCATCTATCAGGGCGCGGCGAAAATACTGCTCGCCCCAGCGCCAGTCCACCAACAGGTGTTTGGTGAGAAAGCTGGCGGTCACCATTCGCAGCCGATTGTGCATCCAGCCGGTCTGGTTTAGCTGACGCATGGCGGCATCCACCAGCGGATAACCGGTACGGCCCTCGCACCAGGCGGCAAACTCTTGCGGGTCGTTACGCCAGACTATGTCATCACCGAGCACGTTGAAGTTGCGCCCCATACACAGCTGGGGCCAGGCGTGCAGCAGATGGCGGTAAAACTCGCGCCAGGCCAGCTCAGCCAGCCAGCTGCGACCCGGACTATTGTCCTCAGCCATAGCCTCGGGGAAGCGATTGAGCAGCGCCGCCACACATTGCCGCGGGCTGAGAATTCCAAACGCCAGATAGGGCGACAGGCAACTGGTGCCATCGAGCGCCGGGAAATCCCGCTCCTGGCCGTAATCGGCAAGCTGGTTGGCAATAAAGCTATCGAGGCGCTGCCTGGCCGCCCCTTCACCCACTGGCCAGTGGTGGCTGTCTTGTTTACTGCCTTGATTGCTGACCTTAAAACTCAGCTCTGCGGGTTCGGGTAAAGCCGGGGCCAGAGGCGCAGGTACCGGCAGCGGCATTATCGCCTCACTTCCCAGCAGCTCACGCCAGCGGCGAAAGAAAGGGGTAAATACCCGATACATTTCGCCACCTTGGGTACGGACGCTGCCGGGCGGCAGCAGACAGTGCTCATCGGTAAACTGCAGGCCCACCCCTATAGTCCTGGTGAGCTGTGCCAGCGCCTGATCCCGGCGCTGCTCGTTAATCTCCACCTCGCGCCCGGCAAAAATCCGCTTAACGCCCTGGCGTTGGCAATACTCCTCGACAGTGACATTCACCAAAGAGAAATCGTCACAGTGCAGCAAATCAAAAGCTATCCCCAAAGATGCCAACGCCCGTTGCAGTTGATTGACGCTGCGCTCGATGAAATCCAGCTGCATGGGACCAACAGAGTGCTGCTGCCACTGGGCCGGAGTCGCCATATAAAAACCCCGCAGCGGCAGACCTTGGGCCCTTGCCGCTTCGCACGCCAGCCACAGGGCCTGGTTATCTGAAGTGCGCAGATCGCTGCGAAACCAGATGGCAACACAGGCCTTTTCACTGGAAGGCACATGATTGGGCAAGGACTGGGACATGTTACTTGTCCTCCGGTTGTTTTGAGGCGGACTCGGCCTGACCCAGCAGTGCCAATATGGCGGCATTGCTGCTGCAAAGCACAGGATTCTTGACGGGCTCCCGGTTCTTGTTGGCGCCTTTTTCAGTCACAGCCAGTTCCTTGGCATAGTGCTCAAAGGCATTGGCGTGAGCCGCCACATAATCCCCGCTCAAGATCAATGGATATTCCAAAGCGCTCGCCAACTGGAACAGGGCTTTGACACTGCTGCCCGGCAACTGGGAAGGTGGCAGCAACAAGAGCCCCTGCAGCGGCAGCCTGTGTGCCAAGAGTTGCAGCCCCTGGCCTTCCAAAGGCTCCTCTATATTGAGCGGCAAAAGGCTGACACCCCGGGTGATAAGCTCCAGTTGCAACAAGATCTCACTCCAGGCCGGCTGCTTGCCAAGCGGCAGATAAAGAAGTTGCCAGCGGGGTTTCTGGCGCAGCAACTGCTCGCTGCGGGCGCCGACATAGTGAGCCAGACGGCTTTCGAGCCAACTGCGGACAAATGCGCCGTCGAGGCGTTCATCGAGTTGGGTGTCCAATACTTGCAACCAATGGCGCAAGCGCCGACAACACAAGGCGATGGGATAGAGGGCACTGAATTCATCCAGCAAGCGGCCAAAGCGGGCACTGCTGAGAGAAAGTGCCGCCTCGGTGAGACTGCTGCTGAACTTCAGCCAGTCGTCGTCTTCATTTTCTTGCTGCAGCTGTTTTTCTGTCTGGCCACTGAGCAGTGGCTTGACCTTGCTGATGGCCACGCCCTGCTCAAGCCAGGAGAGGATTTCACGGATCTGTTGCACCTGCTCCTGAGTGTAGAGTCTATGGCCCTTGGGGGTGCGCTGCGGGATAACCAGTCCAAACCGTCGCTGCCAGGCGCGCAAGGTGACAGGATTCACCCCGGTCAGTCTGGCGACTTCGCCGATGGAAAGGTTGGCAATGTTATCAGTAGGCATAACGCAGTTTTAACTCCTGTGGATGAGGGTTGAGATAAACCTGGGCCGCAATATACGGCTGCGGATGCTCCCTCAAGTAGTGTTTAATCAATGTCAGCGGCACCAACAGAGGTTGCAACCCCTGACGATATTCATCTATCACCTGACTAAGCTCAGCCTTCTGTGCCTTAGTCAGTTTTTGTTTGAAATAGCCCTGAATGTGTTGCAGTGCACTGGTGTGATTGCGGCGACTTGCCTTATTTTTCAGCGCCTCCATAAAGCCTTCGAAGTAACGCCGGGCCGTTTCCTGCAAGTCTTCACCACCTTCAGCCAGCAAGGGGCCAAGTTGGCGATAATGAGCCGGACTGTGCGCCAACAAGAGGTATTTGTATCTGGCATGAAATTGGGTCAATTTATGCAGGCTCAAGCCGGAGTGCAGCAGACACTGCCAGTCGTGGAAGGCGTACACCCGGGTGAAAAAGTTTTCCCTGATCACCAAATCGTTCAAGCGCCCCTCTTCTTCAACCGGCAGTTGTGGCCAGCGTTGCATCAGGGCCTTGGCGAACACACCTATGCCACTGCGATTCCCCTGATCGCCGCCTTCCTTGTAGACAGTGACCCGTTCCATGCCGCAGGTAGGTGATTTGGCACAAAGCAGATAACCGCTTAAAAACCCCAACTCAGCGACTTTTTGCTCACTGAAACTTTGCAGGCTCTCGGTTACATCCAGGCTGGCATCACGGCTCTGGATCCTAATCTCATCACCGCGGCGCACCTGACGTATGCTCTTGCGCGGCGCGCCCATACCTATCGCCATCTCAGGACAGACGTGCACAAAGTCGAAATGTTGCCTAAGTTCCTGCTGGCAATAGACAGAATTCTTATGACCACCGTCAAAACGCACCTGCTGCCCCAACAGGCAGGCACTGATACCCAGTTGAATTCGCTGCGGCTCAAACTTGTACATATTGAGAATCCTTGTATAACCTTGTAGTAGATTAAGGCATACACCTGTACAAGGATCAAGTTTTTGTACAATATTTTTTTAGTAAAGAAGGATCGACTTGCCGGGCAAGTCATACAAGACCTTAAAAGGAGTCGAGCTCAGAAAACCTGAGCTGTCTGCTGGCGAAGTAGCACCCATCTTGGATGAAACCTGTAACGCAAAGGCATTTAAGAGAGATTCGAAGGGAGATAAAAAACGGGAGCCTTGAGCTCCCGTTTTCTGTCATTGATATCTTTCACTGCAGGGCACTAACGCCTGAAATTATTGCTTGCCGGCCCCCAGACGCTCAACCAGGAGTACCAGGCCAATTCCAGCGGCGGCACACAAGAGCGCCAACCCCAACTGATGCGGCTGCTGTGTCAGTTGCTCAAAGCCAAAGGGTGACAGGTTTTGCTGCACCAGGGGTACCTGCTCACCATGGGAATTGGTGCGCCAGCTCAGCGTCTGTTTCCAGGGCCAGATCTTGCCCAGCGTCCCCAGCATAAGCCCGGTAAGGAAGATAAGGGTGGCATCGTGAAAGCGCCGCAGCAACGCCGACAGCAGATGGCTGAAACTCAGGATACCTATCACGGCGCCGACAGCAAAACAGCCGAGAATGTCCAACTGGATATTCTTGGCCGCCGCCAGCACGGCGGGATAAAGCCCCAACAGCAAGAGGATAAAGCTGCCGGATATCCCTGGCAGTATCATGGCGCAAATGGCAATGGCACCGCCAACAAAAATATTAAAGTAGCTGGCCTCCAACTCGACCGGGCTCAGCACGGTAATGCCCCAGGCAAAGGCCACTCCCAACGCGAATATCAATAGTCGCGGCAGTGAAAAACCGCCCTTGACCTGGCGCAGCATATGCACCACAGAGATAAGGATCAGCCCGAAAAAGAATGACCATACAGGAATAGGATGATGTGCCAGCAGGTAAGAAATAAGCTTGGCCAGGCTCAGAATACTGCTGAGGATCCCCGCCAACAGACTCAACAAAAAGGCGCCATTGATATGCGCAAACGCCGCCTTGATGCCGTCACGGCGTATAATGCCCCAAAGACTGGGATTGATACGGCGAATACTTTCCAGCAGGGTGTCATAGATGCCGGTAATAAAGGCTATGGTTCCCCCGGAAACGCCGGGCACCACATCGGCGGCCCCCATGGCCAGCCCCTTGAGGTAGGTCAACAGAAATTTCACTAGGTTTCCTTACTACTGTTTTGATAATTCTCGCGGATTATACCAATCCTGATTGAAGTTGGATTGTCCAAGGAAGTGATTCTTGCACTTGCAAAAGGTTCACCCATTCGCACCTTCCAGAAGAAACCGCCATTTAAGCACAGGCACCAGTTGCTGCCACGCGTTTTTATTCTATCTGTTCAGCCCCAGCTCAGATTGGCGAGCCCCTCGATCATCTCAGCCAATGCTCTTGGTTCTTTCCTTTTAGCTCTTGCCTCTTGCCTCTTGGCTCTTGCCAAAGCGCTCGTCAGCATACACACTCATCCGACCAGAGTAATAACAAAAACATTACCCTATACCAACAAAAAACATCAAAAAGGAATACCCACAAGGAATCACTATGAGTAAAACCGCCAATTCGACCCTGAACTTGTATCACAAATGCCGGCGCCTGCCCTTTGGCAATAAGATATTCTCCTTGCTGGTCAGCCGGATGGCGCCCTACTTTGGCAGTATCAAGCCGATAATTACTCAGTTGGAGCCCAACTACTGTGAATGCCTGTTGCGTAAACGCCGCGCAGTGGAGAATCACATAGGTACAGTACATGTCATTGCCATCTGCAACGGCCTGGAAATGGCGATGGGGGTCATGGCCGAGGCTTCAATACCACCTCATCTGCGCTGGATCCCCAAGGGCATGACGCTGGATTACACCGCCAAGGCCGGCAGCGATATCCGCTGTGTGGCCAAGGTTGATGCCAACGCCTGGCAGCCGGGGGATCTTGATGTCGAGGTGCTCGCCTATGACAGCAATGATATCCTGGTGGTCAAGGGCAATATCAGGCTCTGGATCTCGGCCAAGCCGGCTAAAAACGCGACCGAGAAGGGATCATAATTTGAAACAAGCGAGCACTTCCCTCATTCGGGTTTGATTGCTAACTTGGCTCTGTTAATAAAAGCCATAGATGGTATACAAAAATAGGCAGGGAAAAGATGCAGGGACAGCCGGTCAAAATCAGTCACAACCCCAATATCGATGCCGTCAGAGGGCTGGCGGTATTAGGGATATTCTTTCTCAATGTGAGTTTTATGGGCGTCACCTTATATGGTTATGCGCCCTTTCCCGAGTTTCATTTAACCGATGCCATTACCGAAACCCTGAGTAATTTTCTACTGGAGGGGCGCTTCCTCAGCCTGTTTTCCATGCTCTTCGGTGTCGGCCTCTATATTCAACAACAGAATTTCCTCGCCAGAGGATTGGAGCCCTTCCCCTTAATACGCTCGCGCTTACTCTGGCTGATGCTCTTTGGGGCGCTGCACAGCCTGTTTATCTGGCCGGGGGATATCCTGCTCACCTATAGCATTTGCGGCCTCCTCGCCTGGCATTATCGTAACCTGGAGATTGAAGCCCAGCAAAGGCGGGCACTGCTCTTTATCGCCATCGGCATCCTGGCCTATGGCCTGATGATCTTTCTGCCGGGTGATGAAGCCTGGATCCGCGGCAACGCCCTCTTCAATGAACAATACAGCGCCTGGACCGGCAGCTATGGCGAGCAGTTGCTGATGCACCTGTTTATGACCTTGCTGATGCTGATTTCCCTGCCATTTACTCTGCTGTGGTTTGTCAGCGGTGTGATGCTGCTGGGGATCAGCCTGTATCGTCGCGGGCTGTTTGACCAAGGTTTACCCCAGGGCAAATTGGGGAAATTGCTGGCACTGAGCTTACTGCTGTCGCTGGCGGACACGATTCTCAGCCTGCAATCCCGCCCCAAACTGGTGATGCTTTCCGATATTCTGGTCATGCTGAGCGCCATTCCCATGGCTATCGTCTATGCGCATCTGTTGGTTAAGTTCGGCCGACGCCTGCCATGGCTGCAAATGCGCCTGCAGGCGGTTGGCCGGATCCCCTTGAGCCTGTATATTCTGCAGTCCTGTTTTGGGATCTGGCTGTTTCGCCATCAGGCGCCCGAATTGCTGCTGACACTTGAGCGCATAGACTACCTGGCCATAGCCCTGGGTTATGCCTTGGTGCAAATAATACTGGCCGGCTGCTATCTTAGGTTCTTCAACCAAGGGCCGCTGGAATGGCTCTGGCGCCGTCTGGCCTTTGGCAAGAAGCCAATCAATAACGCCATGAATACTCACGAGTCAAACACATGAAGCACAAAGGAAAAGTCAGCCATTGGCAGGACGATAAAGGCTTTGGGTTTATCAGCCCCAATGACGGCAGTGAACGGGTGTTTCTGCACATTAAATCACTGAGCCTGAGCGGTCGCAGGCCACAAGTGGGCGACGTGCTGACCTTTGAAATCACCCAGGATGACAAGGGTCGGCGCCAGGCAAAACAGGCCTTCTTTCCCGAGGACAGGGGCAGACTCAAACAAAAGCAGCGTCAGCAGAATAAGCGCAGCAGTCACAAGTCTTTCATCGGTAAGCTCACCGCCCTGTTTGCCCTGCTGCTACTGGCTTTAGTGGCACTGGATAAGCTGCCGCTCTTGGTGCCCGTCTGGTATCTGCTGCTGAGCCTTCTCTGTTATTGGCTCTATGCCCGCGATAAAAAGGCCGCTGAAACTGGCCGCTGGCGCACCAAGGAGTCGACCCTGCAACTGACCGGCTTGCTCGGTGGTTGGCCCGGCGCTTTACTGGCACGCCATCAGTTTCGCCACAAGACCAGTAAAACAAGTTTCAGACTCCTGTTCTGGTGCTGTGTCGGCCTCAACCTGTTGGTGCTTGGCGCCGCTCTTAAGCTGGGATGGCTGGCACTGCTGCCCGAGATAGCCTTTTAACGGTTGGCTCTAAACTCAAGGGCAAGCTCACCTATCAAGCAGGCTCAATCATCTAGGCTTAATCAAGTAAGCTCAGTGCCAGCTTGCGGCCGCGCTCGGCAGCATACTGCCGACTGACGAGCTGGGCCGAGACTATCGCCCCCTCTTTAATCAAACACAACTGCCCGGCCAACTCACGAGCGCGCTCGTTGCCAAGCCAAGGCGACAACTTCTGCTCAAGCTCATTTTGAACCCTGGCCTTATGCTCACGGCAGAGACGATTTACCGGATGTTCGGGTGAGGGATACTCGGCGGCGGTATTGATAAAGAAACAGCCGCGAAACTGGCTCAGGGATTCAACCCGGCTGTTGAACCAATCATCCAGGGCGTTAAACAGCTCATGAACCAGCTCCGTCGGCGTTTGCGCCGCCTCCAGCCTTTGATTCAACCAATCAAAAAACAGCTGATCGCGATAACGCACCACGGCCAGCACCAGAGCCTCCTTACCCTCGAAATGATGATAAAGGGTCTTCTTGGCTATGCCGGCCTCGGCCAGAATTTGATTGATGCCCACCCCATGCACACTCTCTCGATAAAAGAGTTCAAAGGCGCCGGCAAGCAGTTGGGAAACCTTGTCCATCTCACGCTCCTTAACGATTCAATCTGAGTTTGACAAAAGTAGAACGGTCTGTCTACCATAAAAAGTAGACCGATTGTTCTACCAAGCAAAAATGCTGACAACCAAAGGAAAACAGATATGGACAACACACCGCCCCTGACCGCAACACCTGCTGCAAAAAACACAGCCCAAGCGGCGACAAACCGTTGGCAGGCTGCCGCCTGGGCCACACTGGGCGCCGGAAGCTGTATTGGATTACTGGCGGGATTACAGGAGATGCTGACGCAGAACCTGAGCTGGAGTCTGCTGCTGATGGCACCATTCGGCGCCACTATGGTGTTGCTCTACGCCCTGCCCCAAAGCCCGCTGGCGCAGCCGAAAAACATCTTCTTCGGCCATCTGCTCACCTGCGCTCTGGGCCTCTTGTTATTGCACACCTTGGGAGTGTCGCCGCTGACACTGGGGCTGGGAACCGGCCTGGGTGTCGGCCTGATGATGCTGACCAACACCACACATCCACCGGCCGGCGCCAACCCCTTGCTGGTGATGCTGGCCGGGGCCGACTGGCAGTTTTTGCTAACCCCTGTGGTTTCGGGGTTGCTGCTGATCCTCGCTTTCGGTTGGGCCTATCACAAGAGCCTGTATATCAAGGGGATCAGCAAGCATAGCTGGCCTAAAACCAGCTGAGGGCAACACTTATCACCACGCCGGTGATCAGCAGCTGCATCAGACAAAAACCCATGATATCCCGGGCCTTGAGCCCGGCAATGGCCAGCACAGGCAGCGCCCAGAAAGGCTGGATCAAGTTGGTCCAGGCATCCCCCCAGGCCACCGCCATGGCCACCCTGGCGACATCGGCGCCAAGTGCCTCGGCGGCCGGCAACATGATAGGTGCCTGTACCGCCCACTGGCCGCCACCGGATGGCACGAAGATATTCACCACCCCGGCGCTGATAAAGCTCCAGAATGGCAGTGACTCGGCGCTGGCAATGGCAACAAAACCCGAAGAGATACTCTGTGCCAACCCGGACTGTACCATCACCGCCATGATGCCGGCGTAGAAGGGAAACTGGATCACTATCCCGGCGCCGCCCTTTATCGCCTCATTGAGACTGACCAGCAGACTGCGCGGCGTCTGGTGCAGGGTTATCGCCAGGAACAGAAACAGGAAGTTGACTATGTTGAGGTTAAGACTGCCCCCCTGAACAAAGAACCAATACCCCAGATACCCGAGACCACACAGGCCCACCAGGATCCCGAGTATCCGGCTGTTCTCCAGATAGTCGGCCGGGCGTTTGTTCTCACTCTGAGTCGGCGCAGCATCCTCGAGCAGCGCAGGATCGACTATCACTGACTCTTTGTCATCCGGCAGCATAAAGCGATTGACCAGCGGCATTATGATAAACAGCAAGGCAAGTAGCAGCAGATTGAAGCCGGCAAAAATAGTTTCCGAGGTAGGAATAATGCCTATCTGCGCCTCGGCAAAGTGTCCTGGTGTGACCACTGTCAAGGGCACTGAGCCCGCCAAGCCGCCATGCCAGACCACAAAGCCCGAATAGGCGCTAGCCACCAGCAAACGGTAATCCACCTTGACCCGGCGCGCCAACGCCTTGGCAAACAGGGCACCAACCACCAAACCGAACCCCCAGTTAAGCCAACTGGCCGCCAAGGAGACCAAGGTCACCAGTATGATAGCCTGCGGCGCGCTGCGGGCCAGAGACGCTATGGCATCCAGCAACTTCTTCACCGGCGGCGAGCTGGCCAGCATAAAACCGGCCACCAACACCAGCAACATCTGCATCGAGAAACTGAGCAGGTTCCAAAAACCGCTGCCCCAATAACCCAGCACTTCTACCGGTGTCTTTTGCTGGCCGAGCATGGCGGCAGCAAACACCAATAAAGTAAGCAGGAGCACAAAGATATAGGGATCGGGCAGATACTTATCCACCAGCTTGACCAGTGGCCGGGAGGCGCGATTGAGCATAGGGGTTTCCTTGAGTCTTATTATGATTATTCTGCGGAGAGCTGATTTAGCTTTCACTTTTTTATCAATAGCCTACACAAGTCTGCCCGAGGGATAAAGCCCGACAAAAGTACACTATAACCCTAAGCTGTAAATGCCGCAGTCCAACTGCTAAGATAGCGCCACCTTCAGGACAGAGGATCCCCAAATGAGAATGTTGCTTGCCGTGGTGGTTATCGCCGCAGTTATTTTTTACTTTTTCACCACTATGAATGGCCAGAAACTGGCAAAAGAGAATGTTGCCAAGGGCGAGGTATTTCTTGAGGCCAACAAGCATAAAGAGGGGGTGGTCACCACAGACTCGGGGCTGCAGTATCAGTTACTGCACAAGGGGCAAGGCCAGGTTCATCCGGGTCCCAAGGATAAGGTGACAGTGCACTACCATGGCACCCTGATTGACGGCACTGTGTTTGACAGCTCGGTCGATCGCGGTGAGCCCATCGCCTTTCCACTCAATCAGGTGATCAAGGGCTGGACCGAAGGGGTTCAGTTGATGACAGAAGGCGACAAGATGCGCTTCTTTATTCCCAGCAGTCTGGGCTACGGCAATCGCTCTGCCGGCTCGATCCCGCCGGGTTCAGTACTGATTTTTAATGTGGAGTTGCTCAAGATCAACTGACAATCCCCAACAACAAGCCCGGCCAAAGCCGGGCTTGCTAATTGGCACTTTTCTCACTCAAACCCAACTCTCACAACACGCTCCCTTATTTACGAGTTTGCAACTCCGGGCCTCGTCCATTCAGAATCTGGATGCTGGCAACTCAGGGCGCCAGCGCTTCACGGGTAAATTCCGAGTGGTCACACTCGGGGCAGTCGGGAATAACGCCTGGAAACTCAAAGTCCATCTCATGGCCGCAGTTACTGCAGACCATTTTACCCTGACTGACGATATCGCCGCTCTGATAATAGCCATGGTGTTTGAATTCATGGGCCAGTTCGTGCCACTCCACCTGGCTGCGGTCGCTGATTTCACCCAACCAGTGCCAGAGGGTATTTTCCAGCGTCAGCATAGTAGGGCTGTAACTGATGTCATCTTCCGTTTGGCTCTGAATATAGCTGGCGATATCCCGCTTGAGGAATTCCTCGACCAGAGACAGCTCGGCCTCACCGGCCTGCTGCTTGATAGCCAAATACTCTTTCCCTTCCTTGATAGAATTAAATAAGCTCTTCACTGTCAATGAGTTATCTTGGTCATACTGTTGTTTGACTCTGTCAATCAAGGCCTGATACAGCGCCAGTAACTCCGTACTTCTCTCACTCATGGCCAATACTCCTTTAAGACGAACCTTTCTTAATGACTCACTTCTGGTTTATTCTATGCAGATCTAAACGGCGCAGTATAGCGCGCATGTCAAAATAATGGGCGGCATTGCCGAAAAACCTGATGCAAGAGCAATATAATCCCTCAGAAATCGAAGCCAAAGTGCAAACGCACTGGGCAGAAAAGAAAACTTTTGAAGTCACCGAAGATCCGAGTAAAGAGAAGTTCTACTGTCTCTCTATGTTCCCCTATCCTTCAGGTCGGCTGCATATGGGACACGTGCGTAACTACACCATAGGTGACGTAGTTTCCCGTTTCCAGCGTCTGCAGGGTAAAAATGTGCTTCAGCCCATCGGCTGGGATGCCTTCGGTCTACCGGCAGAAAATGCCGCGATCAAGAACGCCACTGCGCCGGCGCCTTGGACCTATGAAAACATAGATTACATGAAGAACCAGCTGAAAATGCTGGGTTTTGGCTACGACTGGAGCCGTGAAATTGCCACCTGTACCCCGGAATACTATCGCTGGGAACAGTGGTTCTTCACCAAACTGTATGAAAAAGGCTTGGTGTACAAGAAGACCTCTTCGGTCAACTGGTGCCCCAATGACCAGACAGTGCTGGCCAACGAGCAGGTTATCGATGGTTGCTGCTGGCGCTGCGACACTGTAGTGGAGCAGAAAGAGATCCCTCAGTGGTTCATCAAGATCACTCAGTACGCCGAAGAGCTGTTGAATGATATCGATACCCTCGAAGGTTGGCCTGAGCAGGTCAAGACCATGCAGCGTAACTGGATTGGTCGCTCCGAAGGGGTCGAGATGACCTTCAAGGTGGCTGGTTCTGACGATAGCTTCGACATCTACACCACACGTCCGGATACCGTGATGGGCGTGACCTATGTGGCCATTGCCGCCGGTCACCCGCTGGCCGAGAAAGCCGCCGCCAACAACCCGGCGCTGGCAGCCTTTGTTGAAGAGTGCAAGCAGAGCACCGCCTCCGAGGCCGAGCTGGCCACTATGGAGAAAAAAGGTGTTGATACCGGCCTCAAGGCGATCCACCCGCTGACAGGCGAAGAAGTACCGGTTTGGGCCGCCAACTTTGTCCTGATGAACTATGGTACCGGCGCCGTAATGTCGGTTCCCGGCCACGACCAGCGTGACTATGAATTCGCCACCAAGTATGGCCTGGCGATCAAGGGCGTGATTAAGCCTGCCGATGGCGAGCTGGATATCTCTGAAGCCGCTTACACTGAAAAAGGCATACTGTTCAACTCGGCCGAGTTCGATGGTCTGGACTTTGAAGCCGCCTTCAACGCCATCGCCGACAAGCTGAGTGCCGAAGGCAAAGGCAAGCGCCAGGTTAATTTCCGTCTGCGCGACTGGGGCGTCAGCCGCCAGCGTTACTGGGGCGCACCTATCCCTATGGTGACTCTGGAAGACGGCACTGTGATGCCGACGCCGGAAGAACAACTGCCGGTCATTCTGCCGGAAGATGTGGTCATGGATGGGGTCCAAAGCCCAATCAAGGCCGACAAAGAGTGGGCCAAAACCACAATCAACGGCCAAAATGCCCTGCGCGAAACCGACACCTTCGACACCTTTATGGAGTCCAGCTGGTACTATGCCCGCTACTGCTCGCCCAAGGCAGATCAGATGCTGGATCCAGCCAAGGCCGACTACTGGCTGCCGGTAGATCAATACATAGGCGGTATCGAACACGCCTGTATGCACCTGTTGTACTTCCGCTTCTTCCACAAACTGCTGCGCGATGCCGGTTTGGTTAACTCCAATGAGCCTGCCAAGCGCCTGTTGACCCAAGGCATGGTACTGGCCGATGCCTTCTACTACAGCAACGAGAAAGGCGCCCGCGTTTGGGTATCGCCACTGGAAGTGACTGTGGTTGAGAAAGACGACAAGGGTCGGATCCTCAAGGCGGTGGACAGCGAAGGCCATGAACTGACTTACACCGGCATGAGCAAGATGTCCAAGTCGAAAAACAATGGTATCGATCCGCAAGTGATGGTGGAAAAGTACGGCGCAGATACTGTGCGACTGTTCATGATGTTTGCCGCACCACCGGAGCTGACATTGGAATGGCAGGAGTCAGGCGTAGAAGGTGCCCACCGCTTTATCAAGCGTCTGTGGAAACTGGCCCACGACCATATATCCAAGGGCGAAGCTCCAGCGCTGGATATCGCGGCACTGACCGGCGAGCAGAAAGCGCTGCGGCGCGAACTGCACAAAACCATCGCCAAGGTGACCGACGATATCGGCCGCCGTCAGATGTTCAACACCGCCATTGCTGCTGTGATGGAACTGATGAATGCGCTGCAAAAGGCTCCACAGGAAACCGAGCAGGACAGAGCCCTGATGGCCGAAGCCCTGTCGGCCATTGTGCGTCTCTTGTACCCCATCACCCCGCACCTGAGCTTCAACCTGTGGCAGGAGCTGGGCATGGAAGGCGATATCGAGTCAGCCAGCTGGCCTGAAACCGACGAATCCGCACTGGTCGAAGACAGCAAGCTTATCGTGGTGCAGGTCAACGGTAAGCTCAGAGCCAAGATCACTGTGGCGGCCGATGCTGCCAAGGAAGAGGTCGAAGCCCTGGGTCTGGCCGATGAACAGGTGATGAAGCACACCGAAGGCAAGACCATCCGCAAGGTGATCTATGTTCCCGGCAAACTGCTGAACATAGTCGCCAACTGAGAAAAAACAGGACATCCATGCTGAAACTATCTTTAAGCGTGAAGCAGTTGATGTTCGCCCTGCTGGCACTGGTCGTTATGACCAGTGCCGGTTGCGGCTTTCAACTCCAGGGAAGTTATTCCATTCCGCCCGAGCTCAGCAAGCTGAGCCTGGAGAGCAGCGACAAATACAGCGAGCTGAGCCGCCTGGTGCGTGAACGTCTGCGTCTCAACAATGTCGGCATAGAGGAACCCGCCAAGGGCATTCCCCGGCTGGTGCTGCTGAGCGACACTCTGGAGCGCTCAACCTTGTCGCTCTACCCCACAGGCAACGTCGCCGAATATGAACTCATCTACCATGTGCGTTTTGCCGTGTCTCTGCCGGGCAAGGAAGCACAGCCTTTCGATGTGGAAATCCGCCGCGATTATCTCGACGACCCCCGCACCGCCTTGGCCAAGAGCCGCGAGATGGAGTTGCTGGTCAAAGAGATGCGCATTCAGGCTGCCGATAACATCATCCAGACTCTGGCCGCCATCGAGGTGAACTGATGCGGGTCTATCCGGATCAGTTACACCGGCAGTTGTCGCCGCTGAAATCCTGCTATCTGCTGCTGGGCGACGATCCCTATCTGCTGGACAGCAGCAAGCGGCAAATCCTGGCTGCCGCCCGCAGTCAAGGCTTTGAAGAAAGGTTGCAACTAACTCAGGAAGCCAACTTCAACTGGCAGGATCTCGCCAACGAATGGCACGCCATGAGCCTGTTTGCCAGTCGCAGGATCATAGAACTCAACCTGCCACAGGCCAAGCCGGGCGCCGATGGCGGCGCCATGCTGCAAAGCCTTATCGCTGAACAAAACCCGGATATCTTGCTTATCATCGACGGCCCCAAGCTTGGCCGCGATCAGCAAAACAGCAAATGGTTCAAGGCCCTGGACAGTCAAGGTCTTTATGTTCCTTGCGCCACCCCCGAAGGGGCTCAGTTCCAGCGCTGGCTCGACGGCCGTATTCAATACTATCGGCTCAATCTCAAAAACGATGCCAGAGCCATGCTGTATGCCCTCTACGAAGGCAATCTGCTGGCGGCCGATCAGGCGATGCAACTGCTGCAACTGCTGGCCGGTGCCCGTCCTGTGGACAGCGAAGAGTTGAGCCGCTACTTCGAAGATCAATCCCGCTTCAGCGTGTTCCAATTGACCGATGCCCTGCTGGCCAACCAACAGGATAAGGCCCAGCATATCCTCGCCCAGCTCAAGGCCGAAGAAACCGCCATGCCCATTATCCATTGGGCGCTGCAAAAAGAGCTGACCTTGCTGCTGACGCTGCAATCGGCCCGCAGTCAGGGCGAGAGCCTCAATAGCCTGTTCGGCAAGCATAGAATTTGGGACAAGCGCAAGCCGCTCTATCAGGGCGCCCTCACCCGGCTGAGCCTGGAAGCCATAGAGTCCATGCTGGCTATCGCCTCCAAGCTGGAGCTGGCACTGAAACAGCAAGGCCAGGAAAACTGGACCGGCCTGTCCCATCTGTGTTTGCTGTTCGATCCCAAGGCGGCGCGCCACCTTGGCCATATTGAGTTCGACTGAGGAGACAGGATGCGTATCGGGCTGATGGGCGGTACTTTCGACCCAGTTCACTATGGTCACCTCAAACCCGCGGCCGAAGTCAAAGCCCGGCTAGAGCTGGATAAGCTCTGGTTGCTGCCGAACCATATTCCGCCGCACAAGGCCAAGGCCACCGCCAGCAGCGAGCAGCGCCTGGCCATGCTTAAACTGGCCTGCGACGAGTTCCCCGATATGGACATTTGCGATATCGAGCTCAAACGCAATGCCCCCTCCTATAGCGTCGCGACGCTGGAAGCGCTGCAGCAGGCTTTCCCAGGCGCCGAATTTCAATTCATCATGGGTACAGATTCCTTGCTGTCGCTGCCGAGCTGGCATCAATGGCAGCGGCTGTTTTCCCTGTGTAACCTGGTGGTTTGCCAGCGCCCGGACTGGCACCTGCCAAAGGACGCCGAAATCCAAACCGAACTGGCCCAAAGAGGCTGCTCGGTCACCCAGGCATTGGCGGCAAGAGTCTGTGACGATGCAAATGGCAATGGCAGTAGCGGTGGCATTGAAAACGCACAATACGGCAAAATCATCAGCCTCTCGGTCAAGCCGCAGCCCTTTTCCTCCACGGCCATTCGCCGCGCCATCGCTGCCGGTGACATAAATGCCTGCCGCGCCGCCATGCCCAAAGCTGTGCTCGAGTATATAGTCGCAAACCGCCTCTATCTTGGCGGTTAACTGCGGTGGATGGACGATAAATGCTATGGGACTTGCCCGCCAGCGCTGATATACTACTGCGCTTGATCAAAAACATGAGAGGATCTTCAGCGTGCAAGGCACAGAACTGAAACAATTTGTTGTCGACAAGGTCGATGATCTCAAGGCTCGGGACATAGTCGTGCTGGATGTCAGCAAAAAGTCCAACGTGACCGACTTTATGGTTATCTGCTCAGGCACATCCAAGACCCATGTTCGCGCCATTGCTGAAAATGTGGTTGCCGAAGCCAAGCAAGCCGGCATGCAACCTCAGGGCGTAGAAGGCCGCGACAGCAGCGACTGGGTTCTGGTGGATCTGGGTGATGTGATTCTGCATGTGATGCAGGAGCAAACCCGCGAACATTACCAGTTGGAAAAACTCTGGTCTGACGCCAACGCCTGATGAAACTGCAACTCGTCGCCGTAGGCACCAAAATGCCGGACTGGGTCAGCAAGGGTTTCGCCGAGTACCAGCGCCGCTTCCCCAGGGACATGGCGCTGGAGCTGGTTGAAATTCCCGCCGGCAAGCGGGGCAAGAATGCCGATATCGCCCGTATTCTGCAAAAAGAGGGCGAAGCCATGTTGGCCGCGATCCCCAAGGGCAACCATATCGTCACTCTGGATCTGCCGGGCAGGAACTGGACAACTCCGGAACTCGCCTCTGCCATGGAGAAATGGCAGCTCGATGGCCGGGATGTCAGCCTGCTGATTGGTGGCCCGGAAGGCTTGGCTCCCGCCTGTAAACAAGCCGCCAGCCAAAGCTGGTGTCTGTCGGCCCTGACCCTGCCCCACCCCTTGGTGAGAGTCGTGGTGGCCGAGAGTCTTTACCGGGCCTGGAGCATCAACAACAATCATCCCTACCACAGGGAATAAGGCGCCCAAGAGCCACTTGCATTAGCTGACTTTGCATTAACAGTTTGAGCCGGAGAGAATCCATTGCCGCGTAGAAAGCGAATAACCATGCATGATCACGCTGCCGAGGCGGCACTGTTCAAACGCCGGGCGCTGTTTACCTTTGTCTGCGTGGTCGCTTTGCTTAGCCTGTTGCTCGGCAACCTCTACTATCTGCAGGTGGTGTCTTTCAAAGACTACGAAACCCGCTCCAATGATAACCGTATCCGAGTGGTACCGCTGGCACCCAGCCGCGGCCTGATCTATGACCGCAACGGCAAGCTGCTGGCAGAGAACCTGCCCTTCTACACCCTGGAAGTGATCCCGGAGAAGGTGAAGAACATGCAGCAGACTCTGGATGAACTCTCAACCGTTATCGACCTCAGTCAGGATGAGCGCGACAGCTTCACCGAGTCACTGAAATATCACCGTCGCTTCAAGCCCTTGCCGCTCAAGACCCGGCTGACGGAAGATGAGGTGGCCCTATTCAGTGTTAACCAACACAAGTTCGATGGTTTCTATGTTGATGCCGGTCTTAAACGCCACTACCCCTACAGCAGCCTGCTAACCCATGTGCTGGGCTATGTCGGCAAAATCAACTCCAAGGACAGAGACGCACTGGAACGCTCCGGCAGTTGGAAGAACTATGCCGCCACCAAGGACATAGGCAAACAGGGGATAGAAAAATTCTATGAGAGCCTGCTCCACGGCCTGCCCGGGCATTTGGAGGAAGAGGTCAATAACCTGGGGCGCAGTGTTCGCACCCTCAAAGTGACCCAGCCCGAGCCAGGACAGGATATCTACCTGACACTGGATCTGCAGCTGCAGCAAAAAGCCACTGAACTCTTGGATGGCCGCCGCGGCTCAATCGTGGCAATAGACCCAAGAGACGGCGGTATTCTGGCCATGGTCTCCAGCCCTAGCTATGACCCGAACCAGTTTGTGCACGGGATCAGTTCCAAGGCCTACAGCGAGCTGCTCAACAGCCGCTCGCGCCCCTTGATTAACCGCGCAACCCAAGGGCAATATGCTCCGGCCTCCACGGTCAAACCACATCTGGCACTCCTGGGGCTGGAAGATCAAACCATTAGCGAGAAGACCCGCATCTGGGATCCCGGCTTTTGGCAGATCCCTGGGGTCGACCGAAAATATCGCGACTGGAAACGCTGGGGCCACGGCTGGGTGGATGTCTATGACTCTATAGTCAACTCCTGCGATACCTTTTATTACGACATGGCCTACAAGGTGGGCATCGACAAGATTTCCGGCTTTATGGATCAATTCGGCTTCGGTCAGAATACCGGGGTGGATATCTTCGAAGAGTCTGCCGGGGTAATGCCATCGAGAGACTGGAAACGCCTCAAGTACAACCAACCCTGGTACATAGGCGACACCATCTCGGTCGGGATTGGCCAGGGTTACTGGACCACCACGCCATTGCAACTGGCCAATGCCACAGCCATTTTGGCCAACCGCGGCAAGCGTTTTACCCCGCACCTACTCAAGGCCATCAAGGACAACACAGCCCGCATTGAGACGCCGGTAGATGAAAGGCCGCCGATAGTGCTGAAAAACAAAAACAACTGGGAGATCATCAACGAGGCGATGCGCCGCACCGCGCAGAAGAGTCGCTTCACTGATGCCAGTTATACCGCAGCGATGAAGACAGGTACCGCCCAGGTCTTCAGCGTTGCCGAAGATGAGAAGTATGATGCGGACACCATTGACGAGCATCTGCGCGACAACGCGCTGATCATTGCCTATGCCCCCTACGAAAATCCGAAAATAGTGCTGGCGGTGGTACTGGAAAACGCCGGTTGGGGCGGCGCCAACGCCGGGCCGGTTGCCCGGGCCATGCTGGACGAATATCTGCTACGGGATACCTGGGAGTTGAAACATGAGCCACAGCCGTAAACCCAATATCTGGCAGAAGATGCATATCGATCTGCCGTTGCTGCTCGGCATCCTGGGCCTGATGGGCTTTGGCCTGTTCGTCATCTATTCTGCCAGCGGCGAAGACCTGGCCATGATGGAGCGGCAGCTGTTCCGCATGGGGTTGTCTCTCGGACTCATGCTGATTCTTGCCCAGATTAACCCCGAGGTATTTCGCCGCTGGGCACTGCCCATCTATATTGCCGGGGTCGCGCTGCTGCTGGGGGTACATTTCTTCGGTGAGATCAACAAGGGCGCCCAACGCTGGCTCAACCTGGGCTTTATGGAGTTTCAGCCGTCTGAACTGATGAAACTGGCCTTCCCGATCACCATGGCCTGGTTTATCTCCAAGTTTCCTTTGCCGCCGAAGAAGCGTTATCTGGCCGGTGCCGGGGTGATTTTGCTGATCCCTACTCTGCTTATCGCCAAACAGCCGGATCTCGGCACCTCAATTCTAGTGGCCGCTTCGGGGATTTTTGTACTGTTTCTCTCCGGCATGAGCTGGGCCATTGTCGGCGGTTTTATCGCCGCCGTGTTGGCGCTGCTGCCTATTCTATGGTTCTTTTTGATGCACGACTACCAGCGCAATCGGGTGATGACCTTGCTGGATCCCGAGGCCGATCCACTTGGTACCGGCTACCACATCATTCAGTCCAAAATTGCCATAGGTTCAGGCGGACTCTGGGGCAAGGGCTGGCTCGATGGTACTCAGTCGCAACTGGAGTTTTTGCCGGAGCGTCATACCGACTTTATCTTCGCCGTGATCGGCGAGGAGTTTGGCCTCATCGGCAGTTTGCTGCTGTTGGCGCTCTATCTCTATGTGATCGGCCGCGGCCTGGTGATCGCCTCCAGAGCCCAAACCAGTTTTGCCCGCTTGCTGGCCGGCTCGCTGACACTCACCTTCTTCGTTTATGTGTTTGTGAATATCGGCATGGTGTCCGGTATTTTACCCGTGGTGGGAGTCCCGCTGCCGCTGATAAGTTATGGCGGCACCTCTATGCTGACATTGATGGCCGCTTTTGGCATTCTAATGAGTATTCACACCCATAGACGCTTCATCGACAGATAGGAACGCCTTAGATGCCGACATTCAAAAAGCTGCTCGCCCCACTGGGCCTGCTGCTGAGTCTCAACCTCAGCGCCTGTGCCACCGCCGAGGTGCCCACTTCCGAGCAGCTCAAGCAGGATTTTATCAAACAGCAACAAAGCCAAGGCTTTAGCCAGCAAGAAGTGGAAAGCTTTCTCGCCTCGGCCCAAAAAAACCAGGCGGTATTGGACGCAATTTCCAGCCCTTGGGAGGCTAAACCCTGGCATCAGTACTACCCCATTTTTCTGACCGAAAAGCGCCTCGAAGCCGGGCTGAATTTCTGGCAGCAACATGAGCAAACCATAGCGCGCGCCGCCAAGACCTATGACGTGGATCCGCAAATCATAGTCGCCATTATCGGTATTGAAACCTTCTACGGCGGTTATATGGGCAAGTACCCGGTGATCGATGCCCTCTATACCCTGGGATTCTACTACCCGCCACGGGCGACTTTCTTTCGCGGCGAATTTGCCAAGCTGATGACGCTGCTTAAAGAGGAGCAACTCGATAAGGAAACCCTCCTGGGCTCCTACGCCGGCGCTATGGGCTATGGCCAGTTTATTCCTTCAAGCTATCTGGCCTACGCGGTCGACTTTGACGGTGACGGCAAGCGGGATCTGCTGGGCAGTGTCGACGATGCCATAGGCTCAGTAGCCAACTATTTTCACCGTCACGGCTGGAAAGCCGGTGAGCCGGTGGCACTGGAACTGAGCACCACAGCTACGCCCAAGGCCAAGGTCTGGAAGGGAGAAAAGCTCAATTACCAAGTGGCCGATATCCTCTCTCCCGAGGTGGCACTGAAGGAAAACCGGGATCTGGATGCCAGCCAAAAAGCACTGCTTATCGAGTTGGAACAGGCCGATGCCAAAGACTATTGGCTGGGGCTGAACAATTTCTATGTGATCACCCGTTACAATCGTAGCCCGCTGTACGCCATGGCGGTTTATCAATTCAGTGAACAACTCAAAGCCCACCATGACAAGACTTAAACTATTGCTGCCACTGACCGCCTCTATTCTGCTGGCCGCCTGTGCCGGCAACTCGGGCCGTTACACCATGAAAGATGATAGGCCTCCGGCCGATGCCCCGGATGTCTCCAAGGTGGAAGATGCCCACCCCAGGTTCGAGCCCTACAGCAAACAGGGCAATAAGGATTACCAGGTCAGAGGCAAATCCTACCAGGTGATGCCGTCCGGCAGAGGTTACAAGGCCGAAGGGCTGGCATCCTGGTATGGCGCCAAGTTTCACGGCCATCTGACCTCCAACGGTGAAACCTATGACATGTACTCGATGTCGGCGGCGCACAAGACATTGCCACTGCCCAGTTATGTCAGGGTCACCAACCTGGCCAACAACAAGAGCGTGGTTGTCAGGGTCAATGACCGTGGCCCCTTTCACCCCGACAGGGTGATAGATCTGTCCTACGCCGCGGCTTACCGGCTGGACATGCTGAAGACAGGCACCGCCAGGGTGAGGCTGGAAGTCCTGTTTGAGGACAGTGAAGAGAGCCAGACCATGGCCGAACTTCGCAGCGATAATCTGCACTATGTACAGGTGATGGCATCTGGCTCGCGCGAACGTCTGCTCGAGTTGGCATCCACACTTGAAGCCAAATACCAGGTCAAGAGCCGAATCACAGATGCCAAGCCGGTATACAGGCTGCAACTCGGGCCGGTCAGCCATGAAGGTATTGCCGCCAAATTGCTGGAAAAGCTGAAGCAGGAAGGCTTCCCGGGCAGCTATATGGTGACTGAACCAAAATCATAAGCGTTCAAAATTCCACCATATTTTTAACTAATTAAGGAACCTTAACTGAAATTTCCGGTCGACTAATGTTATACTCGCTGCGAATTTCAGCATATTTTCCGACTCCAACCAGAAGACGTATTCAGGTAATGATGAATTTTGTAAAAAGTCCCGCGAAAGCCTTTCTGTTGTTCGCCTGTGCCTCCGTTTCCGCCGCACAGGCCAACAATGCCCCGATAGTCGTCCCAGATGCACCGGATGTTGCCGCCAAGGCCTATGTCTTGATGGATTACAACTCAGGGCGCTTACTGGCGGAAAATAACGCCTATGAAAGCCTCAACCCAGCCAGCCTGACCAAGATGATGACCAGCTATGTCATAGGTCAGGAGATCAAGGCGGGTAACGTCTCTGCCGATGACGATGTGACCATCAGCAAGAACGCCTGGTCGAAGAACTTCCCCGACTCCTCCAAGATGTTTATCGAAGTCGGCAAGACGGTTAAAGTCTCGGATCTGAACCGAGGTATCATCATCCAATCCGGTAACGATGCCTGTGTCGCCATGGCCGAGCACATTGCCGGAACCGAAGGCGCCTTCGTCGATCTGATGAACTCCTGGGCCAAGCAGCTGGGCATGCGTGACAGCTACTTTGAAAACTCCCACGGCCTGGATTCGGACAACCACAAGTCCACCGCCTATGATATGGCGCTGCTGGGCGCGGCCCTCATCCGTGATGTACCCGACGAATACGATATCTATAAGGAAAAGTCTTTTACCTACAACGGAATCAAGCAGTACAACCGTAACGGCCTCTTGTGGGATAACAGCCTCAATGTCGACGGTATCAAGACAGGCCACACCTCGGGTGCCGGCTATAACCTGGTATCCTCAGCCACCAAAGACGGCATGCGCCTGATTGCCGTGGTCATGGGCACCAAGAGTGAAGCCGCCCGTAAGGCCGAGAGCAAGAAACTGCTCAACTATGGCTTCCGTTTCTTTGAAACCATCACCCCTTACAAGGCCGGTGACAGCTTTGTCACCCAGAAGATCTGGTACGGCGACCGTGACACAGTGGACTTGGGTGTAACCACTGACACTCCTGTGACCATCAACCGGGGTCAGGCCAAAAACCTGCAAGCCAACTTCGAACTGACCAAAGAGCTGACCGCACCGCTGGCCAAGGGTGAAGTCGTCGGCCGGGTATACTTCCAGCTTGATGGTAAAGACATTGCCCAGTTCCCTCTGGTGACATTGGAAGAAGTCAACGAAGGCAGCTGGTTCAGCAAGCTGATGGACTACTTCAAGCAGATGTTTGCCGGCTGGTTCAACTAAGCCGATAAATAGTGAGAGAATGCCGCCTGCGGGCGGCATTCTTGTATCTGCCCAAAACAGTGATATCCGCAATGCCTAAGGTCATTTATCCTTGCAGCGCAAGAATAAAGCAGAAATGAGCGGGCCTTGATGGATTTTTTTGCTATACTCCGCGCCCGCCCGGGTTATCCCGGCACTTGGCGTTTACTCAGGCCTGAGCTTCCGGCATTTGGGCCGCCGACACCCGAAACAGCTAAGACACACGCCAAGCGGTTGAATACAGGAATATCGAGATGAAGTTTGAATCTTACAGTTTTGCCCCCGAAATACTCCGTGCGCTCAAAGAGTGCGGTTATGAGAGCATGACACCGATTCAGAGACAGGCCATCCCTGCGGTTCGCCGTGGTCAGGACGTACTGGCCAGCGCCCAGACGGGCACAGGCAAGACAGCCGCCTTTGTGCTGCCTATTTTGCAGCGCCTGCAGGATAACCCGCTCGAACTCAAACCCGGCAATATCCGGGCCCTGATCCTGGCACCGACCCGTGAGCTGGTGTCCCAGGTTGCCGACAATGCCCGCCAATACGGCAAATACCTGCAGTTGTCGGTGGCCACCCTGTTTGGCGGCGTCAAGTCGGCATCTCAGGTCAACAAGCTCAAACAAGGCGCCGACATAGTGGTGGCCACTCCGGGGCGTTTGCTGGAACAACTACTGGCCGGTAACCTGAGTCTGGGCTCGCTGGAAGTGCTGGTATTGGATGAAGCAGACCGTATGCTGGATATGGGCTTTATCAACGATATCAACAAAATACTTCAGAGCGCCGCCAAGCAGCGGCAAAATCTGATGTTCTCGGCCACCTTCTCTGGCGCGGTGAGGCGCCTGGCCGATGAGATAATGAACAAGCCCAAGGTCATCACGGCCGACCGCCAAAACACCACAGCGGTGACCGTCAGCCAGGTAGTCTACCCGGTAGAGCAGCGCCGCAAGCGTGAACTCCTGTCTGAGCTTATCGGGCGCAAGAACTGGCAGCAGGTGCTGGTGTTTACCGCCACCCGTGAAGATGCGGATCATCTGGTCAAGGAGCTGAATCTCGACGGTATCGCCAGTGCCGTAGTGCACAGTGAAAAAGCCCAGGGCAGCCGCCGCCGGGCGCTCAGAGAATTCAAGGAAGGCAAGGTACGGGTGTTGGTATCCACCGAAGTGGCCGCCCGCGGCCTGGATATTCCGGATCTCGAGTATGTGGTCAATTACGATCTGCCCTTCCTGGCAGAAGACTATGTGCACCGTATCGGTCGCACCGGCCGTGCCGGCAAGACGGGGGTCGCCATCTCTTTTGTCAGCCGCGAAGAAGAGCGCACTCTGGCCGACATCGAAAAACTGATCGGCCAAAAACTCAAGCGCATCATGATGCCAGGCTATGAAGTGAGTAATCGCGATCTCCTGCTCAAGCAACTGCAAAAGCGCCGCAGCTTCGCCAAGAAAAAGCCGGGCGCCAGCAGCGCCTCGGAGCAGGTCGCAGCGGAAAAGAGCATGTCCGGCCGCAGAGTTAAGGTTAAAGTCGGCTCCAGGTAAGCGTCCATTTTAGGACGTCCTATTCCCACTTAAGATCGCGCGATAAGCTGT
>NZ_NIJM01000001.1 GCF_002836945.1 Shewanella chilikensis
AGAAGTCGGATCGTAGCCATGTCGTTCTGTGAGCCAAGGAGTTGCGGATACGAATTGTCTTCCTAAGACCGCTTGGCCTCCGACTTATGAACACTCTTCATCGAGTTAAATCGTTTTGTCGATTTCTCAATGCCTGTGAGTGCCCACACAGATTTGCTTGTTTATCTTGTTAAAGAGCAATCCCTTAGGCGCTTTGGCCATCGGGTCAGGGCTGCGTATTCTACGCTTTCCTGCTGCGGCGTCAAGAGGTATTTACCATCTTTTTTCGCCTGTCGTTGAAAGGACTCAAAAGCCTCTTTTCTTCGACCCTGTCACGTCTTTCGCGTTGCCGCTGTGCCGTGTCAGTGGGAGCGCATTATAGGGAGCCTGAACTTTTGTGCAAGGGGGATTTTTGCAAAACCACACCAAGCGAACACTATTTAGGCACCAACAGGGCAAAACCAACCTTTGAGCAACATAGATATTACCCTAAAGTCCCTTTTCATCTTGATGAGTAACTTGAACCAACTGAGATGGCTATGCAAGCTGACTTGCTCACTAACCAGAGTTGCTCGTCAAAGTGATATCAGTCCGCCGTATCTCTGTCGGAACCTATGCCAAACCTATGCCCGAACTTACGTCCTTGAGTCAACAGTTATCAAATTGGGTTCCATTGCCCGAGTGAAACGAGTCTTCATAAGGCTATTTCACTCAAGGTGGGATCTAGGTTTAGCACATATTTTGCCGCTTTGCAGAGTAAAAGCCTTTTGAAATGGCAGCCCAAAGTTATCACTATCACGAGAGAATCATGACTTGAGCTTGTCTAGACTCGCTTTATCTCCCGTATCTTCTTTTTCTTCGGCGCTTTCTTTGTTATCGCTATCTTTATTATCTCGGGCATGGAAAGTGGGAGAACCCTCTGCAGTTGATGCTTTGCCATCACTATCATCTGTCTCGTCGTCATCACCCAAAACATGAGACACCTTGAGTTTTCTAACGCTGCGAATGGTAACCACAGGCCCCGAGAGAGCATAGAGATAAAATAGCAGACAGAGGATTAATGCAGGCTCAACCGAGATCACCACAAATACGGCCACTACCAGCAGAATCACCAGGAAGTTCACCTTGCCGCGCCAATCGACTTCTTTAAAGGAGTGATAGCGGAAATTACTCACCATCAACAGACCGGCAACGGCCGTGACCAGGGCCACCAATATACCTATATCATGCCCTGAGACGCCGTAGCCCTGCCCCAACCAGACACTGCCGGCAATAAGAGCCGCTGCGGCCGGACTGGCAAGCCCTTGGAAGAAACGTTTATCGGCCACTCCTACTTGGGTATTGAAGCGCGCCAGACGCAAGGCAGCCCCGGCGCAATAGATAAACGCCGCCAACCAACCTATTTTGCCCAATTCAGAAAGCCCCCAGTTATAGGCTATCAAGGCCGGAGCCATACCGAAGGACACCATATCTGCCATCGAGTCGTACTCGGCACCAAAGGCACTCTGAGTGTTGGTCAAACGCGCCAGACGACCATCCAGTCCATCAAATAACATGGCAACAAATACAGCAATAGCCGATGCCTCAAAGTGCCCATTCATGGAAGCGATAACAGCATAGAAGCCCGAGAACAATCCTGCCGTTGTCATCAGATTGGGCAATAGATAGATGCCACGGGTTTTTATTGTTGGCTTGGATAAATTTTGCATACACTTAACCTGATGATGTAATAAAACTCATAGCGGCAAAGATAACACACTTGCTCAGACAAGCTCACCCTGCAGAAACGGAAACAGACAATGATAAAGATCAGCCTATTTATGGCTCTGCTGGCATTACTCGGAGCCAACGCTGCCTCGGCAACGCCCATTTATACTTGGGTCGATGAAAATGGCGTCACCCACTACAGCCAAGAGCCGCCGCCACAGCGGCAAGCCACCGAACTGGACAGCCAAAATCTGCAACCCGCCAGAATTGGCACGGTCGCGCCGCAGCGAAAAGATGACGTTGTGCAGGAGACAGAGTCTGAGAAACAAGCCAAATTGATCAAGGAGAAAGATGCGGCCCAGGCTCAGGCTATTTGTGATAAGTCCAAATTCCAATTGGATGTCCTCAATACCCACACCAGACTACAACGTAAAGATGACGCCTCAGGTGAAATGATTAAGATGACAGAAGAAGAACGGCAGGCGCAGATAAAGGAGCAGCAGGAAAGAATTCGGCTGTTTTGCCAAAGAAACTAGCCAGCAAGGCCAGAGTAGAATAGGTTCTAGTAGCAAAAAGGAGCGCCGAAGCGCTCCTTGTTATTCCCGGAGTCGACTTACTTAACGAAGTCTACACCCAGTTTGATATCCGCCTTCAAGGTATCCAGCATGGCGTCACGGGCATTGGTTTCAAACGCGCTTAGCTCACCATACGGCAGAACCTTTTCGATACCATTCTTGCCGAGCACCACTGGCTGGGCAAAAAATTCAGCGTGCTCACTGCCACCGTCAACATAGGCGCACTCGATCACATTGGCTTCACCCTGCAGACCGCGGATCAGCGACAGACCGAAACGGAAAGCGGCCTGGCCCATGGACAGAGTCGCGCTGCCGCCACCGGCTTTGGCTTCAACCACTTCAGTACCGGCGTTTTGAATACGCTTGGTCAGGGCAGCAACTTCTTCATCAGAGAAGCTGACACCTTCAACCTGAGATAACAGAGGCAGAATGGTCACACCGCTGTGGCCGCCAATCACATTGACTTTAACATCGGCAACGTTCAGCCCTTTGGCTTCGGCGATAAAGGTTTCAGAGCGGATGACATCGAGAGTCGTCACACCGAACAGACGGTTCTTGTCGTAAACACCGGCTTTTTTCAGTACTTCAGCAGCAATTGCCACAGTGGTGTTCACTGGGTTGGTGATAATACCAATCAGCGCCTTGGGACAAGTCGCAGCCACCTTTTCAATCAGGTTACGGACGATACCGGCATTGATATTGAACAGATCAGAACGATCCATGCCAGGCTTACGGGCAACACCGGCAGAAATCAGCACCACATCAGCACCTTCCAGTGCGGGTGTTGGGTCTTCACCGGCAAAACCTTTAACTTCAACTGCTGTCGGGATATGACTCAGATCCACGGCAACCCCAGGCGTTACGGGGGCGATATCATAAAGTGACAGCTGAGAGCCGGCAGGTAATTGGGTTTTCAACAGAAGGGCAAGAGCCTGGCCGATACCACCAGCAGCACCTAGTACAGCAACTTTCATAGTTATCTCCGTCAATTCTCGGAATTATGTGTGACATAGATCTAATTCTGTGATGGCGCAACATTAAAGGATCGTCACAAAAATAGCAATTATCCCTTAGTCATATGACTCTGTTTCATCAAAAGCTGAATTAACTTCAGCGTTTTCTACTGCCCACTGAGGCTTCTTTTCCCCCCCCAATGACCTGCATTGCATTTTTATGCAGACATCTTGGGTATTTGTTGACACTTATCCGTTTGATATGCAGAATGACCGAGATTTTCTGAATAACGACAGAAGAAGATAATGCAAGCAAGCAAAAATCAGGATGAGCTAATCAGAACCTTCAAGGCTCTGCTTAAAGAGGAGCGCTTCGGCTCCCAGAGTGAAATAGTCAATGCACTGCAAGCCGAAGGCTTTGCCAATATCAACCAGTCCAAAGTCTCGCGCATGCTGAGCAAGTTCGGTGCAGTGCGCACCCGTAACGCTAAGCAGGAGATGGTCTACTGCTTACCGGCCGAACTAGGAGTGCCTACCGCCGGCAGCCCGCTGAAGAATCTGGTATTGGATGTAGATCATAACCAAGCCATGATAGTGGTACGTACCAGCCCGGGCGCGGCGCAGTTAATTGCCAGGCTGCTGGACTCCATCGGCAAGCCAGAAGGTATTCTGGGCACTATCGCTGGTGATGACACTATCTTTATCTGCCCTTCCAGCATCAAGACCATTGATGAAACTCTGGAAACTGTGAAATCGCTGTTCAATTACACAGACTGAGTTGAAGATGTCATAAAAAAACGCCCCTCACTGAGGGGCGTTTTTTGTCGCTATCGCATTATTAATCATCAAACTGGATCATAAAATCCAGAGAAGGGGCAAAGAAAGAGGAGCCTGTTACCGCCTGAGTAAAGTGCATCAGGTGATCATGGTGTCCTTCTCCGTCACCGAAAACCATACTGTGAAGCATCTTTTCGAAATGGCTTGGTGTCTTACAAGTAGAGATAAACATCAACCCCTGCTGTTTTACAGAACCATAAGGCATGCTCTGACGCAGGATCTCCATCGGCTCACCATTGTCATACTTGAGGTTTACCCGCTTGATATGCGCAGTCAAGGGTTTATCTTCCGAGGCGTACTCTATGTTGTCCTGCTTGGTGCGGCCTATGATGTCTTCCTGCTTTTTCAGCGGCAGTCTATGCCACTTACTCAAATTGTGGACATATTTCTGTACATGAATGTAGCTACCGCCACGAAATGCATCGTCTTCATCGCCTACCAGAGCTACAGCTTGACGACCTCTGCCCTTGGGGTTTTCTGTACCATCGACAAAACCGGTCAGATCGCGGCTGTCCATAAAGCGGAACCCACGTTCCTCCTCTTCCAGCTCGGCCAGGCCTTCCAGCATTTCATTGACCTCATTGGCCACCAGATGAAGAATATCCAGGCGATCACAACGCAGGTGAATAAAAATATCGAACTCTATCGCCGGCGCATCCCGGTTACCCGACTCCATAGCAGGGAATGGCTTGAGTTCAGTTGGCCTGCTTCCCGGATAGAGATGATCCCAAAAATTGGCACCAATCGCCACAAAGGCGTTAAAGGCACTGTCAGCATACTGATCTGCCAGCTCATACAAATACTGGGCGACATTGGCCAGGCAAGGACGCAGTTGTGACTCCCCGCCTTCGTTGGCATTGAACATCAGATAAACACTGTGCAGATTTCCCTCTGCGCAGATCCCCAGCTGTTCCCGTGGCATAACCTGTGTATCCATTTGCAATCTACCCTTTCAGATTAATTCATCTTCGGCCTTATTATCCGCAACTTGAGCATTAATTTGAATTAGCTCACGCACGTTTTTGCCGATTACTTTCAATAACCTGATGCCTGCCCGTCTTTACGGGACTCGGAAGCTCCCCGATAAACGCCGCTTTCAACATTGACGCCTATGGCCTGATAACCACCAAAAGCCCCGAGAGAATCACTCAAAGTATGCCCCTTTTTCATCAGCTCACGGCGGGTTTCCATGGAAAAGCCCGACTCGAGACTGATATAACCGCCATCTGTCATCTGCTCGCCGGTCGGTTGGCTGGAACCTGTATGCAGTATTCTCGGAGCATCGCCCGCCTCCTGCAGGTTGAGGCCAAAATCAATCAGATTAATCATGATCTGGGCATGCATCTGGGGTTGGGTGGCTCCCCCCATGACGCCAAAGCTGAGCCAGGGCTTGCCATCTTTGGTGACAAAGGCCGGAATTATGGTATGAAACGGTCTCTTACCCGGTGCATAGGAGTTGGCACGCCCAGGAGTGAGATCAAACAGCTGGCCTCTGTCCTGCAACACAAATCCCAAGTCCGGAGGCGTCATGCCTGAGCCCATGCCACGATAATTGCTCTGGATGAGAGACACCATATTGCCTTCTTTATCGGCGGTAGTGAGATAGATGGTATCACCGTGTAAAAGATTGGGATTACCCGGCTCAACGCTGGCGGCGGCTTTGTCAGCATCGATAAGCTTGGCTCTGGCGTAGTTGTATTCTTTGGAAATAAGTGAGGCTACCGGCACTTTGGCAAAGTCCATGTCGGCGTAGAACTTGGCTCGGTCGGCAAACGCCAGCTTTTTTGCTTCCACGAAATGATGCACATATTCGGCGCTGCCCAACCCCATGGCCTTGAGATTAAATGGCTCCAGGGTTTTAAGGATCTGCAGTGCCGCTATCCCCTGGCCGTTGGGCGGCAGCTCCCAGATATCATAGCCCCGATAATTAGCCGATACAGGCTCGACCCACTCACTCTTGTGAGAAGCGAGATCTTCATAGGAAAGATAACCGCCCTGTTGTTGCATATAAGCGGCAATACTGCGGGCTATCTCTCCTTTGTAAAAGACATCCCGGCCCCCCTTGGCAATTTTTTCATAGCTGTTTGCCAAAGCCGGGTTTCGAAACAATTCACCGACGGCCGGCATGCGGCCACCTGGCATATAGGTTTCTTTAAACCCCGGGTATTTGGCCAGCTTGTCACCGCTGCGCGCCAGATAGAAGGCGATGAGCTCGGAAACCGGAAATCCTTCACGGGCATAATGAATAGCCGGTGCCAGGTTATCCTTCATGGGCAATTTGCCGAACTTGTCATGCAGTTCATACCAGCCATCCACGGCACCGGGCACGGATACGGGCAAAGGCCCATAAGGCGGCAGCTGCTCAAGCCCTTTGGCCTTGAGCATCTCCAGCGTCAGAGAAGCCGGACTGCGTCCAGAGGCATTAAGCCCATAGAGCCGCTGCTCTTTGGCGCCCCAGACAATCGCAAAAAGATCGCCGCCTATGCCAGAGCCTGTAGGCTCCACCAACCCCAGCATGGCATTGGCGGCAATCGCGGCATCCACGGCGCTGCCACCTTGTTTGAGAATATCGACCGCCACCTGAGTCGCCAGTGGTTGGCTGGTTGCCGCCATACCATTGACCGCATAGACTTCAGAGCGGCTCGCAAAGGCCGCGCCCGTGATTCTGTCCATCGCCATGCTTCCCGTGCTGCAGAAAACAGTCAAACTCCCAATGACGCCGAGTAACAGCTGACGGCATGAGCTGTTGCTGATATTCCGTATCCCTTGTACGTCCTGCATTTTATTATTGCTGTGTTTATGCATCTCGCCTCCGCTCTCATCCCGGAGCGGCGCATGGGCGAGTCCGGGGTTCAGTGAATACCTATGGTGAATTCAATCAAACCGATTGTTTGGTATAACACAGAGACAAACAAATTATCACCCACAGCAAACCTATGAAACAATTGTTGTTAACAGCCATTACCGAACAACACCAACGGATGTTCCAGTGCCGACAGCCTGACTCTCTGCCCTGGAGAAAACTGTACCTGATGACTACGAACCTCGAGTATGACTCCCTCTTGCTGCACATCATAATGGCAAACATTGCCCAGAAAACGCCGCTCGGTAACCACGGCCAGCCCCTGTTCGTCGGGACGTAACTCCAACTGCTGTGGCCGCAGCAACAACTCGCCCTGCCAGTTCAGTGGCAAACCATGGGGCAAAGAGCTTTTAAGGCGGCCGATTTGAGTATCGACACAGTGCTCGCAGCTGACCTTGGCCTTAAGATAATTACCGCTGCCGAGAAAGTCCGCCACATAGCGATTGACCGGGTTGGCATAGAGAGTTTCAGCACTGCCTTGCTGCACTATTTTTCCATCTTCAAACAGCGCCAGGGTATCGGCAAAAACAAAGGCCTCATCCTTACTGTGGGTCACAAATACGGCGCTGACGTTACGGCTCTTGAGGATCGCGCGAATCTCCAGCATCAGCTCGCCGCGTACCTGGGCATCTATGTTAGAGAAGGGTTCATCCAACAACAGCAGTTCAGGCTCATAGGCAAGCGCCCTGGCAATCGACACCCTCTGCTGTTGACCGCCGGACAACTCGTGGGGATAACGTTCAGCAAGCCCGGTGAGCTTGACCAAGTCCAACATCTCCTCAAGCCGGCTCAGGCGCTGCGCCTTATTCAATCCCTTGACACCAAAGAGGATATTCTGCGCGACCGTCAAGTGGGGAAACAGGGCATAGTCCTGAAAGATCATCCCCACGCCACGCTCCTCTCCCGGAACCTGCAGCTTATCCGTGGTTACTGCACGGCCGCTGATATGAATTTCACCGGCGGAGACCGGCTGCAGTCCGGCAATGGCTCTGAGCAGAGTCGTTTTACCACAACCACTGGGTCCGAGCAGAGCGGCAATTTCACCGGCTTGCAAAGTAATGCTCAGCCCTTTGAGCACCTGCTGGGCGCCATAATGGCTGTGGAGTTGCTTGACACTCAGGGTCGACATCAGTTGTTTTGCTCCAGCGAACGGTTGAGATAAATCAAGGGCACCAGCCCCACCAACACAATGACAATAGCCGCCAGCGCCCCCTGCTCCAACTGCTCATCGGAGACGTATTGGAACACTTGGGTAGCCAGGTTGTGAAACCCGACAGGGCTTAGCAGCAAGGCAGCCGGCAACTCTTTCATCGCCTCGATAAATACCAGCAGCAGAGCCGCAAAAATACCGCTGCGCAGCAATGGCAGATGGATTAATGCCAGTACTTTACCCGGTGTCTTGCCCAGGCTGATGGCCGCCATATCGAGAGAAGGCGACAGCCGTTTGTAACTGCTCTCTATACTGCCGATGGCAATGGCGGCAAAGCGAATACAAAACGCCAGCACCAAGGCGGCGATACTGCCGGTGAACAGCAGCCCCGGGCCTTGACGCTCGAACAGAGCGTAGAGATCATCGATTCTGAAATCGAGCCAGGTCAGCGGAATAAGCACGGCAATCGCCAGCACAGTGCCCGGCAGTGCATAGCCGGTACTGACCAGACGGGATGGCAGTATGTCCCACTTTCGCGGACTCAGGCGGCGAATGAACATCAAGAGGATAGCCAAGAGCAAACACAATACACTGCTGATAGCGGCGACTGTTAGGCTGTTGAGACTGTACTGCCAAAAGTCACTGTTCCAGCTCTGTTGCCAGTAATCCAAGGCGTAACTGCCGAGAATGACAAATGGCAAAAAAAACGCCAGCAGCAGCAACAGCGAGCAGTAGCCGAGCGCCAACCACTCACGCCAACCTTTGAGCCGGTATGGCTCTGGTGCCTCAAGCAACAGCTGTTTTTGAAACAATTGCTGTTTACGCCTCGCCATACGCTCCAGCGCAAACAGAGTAAAGACACCAAGCAACATCAATAGCGAAATTTTAGCCGCGGCCGCCAAGTCACCATAGGCTCGCCAGGTGTCGTAGACAGCCGTGGTCAGGGTGGATACCGCAAAATAATTGACCGTCGCCAAGTCAGCCATGGTTTCCATGGCCACCAGGGCGACACCGGCCGCCAGCGCCGGGCGTGCCATTGGCAGCGACAAACGCCAGAAACTCTGCCATGGCGAGCAACCCATCACCTTGGCTGCATGCTGCAAACTTAAGGATTGCTCCAGAAACGCGGTGCGCCCCAAGAGGTAAACATAGGGGAAGAGTACCAGCGACAAAATCACAGTGGCGCCGCCCAGAGTTCGAATATCGGGAAACCAGTAGTCGCTTACCGATTGCCAACCAAAACTTGCGCGTAAAAACCGCTGCACAGGCCCGGCATAATCCAGTAGATCGGTATACACATAAGCGACGATATAGGCTGGCATGGCCAGCGGCAACAACAGAGCCCACTGGAACAGGCGCCGGCCCCGAAACTCACAGCGCGCCACCAGCCAGGCAGCTGGCACCGCCAAAAGCAGACTGCCGACACTCACCCCCAACATCAGCCAGAAGGTATTGGCTATGTATGACGGCAGCACAGTGGCAAACATCTGCCCAAAGCGGGTTTCACCCGGTTCGAATGCCTGCATGACCAGCGCCAGCAAAGGCGCCACCATAAGGCCGCAGACGGTAAACCCCGCCCACGACCAGCCTCTGGAGAAGGTCAGGATCACAGCTATTCCCCCACAACCTTTACAGAAACGCCTTCAAGCTCAGAGATCAAACTTAACCTCATCGAGCAGTCTCAGCGCCGCCTGATGGTGCTCTGCCAATTTGTAGACAGGCAAGTCATCGGCTTTAAAGTCTCCCCAGGATGCCACCAATTCTGAGACAGGCACATCGTCCTTGACCGGATATTCCATATTGACCTCGGCATAGCTCTGTTGGGCGGCATCCGAAGACAGATACTCCATCAGTTTGAGAGCATCGGCCGAGTTAGGTGCATGCTTGGCCAGCGCCATACCCGAGACATTGATATGGGCACCGCGATTTTCCTGATTCGGGAAGTTGATCACCGCCGCTTCGGCCCATGGCCGCTGTTTGGGGTCTTGCAGCATCTTGCCATAGTAATAGCTGTTACCGATGGCGATATCACACAAACCTTCTTTTACCGCCTGCACCTGCGCCCTGTCGTTACCCTGAGGCTTACGGGCCAAGTTACTCTTCAGTCCCTGAAGCCAACTCTTGGCATCGGCTTCACCGTGGTGGGCTATCATGGAGGCCACCAGCGCTATGTTGTAGGGATGCTTGCCACTACGCATACACACCTTACCCTTGTAACGGGCATCGGCCAGGTCTTCATAGTTGATTGTCAGCGGCCCGAGGCGCTCCTTGCTGGAATAGAGATTACGCACCCTCATAGTCAAGGCGTACCAGTTTCCTTCGGGATCCCGGTATTGGGCCGGAATATTCTGCTTGAGCGTGTCACTTTCCACCTGTTTGACCAACTGCTTGTCCACCAATTCCTGCAAGCGGGAAAAGTCAGACGTCAGCACCAGATCCGCCGGTGATAAGCGTCCTTCACGAGCCAATCTATCGGCGATGCCATCTTTGGCAAACACAAAATTAACCTTCACCCCGGTAGCCTGACTGAAGTCATCCAGAATGGGCTTGACCAAAAACTCCTGGCGATAGGAATAAACCGTCACCTCATCGGCGGCGGCCACCGGCAATGTCAAACTGGATGCAGCCAACGCACTGCAAAGTAACAGACCTGTCTTGTAGCTCATATTATTCAGTACCCCATATTGGATGAGTAATTTAATGAGAACTATTTCTAATCAGCTTTATTTTCAGCCTAGTGCAAAAATTCTGACAAGGGGAGTACAAATGAAAACAGACAGAATGGCAGTGGCTGGGAGCAAAGCGATTGGAATCGGCCAAATTGTCGCAAACTAAACTAAACTGAACCTTAAAACTTATACATGGAGAGGGGAAGTATCTTGGATATTTTGGAAATCCTGCTGGCTGTCATGTCTTTGCTACTGATCTTGTTTCTGTTCCGTCACAGGTTAAGACCAGAAAAGCGTCGGCAGGACAGACCCTCTGTCCCCAAAGAGAAACAATATCACTGTGTCTCCATAGTGTTGACGCCAACTGCCTGCCAAGCGATAAGAGCGCTTGAAGGCAAGCGTTTTCTGTCGAAGGAGGCGCCCCGGCTCCCCTTGGCAGAATGTAATTGCAGCCAATGCGACTGCAAGTATCAACATCATGAAGACAGAAGAGTTCCCTTCAGCGATCGGCGACTGGACTATGGTATGAGCCGTGACCTCTATGGCATCTTCGGTGAAACCAACCGCAGAACCCACCCCAAGGGCAGGCGTTACTCGGACTTGGCCAAACCGCAAATTACCGAGAAATCATCCAGGACGAGTATCTCGGAAACTCTGCCTGATTGATGCAGATTCCAGCCAGTGTGCCAAGGCCGGCGCCACTTTACGCCAGTCGAGATCCGGATGACGAAAATCAAGGTATTCGAGTAGCACCAACAGCAGTACCTGCCTGGCATCGAGTGGACCGCTCGCGATAATTCCCTGACGCTCCACTTCCATCAAGGCTCTGAGCAGGGCCTGCTCGAAACGACCACTCCAGAAAAGAGAACGAACCCCCTCCTCTTCACGCATCTGTTCCTGCCTTAGGCCAACGGCGCTATCCAACGCGCCTTTAAGCAGTGAGAACTGGCACTCATAAGCCCAGTTTTTTTGGGGCCCAAAGAAACGATCCTGGCCGAATCTAGCGTCCAGATAACGGGCAATGACTTCGCTGTCGAACAGTGCGGCGCCATCGTCCAAAAGCAGACAGGGAATTTTCCCCAAGGGGTTAACCGACAGTAACTCGTCACTGTTATCGAAAGGATTGACCAGCTTTTCATCCAACGCCAAACCCAGCTCGCGGGCAATGACCCTGACCACGCGGGCATAAGGCGAAGCTGTAGAGTAATAGAGCTGCATCCAGACTCTCCTGTTACCAGTATTTTTCGACTGTTATCTGTCCGGGGGCCCGGCGCAGGTTTTTGGCCAAACCTTTATCGATAAGCGCCGCCGTAGCCCCCTGGATCATCCCGGGGTTACCACAAAGCATCAATTGCGAGTCCTTTGCACTTATGCTTAGCCCGGCCTTGGCCTCTATCTCACCGCTTTGTAGGCCATCCGGGATGCGGCAACGCAGCGCACCGTCAAAGTCTTCACGAGTGACACTGGGCACAAACACAAATTGCTCGGGATAGGCCTGTTGATAGCCGCGGATCTTATCGAGATAGGCGAGATCCTGCACTTCTCTGACCCCGTAAACCAGAACCACCTTATCAAACCGCTGCCAAGGTTCAGGAGTATCCAACATGGAAAGAAACGGCCCCACGGCGGTACCGGTTGCCAAAAACCACAGGTGGCGCCCCTGCAATTCCCCTTTTGGGATCTCATCCAGGGTCATGAAGCCGGTGGCTTTGTCTGTCACGCTAATACTGTCACCCGGCTGCAAAGATTGCAGATCCGGCGACAACTGGCCTTGATCTACCGCCACCGCCAGTATTTCAAGATAGTCGGCCCCTGGGGCATTCACCAGCGAATAGGCCCGGGCGATACGTTTATCATCCCTCTGCTGACTGAGCTTAATAAACTGGCCCGCAATAAACGGCGCTATCTCGGCGGCTATCCTCAGGCTGAATAACTTGCTGTTCCAATCGATACGCTCAATGACCCGACCTTCAGTCCACATAGCTTCTCCTTAGGTAACACAAGACGATTATTGCAGCATAACCCCATATTCAGCCAACAAAAACCCCTCATAGTGAGGGGTGTTATCGGCAGGAAAGGTTTCACGTGAGCTCGATTATTCCTGCTCAGTGGTAAAGCTGTCTCTGAATGACTGCAACCCTTGTTGTACCAGAGAGTAGGTTTCATCCACCCCGGTCTTGATATCGCCCTCCAGCACCTTGAGTCCGGAAAGAATATCCGTCGCCTCTTTAAAGCCCTGATCTATGGCGCCGCCGATAACGTCCATAAAACCGGACAGCTGACTGTCAAAGTCCATGCTGGAGTTTTGCTGCTGGTAGACACTGAAGAACTGAGTGGCAAAGCTGACAATTCTGTCGGCCGTGGCCTCGGGAGAAGTATCTATCTGCTGCTCCTGCACCTGCTGCAGGGCATTTTCCCCCATGTAAGGTGCCAGTTCTTCATTGATGGCCTCAATCGCGGCGCGATACAAGAGACTCATGGGTTCGTTACCGCTATTGAGGCTTACTTCCTCCTGCGCCGCCAGAATAGCGTTATTCATCAACTGCTGGCTGATATGGCGGGCACTCTTGCTGCCGGCGACTTCAGATACCGCCTTACCATGATTACCGTCCAGTTGTTGAGTCTTGTCCTTGGCCACCTCAGAGACCTGAGCGCCATGATTGCGGATTTCCATCTTGGTTTCCTCGTATGAAAAGCGTATCTCAGGTTAATTATCGACCAATTCAGCAATTAGTTTAGTGATTGTTTACCCAGGTCGATACTCGAGCTATGATCCCACATGTTATTTAAGTATTTGATAGAAAATAAAAATGGTAAGAATTTTTCTACTGCTTTGTCTTTCAGTGCTTTTTAGTTGGCCGTCCCAGGCCGCCGCCCCCCATCAAACCATATTCCTGGTTAGGCATGCGGAAAAAGCTCAGGGAAGCGATCCCGGGCTGACAGTCGCAGGCAAGGCGCGCGCCGAAGCTCTGGCAGAGGCATTAAGGGACACCCAACTGCAAAGGCTGATGTCGAGTGAGTTTCGCCGAACTCAGGAAACCCTGGCACCGATTGCAACAGCCAAACAACTCAGGATTGAGGTGTTTCCAGCCAAAGTCGGCTTGGAGGCTCACATCAATGCCATAGCAGATGCAGTCAAAGCCAGCCAAGGCAATGTGCTGATCGCCGGCCACAGCAATACAGTTCCGGCCATCATCAAGGCGCTGGGTGGCCCCCTGGTTAGCCTGAATGAGCAGCAATACGATCAACTCTTTATTCTTACCTTGGCAGAACAGGGGCCCACGGGCCTGGTAACCACCCACTTTGGCAGTCAATAAGGATAGAAGATGCGCGAGCAAAACTGGTTTATGTGGGGCCTGGAACTCTTTTCCGGCCTGTTTTTAATAGTCGTCGGCTTAGGACTCTTGGTAATCACTTATATGTATATCGCCGATGTGATGCAAACCAAGCAGGCGGTGCGGCATAACTACCCTGTTGTCGGACGATTCCGGTATTTCTTCGAGAAAATGGGCGAATTCTTCCGCCAGTACTTTTTCGCTCTCGATCGGGAAGAACTCCCCTTCAATCGTGCCGAGCGTAGTTGGGTCTACCGGGCGGCGAAAAATGTCGACCGCACCATAGCCTTCGGCTCCACCAGGCCACTGGAAGCCAACGGCAGCATACTGTTTATGAACACCGCCTTCCCAACACTGGATCAAGACGTTGTGCCGCCAACACCTGTGGTTATCGGCCCTGACTGCGAACATCCCTTTGCCACCAGCGCCATTTGCCATATTTCCGCCATGAGTTTCGGTGCTCTTTCTCGCCCAGCTGTTACCGCCCTTTCCCATGGGGCAGCCCAGGCAGGATGCTGGCTCAACACAGGGGAAGGCGGCCTCAGCGCCCACCACCTCAAGGGAAACTGCGATCTGGTATTCCAGATCGGCACTGCCAAATATGGCGTTCGCAGCGCTGAAGGGCACCTGGATGATGACAAGCTCAGGGAAGTGGCCGCTCACTCTCAGGTGAAAATGTTCGAAATCAAACTCAGTCAGGGAGCCAAGCCAGGCAAGGGGGGAATTCTTCCCGGGGTAAAGGTAACCGAAGAGATAGCCGCGATTAGAGGGATCCCAGCAGGAGAGGATTCCATCAGTCCCAACGGTCATATCGAGTTTCATCATGTCGGCGACATTCTCGACATGATAGCCAGAGTCAGGCAGGTGACAGGCAAACCCACAGGGATCAAGGCTGTCTTGGGTGATACTCACTGGTTGGAAGATTTTCTGGAAGAGATTAACCAACGCGGTCATGACTCGGCTCCCGATTTCTTCACCCTCGACAGCGCCGATGGTGGTACGGGCGCAGCGCCGCAAACCTTGATGGACTACGTTGGCCTGCCGCTGAAAGAGAGCTTGCCACTGCTGGTCGAACAACTGCGGCGGCATGGACTGAAGCAGCGGATTAAAGTGATTGCCTCTGGCAAGCTTATCACACCCTCCAGAGTCGCCTGGGCGCTGGCGCTGGGAGCGGATTTCACCGCCTCTGCCAGAGGGAATATGTTCGCGCTGGGATGTATTCAAGCGCTGCAGTGCAACAAGGATACCTGCCCCACCGGGATAACCACCCATAACAAGAAACTACAACAGGGATTGGATCCCAGAGACAAATCCACCCGAGTCGCCAACTACAACAAGGCATTGCACCATGATCTGGGGATGCTGGCCCACTCCTGTGGGGTCACTGACCCAAGACAACTCAAACCACGCCACGTCAGAATCGTTACCCAAAGTGGCCTGTCGGTATCTCTGGACAAATACTACGCTCACTTCGATCAGTGACGATTTTGTCGCTGTCACCGAAGCGTAACATTGGCCGGATTGTGCGTTGCATCACAAAAGTGGTAAGATCTTGCGCCTAATCAAGACTTGCCACTTCCAGAGGATTTTGAAGTGAAAATGACATTTGTCAGTCAGGTCCCCAAGCCGGAAACGAGCAAAACTGCATCGCTCAGCTGCAAGAATTGCAGCCGTTTGATTGAGATTGAGGGAGAGATGCTCTGTTATCGCGGCGGTAAAATAACTGAACTGACGCCGGTAAACGAAGCGAAAAATAGTTTCAACCTACTGTGCGACGGCTGGCAAGCCGACCGCAACCAAACCAAGAAATAGCATCAACTCAGGCTCAGCTACGCACTTCCCCTTGCGACTGAGCCTGCTTTCTTGACTCACTGATAATTCCTTCCAACGCCTCATTAAAGGGTTCTGCAGATACCATAGACAGAGTCAGGCCGCGAGTGGATACTCTCAGACCGGCACGTAACTCGGTATGTAATTGATTGAGGGCAACATCATCCATACCTCGAGTCTTAAGCTCATCCGCCAAACTGTTCCAATCTGTACGGACTTTGTCCTGCATTCCTTCAATATTGACCTGCAATACAATGTTTTCCATCTGTGCTGCCCCCATGGCTGACGCGACTTCGGACTTTCGAGTATGCGGCAGTCAGGCTGAATCAATGCTGAACTTGCACCGACTCATCAGTCTGTTTTGTGTGCTGGATCCGCCATAAACGCGCGTAATATCCATCGGCGGCCAGCAGGCTGTCATGGCTGCCGGATTCAACCAACTGACCTTGATGCAACACTAAGATTTTATCGGCATCCACCACTGTCGATAACCTATGGGCAATAACCAGACTGGTATGGCCCTTGGCAACTTCATCGAGCGCCTTCAGAATCGCCCTCTCAGAGCGGCTATCCAATGATGAGGTAGCCTCATCAAAGACCAGTATCGGCGAGCGCTTCAATATCGCCCTGGCAATAGCCACCCGCTGCTTTTCACCGCCGGAGAGTTTCATGCCTCTCTCACCCACTTTGGTCTGGGCCTGCTGCGGTAATGCTTCAACAAACTGCTTCAGGTGGGCCAACTCTATCGCCTGCCAGATTTCGGCATCCGAAGCATCGGGGCGGCCATAGCGAATATTCTCAAACAGAGTATCGTTAAACAGCACTGTGTCTTGAGGCACTATGGCAATGGCTCGGCGCAGTGCATCTTGGGTCATATCGCGAATATCAATACCATCGACCCGAATCGCCCCTTGGCTGACATCGTAAAAACGAAACAGCAAGCGCACCAACGTCGATTTACCGGCGCCGCTTTCCCCCACTACAGCCACCTTCTGCCCAGGTTCTATCTCAAAACTCACCCCTTTGAGTATCTCCCGCTCTCCATAACCAAAGCCAACCGAATCAAAACTGACGCGGCCCTCGGTCAGCGATACGGCTTTAGCCGTAGGGCTGTCTTTTACCAGCGGGGTCTTATCCAGCAGCGAGAACATCCTCTCAATATTAGCCAAGGCTCCACGAATTTCACGATACACAAAGCCCAGGAAGTTGAGCGGCATAAAGAGTTGCATCATAAAGGCGTTGATCAATACAAAGTCACCCACAGTCATCTGCCCGCGGGTCACTTCAAAAGCTGCGAGTCCCAGCATCAAAGTCATAGCAATGGCAATAATGGTGGCCTGACCGGCATTGAGGGCGAACAGCGACAGACGATTCTTGCGCTTGGCCACCTCCCAGTCGGCCAACGCCTTGTCATATTCATTCGCCTCATAGGCTTCATTGTTGAAGTATTTGACGGTTTCATAGTTAAGCAGGCTATCAATAGCACGGGTGTTGGATACCGAGTCGGCCTTCGCCGCCTCACGGACATAGGAGGTACGCCACTCAGTCGTCACAACAGAAAACAAACCGTAGGCCAGCACAGAGCAGAAGGTGATCAATGCAAACCAAATACCGTAATTCCATAGCAAAATGGCCACTACCATCAGGATTTCCAATAAGGTGGGTACTATGTTGAACACCATAAAACGCATCAGAAAACTGATGCCACTGGTACCGCGCTCTATGTCCCGTGATAATCCGCCGGTGCGCCTGTCGAGGTGAAAGCCAAGATCCAGCCGGTGCAGATGTTCAAAGACCTGCAGACCAAGGCGTCGTATCGCTCTCTCGGTCACTCGGCCAAAGAGGGTATCCCTGATCTCCCCGGTGAGTGCATTGACTAATCTCAAACTGCCATAAGCCAAAACCAGAGCTATAGGCACGGCCAACAGCTGCGCTGTTTGGGCGTTCCCCAAGTCATCAACCAAATGCTTCAACAGGAAAGGCAAGCCGACACTGGCGAGCTTTCCCACCACAAGACACGACAGCGCCAGAATAATGCGGCTCTTGTATTCCAACAGATAGGGCCAGAGAAGTTTGAGCACTTGCCAGTTGAGCTTATCGACGGGACCGTCAAGGTAAAGAGTCGGACGCATACATCTTGCCAGGAGAAAAGAGTGTTCCGAGTGTAGCAGTGAGTGGGACCCAAGTCTGCGATCTGTTTGGCTGATAGCTCGGAAATCATCATCTGAAGCAGCACTTTAGAATGCCAAAAATAACATTTAACCTAGACTAAATGACTAGCAACAAAATTTTTATCACCAAAATCACCCCAAAGAGCTGAAAGATGGTTATACATGAAAAAAGAATTTGCTACTCTTTCCTGTTAGTACGGGCGGCAACGAGTGTTCAAAAATGTCAAACAAACCGGTCCGCACCGATTTTTTACCGTATCTGTTGAAGGAAATCTTATGTTGGATTCAAAAGTTCAATACCCGCCCCTGCCACTGATCCAAACCTGGGTATGGATGATGATCGAATCAGGCAACCCCGAGATCCAGGAAAAAGGCCGTAACAATCTAATAGCTTCCTTTGGCAGTCTGGCCAAGGCCAACGAATACCTGGCACAGCAAGTCCAAAAATAAAGGCGCCGATGGCGCCTTTACCTAAAGTATTGACCCTCAACCCTGACGGCGCTTCAGCACGCTGTCGTTGAGCATTGACAGCAGTTTCTCTGTATCATCCCAACCTATACAGGCGTCGGTAATACTTTGACCATAACTGAGGGGGTGCCCGGGATTAAGGTCCTGACGCCCTTCCACCAGATGACTCTCCACCATCACCCCGAAAATCGCCTGCTGTTTGGCGGCAATCTGGCCGCAGACATCTTCAGCCACCAACATCTGACGCCGGAAGTCTTTACTGGAATTGGCGTGGCTGAAGTCAATCATCACCTTGGGTTTCAGGCCAACCGTCTCGAGCTGAGAGCATATCCGGCTCACATGAGCCGAGCTGTAGTTGGGTTCGCGTCCACCACGCAGAATGATATGGCAGTCATCATTACCCTTGGTTGACACAATTGCCGAATGGCCAAACTTGGTCACCGACAGGAAATGGTGTGGTGCGCTGGCGGCCCCAATGGCATCTATCGCCACCTTGATGGTACCATCTGTGCCGTTTTTGAATCCCACAGGACAAGACAGGCCCGATGCCAACTCGCGGTGAACCTGAGACTCTGTGGTACGGGCGCCGATGGCGCCCCAGCACATGAGGTCGGCCATATATTGAGGGGTGATCATATCGAGGAACTCACCTGCAGTCGGTACCTGGCTGTCATTCAATTCGAGCAGCAGTTTGCGGGCCGTTCTTAGGCCGTCGTTGAGCTTGAAGCTGTTATCCATGTAGGGATCGTTAATCAGCCCCTTCCAGCCCACTGTCGTTCTGGGTTTCTCGAAATAAACCCGCATCACCACTTCCAATTGATCCTGATAGGCCGCTCTGAGTTTGGCCAGACGCGCACCATACTCCAGCGCGGCCTCGGGGTCGTGAATAGAGCATGGCCCTATCACCACCAGCAGGCGATCGTCCTGTCCATGCAGGATTTTGTGAATATTCTTCCTGGCTTTAAAGACGGTGGATGAGGCGCGTTCGGTTGCCGGAAATCGTTCCAGAATGGCTATCGGTGGCAGTAACTCTTTAACTTCATTAATCCGTACATCATCATTCTGGTAATACATAAACGTCACACAGCTCCGGCTATTGATAAGAATCTCTTGTTTTGAATAACAGTTTCAATCTATCCGCTATATTCAACCAATGCAATTAACTTATATAGATTTCTCTGCAATTCATGTTATTTCTTATTTTTTGTATGGTAATCTCCGCCTTCCAATGAGAAATCCCCTAAGCACAGCCTAATTGACAAACAAACCACCAACAACACCTTTCAATCAAGGAGTAGCCATTTTTGCCACAAGCTCTCACCTGGTTTGAATCAAACCCGATTGAACTCCTTTTTATAGGCAAGTAACTCATATAGAGTGCGCTCAAAAGCGGCTCCCTCCTCTCATGTTCAACAGTTATATTTAACTAAAAAATTAAGAAATTCCTCTATATACAGCTATCCCTTTCAATTGGCTTAACCTAGCCAATATTTCAGCAATTAACTTGCTGCAAGTAAACATTAAAACTAACTTAATTAGCGGATAAACATATTTATCCCTTCACAAAATAATGATTATCAACAAGAGAAATGCGACATGAAAATATCCACCACCCTGATGATGTTGGGTCTTTGTAGTGTCTGCTCCCTGAGTCATGGCGCCACCGGCGTCGCCTTTGTCCATGGAACAGGAAAACAAACCGATGCCCTGAACGATTACTGGACCCGCGAGTTTGTCGATTCAGTTCGTCAAGGTATCAGCACCCCGAGTAACTATCAGGTCATCAACTGTGACTTCGAGCAATATATGTGGGATGAGGCCGCTGCCGGCTGTTTGGTCGATCAGCTGCAGAGCTTTATCAACGCCCGCAATCTGGATCAACTGATCCTTATCACCCACTCCAATGGCGGCAACATAGTGCGCTGGGTCTTGTCCAATCCCACCTGGGATGGACGTTATCCAGCTGTGATCAACAGCATCAGCCGAGTGATAGCGCTGGCTCCTTCCAGTGCCGGTACACCACTGGCCGATGCCGTCACTCAAGGCAATGTGTTTGAAACCAGTCTCGGCTGGCTGCTCGGTTACGACAGCGATGCCGTCAAACAGCAGCAAGTGGGTTGGATGGCGCAATACAACAGTCAATGGCTGTACGGCACAGCCGGGCGCCCTTCTCTGGGTAAGCCTTTTGAAGCTGTTGTCGGCTCGGACGTGGAGTCGGCAGTTTGGGACAGCGACAGCTATTGCGGCGGCTATCAGAATCAAGTGGGCCTGGAGACTACCCAAAACTGGCTGGATAACTGCTCCGACGGTTTTCTTGAGTGCAACTCCCAAAGTGCCGCCGGCAGTGTCTGGTTTACCGATAAGCAGAAAACCCGTGACAGAGAACCTTTGAGTCACCATCAAAGCCGCCGGGCCTGTTTTAATCTCGACACCCTTCTGCGCAATCATATCTGAGGACGTAAGTATGAAGATGTATATCAGCAAGACACCGCTGCTGGCAGCGATACTCCTGAGCCTCACGGGTTGCCAGGATGATGCCAAGGTAGAACAAAACCAGCAGCCCAAGAGCCTGACCTTGGCCATGGTGCCGCCCCAGGCAAGCGATATCAAGGCAGGAGAAGAGCTGGATACAGGGCAATTGCCGCCCTTGAATACCTCCAGGGAAGATGTCAGCTTTGTCAGGGCGCTGTCAGGGGAGTATCAGGCCCAGCTGCCGGACAAAACCGCCAGTGCCAGCAGTGATGAATACTGGTTGATGGTTACAGGCGCCGAGCTTAACCAAGGCCTAGAGCTGCCATTAACCCAAGGCAGCAGCGTTATCCGTCTGGCTCCTCGCTGGGATACAAGCAGCGGCGCCCCTACTGCCCCCAAGAGCATTGCTCCAGACGCAGTTCAACTCAGCTCGGCCGCAGGCAAAACTGAGAACAAGCGTCTTATCCGCCGCGCCGTAGACTCTGAGTCTCTGGCCAGTGCCGGGATGGATGATGACTCCAGTGCCCTGTTGCTGAGCTCAGATATCAAGCCCGGTCTCTATCGTCTGCAGGTCGCCGCAGCGCTGACCGCCACTGACAACTATCTGGTTAATGTCAAAGAGAAAGGCTCTGCCTATCGTCTCAAGTTAAGCACCCCATCATCACTCGAGGCCAACACCCATCTCGAGTTGGAGCTGGCGCTTGAGAACGATAAGGCCATGGGTTCACCTCGTTTGGCCAGTGCCCGGCTGCAGCAAGCAAGCGGCGAGCAAACCCCACTGCAACTCAGCCAAAGTGGCAACAGCTGGCGACTGCAAAATGAGCAGTTGCCCATGCCCTCAAGCAATGCGGGTTTCAGTGAATTGGTGGTCGATATTGAGACCCTGGTGGATAACACCTTGGTACGACGAACAGTCAAGACCGCCTTCAAGCAGTTCTATCCATCGGCACGGCTGGCACCCGAAATCAAAGTGGGTTGGCAAAATGGTCTGCCAAGCGCCCTCAACTTTACGCTGGAGCTGGCCCAAAGTGGTCGTTTTGGGGTGTCGGCAATACTGACAGGGACCGATGCCCAAGGGCAGGAAATCGCCATACTGCAGAGTGAGACCGCGGCCTGGCTGACACAAGAGCAAAACAGTCTGCAGTTGCCTCTAAACCTTGAGCTAATCCAAAATTCGGGCTTAAAGCCGCCCTATGGTGTCAGGGCAGTTGAGCTCAAGGATATGGGGCAGATGGCGCGCTTGAGTTACCGCGACAAGGCGCTGAGTTTCGAAGCCCTTTAAAGCCAGCTTTCAGGCAGAGAGAAACTTATAGCCAGAAAGTAAAAAGCCCGATGCAGATGTCAGCATCGGGCTTTTTACTCTGCAGCTTGGCTTAACCAGTTGCGCCTTTATAACCTCACTCTTTCAGCCAAGCTTTTGAATCAATGCCCTTCCATCGCATGCAACTTGGCCTGATAGCGTTTTTTCTGCTCGCCGTCACCGGCCAGCGCCAACGCCTTTTGCAGATTGCTCTTCGCGCGGTCGGAGTCCCCTTTTGCCCAATAGGTTCTGGACAAACCAAAGTAAAACTCGTGGCGATAATCCGCCTTCTCAATCGCTCTTCGATACCAACTCAGCGCCTCATCATATTGATGATCCATGTAGGCTTGTTGCGCCATATCATAGTAGTAATAAGGATTCCGGATCCGGGCAAGCTCCAGTACCTTGTGCACTTCGGCCCATTCATCCAGTCTGTCCTGGCTGCTCAGTATGACCGCCAGGTTATAGAGGGTAGTCATGTTTTCCGGCTCAAGCGTCAACGCATAGCGGTAGACCCGCTCGGCCATCTGTTCCATGCCCCTGGCGCGATAGAGCACCGCCAGGCTGTTGAGCGCCGGAATAAACAGACTCTGCTGTTGCAGGCTCTTTTTCAACAAGCCGTATGCGAGATCCCAATTCTCATTGATCAATGCCTCGGCCGCCGCATTGTTGTAATACATGGCGACCACAGTACCTTGGCTGATCTTATTGACCTTATAGCTGCGCACAGCACGCTCTGGCAGGAAATCCACCAGGATGGAACGCTCGGTGACATGGAAGACATGATTATTCTTGGGCGGGTATAGCTTGAGGTTGATATGACCATTGACCAGATAAAAGGCGCCTTGACGATCCCAGACCGGGGGCACTTCCACATCACGAAATTCAACCTCTATCCCCAGTTGTTGCGCCATGGCCGCCGTCAGGATCACCAGTGACATGCAGTTTCCGGCCCTGTCGTGAAAGGTTTCGGCGGCGGTGCGGGTGTAGTTGTCCTGATAGCGAAAGCCGCCCTTGTCGGCATGGATATAGTCAGCCAACCACTCGTGGGCCAACTCCTGATTGGACATGAGTGCACCGCGGCTATAAGCACCTCTGAGTAACTGCACCGCTTCGGGAGGCAAAGCGAATAACTCGGCGGGCTCGGGGATATTCCCTGCCTCTTTGAATTGGTTATCCTGAAACAGGCTGCCAAGAGCCATCTTGCTTGGCACCGGGGTACTGCTGCAACCGCAAAATAGCAGCAGCAAAACCGCACCCAATAGGCGACTCAACATGGTAGCGGATAGAGCGCCAAAGAGAGCACGAGTGACAGAGCCGGAGAAAGCGCTTGAGAAAGTGCCTGAGAACATAAGGCCTCCTGAGTTAAGGCTTCTTTACTGAAAGCTTAAGTCAGACTGGCCACTCCTGCCGCGCCAAAGGGTGACAAAATGTGAATATACCCTAGTTCAAGCCTTCATTTCCGGGAGCAATAACGTCGGAACCCGGCTTGGGGATCCCTATATAGAGCTGCTGTTGCCGGTAAAGATAGGGGCGATAAAAATGGCCATCGCAGGAAAAGTAGCGATAGGGGCGCATGTAAGGAACACATATGGCAGGCAGGCTGCGGAGGATCTCCAGTTGTTGCTGCGAGCGCAGTAGTTCCTGCCACTCATGCTGACGCAGTAATTCATCCCTGACGGCAAAGGCATCGAAGGGCTCACTGGCATCACGAACCACCACTTGACCTGCCTCGGCATTGCCAAGCCACAGCAAGGTAATTAACAAAGCGCCGAAAAAAGTACCGGTCAGCTTCATTCCACTGAGAGTCTTCATCGCCATCCCCTTAGGCTCCAGGCTGTTTCTGCTTTCAGTCTGCCCCCAAGAGCGTCTGTCATCAAGCGCCATAGCCGCAAAATACGCTTTTCCTGGCCGACTCCCGCCAAGGCAGATAACCCAAAAGCCATCTCACAAGAGATGGCTTAAAGATTAAGGAAGCTTGCTTGATCTCTCAAAAACACTCATGACTTATCAGCTGGTGTTCTTGGCTTATCAATTGGCGTTCTTGGCTTATCAATTGGCGTTCTTGACAGTCACAAACTCAGGATAGGCATCGATACCGCAATCCGACGCGTCCATACCGTTGTACTCTTCCTCTTCGGTCACCCGGATCCCCATGGTCACTTTCAAGGCGCCCCACACCAGCAATGACGCCAGGAACACCCAGGCAGAGATCACCGCAGCGCCAAACAGCTGCCCTGTCACACTGGCATCGGCATTGGACAGAGGCACCATCATCAAACCGAAGAAACCGGCGACCCCGTGCACCGAGATAGCCCCGACAGGATCGTCTATCTTGATTCGGTCAAAGCCCACAATGGAGAACACCACCAAACCGCCGGCTACCAGGCCTATCACACCCGCCATAGGCAGCGAGGGCGACAATGGATCTGCTGTGATAGCCACCAAACCAGCCAAAGTACCATTGAGTATCATGGTCAAGTCGGCCTTGCCCCACACCATCTTACAGACGATCAGTGCAGATACCGCGCCGAAGGCCGCTGCCGAATTGGTGTTGACGAAGACTTTGGCCACAGCGCTGGCATTCTCGGCATCAGAGACCAGTAACTGAGAACCACCGTTGAAACCGAACCAGCCCATCCAGAGGATAAAAGTCCCCAGAGTTGCCAGCGGCAAGTTGGATCCCGGGATAGGGTTAACCTGGCCATTGGCGCCATATTTACCTTTACGGGCCCCCAGCAGCAAGACACCGGCCAAGGCCGCGGCCGCACCGGCCATATGCACTATGCCGCTACCGGCAAAGTCGACAAAGCCGGCTTCGGAAAGGAAACCACCACCCCAGGTCCAGTAACCTTCCACCGGATAGATGACTGCCGTCATTACCAGGCTGAATGCCAGGAAAGCCCACAGGCGCATGCGCTCGGCCACGGCGCCGGAAACAATCGACATGGCTGTAGCCACAAATACCACCTGGAAGAAGAAATCAGACTCCAGCGCATGGTCGGCGTCGGCAGCTTGAGAGCCTATCAAGGTGCTGATGCTCGGCAGCCAGCCGCCCTCGCCATTGTCCACATACATGATGTTGTAACCCACAATCAGGTAGGTGATACAGGCGATTGAATAGAGACAGATGTTTTTGGTCAGTATCTCTGTGGTGTTTTTGGAACGCACCAACCCAGCCTCCAGCATGGCGAAACCCGCCGCCATCCACATCACCAGCGCGCCGGAGATCAGAAAGTAAAAGGTGTCCAGCGCAAAACGCAGCTCTGTGACCGTAGTACCCAATTTGCTCAGTTCTTCCATCTTCTCCCCCTTACAGCGCTTCTGTATCTGTTTCGCCCGTACGAATACGGATAACCTGTTCCAGATCTGTCACAAAGATCTTGCCGTCACCTATCTTGCCGGTATGGGCGGCGTTGGTGATGACCTCCAGCAGGTGCTCAAGATTCTCCGCCTTGGTGGCTATCTCGAGCTTAACCTTGGGCAGAAAGTCCACCTGATACTCGGCTCCCCGATAGAGCTCTGTATGCCCCTTTTGTCGGCCAAAACCTTTGACTTCGGTGACCGTCATCCCCTCAATGCCTATGCCCGCAATCGCTTCGCGGACATCATCGAGCTTGAACGGCTTAATGATTGCGCTGACTAATTTCATCCAGACCTCCAGAATCGCCTTGCTGTATTGGTGTTATGCCAAAAGCAATTCAAACATCAGGCCAGAATGTTAATTTTTTGTTTTATAAAGAGTTAGCTTTTACGGACCAGGTTAAGAGCTGCAGATATGCACCAATTAGGTGCAAGTAAGGCTTGGGCGCACAAAAAAAGCGCAATCATCTACGACCTAAGACCTATTGGCTTAAGCCCTGTACTGACGTTAACTGAATGTCCTGACGTTAACTGAAGCGAAAGAAGGACTCGTTTACACCTGTCCTAAGACCAACCAGAAGGAGAACAAAATGTTAAAAGCGGAAGAATGCGTGCTGGTCATAGTGGATGTTCAGGGTAAACTGGCGCAGATAATGGACAAGAGTGAACAGCTGCATCAGCAACTGGCCATGCTGATAGAAGGCACGGCCTTGTTTGATATCCCGGTGCTCTGGCTGGAACAGTTGCCGCAGAAGCTCGGCCCCACGACAGAGTCGCTGGCCGCTCTGCTATCCAAGACCACTTCGCCGATTGCCAAGCATCACTTCAGTGGCTGGCATTGCCCGGCGTTCCGTGAGGCACTGCTGAGCACGGGCCGCAAACAGGTACTGCTGGCCGGGATAGAGACCCATGTCTGTGTCTATCAAACCTGTGGTGATCTTATCGAGCAGGGTTTCGATGTGCACTTGATAGCCGATGCTGTCAGCTCCCGCAGTGAAAGCAACAAACTCTTGGGAATTGAGATGATGAAGCAGCAGGGAGCCAGGCTCAATAACAGTGAATCTTTACTGTTTGAACTGCAACATCAGGCAGAAGGTGAACGCTTCAAGGCTCTGCTTAAGCTGATCAAATAAGCCTGTAATCACTCACTGGCTACCACTGCTGGCTTGTAAGATAAAAAAATCCCCGCGATGCGGGGATTTTTCATTTCGTGATGTTAACGACTGTTAGTTGTAGGTCGCTTCACGCTTCTTGGCTTCAGCATCCCACTTGGGCAGAACATTTTTCTTGAAGTCTTCCTTATCGGCAACCATCTTCTTCATGTCCATACCCAGAGCAGCCTGAGCCTTGGCCTTGGTGGAGATATCCGGCAGCGCAACTGGCTCTGTGATACCTTTCTTGGCCAGCAACTGTGCCAGTTTCACCCGGGCGTTGGCAGCCTTGTCAACCGCAGTACCCAGCACCCGCAGCGCTTCATCAGGAGCGTGAGCCGCGACACCGTGAGAGGCGATAGCATAATCCCAGCGCCATTGAGCATGACGGATATCAGTCAGAATTGGCTTCATCTCGACTTCAGTCGCACCGGCTTTCCAGGCGGCAGCGGCTTCAAAGTGAGCCTTGACGATTTGATCTTCAGCCTTCAGCTTCAGCTCATTAACCTTAACTTTACGCTCAGCAGTCAGATTCTCCATAAACTCTTTGCTCTGAGTGTGGCATTGAGCACAGGTTTCTTCGAAGCGGTCGAACGGATTACCCACTTTGTGATCGGTGAACTTACGCCCCTTGTCGTTGGTCACTTTTGGCATGTGACAGTCAACACAGGTCACGTTGTTCTTACCATGAACCCCCAGCTGCCAAGTTTCATAACCTGGGTGCTGTGCCTTCAGCATAGGAGTCTTGGACAAAGCATGAGTCCAGTCGGCAAATTCGATGGCATCGTAGTAAGCTTCCATGGATTCTACTGTAGTGCCTTGATCCCATGGGAACTTAACAAAACCCTTACGACCTTCCACTTTCTCAAAGTAGTATTCTACGTGGCACTGACCACAAACCATGGATTGCTTGTCTTTGCGGGAAGCCTTATCAAATGGTGTACCCAAGGTCTCCATGGCGCGCTCGGCAAAAGGACGTCCCAAACGCAGCTTAGGAGAACCTTTCTCGTGACAATCGCCACAACCTATGGCGTTAACCACTTCAGGGCCACCTTTGGCCCACTTACCGGTGAAGTAACCATCTTCGCCCTGCTCTTCTATCAGGCGAGGAACATCCGGGCTCTTACAGCTCCAGCAAGCCATTGGCATTGGACCATCTTCGGCGCTCTTTGGCGCTCCGGTACGCAGGGTGTTGCGCACATCCGTCACGGCATAAATGTGGCCACGAGGGGCATTGTAGTCCTTGGCGAAACCATAACCGGCCCACATGATTACCAAGTTGGGATCTTCTGCCAATACGTCAACAATTTCAGAACTCTTTGCAGTGTCATGCCAACTGGCATATTGATTTTTGAACTTGTCTTTGTAGACTTCGTTGCGAGGCTCAGTCTTGTCACTCGCAAACGCACCGGCAGCCATTAGGCTTGCGGCGACCAATGCACTGAGTGCAAAGGATTTTTGGTTTAATTTTTTCACCATCTCATCTCCGTGTTACTTTATCGTTATTTGCAATAACCACGACATCTCCAAGGTCAAAAGTAGCCGCTTAAATACACCAAAAATATACCTCTTAGGGGGTATCCGGGGCGAAGTTTGCGCCAGATCAAAATGTGAAGGCGATGTTGTTCACATTTTTGTACTCTTGTTAATGTATTCAAGTGCTGGCTAATGTAGAACTCTGAGACCCAAGTCCTTTTTTATTCTCGACAATCTTATCGGCGCGTTTCCTTTCCGATAATCGAGAGCAACACTGCAGGGACTGAGGAAACCTTAGCAAAAGTGAGTGAATATTTCATGAAACGAGGCAGCTTGACCTCTACCATTTTAGGCTTAATGCTGACCCTTATCCTGCTTTCAAGCGGTTTGGCCACTTTTGCCATTATCAATCTGTCTTACAGCCTGGGAGATGCCCGGGCGATCAACGCCTCCGGTTCATTGCGGATGCAGAGCTACCGGCTGATGTTTTATGCCAACTCCGGCAGTGAAGAAGCGCTGCAAAAAATTCGCGAATTTGAAAACACCCTCTACTCAGATGCCTTGGTGCGCTCAATGGACTGGTCATCGCCGGCCAGGCTCGGACAGCAGTACCAACTGGTGATCAGCAAGTGGAAGGTCATGAAGTACTACATAGAGCAGGAAGACTCACGCAATTATGCCTCCTCGCTGAAAGACTTTGTCGATACCATAGATTTGCTGGTATTGGAGATGGAGCACCATGCCGCCTTCAAACTAAGATTGCTGGCCGTCAGCCAGATAGTAGGTCTGGGTTTGATGCTGCTGATTGCCTTTATCGCCGTGCGCTTTACCAAACGCAAGGTGGTGGTGCCGCTGCAACAGATGATGGAATCAGCCAACACTATATCCAAAGGTAACTTTGCCGTCGAAATGCCGAAGACGGAATATATTGAGCTCAGCGCTCTTTCCGATGCCCTGGACAGTACGGCTCAGGAACTGGCAACTCTCTATGGCAATCTGGAAACTCAGGTGAAGGAGAAGACCCTGGCGTTGACCCGTGCCAACCGTGAGCTCAAGTTTCTTTATGACAATCTGGTGTTGCTGCACTCGGGCAAACTCAATTTCGAGGTGATGCGACAGTCGCTGCTGCAACTCAAGGAGTATGAGCACCTGCAACATCTGCGGCTGATTATTCAACAGGATGAAGATGCCATGGAGGTGATCGCCACCGACGAGGAAATCTGGCCGCAATCCGGACAAACCATGCAGTTTCCGCTCAAGTTTGAACAGCAGGAACTCGGCTTTCTGGAAGTGATAGGCAAGCACGATATCAATGTGCCCCTGTTTGAAAACTTCGCCATCATGCTGGCTCGCTCGATTGTGATTCACAATGCCTCCGAGCAGCGCCAACAACTGGCCCTGTTGGAAGAGCGGGCGGTTATCGCCAGAGAGCTGCACGATTCACTGGGGCAACTGCTATCCTTCCTGAAAATCCAGATAAGTTTGCTGCGTAAAGGCCTCGATCAGAGCTGCAAAAGCCCGGCGGTGACCCAACAGCTCGAAGAACTCAATGAGGGGGTGACCACAGCCTACGCCCAGCTCAGAGAACTCTTGTCTACCTTCCGCCTGACAGTTAAAGAACCCAATCTGCGCAACGCCCTCGAGGCTATGCTGGAGCAACTGCGCAGCCAAACAGAGACAGAGCTGGAGCTCAACTATCGTCTGCCGCCCCAGTTACTGGCGGCGCACCAACATATTCATATTCTGCAGCTCACCCGCGAAGCCACCCTCAATGCCATTAAACATGCAAATGCGAGTCGTATTTGTATCAGCTGCGAAAAGAACTCTGATAACATGGTGGTTATCAGTATCGAAGACAACGGCATAGGCCTGGCGCATATCAAGGAAAGGGATCAACATTTCGGCATAGGGATAATGCACGAACGCGCCAGCCGCCTCTCGGGTATGGTTGAATTTTCCAGCAATGCGTCGGGAGGCACCAGTGTTGTCCTGACTTTCCCACCTCAGCAGGAGCCACATCATGGGTAAACCTTATTCAGTTCTGGTAGTCGATGATCATCCCTTATTGCGTCGCGGTATCTGTCAGTTACTGGCATCCGATCCTGACTTTAGTCTCTTCGGTGAAGCCGGTACCGGGCTCGACGCCTTGGCGGCCACCGCCGAAAACGAGCCGGACATTATCCTGCTGGATCTGAATATGAAAGGCATGACAGGTCTCGATACCCTGAACGCCCTGCGTCAGGAGGGAGTGACCTCCAGAATCGTTATCCTGACGGTTTCCGATGCCAAACAGGATGTTATCCGTTTGCTGCGAGCTGGCGCCGATGGTTACCTGCTCAAGGATACCGAACCCGATCTGCTGCTCGGGCAACTGAAAGAAGCCATGTCCGGCCACAGAGTGATCAGCGCCGAAGTGGAAGACTATCTGTTTGAATTGAAAAATGCCGCCGAAGAGGAAGCCTGGCTCGACAGCCTGACCCCCAGAGAGTTGCAGATACTGCAGCATCTGGCAGAAGGGCAGAGCAACAGAGTTATTTCCGAAGAACTGCATATCAGCGAAGGCACGGTCAAGGTGCATGTCAAAAACCTGCTTCGCAAGGCCAATGCCAAGTCCCGCACCGAAATGGCTGTGCGTTATCTCAACCGTTAAGCCACGAAAAAGGGACGCCACCGCGTCCCTTCTCATTGCCGCCCATGCCGCTTGTTCAGCGGCTCTGGTGCAGAAAGTCACACCAACTCTCAAGCACATCCTGAAAGTCTTCCAGGCCGCACCAGGCTTCTGACTCGGCATCATAAAGAGAGAGGGACTCATCCAACTCCTGACTCTCACCGAATTCGAGCACATTGGCGTAAACCCGCACCTGCTCCTGATCCAGTTGCAGCGTCAGATCCCGGCCAATCAACTGCCATTCGCGAATGCGCCCTGACTGTAAATCCGCCAATGCCTGTTTAACCTGAGTGCAGATCTCGGCGTTATCCGCCAACTCTTCAGAGAACCATTGCCCCAGTACATGATGCTCCATACTGAAGCGGGCCATTGCGGTTCCCGTCAGTGAATTGCGCCGAAATTCGTATTCCATGGTGCCACTTCTTTTGCTGTAATCAAACCTATCCTAATTTTAACCCAGAGCCCAGGGGATTGCCCATAGTTATGCCTGGGCTTTACTTTCTATAGTAGTATTCCTCAGTTAGCTCTGCAGCCATGTCAGCCATTAGGGTGCTAGTCAGATTGGTGATGACATAGTGAAGCTACGGCGAGACAAATTGGTGTAGTCGTCAGATGGCTGACAAGTTCCCCAAGGACGAGTTGAAAAAGCACGTATGTGGCGCAAGCCAATGTCGCTTTATCCCGATAAACCGCCCATTAGCCCACTTGCCTGCCCAGCTTTTCATTGCCACTGAGTGAGTAAATTCCTATGCCCAATGATATAACTAGGTTAGCTTAAACTAAAGCAAACCTATGAGAGTGAGTCTATGGCCGAAAAACAGTTTTGTGCCTTGCTGCTGAGCGGGGAGATGGCAGGCAAGGAGTTGACGCAGCAACAGGTCAGTGATTGGCGCCCGGAGCAGGGCATACTCTGGCTGCATCTGGACTATAAGAAGAAATCCAACCGTCAGTGGTTGCAACAACACAGCGGCCTGGAAGCACTGGAAGTGGCAGCCCTGTTGGCGCAGGACACTCGCCCCAGGGTGGTACAATCCGGCCAGGGTTTCTTGCTGGCGCTCAGAGGGGTCAATCACAACCCCGGGGCCGACCCTGAAGACATGGTGTCGATACGCCTCTACCTGGACAATCACAGAATTATCAGCACCAGCAGTCGCGAGCTGTTATCGGTCAAAGACATCATCCAGAGCGTCAGCCAGGGAGCTGGCCCCGGCAATACCGGGGAGTTTTTGCTGGCGCTGACGCAGCGTCTCACCCAACGTAAGACGGAGTTTATCGACCGGCTGGAAGAAACTGTCGACGATCTGGAAGACAAGGTCATGGCCGGTAAAGACAGGGATCTACGCAGCGATATCGCCGAGCTCAGGCGTCAGATAGTGGTGGTCCGGCGCTACCTGGCGCCGCAGCGGGAAGCCTTTACCCGCCTGCTGGCAGACTCGGCTAAGGTATTTGATGAACAGCAGCGGCTTAAATTCAACGAAATCAATGATCAACTCATTCGCTGCATCGAAGATTTGGATGCCATCAGAGACAGGGCCAGCGTCACCCAGGAAGAGTTACAAAACCGTCAGGCCGAGGCAGTCAATCGCCGCCTCTATTTCCTGTCGCTGATCAGCGCCGTCTTCCTGCCGCTGGGTTTCCTTACCGGTCTGCTCGGGGTCAATATCGCCGGGATCCCGGGCGCCGATGTCGGCTGGGCCTTCGGAGCCTTTTGCCTGTTCCTGTTGCTATTGGTAGGGGGACAGTTGTGGCTGTTCTATCGCTATAAGTGGCTTTAGAATTACTGACGCAATAAGTGACTGTAAACAGAAAGGACGCCGGCGGCGTCCTTTTCAATATCGGGTATCCACTTTCCGTGAAAGAAGGGATTACTTGGCAGAAGCCTCGGCTTCGGTCGGCTCTACGGGGGCATCGGCCTTTTTGACCTTGAGCAACTCGACTTCAAAGATGAGTGTGGAGTTGGCAGGAATAGTGCCCATATCACGCTCGCCATAGGCCAGCTCAGATGGGATAACGAAGCGATACTTGGCGCCTACCGGCATCAGCTGAACCCCTTCGGTCCAGCCCGGGATCACCCGGTTCAGGGCAAATTCTGCCGGTTCACCGCGGGAGTAGGAGCTGTCAAACTCAGTGCCGTCGATCAGAGTACCACGGTAGTGAACTGTCACTACGTCTTCGGCGGCCGGCTTCTCACCCTCGCCTGGAGTCAATACTTCGTATTGCAGACCTGACTCAGTGGTGATCACACCCTCTTTGGCCTTGTTCTGTTCCAGATAGGCTTTGCTTTCCTGCATCGACTTGGCCGCCATCTCCTGGACCTTGGCCATACGTTTTTCATTCAGCTTCTGGTCCAGACCTTCAAGCACTTTCTGCATCTCATCTTCAGTCAGTTGCAGCTCGTCTTTCAGCCCCTGTTGGAAACCAGTCACAATCAAAGCACGATCGACTGAGAAACCCAGCTCTTCCTGCTCCTTGATATGGCCGGCCATGTAGCGGCCAATAGAGGCACCCACGCTATAGGCTTCTTTCTGCTCGACAGAGCTCAGTTCCACTTTGTCGGCACTCGCTGTTTTTTGTTCTTGGTTACAGGCGGAAAGGCCGATCAGGGCCAGTGCGACCAGTGAAATTTTGTAAATCGGTTTCATTAAAGGCATCCTCAGGATCTTCAAATGGTTACAATTAACCCAAAATATGTAAGACGACTCACTTTATACCAGTTAACTTTGAGATACAAAGCAGATTATCCATACTGGTTAACAAGGGAAAGCGGCCGACAAACCGTTAACCCTTGCATGGAAGCGACAGCGTTTTACCCTTACTCAAAATGACAAGTCGAGGCGGTATAAGTTCATGGCAATAAACAGATTGCTACTTATTTGCACGCTCAGTTTTACTTTGCTTGGCCTTGGTGCCTGCCATCCAGGCCCCAATAGCAGCCAATCCCTGGCGGCCGATCCCAGCTACAGCGCCAGCCTCTCTGCCGATGGCCGCTACGCTTTGATAAGCAGCCAGGAGGGGATCAGGCTTTGGGATCTCAAACAAGGCGCGGTCAAGTATCAGTGGGCTCAAGGCAGTGAAGCCAATGATGTCATCGCCACAGATATCTCGGCCAATGGAGAATATGCGGTGACGTTAAGCCGCGATTCAGTTGCACTGTGGAAAATCGCCGACGGCCGGGCGGCGGGTTGGTGGTCACTGCCGGCAGTAGCCCAGGCTGTGGCCGTGGCCGACAACGGCCAGTTGCTGGTAGGGCTGGCAGATGGCGCGGTGATGTCGCTGACCCCGACCACAGGTGTGCTGGTGAAATTTCTTGGCCACAGCGAAAAGGTCAACAGCGTTGCCCTCTCTGCCGATGGCCACCTGGCATTGACCGGCGCCAACGATGCCACCGCCCTGCTGTGGCGCACCCAGGATGCTCAGGTACTGAGGCGCTGGCAGATGGACTCCAGGGTACTGAAGGTTGCCCTCAGCCGCAGCGGTAACCTCAGTTTAGTGTCCGACAGTACCGGCAATGCCGACATTTGGCACAATGACTCAGGGAAACTGGCCAGCTCGCTGGCGATAGTCCGGCGGCAAATGAACTTTTCGGCAGCGCGCTTTATCCAACAGGAGCAGGCCTTGTTGACCGGCACGCCGGCCAGAGAATTGAGTCTGTGGCAGGTCGATTCGGGGAAAAAAGTCGCCAACTGGCAAGTTTCACTGCCAAAAAAGCCTTTGCCCCAAAGCGCCGTAGTATACTCAGTGTCTGAATCCGACAACGGCCAACTTCAGAGTATCAGCAGTGCCAGCTTGCTGGAACGCTGGTCGGCGCCAACACAGAGGTAAGTAATGCAAGCAATCCCGGACAGGATCGAAGAGCTCGAAACCAAGCTGTCATTTCAGGAAGCCACACTGGAAGAATTGAGTCAGGAGATTTTCGAACTCAATAAAGTCGTGGCCGAGCAGCAGTTTCAGATCCAGTTGTTAATCAGTAAACTCAAAGCGGTAGAACCGAGTAATATCGCATCTCAATCGGAAGAAACGCCGCCGCCTCACTACTGAGTCGAATAAAGGGGGATAAGGATGTTAGCCATAGCAACCTACGGAGAACGTATTCTGGGGCAGGCTGCCCAGCCGGTTCAACTGTTCGATGAACCTTTGGCGGCCCTGGCCGAGAAAATGCTCGAGACCATGAAACTGGCACAGGGCGTAGGCATAGCCGCGCCTCAGGTAGGCCAAGGTATCCGCTTGTTTATTATGGCATCCCATCCCAACGACAGATATCCGGATGCGCCTTTGATGGCGCCCCAGGTGGTGATCAACCCACAGATACTCAAACGCTCAGGCAAGATGCTGGCCGGGGAAGAGGGTTGCCTATCTCTGCCCGGTGAAAGAGTACAGATTCTGCGCCATGAAAGCATTGAGGTACGTTATCAGGATCTCAGCGGCGAGTGGCAGCAAGAATGGTTACAAGGCTTTGTCGCGCGCATTTTTCAGCATGAATATGATCATCTGGAAGGACTCACCTTGAGAGAACGACTGGAGATCCAAAACCAAGGAGCCGACTCTTGAAGTCAGGCAAGTTACTGCTGCCACTGTTGTTGTCGTTGAGCCTCACTGGCTGCGCCTTCAACAGTGTATTGGTCAACTATCCATCCCAACTGGCCGGCGTTCGCGCCGAACTCAACTCATCAATGCCGGGCAATGCCGCCAAGGAATTGGCAGGCGGGATCAGCAGCCGAGATGGCCTGCTCTATGCCCAGGAAGCGGGGCGCGCCGCGCAGATAAGCGGCGATTTCACCGCCAGCAAAGACTATTACCAAAGCGCCATAGCCGCCTATCAGGCATTCGACGACAAAGCCAAGCTCAGTTTGTCCGAGCTGGGTTCACAGGGCGGCAGCCTGCTGCTGAACGACAATATCATTCCCTATCGTGGTCCCGGGTATGAGCGCATCATGCTGCACCAATATCAGGCTCTCAATTATCTGTTTGCGGGCGATGCCGAAGGCGCGTTGGTGGAGGTGCGTCGCAGCAATGAACTGCAATCGCTGGAACAGCAAAGGTACGAAAAATCCAGCAGTGCGGTGCAACAGATGGCCAACGGCACTATCAGCGCCGAAATGGATAAACTGGGCAAGGCGGCCGGCAGTGTCACCAGCTCGTTTTTGAACGCCTACAGTTACTACACCACAGGGGTACTGCACGAAATCCTTGGTGAGCGCAACGATGCCTTTATCGACTATCGCAAGGCGGCGCAGATTATGCCGGATAATCCTTATCTGCAGCAGGATCTGGTGCGCTTGGCCAAAGAGCTTGCCATGCCTCAGTATGATGAGTTCAAACGCCGTTGGGGAGAAGCGCCCACGCCCGCCAAGGGGCAAGGTCAGGTCATCTTGCTGCTGGAGCGCGGCTTTGTGCCCGCCAAGGAGAGCCTAACGGTTCCCTTCACCATTCACGGCAACTGGCAAACTGTCTCTCTGCCCACCTATATGCCCTCCAGAGTGCCGGTAAGCAGTGCCAATATCCGCGGCTTGTCAAAACCTATGACTGCAGCCCCTATAGCCAATATAGATGCCTTGGCCATCACGGCGCTCAAGGAGGAACTACCCTATCTGCTGGTGCGCCAGGCTGCCAGGGTCTATGCCAAGTCGGAAATGGCCCGCAAGGCCGAGCGCAAAGACGGTTCGGACCTCGGGGTGATCGCCATGCAGATATTCAACGTGGTCACAGAGCAGGCCGATCGCCGCAGTTGGCTCACGTTACCTAGGCAGGCACAGATAGCGAGGCAGTTTGTCGATGCCGGCAGCTATCAACTAACCCTGGACAATCAGGGCACGGAAATTCAGGTTCAGAGTGGCAAGACCACTCTGGTCTGGGCAATAGACACTGGCAATGTCACACGTTTTTATACAGAATTGATTTGATAACCTTGAAATGGAACTGACTATGAAACACTTGAAGCTGATACTGATACTGGCAATGGCTATGGGCATGGCAGCCTGTCAATCCAAAGTGGAATACGGTGATGCCACTGAGGTAGAGACAGTGAATGAAAACTTCGGTTCGACAGATCTGCAAGCCATTGCCGCCAAAATGGTCGACAGCATGCTGACTTTTCCGCCTGTGGTGGCCATGACAGCCAACGATAGACCTATCATCTTTGTCGACAAGATCAAGAACAAGACCTCTGAGCATATAGATACTGAGTCAGTGACCGACTCCATCAGCAACAAGCTGCTGCGCTCAGGCAAGTTCCGTTTTATCGATATGACCAAGGTGGATTCAGTGCGCAAACAACTGGACTACCAGAACAACGCCGGCATGGTTGACCCATCCACCGCCATCAAGTTCGGTCGTCAAATAGGCGCTCAGTACATGCTCTACGGCAACCTTTCCAGCATAGTCAAACAAAATGGCAGCACCCGTGATGTCTACTACAAGATGACCATGCGCCTGATGGATCTGGAAACTGGTTTGATCGAATGGTCCGATGAAAAAGAGATCCGCAAAGTGAAGTCCAAGTCCTTCCTCGGGCTCTAACCAAGTCTAACGCTCCTTCCCAAAAGCCGCTGTCACAGCGGCTTTTTTGTAACATTTCTCCTTTGTTCTTTGTCGGCAAATAGCGTAATTTATGCCACGGGCGCCAAGCCTGACAGGGTATTAACTCTAAGTGTATCCCTCCCCTTTCATTCCTGTTGTGAGGGAAAACACCGACACCTAATGGTAAAACAATAAAAAGCAAGGAATCTGTTTGTGAAATCTCTTCCCCGGTTGTTTGGTCTCAGCCTGTTGGCTGCCGGACTGCTATCACTCAGCGGCTGCAGCAGCACTCAATCCTCCGCCGGAGTGCGGGATGGCAGCGGTTATATCAGCGAGCAACAGGCGATGGCTCGCTCTGCCAGAGTCAGCAATGTCAGCTATGAACTGGACTTTACCTTGGATGGCAGCGAGCGATTTGCCAACCGCACCCTGGTACGTTTCAGTCTCAGCGACAACCAACAGCCCCTGACACTGGACTTGAGCAAGGCGCAGATCACCAGCCTTAAGATCAACGGCCACAGGCTCTATCCCAAATACAATGGCGCCTACCTGGAGATCAGTGCCAAGTTGCTGCTCATAGGCGACAATGAGATAGAAGTCAGCTTCACACGCCAGCATTCCAGCAATGGTGAAGGGCTGCACCGCTTTGTGGATCCCGTCGATGGCAAGGTCTATCTCTACTCCCACTTTGAGCCCGCCGCCGCACAGCAGATGTTTGCCGTATTCGACCAACCGGATCTCAAGGCCAGCTACAAGTTAACCGTTAGAGCCCCCAAAGACTGGCAGGTGATCAGCGCCACCCAAGAATTGAGTGTGACCCCGGAGGGTGACAGCCAGCTGTGGCAGTTTCCGGCAACGCCCAAGTTGAGCCCCTACAATTTTTCCATGCATGCCGGCCCTTACCATGTCTGGCAAGACAACAGCGGCAAATACCCCATGCGCCTGTTTGCCCGCCAATCAGTGGCAGCCCAGGTCAATGCCACCGACTGGTTCAGATACACAGACGCCGGGCTTAAGTTTTTTGACGACTATTTCGGTATCGACTACCCCTTTAAAAAATACGATCAACTGCTGGTGCCTGACTTCCTCTATGGTGCCATGGAAAATGCCGCCGCCATCACCTTTGCCGAAGGGCGTTTTCTTGGCAGTGGTGATATGACAGCTAATCAGCGCCAGCGCTTGGCGTCGGTGATCATGCATGAAATGGCGCACCAGTGGTTTGGCGATCTGGTGACCATGAAATGGTGGAACGGTTTGTGGCTCAATGAAAGCTTCGCCTCCTTCATGGGCATGCTGGCGAGCGCCGAAGCCACTGAGTTTGACAACACCTGGCGCAGTTTTTACGCCAGGGGCAAACAGAGTGCTTATCAACAGGACTCTGGCGTTACCACCCATCCGATAGAAGTGCCTGTGGCCAGTAGTGCCAACGCCTTCGATAATATCGACGCCATCACTTACCAGAAAGGGGCCGCGGTTCTCATTCAACTGCGCCACCTGCTTGGGGAGCAAACCTTCCGCCGTGGCGTCAGTGAATACCTCAAACGCTACTCCTGGCAAAACGCCACACTGGAAGACTTCATTACCAGTCTCGGCCAGGCCGCCAAGCGGGATCTGAGCCAATGGACCCGGGATTGGCTCTACAGCGCCGGTGTCAACAGCCTCAAGGCCGAGTTCCAGTGCCAAGATGGCCGCATCAGTGAATTTGCCCTGTTGCAGTCAACAAGCGATCCCGCCTACCCGACGCTCAGAGAGCAAAAAGTTCAGCTGGCCTTACTAAGCAAGGGCCGCCATGAAATGCACCTGCTGCAAACTCTGGCCGTTACCTACCAAGGTGAAAAGACCTTGGTGCCGCAACTTAAAGGCGCATCCTGTCCTGATTTGGTTTATCCCAACTATCAGGACTGGGGCTATGTCAAAGTAGAGCTCGACCCACGCTCGTTCGATACCGCCTTCAATCACCTGGCCAAGGTAGAAGATCCCCTGCTGCGCGCCATGCTCTGGCAAAGCCTGTGGGACAGTGTCCAGAGCGGTAATTTGCCCTTGAACAAGTATCTGGAAACTGTGCTGATCAATGCTCCCCAAGAGAAGGATTACACCCTGCTGGGACAAATTCTCGGCAATATGCGCTATAGCAAGGCCTTACTCGAGTCGATGGCTCCGATTCACTCGGCCTACGCCGAGCGCGCCATCAGAGCGCTGGCGCAGATGAGTCTGCGTCTGACCATGCAAAACGCGGATAATAAAGATCTGCAGCGGCGCTGGTTCGATGCCTATGTGGACTTTGCCCGCGACGGTGATTCACTTGATCACCTGCTGTCACTGCTGCAGGGCCACAGCAAGATAAAGGGAGTGGAGCTGGATCAGGATACCCGCTGGCAGCTTATCTATCAGTTGAACCGTTACGATTACCCCACCAGCAAATATCTGCTACAGCAAGAAGCCAAACTTGATATCAGCGATTCGGGGCAAAAGGCGGCCATCGCCGCCGAAGTGGTGCGCCCGGACACCGCCGGCAAACGCCGCTGGCTGGAGAAAATCAACCATTCGGCGCTGCCGTTTGCCAAGCTGAGAGTAGCGATGGAAAACCTCTATCCCAGCAGCCAAGGGCAACTGCAGGCAAGCACTGCAGAGCAGCGCTTGAGTCAGTTAGCCGCTCTGGACGCCGAAAAAGACCCGGTATTTATGCGCAGTTACGCGCCGGCACTCTTACCGCGTCAATGCAGTCACGCCTCAATGCTGCGGCTCGAAAAAGCCTTGCAGGCTAACCCTGAGCTATCGGCCCAGACCCAGCGCAATCTCAAGCAAGCAATAGAGAAAGAGCAGCGCTGCGTGTTGATTAAAGACACGCTGAAACTCTAGCTATGTGAGCCGCTTGGTTTTCCTGTGGCACCATGCTGTGCCACAATAGCTAACGAGCTAAATATCAAGGGTCATTATGGGACTAATATTCATTATAATCATAGGCTTCTTTGCCATGATACTCATCAAGGACTACAACAAAAAACAACAGTATCTCCAAAATGGTGAGATTGAAAAACTGCAACGGGAAGTGGATGAATTGAAGCAGCGGATTGCTAATCTGGAAACCATAGTTACAGACAAGAGCTACGATCTGAAGGATAAGATCAACCGACTCTAAGACTAACGCAATGGTTCCTCTTCAGTATATCCGGAACAAAGTACTGTATTAATTAAGTTAGTTGTCATAATTTTACTATCCGGCTGTCATCAAGCATCCCTAGCTTCAGAAATACCATTCTCGTCAGGTGAGTAAACTCCTGTGCGAAATAGCATAAGGATCTGCTTAATGAAGACTTTTCACTCCAAGACAGCATCGACGTTACCAGGCCTGGTGCTGCTTGGCCTGTTGCTCAGTGGCTGCAACAGCAGTGACAACAACGCCAGTACTTCAACCCCGGCACAGGATCAACAGGAAAAAGTTGGCGCCAACTTGGGCCCCCGCCCCCAATTTCTGGTAAATGACATGGATGAAGGGCCGCTCAAAGATAAACTGGCACAATGCAGCAAAGGGCCCTTTTATCGCACCGACTTCAGCATAGGCCACCGCGGCGCCTCCATGCAGTTCCCTGAGCACACCAAAGAAGCCTATTTGGCAGCTATAGATGCCGGAGCCGGGATAGTGGAATGTGATGTCACCTTCACCGCCGATAAACAGCTGGTTTGTCGGCACTCCCAATGCGATCTGGCCACAACCACCAATATCCTCGGCATCCCTGAGTTGGCAGCCAAATGCCGTCAGCCCTTCTCTCCCGCCGATGCTGCCAATGGTGTTAACGCCAGCGCCGAGTGCTGTACCAGCGATATAACCTTGGATGAATTCAAACAGCTTTGCGGCAAGATGGATGGTTTTAATCCCAAGGCCACCACGGCGGAAACATTTATGAAGGGTACTCCTGACTGGCGCACGGATCTCTACGCCAGTTGTGGCACATTGATGACCCACGCCGAGAGTATAGCTCTGTTTAAAGAAGCCAGGGTCAAGATGACGCCTGAGCTCAAGGCCGCCAGTGTGCCCATGCCCTTCGATGGCTTTAGCCAGCAGGACTATGCTCAGAAGATGATCGACGAATATCAGGCGGCCGGAGTACCTGCAAAAAATGTCTATCCCCAGTCGTTTAATCTGGAAGATGTGCAGTACTGGTTGGCCAATAATACCGATTTTGGCAGGCAGGCCGTCTATCTGGATGACAGGTATGACTCGGACAGCAGCTTTAACCCCAATGATATGAGCCAATGGCAGGCCGATATGCAAAGGCTCAAGGCCCTGGGAGTCGAAATCATTGCGCCGCCCTTGTGGGTATTGGTCGGTCTGGATGACAGCGGCAAAATAGTTCCCTCGGCCTATGCTCTGGCGGCCAAGGAAGCCGGGCTTAAAATAATCACTTGGTCACTGGAGCGTTCTGGCCCCCTGGCACAAGGCGGTGGTTGGTACTACCAAAGCATCAGCGGCAGCATTAATAACGATGGCGATGTCTATCAACTACTGGATGTACTGGCCAAAGAAATAGGTGTCCTGGGGGTATTCTCCGATTGGCCGGCGACCGTGACTTACTACGCCAACTGCATGGATATCTAGCCATTGCCAACAACAAAGAGGGCGCCTATCGGCGCCCTCTTTGCATTGGATTTTTTATCAGAGAAACAGCTCTTTGATATTTTTAAGATCGCCCTTACCTTCGGCCAGCTCTTGCGCACTCAGGCCGGAAACTTCATGGGGGAATACCAGCCATTCATCCGAGGCGTGGATATAGTAATCGGGTTTCAATGGCACCGCAGTATTTTGCGGCTTGTAGTAAGGACAAGCGATGCGGATATCCTTGGGCATATTCAGACGCATGGATTGACTGAGCTTTTCCTTAAGCGCAAAAACGCTGCGCCCGGAATCGAAGACATCATCAACAATCAACAAACCATCATCAGCATTGGCATTTTCAACAATGTAATGCAGACCATGAACCTTGATCTCCTTGCTCTGCTTATCTGTGCCTATGCCGTAATAAGATGAAGTACGCACCGCAATATGATCGGTTTCCACTTTCTTGAAGTCGAAAAACTCCTGTACCGCGATCCCTATTGGGGCGCCGCCACGCCAGATCCCAACAATAAACTGCGGCCGAAAGCCACTCTCATAGACCTGTGCAGCCAGACGAAATGAATCCTCCAGCAATTCCTGAGCGGTAATAAAGCGTTTTTCTATCATAGGTATACGACCCCATCTTGTTCTATTTTGTGTGCTTCGCTGTCTGCTTTGGCAGGTGCTGAATTGGAGGCCTGTTCCAAAATCCGGAGTGGGCTTCCACCATTGTAGGCAGGCAGAGGATTTTGGGCGCGCATTTTATAACAAATTTTTCCTCGGTGCTGTGCCAAATGCACATTCTTGTGTCTCAGGCGACAAAAAATCTTCACTCGTCGCTCAGCCTTAGTTGAGCAATCTCTACTTCATTCACTCAAACACATTTGGTTAATAAATAACAAACTAATTAATAATGTTTTTTTAACGAAATATGTGCGGACAGTGAATAATTAGTCATTTTTTGTGATTAGTTATTGATTGAGGTATGGGAACTGGCTATAGTGCCAGTCATACGGTTCCTCAAGAGTATCTCCAAGATGAAAAAATCCCTGCTTCTGGCCACGATCACGGCCTTGCTGTTGACCGGCTGCGGTAAAGATCAAGATGTACTGGTCGTCGGCACCAATGCCGCCTTCCCCCCATTTGAATACATGGGAGGCGCCAATGGTGATGAGGTAAAAGGGCTGGATATCGACATTGCCAAGGCGATTGCCGCCGATGCCGGTAAAACCCTCAAGGTAGAAAACCTCAAGTTCGACTCTTTGATAGTGGCGCTGAACTCAGGCAAAATCGACTTTATCGCCTCCGGTATGACAATCACGGATGAGCGGCAAAAGAGCGTCGACTTCTCCACGCCTTACTACGAAGCTACCCAAGTGGTGATAGTCAATCAGGACAGCCAGGTATTCAACACTCCGGCTGATCTTGCCGGCAAGAAAATTGCGGTGCAGTTGGGTTCGACCGGCGACATTATGGCCAAGGAGCTCAAGGCCGAAGTCGTGGCTTTCAACACAGGTTTTGAGGCTTTTATGGAGCTGAAAAACCACAAGGTAGACCTGGTACTGTTCGACAGCCAACCGGCGGCCACTTATCTGGCCAAGAACCCCACTCTCAAACAGCTGGATATCGACTTCTCACCCGAGTTTTACGGTATTGCAGTTGCCAAGAATCAACCCGAACTGCTCGGCCAGATCAATGCCACCCTGTCACGGCTGCAAAGCTCAGGTGAATACCAACAAATCCTTGAAAAATATCAGAAGTAATCTTAGATGGATGCAATAATCTCTTCGCTGTTCACCCCCATAGGGGAAGACGGCATGGTCGGCATCTTGCTGATCCTAAGCGGCCTCAAGGTCACCCTGACAGTGACCTTCTTCGCCATGATCCTCGGCGCCATCCTCGGGGTACTGACCACCCTGATGGGCATGTCCGAACGTTGGTATCTTCGCTGGCCGGCCAAGCTGTATGTCGGGGTGATCCGCGGCACCCCTGTGGTGGTGCAACTGGTAATCCTCTACTTTATCGTGTTGGCCGCCATGGATGTCGACAAGGTGACCGCCGCCATCATCGCCTTCGGTCTCAACAGCGGCGCTTATATCAGTGAGATTATCCGTGCCGGTATCCAGGCGGTCGACAAGGGCCAGGCCGAGGCCGCCCGCTCTTTAGGGATGAGCCATTCACTGACCATGCGTGAGGTGGTGTTACCGCAGGCTATCAAGAATATCCTACCGGCGCTCGGCAATGAATTTATCGTGCTATTAAAGGAAACCGCCGTCATCGGCTTTATAGGTGGTGTGGATCTTATGCGCGCCGGTGAAATCATCCGCAGCCGGACCTTCGAAGATGTGGTGCCACTGCTGACTTGTGCCCTGATCTATCTGTTATTGACCTACAGCTTCACCTGGCTGTTGGGTAAGTTTGAAGCGAGGCTGAAACAAAGTGATTGAGATAACCAACCTGCATAAGTCCTACGGCAAACTGGAAGTACTCAAGGGCATAGATCAGCATATCGCCAAAGGCGAAGTGGTCAGTATCATAGGCCCAAGTGGTAGTGGCAAGAGTACTTTTCTTCGCTGTATTAACCTTTTGGAGCAACCTACCGAAGGCGAAATACGGATAGCCGGTGAATCGATAACGGCGCCAGGTGCCTGTGTCGACAAGCTCAGACAAAAAGTTGGCATGGTATTCCAGCACTTTAACCTGTTTCCTCACAAGACAGTGTTGGCCAACCTGACCCTGGCACCAGTCAAACTGGGATTGATGAGTTTGGCCGAGGCCGAAGCCAAGGCTTTGGGATTGCTGGCTAAGGTTGGCCTGGCAGACAAGGAAGATGCCTATCCATCCAGTCTGTCCGGCGGCCAGAAACAGAGGGTGGCCATTGCCAGAGCCCTGACCATGTCTCCCGAGCTGATGCTGTTTGACGAACCCACCTCGGCGCTGGACCCGGAAATGGTCGGCGATGTACTGGATGTGATGCAATCCTTGGCTCGCGACGGCATGACCATGGTGATAGTCACTCACGAAATGGGGTTTGCCCGCGAGGTGTCTGACAGGGTGATCTTCATGGATGAAGGGGTGATCCAGGAAGCGGGCACACCGGAGCAGATTTTCAATGCGCCGCAAAACCCTCGTACTCAAGGTTTCCTTGCTAAGGTGCTGCGCTGATCACAGGGGTAACTTTTTAGTACAAAAGTGCCATAAAACTGCCATCGTTTCTCTCTATGTTGGGTGCTTTCCCAAACGCCCAATATAGAGAGGTTATTCTTGCGCCAATCCCATCAAGTCGCAGCCTTGTCGCTGCTATCTCTGGCCCTGCTGGCCGGCTGTAACTCAGATGACAACACTCAAACTCCCGAGCCGATAACGGGTCGCTGGCTCAAAGGCGATCTTCATGTTCACACCGCTGTTTCCCAAGATGCCAGAGAGACCCAGGCCGATATTCTCAAGTGGGGCTTCGAGGACTTTGGTCTGGATTATATGAGCCTGACCAACCATATGCGCAACAACAGCCAGGACAATGAAGATAACGACCTAGGCGGCATTCTCTTCTATGATGCCCTCACCCGCTACGAAAAACCCGGACTCGCCAGCCAAATGCCCAACTACCCGGACAAGTTGGTTTACTCAGGTTTTGAGTGGGATATGCCGACTCACGAGCACTTCAATATCGCCATCTTGGCCGATGAACAGCAGACTCTGGATGCGATTAAAACCTTCGAGTATCGCTTCAGCGCCAAGAATGAGCCGGAGGATTTCGCAGCCGAAGATCTCGCCGCCTGGGAGGCCGCCGGCGTCAAGCGTCAGAATCAAACCCATGCAGATGCAGTCGCGGCACTCACCTGGCTGCAGCAACACTTTCCCAAACAGAGCTACGGCATGCTCAATCACCCCAGACGCTATCTCGACAGCTACACCATAGCCGAAGTCAGGGAGCTTCACGATGCCGCGCCTGAGGTCTTCTTCCTGGTGGAAGGCATGGTTGGCGGCCAGTTCAGTGGCAACCGCGGTGACTATGGCGACAGATCGAGCGGTGTTTACGGCGGTGTCGATCCGGTCGTGGCCGAGGTCGGCGGTTGGTGGGATGCGCTACTGGGCGAAGGACGCAGAATTTGGAACATGGGCAACTCGGATATTCACTTCAAGACCCGCCCCCCTTACGCCAGCAGTTATTATCCCGGCGAATATGCCAAGAATTACACCTGGGTTGAGGGAGAAGGCACCCAGGCGCTGCTTGAAGGGTTACGCTCGGGGAACAGCTTTGCGGTATTTGGCGATCTCATCGATGGACTGGATTTCCAGATGAATAGCGGTGATCAAACCATCACTATGGGACAAACCCTGAGTGCCAAGGCCGGCGACAAGGTCACTATCAATATCAGGTTCCGCAGCCCTGAGCTGAATAACAAGGAAAGCGATATCGGCAATGAACACTACGCCGGCATTAATCCGGGAGTACATCATATCGATTTGATTGCCGGCGATATCAGTGAGCGGGCCAAGCCGGGAACAGCTGCCTGGCAAAAGGAAACCAACGACAGTACCCGGGTGATCAAGTCATTCACCCAGGCCGACTGGCAAAAAGACAGCGATGGTTTCTACCGCATGAGCTTCAGCTTTATCGCCGATGGCAAGCAGTATTTCCGCCTGCGGGGCACCAACCTGGATTACAACGTCAGTGGCTTGACCAACAAGGGCACGCCACTGCGTTCAGAGGTATTGCCACAGGCCGAAGGGGAGCAGGTGCAGCAATGGTACAACGACATCAATGAGCGTAACTACGGCGATCTCTGGTTCTATTCCAACCCGCTGTTTATCAGCACCCAATCCTGAAGTAATTTCTGTTCTCAGGCGGGACGCGGCAACTGCCCGTCCCGCAAAAAGTCTTTTAAAAACCAGGTCAATGGCATGCTGCGGCTGTTACGACGACTGAAAGCCACCTTGTCGGCGGAGCTTTGACAGAGCCAGTATTCACACTCCTGCGGCTCGGTTGATAGCAACACCAAAGGATCGTGCAGCGCCAGGTTGACGCCCTTTTCTGCTCTGGCCGAAGTGTAACGGATCATCTGCGCCTGCTGTTGCAGCAACCAAGCACCCAAAGCCTGGGTATAGGCATAGCTCGACTTGTGAGTCAGTTGCTGCTGCACTCCCTGCCCCTGCAATAGCGTCAGGTCGGCACAATCGCAGGCATTGATATCCACAGAGTACAACATATGCTCAGAGCGCAGCGGCTCCAGATAAGGCTCCAGCATGTCGGCCATAAAGACAAAACGATAATAGGCAACTTCGGCCAAACAGGTCTGCCAGGATTCACTGGCATAAAAGAAGCTTTCCATTGTGATACTGCCAAAGCGCGAACCATGGCGCAGCGGCGGATAACGAAACGGGGTCTTGAGCAGATAATGCAAGTGCTCTGTCCCGCTTCGGTATGGCGGTTTAACCTCATCGAGCAGAGATTCAAGCAGCATCTGTTCGTCAAAATCATCCACCAGGCTCAGGGTGGCGGCTTCTTCCTGGGACTCGACCAGGCGATAACCGCGACCAAAGTAGCGGCGAGGAAAAAAGTCCTGCGGCTCTAACGCACTAAAATCCATTTTCAGTTGTTTGTCTCCTGTCACCGGCTATGGCTGTCAGACCTTGCCTCGCATCGCATCCAGATATTGGTTAACACTCACCAGGCCAACCACGGTTTGCAATAAAGTCTTGGGGGTCCCATTCAGCGCCTTGTTGGGACTGTTGAGCCAGTGACGCATAAAGGCTTTTTCACCACCCGCTATGGCATACAGTGAACGATACAGACGGATAAGCTGCAACTGCAACTCCCCCTGCTTGGAATCGGGTTTAAACCCCTTGCCGCTGTTACGGCTCAAGGTGCTGGGATTTACGCCTATGATACGGCTGGCCTCGGCCTGGGTAAGTTGTAACTCGCTGCAAGCATTGGAAAACGCCTTGAATAATACCTCGGCTGCATTGGCTTTCTCTAGGGTATTCATCTTTGCTGCTCCGCCATAAACCTGTCCATATATTAACCAATATATACAGCAAACGCAATTTAGCATCCAACAAACATGCAAAAGCAATCCTGTTGGCACCGAGAGGTGGTTCCCCACCGCGTACTTTCAATTTATTTTTGATATAGCTTGCAGCAGAAACACTGTTGTAAAGCGCAACAGAGATCGTAGAATGCCAAAACAATTTCAGCCTCATTTGTCCGGAGTAGTGACATGACAGATCTGACATACCTTGCCAAAAAGCGCTATACCACCAAGGCTTTTGCTCCCAACAAGAAGATCCCCCAGGATAAAATTGAAGATCTGCAGAGCCTGCTGCAGTTCAGCCCCTCCTCGGTGAACTCCCAGCCATGGCACTTTGTACTGGCCGCGACAGATGAAGGCAAAGCCAAAATTGCCGAGTCTACCGCAGACTATAGCTTCAACACGCCAAAGATCCTCAACGCTTCCCACGTGATTGTGCTCTGTACCCGCAACAACATGGACGAAGCCCATCTGCTGCGTCTGCTTGAGCAGGAAGAGGCCGATGGCCGCTTCGCCGACGAAAACGCCAAACAGGGCCAACACAACGGCCGCTCTTTCTTCACCAATATGCACAAGTTCGAACTTAAGGACCTGCAGCACTGGATGGAGAAACAAACCTATCTGGCGCTGGGTACTTTGCTACTGGGCGCCAGCGTATTGGACATAGATGCAACCCCTATTGAAGGCTTCGATGCCAGCAAACTCAATCAGGTTTTGGGTCTAAGAGAACAGGGCCTGACCGCCAGCGTAGTGGTGGCTCTTGGCTACCATGACGAGTCTGACTTCAACGCCAAGCTGCCCAAGTCTCGCCTGCCTCAAGAAGAGCTGTTTACCAAGATCTAAGGAAGAGCTCATTCTCACCTTCTATTCCAGAACCCGGCTCCATGCCGGGTTCCATTAATTTCACCTTGCACCCGCGGACACCTGTGGCATAGTAGATTTTATCGTCAGTTCAGGATGAATGATTGCTACCATGCTGCTTGCCAAACCCGCGCTGAACCAGGCCGACGCCACTGAAGTCAAACCGACCCGACTCAAAGGCGATAACCCGCTTACCTGGCCAATTCTCGGTTTACTCAAACGCAGCAACCGCTCCTGGAAGGTGCATCACCTCGCCACTGAGTTACAGCAGCAGGGACTGATGCACAACTTGGATCCTCTGCCCGAGAAAGATCTGTTCAAACGAAACTTTCTGCTGATGAATGCCCTCTATGAACTGCAACACATGCTGCTGCCGGGCCAATGGCTGCAAGTACAGGCCATGGATATCATACTGCTGCGGATCCCACCGGCCAATGTGCTGCAACTACAACAGGATGACTCAGCGCTTAGAGACTACTACCTCGACTGGAACAACTACGACACCTGCGTCAATGTCGTTCGTGAGATGCTGGAGTCCTTCTGGAACAGTTATCAGGATTATATTGGCGTGCGTCCCGGCCGTTTTGCCCAGCGAGAGGCGCTGCGGGTATTGGAACTGGAAGACGATGCCAGCGACAAGGAAATCCGTCGCCAGTGGCGTAAACTGGCGCTGAAGTGGCACCCTGACAGGCAAGGCGGTGATACCGCCAAGTTCAGGCAGATCTGCGAAGCCTGGCAAGCCCTGCGAGGTTGAATAACCAGGCAAAGCGCCAAAGCTTAGCCTCGCTCACAGAAATGACCGCCAAAGGCACCAACGCTTAAGTCATAATTAAGCCAGTCACACTAACCTGACAGCAAAGGGCGCTGCGCCCGGTCAATTCTGAGGAGATTATTTTGCTCAAGCCACTGGTTGCCGCAATGGCACTTACCCTGATCCCGCTGGCCGCCAACGCCGCCGACTTTATCGAAGGTAAACACTATACCCAGATAGCCAAGAAAGGCAGTGAAGAACCCAAACTCACCGAGTTCTACTCTTTCTACTGTCACAACTGCTTCAGCATGGAAACCCAGTATCTGCCGGACATCAAGGCCGGTCTCAATAAAGAAGTCAGCTTTGACAGCAAGCATGTCGACTTTATGAACAGCGATCTGGGCACTGAGGTGATGAAGTCTCTGGCCATCATGCAGGAACTGGGCGCGACTGATAAGCTGGTTCATCCTATGTTTGCCGCCATTCAGGGCGAGGAAGGAGCCCATGGTCATGACCATTCCGCCCCTGGACACAAGCACACCTCTGCTATCAATAGCCGCGACGATATCAAACAATTGTTCGCCGCCAACGGCGTCGATATCAGCCAGTATGATGCCTTGGCCGACAGCAAGAAAATCAATGATGTCATCGCCCTGTGGCGTAAGCAGCAGAATGAATTTGCCATCCAGAGCGTGCCAAGCTTCGTGGTAAACGACAAATATCTGGTTAACCTGGGAGAAATTCGCACTCTGGGTGAGCTGACCGATCTGATCAATTTCCTGGCTACCGAAAAAGATGCCAAGCAAGATGAAGGAGGCAGCCTGGGTTGGTTGTTCCTGGCCTTTGCCGGTGTCGCCGCCGTCAGCAGACGCCGCCGCTGAAATCAGACACCATAGACAAAACACTATATTCGCCAACAAGTTAAAGGCCACTCTGGGCCTAATGCCGTTCACTTATTGTGAACCGCATTAGGCCAAGGAACTCTTGCTGATGACCTCAAGAGTGGGCGCAACCCAGGCCGATTGGCAGCAACAACTGAGCCTGGCACTGGCGGCTGAAGGCGACAGCCTTGGGGCAAAAGCAGCTCATGCCAAGGCGCTGGAACTGGCCGAAACCTATCAGCTGGAAAGCTGGGAGTGGTGGGAACTGCAATAATAGGCCCGGCGCGCCGAGGCTGCCGGACCTCTATCAAACACATTATTGGCAACAGGGCCGAAATCAGGCTATCTGCTGAACCAGGCCATGACTGGTGTTTATCTGCCGCAGAATATTCAGCAGATTGCCGCCCTTGTCTTCCCTCAACTGGCCGACATTCAAACGATGGCTGATATCGGCCAGGCTCAACAATCCGCGGATCTGATGGGTCTGGGTATCGACCACAGCAAAATAGTTATCGCGGCTGTGACGCAGGCTCTGCAGCACATCGGCGACACTGGCGTTGGCAACCTCATCATAGGCCAGTGCCTGCAGTTGCTCTCTTGGCAGCATCAAATCAAATACCGTCCAGGAGGAAGGTTGGTGGGCCTTGTCGACAAGCTTGAGCAGATTGTCCGGCGCCAACAATTCCTGGGTGATAATGCCCAGCATCTCATGACGTGCATTAATGACAAAGTGCAATGCGCTGTGTTCACTCTGCATCAGGGCTGAGGCATCAGGCGCCGACATATCGGCACTGATGACCATACGCGCACTGTGGCTGAAGTCCATCATGGCCTCTAAGGCATTGTCATAAGGGTTGAGTTGATTGGCTAAAGCAGAGGCTTGCAGCCTGTCGTTGCTGGCAATCGCAAAAGGATGAAGTGTTTTCATGTTATTACCTCACTTGGAAACTGGGTTGCCGGGCTTCGCATTAGTGCGAACCCGAAAGACGGTTTTCAAATGAGGGCAAATGGCGGTGCGCGGGTCTGTGCCTGAGGAAATACATGCAGTGCATGGGACTGCAGTGACGCCAGCGAAGGCAGACGCAATACCAACTCGGCCGAAGGCGCCAGATGAGTAGATTTCTGTTTCGGAAGCGTCGGCTCCTGAGAATCTATCAGCGTCTTGAGGAACAGGCCTTGGGAACTATCTCCCTGCACCGCCAGAGGTATTGAGGCTGAAACCGGTACCAGAGAAACCTGCTGAGAATGGGCCTTGGGGATAGCTGCAAGAGTGCCCGTCAGCAAAATACTGACCAGCAATAATGCAAACCACCTCTCGATTCGGCTCATTTGTGATCCAGATCTCAAAACACCCATTTGTCGACAATAACACTGCCTTGGAAAAAAGCGCAATATTTTTCAGAGGCATAAAATAAACCCCGCTCAGAGAACTGACCGGGATTTATTGAAGAAGGCCGACTTCGACAGGCCCCGGCATGCCTTCAGTCGGATGCCTTGAACGCTAATTACTGTGCAAGCCACTCTCTACATAAGAGAGTGCCACGAGGACTTATTCGCGCCTTACCTACGAACCTAACTGAAACTCAGCGACGGATCTTCACCTCTGGCTCATTAAGCATCGCCAGCAAGGGATTTTGCTGCATCACTCTGGATTTGAGGCCAACCCCAAGGATAAGTCCCATAACAAAGCCACCGATATGAGCCCAGTAAGCCACGCCTTCACCGGCCATCATCAAACCAACCAGGTTGAATACCAGCCAGATGGCAAAGAAAGCCATAGGCGACAGCTTCTTCTGGTAGACAACAAACATAAAGGTCAGGCTGGCATGACGGAACCACAATAGATACATACCGAACAGGCCGGCAATGGCGCCACTGGCACCCACCATGGGGATATTGGAGCCGGGATCGGCAATAATCTGCACCGCCGCAGCCGCCAGGCCACAAAGCAGATAAAGCCCGAGGAACCTCATGCGTCCCAAGGCGTCTTCCAGATTGTCGCCAACCACATAGAGGAAATACATATTGCCCGCCAGGTGGATCAAATCACCGTGAAGGAACATATGGCTGAACAGGGTCCATACATGGCTGCCGTGCAACACCTCATCGGCCCGCAGGGCAAAGTTGGCAAACACGGTATCAGCTATGTCCAAGTCTGTGCCATAAGCGGCAAAGATCATGATATTGAGTGCCAGCAGCAGGTAGGTGATTGCAGGTTGTGAGCGGGTTTTGAGATTGAACTCCACCGGCATTTGCGACAGAAACTGAAACAGCCAGGTTTTGACACTGATCTTGCCATTCAACTCCGCCAACAGCCCCTGCAACCTTGGGGACTGCACCACTTTATTCCTTTCGTCTTTATCGACCCAGACGCCATTGCAACTGTGGCAGACATCCAGCTCTATCTGATAGCCATCCATCAGATGGTATCTGTGCATCTGTTCTTCACAGTGCATGCAGTGCCGCTTGGAAAGCCCAAGATGAGGCCCGAGCGACTCTTCAATACGTACATGATCATTGCCATTATCGGCTGTTGACAGCGCGCCATTAAGCTCGCCATTATCAAACCAGATACCTTCACAGTGATTGCAGCTGTCCACCTGCTCACCATAAAGTTCGAAGGTGCGCATCGATTCGCTGTAACATCCGGGACATTTTAAACTCATGGATTATTCCTCTGTGATATTCACATCCATGCCACTACGCTGCAACTCAAGCTCCATACGCTGAAAATTCAGTTGCAGCTTAGGCAAAGTGTCGGCCGAAATCTTCCCTACCAAGGCTCTTAACCTGGTTGTACCGACACCACGACTCAACTCTTGCTTTTCCATTTTTTCAATCAGCTGGGCAGATTCAATTCTGAACCTGCGGATAGCGGTCAGGATCTCAGCCGGTGTTTCCAGCGCATTGGCCGAGTAATACATGTTTTGCCAAACAAAATCACTGAGCTGGGGATGCAATGACCTCAAGTCCAGTGGTCTCTGTTTATCTATGTCCGCCATATAGGCTTCCAGTTCATGCAAGTTATCCCGCACTTCATCATACAAGGCACGCTGCAGATGATAGTTATTCTGGGTATTAACCAGAGAGTCAAACTTAATCGCCTGTGACAGCCCCTGCTGCGCAGCCAGATAAACCCCCAAAACCGTTGCCAGCACCATCAACAGCTGACTCACCCAGAAGCTGGTTTTCACCAGCTCACTATTGTCAAAATGAATTTTACGACCGTTTGATACCGGCTCAGATTTCCTTTCCATAGCAACTCCCAATGATGGTATTTAACCTGTCATTGTGAGTCAGAAAAACCTGGTTATCCGTCGGCCAATTCCCAAGTAACAACCTGAGTTGTCAGTTAACGTCGATCCCGGCGCGCTTTAGCTCATCGGCCATCTTCTTATAACTCTGTTCCAACTTGGGTAAGGTGTGGGTTTCCACCTCTTCAATCAGGGATCGCAGCTGTTTGGAACCAAAGCTGGGGCCATAGAACTTACGTTCAATCTTGCCGACAATATCAGCAGACCCCATATAGAAACGGCGGGCGCCTGAGAGAATATCGCTTGGGGTTTCCAAGGTATAGGCCGAGTACTTCATATTTTCCCAGATAAAGTCAGCCATAACCGGATGATATTCTTTAATATTATAGGGTTTTTCTTTCTCAATAAGCTCAGTGTACGCAGTCATCACCGCGACATTGTCTTTCAGCTCCTCATAGAGAGAATGCTGCAGATGATAATTGTTTTGCATATTGGTCAGGCTATCAAACTTAATCGCCTGTGACAGACCTTCCTGCGCTGCCAAATAAACCCCGGCAACCGTAGCGATAATCATAAAAATCTGGCTGACCCAAAAGCTGGTTTTCACCAACTCCTGATTATCGAATCTGATTTTTTTTGCACCCCGACGCTGACTTGGTTCTTGATTGACTTCCATTTCAATACCTCTATGAAACTGAATGTTTTTTTAAGGCCGACATCATACAGAAGGGCAATGGAACGAACCAGCCCCAAGGGCCTTTTTTACCTCTCTGTTCTCAACCGATATTCACATTACCACGCCCACCAGATTACCACTGCAGTCAACTACATCGCCGATTCAGGCAGCGGGTTTACCATAGATAAAAACACTGCCCGAACCCGTGGCAATGGTACGAGGGTGCGGCGGATGTTTGGGCTTGTCGTAAGGAAGCAATGAGTCGCCCTGAGGCGCCTGCGGTGATGTTGCCCTGGGTTTGACCTTCGATAGAGATATAACATGGTGTTGGCATGGTTAGTTCCTTTTACTGTTGAATGAGTGATAAAACCCCATCACCCAACGCCAGAAGCATGCCAAATCGTAACATACTGTTTTACAAAAACATCCAAACCCACCTCCTCTCTCCAGGCCAGTTTTTGCCCAAATTGAGTGGCCCAAAAGAGTTGCCAAAAGCCGCCAAAGGCCAGAGCTCAAGAGCGAATACAAGGGCCAACCGGGTGAATTCTTGTATTACATAACAACATCTTGAACGTCGGCCGCTTCTTGGACATTAGCCCTATCTGAGCCCGCCGCCATTGGCGCCTTATCTGAACCTGAGGCGGTTTGGACTGCCGGGTCATTTGTAACGCCAGAAGCCTGAGTGAGCCCCAAACTCTGGGCCAACAAAGTGCGCTTGATCAGCAGGGATTTCAGTTGCCTGTCCAGCAGTGTCAGCTCCTGAGCTGCCCGCTCATTTTGCTGTTGCTTGAGCAGCTCATCGATGAAGTAGGCTCTGGCCAACACGGGGGACAGGCTGCTGGCATACTCGGCCATATCCCGTGACTGACGCTGCAGCGCACTGAGTTTGTTGGCATCAAGCCCCTGCCATTGCTGTAACTCTTTGCTTAAGTTGGCCGCTCGGGTGCGACTGGCGGCAAAACGCTGGAAATACTTGTCCAGCTCCAACAGATAATCTACCTGCTCGGGATAAACATATGGCTCATCGTTGGCCAAAGGTGCGGCGGCAAATAGCTGGTCTATCTTCTGCCACAGCGGCAATGCCGTTTCAGTCGGCAACTGGGTCACCTGCTCGGGTGGCTTGGGCGCAAATCGCTCCGGCCAGAACTTCTGCCCTATGACCAGCCCCAAAGGTTCGGCAAAGTGTCCCGCCGTCAATGCCAGCAACAAGAGGATTAGTCCCAGCGGCCAACTCAGCCCCTTGGAATTAGCCTGCTGCTGAGCACTTGTGGCAACAGCGGGTCGCTTGGCCGGTTGTTTAACGCCATCAATCTTGTCGAAGATTTGAAAGCCGAGCGCATCCAGGTTTGGCATCTGCTTGGGTTGACGCACCTGCATCAGCTCAAACAGCTGCTGACAGGCATATTCACAACGATACCACTCACGGATATTGCCTTCAGTAGCCTGCATATCCTTGAGCTCCGGCAACAACTTACCTATGGCCCAGTTCAGTATTTCAGCGCACTTTTCCGGGCTGATAGTGCCCATCTCTTTCGAGTGCGCCAACACGGTTAACAGTAACTCCAGTCCGGATGCCAAACCGGCAATGCCGCGGGTCTTGGCCGCAGCTACCGAAAAGTAGCTGGCCGCCAGTAGATCCACCCCATCTGTCATCGCCAGGGTGGCTGCGAGATCATAGACCTTTTCCCAATCCGTCCCACCACTGAAGGGAGATTGGCGCCGGTTGATCTCACTACGCATCTGCTGATAGCGGTTATCTTCCCGAAGCTGAGCCGGTGCTGCGGTCATTCTGAACCATCCGGCATTCACTGTTGTTTGCTGTATCAACTTGGTACACCTCAAATTCCATTAAGTTGAGTCCCACAGGGGAATTGGGCTTCCACGCTGTGGAAGCCCGGCGGCTCAGTAGAGTGTTTTAGGCAACTGATAGTTGCTGAGCAGATTTGAGGTAAAGGGATTACTGTTGTCTGCCGTGTGGATCCGATAGGAGATATCGCCCTTATCCACATTGAACCGGTAATCCACACTGGTCGAACTGGAGCCGGTGATCCTGGCGCTGTCGAGCAGCCTGAAGAATGCCCATGGGCCTTCGTAGCTCAAGGAACGCGGTGACATATTCACTTCGCTTGGCACCAAAGTCAGCTTACTCTCGGCCGTTTCCCGCAGGGTGTTGGGCCATACCAATTCGATGGCGCGACGTGGGCCATGGGTGTATTCCACATACTGGCCATCGACGTTGATCACACTACGACGCTTGTTGGGGCTCATCTGCAGTGGCTCCAGGGTGAACTGTACGTCCAGGTTGCCCTTGAGGTTGAAGAAGGCGGTCTGGATCTGTTTCGCCTGCTCTATCGCCTGCAAGACCTCTTTACGGATCAGGCCTGTTTCACTGCCTGCCAGCTGGTTGAGCTGATCCATATTTTCTTCCAGGAACATCCGCATCTGCTGATCATAGAAGGTATTCAGTGTGCCTTGCGGGCCGAAGAAACGTTCAAAATCGGCAATCGACACCTGTTTAGTGGCCTTGGGATTGAAGGGATAACGGGATGCCAGATCCTGCTGGAACTCCATATACACTTCGTTATACCAACGCACCTCAAGATGCTTGATAGCACTCTGCAGCACCACCTTCCAGCTCTCCTTGGCCAACTTGGACACCATGGAGTCCAGCGGCTTGGGCAGGCCATCGGAAATACGTTCCAGCGCGTAAACAGGGTCGGCGTCGTTGAGCTTGAGCCTTTCCTGAGCCGCCTTCAGTGCCGCCTTGCCCACATCCGGGGCGTTTTGGATCCCGCGCAGATAGGCATGCAGGCGCACCACGGCTTGCATCACTTCATCCAGATAAGCCGGCTTACCGTCCTGGGACTTGAGCATCTGGTTCAGTTCAACAAAGTCACCGTCTATGGTCGAGGCGATACGATACTGAGGCGATTTGAGCAGCGCCTGACGGGCCTGCTCATCTTCCGGCATATCCGGAAACAGCTGGGTATTGCTGCCCAGCGTTTCCAGCAGGCGCGATAGCGGCTTGTTGCTCATGGCTACGTTATCCAGTACCAATACCGCCTGGTTGATGTCTTCGAAATTCTTCAGTTCAAAACCATTCAGCGCCCGGCGCCAGCTGGCATTATAGTCGGCCAGATATTGAGCCACTATCTTGCTGCGCAGCGCCGTCTTGTCGGCATCGCTGAAGTCTGTGCTGTGAGCCTGGCCGAGTACCCAGCTGTCAATCAACGCCAGTTCGGCGACTGAATCAGATCTCGGGATAAAGAAGCGCTCAAAACCTTGTTTGGTGAGTATTTTCGGGATCTTGAAGATCTCAGGATCCTGTGCCGCCATCTGGGAGTCAAACACCAATTCATTGGCCGGGCCAACGGTCAAACGCAGATCCAGCGGTGCCCCCAACTGAGATACGGAAGAGGACTTGAGGTATCTGTATACCCGTTGTTCTATCGGCAGCAAGCTCAGCTCATTCTGGGCCTGGGCCACCATGGTATCGAACGGCTTGAGTACAGTCTCGGCGTCCGGATTGGACTCCAGCCGTGCATGCTGCAAGTCAGTGTGCAACAAGGCGTAATCCAGATGCTCCATCAGTTGGGTCTGCAGCTCACGATTGCCTTCATAGGCCTTCTGCCAAACATCGGCAAAGTATTCGCGAACAAAGCTGTCGCGGCGGCCACTCTTGTCGGCCAGCATTCTGAATACCCGCAATACCGCCAGTTTTTCATCACTGCCTTCTGGCGCATCGGCCAGATCCCGTGCCACTTGCCGGAGCAGTATCGGCAGATAACGATAGGACAGCAGGTTCAGATAGGTCTCTTCCACCTTGGGTCCTATGGTGTGACCCTGGTAGAGGCCGAGATCTGAGATTAACCTCGGCTTGTCACGGAAGAAACCAAACTCCAGGGTAGCCGCCCGAATGGTGTTCAGTGGCGGGATCACATTGCGAGCCAGCGGATCGAAATTGGTGTTATCGATAAGCTCGTTGTATTCATTCACCTTACTCAGCACGGCATCGGCCTGAGCGCTGTTGAGCAGGTAGTATCTGTGCCAGCTGCCAATCAAGAGCACAGAGGCGATAGAGCAAGCCACAAAGGACAGCGCCATGATGCGGCGTTTTTGCTTGGCCACCTTGAAGTTGTCCGAAGCCAGACCCGCTTCCGGATATATAATGCGGGTAAAAAGCGAACGGGTGAAATAGGGAGTAGAGTTTTCACTGCGCTGGGCACTGTTGACCGACTCACTCAGGCCATAACGGCGGGAAGCACCATCCACATAGGCATCTGTCGGCACCCCTTGCTGGTAAACAGAGGTCATATAAACCCCGCGCACCAGTGCCGAGGTCGAGAACTGATCGCTTGCCAACGCATCGACGAAAAACTCACGCAGCACCTTGTGGGCACCGGCAATCTGGCGTGAGAAGCTGTAGATGGCCGAGCGTTCTTCCTTGTCGCGGCACTGCAGCAGCGCCCTTGGCAAGCCGGCATTGATGCGCTGAATAAAGTCTTGCCAATCCTGATCAAACTCATTGAGCCAGCTGTCGAGATCGTTGACCGAGTTCAGGGAGAAGGTGAAACCTAGGATCTCATCTCGCTGCGCCTGGGTGAAATGGCGGAAGAAGGGCTCGAATCCCAGCAGCAGATCCAGTTTGGTCAGGGTGATATACACGGGCAGACGAGTTGACAGGGTTTCCATCAGCTCGCGCAATCTGGCACGCAACAAGTGGGCGTAGGCCTTGCGTTCAGCCACAGGATCGCTGACCAGGCTGGCCATATCCAGCGCCAACACCACGCCGTTCAGGGGGCGGCGACTGCGGGTGCGCTCCAGCCACTCGACAAAGTGCAACCACAGGCGGCGCTCTGTCTCGCCATCCGGGCTGGTTACCGAAGGCTTCTGGGTCAACAGCTCACCGTCCGGGTCAATCAGTACGGCATCGTCACCTATCCACCAGTCAAAAGAGAAAGGGTTTTCAGACTTCTTGCCCGAGGCGCGCATAACGGAAGAGAAAACAAACTTCTGCCCGGAGCGGTTAATCAGGCTGGTCTTACCGGCGTTTTCCACCCCAAGCACCAGGAACCAAGGCAAGGCGTACAGGTAATTACGGGTGTTGAGGCTTTCTTTCATGCCCACCATCACCTCGTTGAGTTCCTGCTCCTGGCGTTCCACCAGGATCTTCACCGGGTCTTCCTTGAGCTGCTGCTCCCTGACCTTCAAGGCGCCGATACGCAGCAAACGACGCCACTGCACCCAGCCCCAAATAGTAAAGCAGGACAGGGAGAAGATGGTGCTGGCTATAATTCGGGCCGTTGTCGATGCCAACGGTTTCTCACCGTCCAGCTCCAGCCAGGGGCCCGCCCACCAAATCGCCACATTGACCAGAACGAAGATAGCCACCAGCAAAATGGGCAGCGCCGACTTCAGTTCCGGCAGCAGTTTCCTCAAAAAGGATTTGATCATCGACCACATATACATTTCCCTGTACCTAACTCAGATTGACTTTTTGTTGTAAACGAGACATCAGACCCGGCTCCCAATCCGCCAGACTGGTGTCCGTGGCCTGGCCAAGCAGCACTTGGTATTCCACCTCTGCCATGGCCCCTAACTGGTGTTTGTCTTTCAAGTCGGCCCCCAGCAGCCGCAGATAGAACTTGTCCCTCGGCTCAGTGGCCTTGTGCAGTTTTTCGTTGAGCGCCGCAAATGCCAGCGACAACCCGCCACTGGCGGCCAGTTCCCAAATTTCCTGCTCGTAACTGTTGCCTTCGGCCGAACCTGAACCCTGCTGTTCGCTGCCGTTGAGCCAACTGCGGGTTTCTTTGGAAACAAAAGGCACGCCGCCTTTGAACGACATATCCAAAAGTGCAGGCAGACGTTCAACAAAGGCCGCCGTCTCCTCCAGAATCGCCTGAGCCCAGGCCGGTTGCCCCAAGGTCTGTGCCAATTGGGCACTGAGACAGTGACCGTCAATCCAGAAAGGACTCAGGCTAAGGCTCTGCTCTATGCGTCTGAACAGCGCCAGATCCGGACTCTTGGCCAACTGGCTGCGATACTCGGCCACTCTGTCGGCAGAGATAGGCATCAGGCTGGTTTCGCCCTTGGCATTGGCATTTTCCGGCGCCGAGGTCACACTGAACCAGATGGCAAAGCGTCTGAGCCTGAGGCCAAGCGCCATGCCCGCCGGATTTTCGGCGATAAAGTCTGCCACCTTGAGCAGAGCTTGCTTGGTCGCCTTGTCACTGCTGTTGTCTATCTCCAGCCTAGGCATATCCCTGCTTTCACTGCTACTGCGGCTTTCACCGGCGCTGGATTCCTGCGCCGGTTTGGGCTTGTTGGCAGGCTCACTGCTGAAACGGCGCTTGAGCTTGGCCTCCAGGGCCTGCAGTTCATCCACAGGCAACTCTTTGGCGGCCGCGGTATCACACAGAGCCTTGAGAGACTGCAGCAATACCGACTTGGTGTCGGGATCGCAAAAATCGGTATCCAGCCCTTCGGCTGCTTTCAGAGTTCGCTGCACTATTTGGGCGAAAAACTTGCGCCTGGGCAACACGCCTCTGGGGCCCGGCGCCGGATGGCAAGTCTCCCAGAAGGAGGCCATAAAACGCTCCAGCAGTGCCAGCGAACAGGAGAAACGCTCCAAACTGCACTGATGCTGCAGGCATTGCAGCAAATAGGTAAGCAGTTTTAAATCCTTGCTCTTGGTTTCCAGCAACTTTAAGGCCGCACTCTCCACCTCGTGCCATTGCACTTCGGAATGCGAAAGCGACCCCACCTTCATCATCTGGCCTTCCACATAGTCAAACAGCACATCATCGCTGAGACGCTCTCCTATGGGATTGGCCTCACTGATGGGGCGACTGACTTTATCCAGGTATTGATTCAGATCCATCTATCACCACCTGCAAGATTGACGCAGTGGCTTGAGCGCACTGCCAAGTTCTCGGGTATCAAACTGTAAGCCGTCTATCGCCTTGTTGGCCGAACGCAGGCGCACATCGTCGCCGCGGATCAGGGCTTTCATCACCTGAATGGCCGGCAGGCCGCGGCCGGTGCGGAAGATATAGCCGGTATCATCACTGAGCCAGCGCTGCGACTGCTGCTCAATGCCGTTGATCTGCAGCCCTACCTGAGCCCAGCCATCTTCCAGCGCCGTGGGCAACATCAGCTCGACCCGGCTGATATCGTCGATGCAGCTGAGCATAAGTACCGGACGTGGTGGCAAGGCGCCTATGGCGGGCGCGGTCAACCAGAGATCTTCTACGGCATCCGCTTGATGCCCTGCAATAAAGGCCATGCCCTGTTGACGATTTTTCTCGGATGCCATGGCGACCTGAAACGCCTCGGGATAAGGGCTGCTGTCAGCGGTTTGCTGCGGCACCACGGTCGCCACCGGAGTGTTGAACAGCTCATCGAAACAAGCCAGTCGCTCCAGTCTGGAAGGGATTTGGGTACAAGCCTCTACCTTGGCCACTGTGTCGTCCGAGGCCTGAGCCGAAGCGGCCATCCCCCACAGGCATAAAAATATAACGCCTTGAATCCTTGACATTATTCGTTAATCTCCAACTTCTGGCATTTGTGGGAAAAGGTGCGTTTCGGCATTCCCAGACTGACAGCCGCCTTGGCTCTGTCACCGTTGCAGGCCTTCAATCTGGCGCTGATCACCGCCCGCTCAAACTGAGCTACCGCCAGCCTGAGATCGGAAATGGCCTCAAACTCCTGCCCCTCTTCGGTAGGCAATTGCGGCTTGGGCATTTCCGAATCCGTTGCTGGCAAAGACGCAGTATCTATCTCGACACCGTCGGCGGTGAGGGCGCAGGCATAATCCAGCATATTGCGCAGCTCGCGGACATTGCCCGGGTAGCCGTGGTTCTTCAGCCGATTGAGGGCGCTGAAGCGGATGCCGGGGATCTGTCGCTGCTGACTCTGATTGAACAGCGCAATAAAGTGCGCCGCCAAATCGGGGATATCCTCGAGCCGCTCCCTGAGCGCCGGTACCTGCAGTGGAAACTGGCACAAGCGGTAGAAAAGATCGCGACGGAACTCGCCACTGTGGATCTGCTCCTTGAGGTTCACATGGGTAGCGGCCACCAAGCGAAAATCGGCGTAGATCTCCTTGTTGCCTCCCAGTGCCCGGTAGTGTCCTGTTTCCAATACCCGCAGTAACTTGGACTGCAGATTCAAAGGCATATCACCGATTTCATCTAAAAAAAGCGTGCCCTGGTGCGCCTGGGCTATCAGCCCCTGCTTATCCTTGTCGGCACCGGAAAAGGCCCCCTTGGCATAACCGAACAGCTCGGACTCCAGCAGGTTTTCCGGTATTGCGGCGCAGTTGATTGCCACGAAAGGTTTGCCGCTGCGCTCGGAAAAGTCGTGTATCGCCCGGGCCACCAGTTCTTTGCCCGTCCCCGTTTCACCCTGCACCAACACAGACAACTGCGAGGCCGCGCCGCGCACTATCTCCTGCCTGAGCTGACTCATGGCCTGACTGTCGCCCACCAGGTTCTTGCCAAGTTGTTGCATGGCATCATGTTGTTGCTGCTGGCGACGCAGTTCATCGAGCGAGCTCGACAGCTGAGACTGATCTGAATTCTGCCGCAACAACTTATCCAGCAACTGCCAGTGGCGCATAAACACGGCGGCATATTGCTGCCAGTCCTGACGGACAAGCAGACCACTGCCCTGTTGCTCGGCCAGACGCAGGCAGAGGATAGCCCGCACATGACCCTCATGGCTCAGCGGGAAAAGCAGCAGTGCCTGCTCCTTGCCGACCCGATCGCACAGGCTGACAAAACCGCTGTGCTCCTGCCAGTAGGCGAGCCGGGCCTTGTTCAGCAGCATGGCTTCGCCTGTCTGCAACACATGGGCGAACGGATGTCGAAAGTCGGTAACCGCCAAACAAAGCGCCTGCAATGAGATCCCTTCACACAGGCCAAGGCAGGACAGTGGCTTGAGTTCCCGACCATCGAAGCCCGGCGCCAGAAACAGATGGTTATCCAGCCCCAGCTCCAATGCCAAAGTATCGAGAAACTGCTGCAACAGCCCATCAAACTGCTGGCATTCCAGCAATTTTGCCGCCTGTTCCAACCACTGCTCAGTCACCACTATCGCGCCTCTCCGAAGAACTCACCGTCACGGCAGCCCAGATGGATCTCACTGACCTCCTCTTTGGCCGCCAGCTTGTTGAGCAGCGACAGCGATAAGGGCGGCAGTACCTGGCCGTCTATGATGGCTTCCAGCATCCGGGCGCCGTTTTCACTGCGGGTCGCGCGGCGCATGATTTCATCCACCAGAGCCTCGTCACAATGCACCTTGGCCTTGTAACGCTCCAGCAAACGCTGCTCCAGCGACGCCAACTTGTAGTGAATGATCTCCTTGAGCACCTCTTCACCCAGCGGCAGATAGGGCACTATCTCCATCCGTGCCAGCAGCGCAGGCTTGAAGAAGGCCGCCAGCTCAGGGTAAAGCTTGTCGTCCAGCAGCTCTGGCTGGGCGCTGTAGTCCACTATCGTCTGATAGCCCAGGTTGGAGGTCAGGAAAAACAGCACATTCTGGCAGTCAATCAACCGGCCTTCGCCATCGGCCAATTCGCCCTTGTCGAACGCCTGATAAAAGAGGTTCAGCACATCCGGATGCGCCTTTTCCACCTCATCGAGCAGCACTATGGAGTAAGGCATCTTGCGGATGGACTCGGTCAGAATACCGCCCTCACCGAAACCGACATACCCGGGAGGCGAGCCTATCAGCCTGGAGACAGTGTGCTTCTCCTGATATTCGGACATATTGATAGTGGTCAGGAATTGCTTGCCGCCGTAGAGCTGCTCGGCAATCTGTACCACGGTTTCTGTCTTGCCGACGCCACTTGGGCCCACCAGCAGGAAGGCGCCCTTGGGACGTCCGGCGCGGCGCAGGTCTGCCCTGGCGGTGAGCATATTCTTGTGCAGGCGGGCAATGGCCACATCCTGCCCTTTGAGGCTATGCCCCAAGAGCTCGGGCAGATGGGTTATCTTGTGCAGCTCATCGCCACTCATTTGCGATACCGGCACGCCGGTCCAGTCGGAGATGACTGCCGCTATCTGGGCCTCATCCACCTGAGGGTAAATAAGGCGTTGATCGCCACTGATGGCTTCGAGTGATTCTTCGGCCTGTTGCAGCTCCAGCCGCAGCCCTTCGAGCTCTGCTTCATCGTCACAATCAAGAATGGCGCGTCTCAGGGCCACCACCTGAGTGACTCCGGCCTGTTGCTGCTGCCACAGGGATTCCAGCTCGGCATACTCATTGTCGGCTTCTTCCTGGGCCTGGTGCAGATGATTCAGGCGCTCTTCATCAACCGGATGACCGAGTTTTTTCTGGCGCTCCAGCAGTTCGGTTTCCATATGGCGCTGATGGCGCAAGTTATCCAATGCCGCCAAACGCTTGGGCGTACTGCTGAGGTTAATGGCGATACGGGCACAGGCGGTATCCAGCACATCGATGGCCTTATCGGGCAACTGACGGCCGGAGATATAGCGCGCCGACAGATAAGCCGCCGAGCGCAGGGCGCAGTCCTGGATCAATACATTGTGGGAAGACTCGTAGACCCCATGCAGGCCACGGAGAATATTCACCGCCTGCTCAACACTGGGCTCATCGAGTTTCACCAGTTGGAAACGGCGGCTCAGCGCCGGGTCTTTCTCGAAATACTTCTTGTACTCTTTCCAGGTGGTGGCGCCTATGGTACGCAGCTCACCGCGGGCCAGAGCCGGTTTGAGCAGGTTGGCCGCATCACCGCCGCCTTCCTGATTACCGGCGCCTATCATGGTATGGGCTTCATCGATAAAGAGTATGATGGGTTCGGCCGACTGTTTGACCTCTTCAATAATCGACTTCAGGCGCTTTTCAAACTCGCCCTTGACCGCGGCGCCTGCCTGCAACAGACCAAGATCCAGCGACAACAGCTGCACCCCCTTGAGCGCATCCGGCACCCGGCCGTCACAAATACGCAGCGCCAAACCTTCCACCACGGCACTCTTGCCCACACCGGCATCACCAACCACTATCGGGTTGTTCTTACGGCGGCGGCTCAAGATGTCGATCATCAGGTTGATCTCATCATCCCGGCACAATACAGGATCCAGCTCGCCTTTGCGGGCCAACTCGGTAAAGTTGCTGGTGTATTTGGCCAGCGACGATTGGGCCTCATTCAGTACCGGCGCGCCGCGCTCGGCCTTGACCGTTTGCGATTCGGATGAAGCCTGGGTCAGGGTAGTGAATTCCCGTCTCAGGGTTTCGCGATTGATACTGCCAAGCAGAGTGGCGAGATCCCTTGGCAGGTAACGCTCGGCCTGCATCAGTGCGGCGGCGAAGATGGCGCCGGATCTCAGTTCCGTCTGGCCAAGTTCAGTGCTTGAAAGCAGCCAGGCATCCTGCAGCAGCTCGACCAGCAGCGGTGAAAATGCCGGATAGGTTTCCAGGCTCTCTTCCCTTGGCAGGGTTTCACCGGCAATTTGCCTTACCTGCTCGGCATCGACTTCGGCGGCCTTGAGCAGCAGACGCACATCACCCAGCGGATTGTCCAGCAGACAAGTCAGCAGGTGCATAAAGGTCACTTCAGGGTTCTGACGGGCAATACAGAGTGATGCCGCCTCTTCCATGGCGAGTTTGGTCACGGCATTGAGCTTGCCGATCAAGGTAGTGAGTTCAATTCGGATCATCACAGCTTCCTCAATTCAGGATCTGATACAGTTGCTTGAGCACGCCCGAGGACTTGTTCGCCAGGGACAGGGAATAAAACAGAAAGACTATGGTCAGCATCAGGCCGAAACCGGCAAAGACTGTCCAAATAGGCATCTGACGCCCAAGGCGATAACGGGTGTTGACCACATGCTCTGTGGCCCCGGTCAGCAGTTCCGGTTCTTCTTCCCGGAGGTGGCGCAGGGTTTCATAGAGGCGGTTGACTATCTTGTCGAACTCCTCACGGCCGTTGGCCACCACCTTGTAGCGCCCTTCGAAACCAAGGCAGAAACACAGGTAGATAAACTCCAGCAGTTCCCGATATTTGCTCGGTTCGGTTTCCAGACGCTGCAGGATGCCAAACACCTTCTCACCGCCCCAGGTTTCATTGTGAAAACGGGTCAGCAGTGAATGTTCGGCCCAGGCACTGTCGGCGCCCCAGGGAGTATTCATCACGGCTTCATCGATAAAGGAACAAAGCACATAGCGATAGGCCAGCACTTCGGCGCGATCATAGCCCGCCTCGGTGAGCTCGGCCTCGATGGCCATGATGTCATCCACAGTGTTGTGATAGAGCTTTTCCACATCATCCAAGATGGCCAGCTTGCGTACCCGCAACACCATGCCGATAAGAGGGGATGCCGCATCGATAAGTGCATTGAGGCTGTCACCTCGTAGTTGAAACCAATACTCTTTATCGGCATTCATGTTCTGCGCTTCGTCATAGAGCAGCTCTTCGACCTGCTCAGGCGATATAGGCTGTTTTTCTGCTTTGATATCCATTTCTTAGCTCCTGATAGCCCAGAATTGCAGTTCGAGTTCCGGGAAGTCCCCCGCCACGTGGAAGGCAAAACCGCTGGAATTCACCAGCATCTCCCAGGCCCGGCTGGAACGCTCCAGCTGGAAGTAGGTGTAACCCGCGTGGTAAGGCAACTGCCTTGGGGCCACTGGCAGCGGAGACAGAGGCACACCCGGCAGCTGCAGCGAAATGAGCTCGCGGATCTTCTCCACCGAGGCGATCTTGGTCTGCTGGATAAACAGTTTCTTGAGTTCGTCCAGCGGCATTCTGGCGCGCACCGCCAGAATGAAGTCAGCCTGTTTCAACAGATCCGGATCCTGCACCGGCGCCACCATGAGGCCATACTTGCGTTTGTGCAGCTGCAGCGATACCGCCTTGGGCTCGAGCACTATGCTGAGAGACTGACGCAGAGTCGACATTACCTGAGTGAAGGCCGCTACCGGCATATCGTGGTCATAGGCGGCAAACGCCGGTGCCATGCGGCTATCATCGGTAAAGGTGAACAGCTCACCGCAAACACTGACCAGAGCCTGATACAGGGTTTCCGGATGCAGGGTCCGCGACAGTGACTGGTGCTGCAACACAGGCTGCATGCGGTTGAGAGATTGCAGTAACATGAAATCGGCCACATCTGCCACCCCGCCCTGGCTCGGTGAGCCCAGGCGCTGGGCGATATTGCGTGCCCGCTCGCGCATCAGACCGGCCATCTCGCCGAGGAAACGGTGCAAAATCGGCACGGCGCTGACATTGTAGTGACAGGGAATAAAGTTGGGATCCAGCACCACACTGCCGTCGGGACGCTTTTCCAGAATGCGGGCGATGGCCAGCGAGCTGTAGGCGCTGCGATCTTCCTTCTCCAGCATCAATCTGAGCCTGACCGGGCTGACATCAATGGCGGTAAAGTCGCCCTGATGGGTGTGAATGTCCCGCACCTCGTGACGCCGATTGAGATAACGTCCGGCGCCCTGCTCGTCCTGGGCCACTTCGGTAATTGAATCACTGCGCAGCGACAGCGCCAGGTAAACAATCTGGTTGGCCAGTGAGCTGTCGGCCACTTCCAGTGCGTCCGGCAATACATCCTCCTGAGGGATGTTGAACACAGTGCCGTCCGGCATTACGCCACGGGCACGCTGAATCGCAATGCGACCAAAGCTGAGATACTCGGGGTTGAGTTCAAGCTCGGTGATCCCATAGAGGTAACCGCTGACCGCATTGAGCCTGGCGTCAGTGAGGTATTCCTGATAACGCTGCTGCTGTTGGAAGTGCTGAGGCTTGATAAACAGCCCTTCACTCCATATCACTCTGTTTCTTGAAGACATTGTTATTCCACTTTATCCAGTACTATGTCCTGCTCACTGAAAAACATCAGCAGGTGATATTCACGGCCCATGGGTTTGATCTTGACGACCTTCTTCCATTGGGCGACCTCGGGATCACTGAAATGCGCCATGATGCCTATGTATCTGGTGTCCTCATCGACAGCGAAATGGTCGATAAACTTGAACTGTCCCGGCAGCAGGGTGTAGTCACTGTGGTCGATATAATTGGAGCCGAGCGCCTCTTTGTAATCCGCCTTGAGCGAGTCAAAGTCGGCGGCCAGAAACTTGGAGTCATCTTCCAGCTCGTACACCACCAGCTCCAGCGGCGTGGCATCGCCGGCCGCATTGGGGTTGACCTTATCGAGCGCATACATGCTGTAGGTCAGTTGTGTCGGCAGGTCTTTGGCCTCTCCCACTGGAATGGAAGGGTCCCACAGTACTTGCGCCGTTTTCTTGGTGGCATTCCATGCCGAGCTGCAAGCGGCCAGCTGAAGCAAACAAAGCCCGATTAAACCCAGCCTTATCAGTCCCATCAGAATTCCCTTTGCAGTTCCCTGAGTTTCTTGTCATAGGCCTGTTCAAACACTTCCCAGAAGAGTTTACGGAAGCCCTGTTGACGGGATGACGTCAGCTCCTGGTAGTAGTTCTCATACATTTCCCAGGCCCAGTTATCACCTGGGTTGAGCGCCGACTCGCTCACCTTGCGGTATTGGCTGAAGCGCCTCAGCAGGGTGTCGGGTGAGAAAGACTTGAGGATGTAGTTGAGCGCCTCTGTGATGGCATGCTGTACCGCTTCATTGTGGTGCTCAATGGAATTCAGGCTCTCGCTGATGGCGGCCGCCGGAGACAGATGCACCGGGCTCTTGTTGTCATCAAACAGGGTGCGGACGGTTTCCTGATAATCCAGTCCCAGACGCAGCGGGTTATCTTCGATGGGCTGCAGGTTCTTGTTGATAAGATCATAACGGCTGCTTTGCGCGTCCTGATGCAGTGACAGCAGGCCTTTAATGGCGGCCTGCAAAGCAGCGCCCATTTCAATGGCCAGTGCCTGCTGGGTGCCTGTGTCGTTCATATCACCCAGCTGTACTCCTAAGCCGCGCAGCATAGGGCCGGTGGCTATATGGGTGCCTTCATCGGCGGGCCAATCATTGCCCAGGCCGTTTTTGACTTCAGATTCCAGTAAGTCCAGTGCATTCTCGTCCATAATATTGTCCATTTTCGCTCGTTTGTTCAGATGAATAGCCGAACCGGTATCGAAGTCCGTATCGGCCTGGGCGGTAAAATTCTTGCCTTGCCAGTAGAGTTCCTTGGCCAGCAGGGATTCGGCGTTTTCCTGCTCTTTGGTCACAGATTCCTGGTCAAATTCAACGCTTTTGACCGCGGCCTGCTGTTGCCTGTCCAGTGCCAGTAAAGGGTCATCCAGGCTGGCATCGGTTTCTTCCTCTTCTTCGGCGGTTTCCGCCTGAATAAGTGAACCGTTCTCAGACTTGAACCATTCAGAAAGCTGGCCGGTTACCGGGTCATCGGCCTGCTCGCTGCCCAGCAGCGTCACCCGCACTTTGTAGGGGCCAATGGCGATATGATCGTTCTCATTCAGCCTGGCCTTGCGATCCCGCCCAAGCTCCACTGTGGAGCCGTTGAGAAACACCCGGCCAGAGAGATCTTCAATACAGAAATGACCGTCCAACCAGAGGATGCGACAGAAGTAGTCGCCTATGGTGCGCTCCCTGTCCCTGAGCACCCATTCGCAACCTGGGCCGGCGCCTATCAGGCCACCGTCCTTGTTCATTCTCGTGTGGGGCACCAGGCCTGACTCCAACAGCTGGGAGTTCACCACATTCAACGCAATCAAATTACTCAAGAGGCCAACCTCCCTTTATTGCCTGATTTGAATCAATACGCTCTTACGCGTGCTATCGCCCTTGCCGAGGAAAGAGGACCATCCCAATTGGCCGCCCTTTTCTTCCCCCAGTTGCAGCAGCGGGGCTTCATCTTCCCTGAGCGTCAGCTCAAGGTCGTAGGCCATCTGTTCCCGCAGGATCACTTCCATCACCTTACAAAGTGGCTGGAACTCCCGCCCGGAGGGCAGAAAATCGCGAAAACGCTCTGGTGACAGATCTTCCATACAGAGCACAAACTTGCCGCAAAGATCGCCGACCCGCTCTCCAAGCATTGTGTCTTCCCCCAGCCTGGAATTGGCCATCCCCAAACGGCAACGCTGGAACTCGGGGATCTCCACCTGTCGCAGTTGCCATTGGCGAATACTCACCTGGGGCAGGTCAAAACAGTGCGCCACTATACCGGCAACCGCCTGGGGCGAGCGGCTGCGACCGGCGAGCATGCCGGCGTAGGCCAGCATCTTGCACCAGTTGATCGGCGTGTCGCCGCGAATATCCTCGTTGGCCAGCCCCACCAGGGCGTAAACCTGGGCTGAAAAGCTGTCGCTGGCATCGTCCTGAAAACGCACGTAGTAGCGGTATTTGCGCCACAGGCGATAAAACAAGGAAATCAATCTGTTATTAAAGAAATCCAGAAAGTTGCGCCGAATGCCGTCTTCATCTTCGAGCAGCATATCCAGCAGGTAACTGGGCAGCGGCGACTGGGCACCATTGAGACCGAGAAAACAAGTCTCCAGCCGCAGGCGCCCATCCCCCAGAGACTCAAGCATGGAGATATCCGCCGGCGCAAATCCAAGGCTTGGATTGGCGCTGAACTGCAACTCACCGGCCAGTTCCCACTGGGCATCTTCCGGATCTCTGCCTTCCAGTTGGTGCAATAACTCCACCAACTGGAAAAAGCTGTACTCACGGTAGTCCTGTGGCAGCCTGCTGCCCCCCGGCTCCGGAAAGGTTATATCAGCGGTTGTTGACCGCTCTGGATATCCCATGTGTACCTTTCCTTGTTGTGAGCATTGATAACCACCAACTCATGAAACGAGTTGATGCTGGCGTAGAGGGCAAAAAAGTGGTTCAGCACAGTGCCGAACAGATAAAGGTCGCCCTCGGAGCCGAAATACTGTTGGTCGAGCACCAGTTCTGTCTTGAGGCCGCGAACCGGCAATCCCCTGACAATTCTTTCGGTCGGCCCAGACTGAATACTGCTGATGCCGTCGAGTCGCATCCGGGTGACCCGCTCGGCTTGTCTGTCGACCAACGCCTTGAAGTCATAGGCGCGGATGATGGAACAGATGGCATCACGGGACAGCAGTGACAGATAGTTGAGCGACAAGTTGGAGATCAGGGTCCACAACAAACTGCCATCGAGCACAGGCCGCAAAGGGTGGCTGGGCTCGGTGATATTGCTGAAACGAGCAAAGCTTGGCGATGTATCTGTGGCGACGCAGATGTCGCCCTTGCCCAACTTGGTCGGCAGTTGCCGGTTGGAGCAGGTCAGTGTCACCGACACGGCTTCTGTCATCTCCAGGCACTGGGTTTCATCGCTGCGCACAAACGAGAGGCAATGATCCAGGCCGTCGTTGCGCATGCTGTCGCGCACCCGCATCCGGTAATACAGCGCGGTGCGATTACGGGCGCGCTCCACTTCATGTTGGAAGCTCTCAAACGGCGAATAGACTCGCTGCTGGCCGCGCATTCTGCCCTCATTGGAGTCCAGCCATCCCTGCACCTTGTCGACACTGAAAATTTCAAAGTGAGCTGGATGGCGACTGGAGGGTACAATCGGGTATTCGACCCGCTTGCCGTTGAGATCGATAGGATCGGCGTCGTGCTCAAATAGGTTAATAGCCGGAACACAGTAGAGCAGGAAAGTATCCTGACGCACATGCACGTCGGCAGGCAACGTCTTGGAAAAAGTGAGTTTGAGGCTGAAGTCACCCTTGAGATATTCGGGGATACACTTGGCGATTCCCTTGATATCGAAGAAATGAAACGCCTCGGGGAATGTCAGGTACTCCTGCAGAATGCGGTAGCCTTCGTAGACGTTTTTCGGATAGGGCAAGATACCGCTGCCGGCCTCAAATCCTACTGACGCAAAGCTGCTGCGCGGCAAACGATAGCTGCCATGGGCGCCGACAATTTCGATAGAGTCCAGATAATGATTCAACCAAAGATACAGCATCTGGGCACTGTAGCTTTGGCCTCCCAGATAAAACCTGAGGCTTTCCAGCCCCATTTCAAGCAGGGAAAGGTCGCTGCTGTTATCAAAATCCAATTGAATAATAGAGGCTTCCCGGGAATGGGAAGCATCTATATGACGGATTTGCACCGGATAAACATCAACAGGACGACAGGTACGAAAGTGACAGATCTGCCCTTCGACCGGATGACTGTCCAGCATACAACCGGCCGCAATCTCCTGCCTGTGGGTGATCCCCTTCTCATGCGGATAGAAGCGCATGATGGTATGACTGGGAATCGGCCTGAGATAGTTGGGCCACAGCATGCTGATCATCGAGTGAGTAAACTCGGGGAATTCATCGTCAATCTTTTCCCTGAGTCGACCGGTCAGAAAAGCAAAGCCCTCGAGCAAACGCTCGATATCGGGATCAGTGTGGTTACCGTGAAGATAACGCGCCAACTGCGGATGGATATCCGAAAATTCCCGCCCCTGCTCTCTCAAGAAAGCAAGTTCATCCCTGAAGTATTTATCCTGAGACACTGCTAAACCACTCTGTATCTGCGACTGTTATCCAATAACAAATCGATCTTCAACTTATCCTTGTTGGAAGCCACTTTGATGCTGCCATAGATGTGGAACCTGAGGTTCATCGGATTGCCCTCATCGAACAACACGCTGACATCAATATCTGTCAGCCTGGGTTCAAAGCGACTCAGGCAAGCCTTGATTCCGTTACGCATCCTCAGGCCAAGATCCACACTGGCGGAACTGGCATCATTGAAATCGAACAGTCCCAGTTCAGGACAGCTCTGGCTTTCTCCAATGCGGGTATTGAGAATATGTGAAACATTACGTTTGATGGAATCGACGACAGCATCCAAGCTGCTGTCGCCATATCCACTTTGGCGTTCGGCTCCCAAGCGTTCAAAGAAGCCAACACCAAAAGTTCCGGAGAAATCATCGTTCAACAACGTGATTACTCCTGATCCAAACGTCCTACCAGCGACAGTTCAAAGTTGGCACCCATGTACTTGAAGTGCGGACGCACAGCCATGGAAACCTGATACCAACCGGGATCGCCCTGAACATTCATCACCTCAACCTTGGCGGCACGCAAAGGACGACGGCTACGAACATCTGCCGGTGGGTTTTCCTGATCGGCGACATACTGTTTGATCCAGTTGTTCAGCTCGCGCTCCAGATCCTGACGCTCTTTCCAGGAACCTATCTGCTCACGCTGCAACACCTTGATGTAGTGTGCCAGGCGGTTGATGATCATCATGTAAGGGATCTGGGTACCCAACTTGTAGTTGGTCTCGGCTTCCTTGCCTTCCTTGGTGTTGGGGAACACCTTGGGCTTTTGAATCGAGTTGGCAGAGAAGAAGGCCGCATTATCACTGCCCTTACGCATGGTCAGGCTGATAAAGCCTTCATCGGCCAGTTCAAATTCCTTACGGTCGGTGATCAAGACTTCGGTCGGGATCTTGGACTGCAAAGCGCCCATGGATTCAAACACGTGTACCGGCAGATCTTCCACCGCACCACCACTCTGTGGGCCAATGATGTTAGGACACCAGCGATACTTGGCGAAGCTCTCGGTCAAACGGGTAGCCAGCGCAAACGCTGTATTACCCCAGAGGTAATCTTCGTGGCTGGCGCTGACATTTTCGCGATAGTTAAAACTGCGAACCGGGTTATCGATTGGGTCATAAGGCACACGCAGCAGGAAGCGAGGCGCCGTCAGGCCTATGTAGCGCGCATCTTCAGACTCACGCAGCCCACGCCACTTGCTGTACTTGGGGCTTTCGAAAGTAGACTTGAGATCCTTGAGATTCGGCAGTTCTTCAAACGAGTCGACACCGAAGAATTCAGGCGCAACTGAAGACAGGAATGGCGCATGAGCCATGGCCCCAACAGCACCAACGTACTGCAGCAGCTTCATATCCTGAGTCGAAGGGGTAAAGGCATAGTTACCGACGATAGCGCCGACAGGCTCACCACCGAATTGGCCGTAACCGGCAGAATAAACATGCTTGTACAGACCGGACTGAGCAGTTTCCGGTGAAAATTCAAAATCATCCAGCAGCTCGTCTTTGGTGACGTGCAGCAATTCAATTTTGATATTCTCACGGAAATCGGTTCTGTCGACCAACAGCTTGAGGCTGCGCCAGGCTGATTCTATCTGCTGCACCTTTTCATTGTGCAGAATGGCATCCATCTGCTGGCTGATCTTCTTGTCCAGCTCAACCAACATCTTATCGACCAGAGCCTTGTTGACCGGCTCGGCAGTGTTGTCTGTCTCCAGAATGTTACCGATGAAAGCAGCAACACCACGGCGAGCAATGTCATAGCCTTCATCCACCGGCGCCATCCGGGTTTGTGCCATTATCTGATCGAGCAGAGTTGCATTGGCACTTTGGGAAGCGCCTGATGTTTGATTTTGAACATCCATGAATTTTGATTCCTCAATTACACTTGTGTCTATATCCGAGACATAATCCACAGCCTATCTCCATAACGGCTTATATTGGCTTGAATTATTGTTCCATCTGCTGCAATTCACTCAGCAGCTTTTCTCTAGACTCTTCCGTTGCAATTAATTCCTGCAACTTGGCTCTGAAGGCAGGAATATTTCCCAATGGTCCCTTAAGTGCAACCAAAGCTTCACGAAGTTCGATTAACTTTTGAATTTCAGGAACCTGCTCACCGATAGAATCAGGTGAGAAATCTTTGAGGGAATCGAATTTAAGATCAACAGACAACTCAGCACCATCTTCATCTGTCAATTTATTGTCAACTGTCGCAGAAATTGACAGATTGGCTTCTTTCATAACGGATTCAAAATTAGATTTATCAACTTGAACCGTCTTACGCTCTTCCAATTGAGAGTCTTCAGGATGACCATTAAAGTCACCTAAAACCAACAACTTAAGAGGAAGTTCCATTTCACTCTGTTGATCACCCGTAGAGGGAACATATTTGATGTTAATACGTTCCTTCGGAGCGACTGAACCATCTTTCGCCATGAGATTATCTCCATATAAGATCTTTTACGACTGGTAAGTCCATTTCAAAAGCAGGCCTAACTTACAAGCCCAACAAGTCATAGTCAATCGGCGTTCAAGACCTTAGTATAATAGGTGCAACCACATTTGATTAACAAAAGAAACAACAAACTTAAAGTGTATAATTCTTTAGTGGGGTATATATTCCCCATAAAGACTAAATTTAAGAATATTAGACAATCAAAACCACTTTTTTATAAAAATCCAACACTATTAAAAAGCTAGTTTCAAATACAAGAAGTAAGAGATATCTTACAGAGATTAAAGAAAGATCCGTGGCATATTCTGCAAAAGTAGGAAAAACCAATACCTAAGTATTAGCACTTGTTAAATTGTGTTTACCGGGTATAACCTGCTTAGTAGCGATATTGACTGAGTTTTTAGAGAGACTCCCCCCTCTTGCCGTATTAAAGCCAGCCCAAATGACACCTTTTATACAGGTCCCCCACTTAAGTTACCAACACCTTGCTGTCGTCTATGCTATCGGGAAATGCCACAATGATTAACGGCCACTCATAGATATTCAAAGACAAAGTCTTGTATAGGCTTTCCTGAAACATAGCAGGAGCTTTGTGCAACAACAGACTTTCCGCTACAAACCAAGCAAGCTGAAGCGGCAGTTATACAGGACTCCAATCCAAGTACATCTTCGCCTGCTCAGTTTTGCCGTATCCGGCATTGTGATTAATTGACATAGCAAAACAGGGATTATAATCAGTTGTCGGCTTTCTCTGGATGACAGACAAAGCGCCACTGGGTAGAGTAGGAATCAAGGCTTAAGCCTACGTCGACCAGACACCATTGGAGGAGAGAGCTTATGTTGGGCGAAAATCATGCGCTGATCCTGGAGTTTCCGGAGTACAAACAAAAAATTCAACAACTCGGGGAAAACGATCCGCACTTTAGTGAATTGGCGGCAGAGTATCAGGCTCTCGACCTTGAGATCCGCGGTCTGGAAGAAAACTGTGTGCCCACGGCAGAAGAACGTTTCAGCCAATTGACATTGCGCCGTGCCGAACTCAAATCTTGGCTCTATCAGCAGTTACTGCGCTGAGGATCACTCGCTCCCAAACGCCCCCGGATATCTCCCAGGAAAACAAGAGCTCCGTGTTACTTAGCCGGAGCTCTATCAAGCTGATGCTTCAGCATTCAAAAACACCAAAGCTTAAAGCTTATCCAGCTGCAAAGCATTGGCAAACTCCTGTAATTCACTGGCTTTAACCCCTTCACCCGAGAGGGTAAACATGGCATTGCCATTGACTATCACAGTCAGCTCAGGTTCACCGGACTCTGTGCTCAGCATGGCATTATGTCCCTGAACCTTGATCAGTTTGCCTCCGCTCATGGCAATCATTGAAGGATTGGTCAGCATGGCCATAACAGACTGTAACAAGGGAGAATCAAGCACCAACTCTATCTCCAACTGCGCACTTTCTTCTTTATAATAGTGGCGGCTGGCATTGATGCCGCCCCCCAACATCATGCCACCACTTTCACTTGAAGGTTCATCTGCTTGCCAGCCAGGTAATGGCTCTGGAAATACCCCGACCACTTCCCCGGCCCGCTGTTGCCGGATAAGGGCTGAAGCATAATCCAGCTGGGAACTGGCCTGGCTCAATTCACCCTTACGGTAATGCTGTAACCCGGCCTCAATGGCTTCGGCTACGGCAGGATCTTCGGCTGCCTGCAGCGGCGCCGCCAATGCCAATGAGACAACAAATAATAGATTTAAAGGTTTCATTATCTTTCCCTGATAAAAAGTTCGCGATTAGCATAGCTGCAAGCAGGACTCTACGCCAGTTGCTAATTCTGTGAGGCATTTTTTCAGTCAGGAATTGCGCCTATTCGGACTTTGGCCTGGCAAAGCAAGCTGCTAAACTGCTCTATCCACCCCTGCGCCCGGGATAATAATGAAAGTCGATCTCAACCTGCTTCCGGTATTGGAAGTCCTGCTGGAAGAACAAAGCGTTACCGGCGCGGCCAGGCGGTTGCACCTGAGTCAATCGGCCGTCAGTAAGCAGCTCAACCGCCTGCGGGAGTTGTTCAATGACCCGCTGTTTGAACGTAGCGCCTTTGGTCTCAAGCCCACTCCCAGAGCGCTGGCTCTGGGGCCAGAGCTGCAGCAATGGCTCAGGTTGGCCGAGCGGTTGACGCTACCGGACAAGTTTGACCCCGCCGCCAGTGAACGTCAGTTTCGTATGCACTTGGTGGAAACCGCCTACTCCCTCACCCTGCCGCATTTTATGCCTTCCTTGCTGCGCCAGGCTCCCGGGCTGGATATCAACTGCAAGACCTGGCACCCGGGCACCATGGAGCAGCTGCTGCGCTGCGAGCTGGACTTTGCCATAGGCTGCCGCGAGTGGGATCCGCGCTCGCTAATGCATATCAATAGCCTACCGGATGAACTCGAGTATCTGGAGCTGACCCGCGACAAGCCCATCTGTCTGCTGCCGCCGGATCATCCTGCGCTTGAGGGCGACTGGAACCTGGAGCGTTTTCTCAGCTTCGAGCATCTGCAGGTAGCCTTTGGCGGTATCGAACATTGGCTGCTGGATGATGTACTGGCACTCAATCACAAGACCCGACGGATCCGCGCTAACATCACTGACTTTCCTACTGCAATTGAGCTGTGCCGTCACAGCGAATTGCTACTATGCGCACCTGCCAAATATGCGGCCCAGGCGCTGCAACATGTTGAGCTGGCGACGCTGGAAGTGCCGATAGATCTGGTGCCAGGCGCATACGTGTTGTTGTGGCACAAACATTTCAACCAGGATTCGGCCCACAAATGGCTCAGGCAGATGATTGCCGACACAGTAATCCCGGCCAATACTTTAAGGTAAAAAACTGTTTGGAAAACGCCGCCAAGATGCTCAAATCCGGTGTTATCTTTTTTCAGCATATGCTGCAAACACCTGTAGCTGACTCTAACGGTCAAGATTACTTCAACAGTTCAAACATCGATCAAAAAGTCACAGTAATAAAAGGCCCGGTTCAGCGTCATCGGAAAGTTGAAAATTCCGGATGCTGTCCCGGGCCTATTAGCCTCTATCCTACCAGTTAATACTGATGGGCCTCAGCCATCCTCGCAGGGGTATGACACACGGAGCAAGATTCAACGATCGGAGCCGGATCGAATACATTGAATTCGGCGCTTTCGCCTTGATGAACGGCTGATGGCGTGACGGCTACATTAAAGTCACCACCTTGGGTACTCATATGAGCCTTGGCGGCCGGAGTGCTATGACATGCCGCGCAGTTCGCAGAAATGGCGGTAATACCATAGACACTGTTTTCATCAAGCCCGTTGAGCACGACTGCCGGCGCAACCTTTTCCAGATTGATCTCACCGGTATGACAAGCCACACATTCCACCTTCTTGTTCTTGTCTGTAGTAGGCATATCATTCACGCCACGTTTAACCTTGTAATCACCAAAGTGCATGTTGTGCACCAAAGGTCCCCAAGCCATAGGATAGTCTTCACCCTGTTTACCCGGAGCCCAGCTGTAAGCGCTGTGGCACTGGGTACAGGCATCGCCGCCGAGATCAAAGCCCCCCCGCTGCCCACCATGCCCCTGCAAACCTTCGGTATGGCAGTTAAGGCACTTCATGCCATCAGAGCTGGTACGACGCACCTCTTTGATATTGGACACAGTAATAGGTGCATTACCATCGGCATAGGCGATTCGACCGTCGACACCGCCCACCAGAACTTCACCCTCTTCGTATGGTGCGGCATGTTCAATAGTATAGGTATACGAACCATCCTCGTTGGTTACCCCTGCTGTAGAACGTGCCACATGGCCTTCATCACGACCAGGCAGTACAGCTTCACCATGTTTGACAATAGTTGCCCAACCACGGGGAGTCGCATCGCTGATAGCAGCAATATCCACGGATTTACCATCGGCATCAGTCGCTTTTACCGTGACTTCAATTTGACTCTTATCGGCAGAACGCTGTACTGAGATTAGCTCAAATTGGTAACGGTTAAGGGCTTCATCCCGCGCCGCACCATTGTTATGAGCATACATGTAACCATCGGGTCCATGACAGGTCTGGCATGAAGCATCGGTAAAGCCGGTATGATTAACATTACCAACTCGATCGGCATCAAACAGGCCGGTGTGACAAGTCACGCAGCCATTAATGGAGGCTGTGAACTGAACATCATCGGCATGACAGGTAGAACAACGCTTCATGTTCATGGAGTAATTCCCCCATAAAGCCGCATGACCTTTGGAAACCTTACCTCCCTCGCCATCAGACATTTTCCCGTGACCTATCATTGCCAAGGTATTTAACGCATAGCCACCATCTTTTTTCTCTGTCTGGGTATGGCAACTCAAACAAGCTTCAACAATTACTACTTCTTGATCATTATTTAAGGCGTGATGGTGTTGGTGCCATCCCCAAGTGGAATTGCCTGTCGCTGCAGTAAACTCACCATGACACGCCACACATTTGGCATCTTCTGTAGTGCTGACCTGGGCATATTGATCTGTTTGAGTCAGCATTACCCGCTTAGTACGCGGCATACCATTATTACCATTACCCGGACGAATATAACCTATACCCACTGATTCAGATGTCACGCCTTCACGGGGCATAGACAAGGTATAAACCCCGTCACCTTCGTGAGTCAAAGTCCCCTTGGAATTAGACTCTCCGGCAAAATAAGTCATTGTTACTGTATCGGCAAGGAAGCCCTGCGCATTGGTTACAGTAGACAACAATTCGACCTTGTCTAAATCTTCAACGGGTATACCATCTTGATTTTCAACGGTAAACTCGACATTGACCAAACCATCACCAAAGTGCCAGTCCAGCACCTTGGCAACCGCAGATGTAGTCACTACTGGCGGCTCTCCAGGCGTACCGGGAATACCTGGGGTTCCGGGCTCACCCGGTTTTCCATCCTTACCGTCACTGCCACAGGCCGACACGCCTAATGCTGCAGCAATTATCATCACCATCTGGTATTTCTTTATTTTTCTCATTATTTTCCCCTAATGCGTAAGAGGTACTACGAAATGAGTACCAAATATTAGAATAGGAAAATAAAAAAATTTACTTTGTAAATAAGATCACAATTTAGACAAATAAAGTAAATGCAATCAACATTAAAAACAATCCACCAACACACGAACATTAATTGAAGCTTAATTTTAAATTAAATATTTATTAACCAAATAAAGATTTAACGAGAAAAATGAAACTTAAGTTTGAAAAGCAAACAATAGTTCAGCGTGCTTCAACCAGAAAGTTCAACGTTCCCATTGAATGAACAACCTATGCACGGCACATAAGCCCTGCACACCAAAAAACTTAAAATACTGATTTAATTACTTAAAAACCATAATACGCTTGAGTTGGCGAAAAACAACAACACAGTATCTTTACGAAAAATATCTTTAAATTCAAAATATTGATAAGACATAAAGTTAAAATCAGCAAAAAACATCCAGCTTCGGCGGATAATTACAGCCAATGCTGACTTCGCGCATATTTTTAAAAGCTCAACACAATTTACCAGGAACGATATTAGTCACCGAAAAATAAAAAGAAGAATACACAAGGGACATTTTCGAATCCTTTTGAAATATCTTGCCAGACTCTATTTCCCTTAAAAGATATAAGAGTTTCCTCAGTCAATGCCGACAGATAGGTAATCATAACCACTATGCTGCTACAGGTTGCTTATCAGTGCATTATGCAGATAAGCAATATTCAGGGAATGTAGAGCATGTTAATTAGGGCCGCCGCTATGGTGGTAGCCGGATCTTTGCCATCCACAGCCGGTGCCAGGTTAGTCCAAACCACCAGAGTCACCTTGTTAACAGGATCATGCCCCATAAAAGAGTTATAGCCGGGCAGCTCACCTGTATGCCCATAGAGGTTGCCAAACTTGGCGATCCCCAAGCCGTAATAGGCAGTGTTGGGATTCTCGGGATCTATCGGCCTGACACTATCCAGACGCCTTCGCTGCCAATCGGCATTCAGCAGTTCTCCGGCAACCAAAGCTTCTACCCAGGTTGCCAACTCATTGGCACTGGAAATCCCGGCGCCGGCCGCCCAGCCCCAGGAAGGATTGGCCTCGGTTTGATCTATGGGTGCCAGAATGCCCTCTCGGGCTTCTCGCTGCATCTTTTCGGGCAGCATATAGGGTGGATCCATAGTCAACACATTGGTGCCATACATATAACCCCGCGCCAAGGGCGTGGGAAGAGTATTCGAATGGATATCGGGAAACAGAGTCCGCTCAAGCCCCAAGGGAGCAAACAACCTCTGCTGCATCACAGTCGCCAGCGGCTTGGCATCGATTTGCTCGGCAATCAGTCCCAGCAAGACGGTATTGGTATTGGAGTATTCAAATGCGCTGCCGGGGGCAAAACCAGGTCTATGGGCAAAACTCATTGCCAGTAGCTCATTCTGAGTCCACACCTTGGTTGGCTGCTCATCAAGCGTCTGATTCAACTCAAGTGTGGTGGTGTAGTTGAAAAGGCCGCTGCGCATCGTAAGCAAATGCTCTATGGTGATCAACTCACCGTTTGGTACATTGTTGAGAAACATGGAGACAGTGTCATTCAGTTGCAATCGCCCTTGTTGCACCATCTGCAAAATCACGGTACCGACCCAGGTCTTGGTATTGGATCCCACCCTGACATGCTGGTCAAAATCGGTCGCTTCATTGCCGCCATAACGGGTTACCCCATAGGCGGTTTTAAAATCGCCCCTTGGCGTTCGCAGAATCACCACTGCGCCGGGCACCAGCATCTCCTTGGCCAGTTGTTCCACCGTCTGCTGCATCTTGGCCGTGTCGACAGGATTGAGCACCACCTCTTGTGAATCCGAATTACAGGCGCTCAGCACACTCACAGAGACCAAGATAGACACATGGATAGGCAGATAAGCCCAAAAGCGCTTGGCACTGACGGCCGCCTTATTGCCAAAGGATCTTGTACCCAACCACACCCGACTCAACACTCGATTAAACATAAACAGCCTCTCCCTATCTGTTACCGCATACCGGCGAGCCAGACTATCCCGCCTTCCATTGCATCACACAAAGCTAGTCAGCTTTGGCATGGGATTCAAGTTGTTGTGAGAGAAATAGCAAATATTTCCAGAAGGAGGGCTTAGCAGACTAAATCCTTGGAATGGGGAAACTAAAGCATAAAAACTTTTGAAAAACAGGCAAATAGAAATACCACATAGACATTTATCATTTTTATAACCCTACCCTGCCTGAAAATTTGACTTTTGTATTCATTTATCACCTGAACGAGCCCAAACCGGCTTAGATGCCAATGACTCATCATTAAAAGTGCTTACCTTTAAGTACCTTGGCAGCTGGAACCATGACTCATTTAAGTAGTGGTTGCGTCGTTTTAATGTTGGCAGTGATGCCATCTTTAACTCGACGCTTATACATAGGCATGTCTATTTCTACTGTACTACCAGTTAAGAGGCGAATAATCCACCGCCTAACTGGTAACCACTTTTTCGCATTAGAACAAGACTGAAATGCGCTGTTTCATACGTTAATGTAGGCTTGACTCACACCTATTGAGAACAACTGGAACCGGTCAAAGAGCATCACACAACATTTCCCTAACCCCCTTACCACTCTTGAAGGCACAATCAATGGCTAATTGTCTATCGGCACTGAGGTTACCCATCTCCCGGTCAATTAACTCTGCACCTTGTTCCAGGGTATTGGCGTCCATCACAGTTTGAAAAAGCTGCAAATACCAGTTTTGGTTCGGCCGTAACGCTATTCCTTGTCTTTCAAAGTACTGGCATGTTCGAATGATCACAGAACATTGCATCATCACATAGGTGGATTTCACTTCTGTACGGTGCCATAACCGCTCTACGCTCATTAACGCAAATAAGCCAGACAATGTTTGAGCGAGTAAGTATTGCCCCACCAATTCAGCTGTATCTTGATGCCGATATTTTAAGTGGGAGTCAACAATGAAAAAGGTACTAAAACAACATTCCGCCATCGAAGTAACCAACTGTTTGTTTTCGGGGTATCCCTTGTCCCTCAAGCCGGAAACAACATCATCCAATACCACTTCGTATATGTTGGATAACAAAGTATCCAAAGCAGCAGGTAATTCAAGCTGCTCGTCAGTATCCGATACGGAGTCAGACTTACGCAATGCGACCACTAGCTCTTCGAGCATATTCGTCAATATCAAAACTTCGTTTTCAGAAAACTGATCCAAGTATTGGAAGTCATAATCATTGATAAACAGAGTTTTTTTATCACAGCGAATACTACGAATTTCACTTAAGGAAAAGCTCTCTACCTTTCTTAGCGTACCTTTAGCCCAAATGGCGTGAGGAGTCACAACCAGAAAATCTTTGGTTGTTTGCATAAAGGTGTTATCCACAATCATCAGGATATCGTAAGGTTCAATTTTACCCTCTGATATCTCAATGACTTTTCTGACTTTGTGGACTTTGATAGCCGGCGCGATTTGGATTTGCTGGGATAGACGATGCCTCTTGGCCACAGCGTTAACTATATCCAAGTATTCCCGCTGATAGCTACCTTCAAAAGCAGGCTTGGAACTGGATTCCTGCTGCGGCTTTTCAGGCGTAAGGCTTTCGGGGGCAGCGCTTTCAGCTTTGCCGCCCGCCGGAGCTGTATTGGTGATAGATACGTCACCATTTGCATCTGCTGCCGGAGTAACACTCTCGGTTGTAACGCCTTCAGGGGGAAGATTTTCAGCAGTAACGCTCGCCGAAGCTGTGTTGCAGACAGAAGCGTCACTATTTGCATCTGCTGCCGGAGTAACGCCGGCTTGTGCCACATTCGAAACTTCAGCAGTTTCTGTCGTCCCTGTATTGCCTTGTATCTTTTGGGTCAGTCTTTCCAATAGTGTCAATAAAACCGCGGGCTTCATCCCGGAACCCGCCATACCAAAAGCACAGCCTTGCCCCAACAACAGCTCGGAACCGTCAACGGCATGCTCTTGACTGGTGTTTATCAACTCTTCCCACGACATTTGGTTTTTTGCAGAAGTTGTAGTCCAGTCATTTTTCCAAAACAATCCTTCAGATGTAAATGCCAGACCATTTTTTGCAGAACCAAAAACCGTAGAATCGACTATGGCATAAATATTGACTGACGCAGGCATGCCATAACATGCACTGGCATTTTTAGCTTTCTTACTGGGTATGTTGGGAGCAACAAAAAGCCCATCAGAGTGGAAGTTCTGCAAAATCTCCAGCACATCTGTTTCCATTTATCTTGTTCCTTGTATAAAACCTTGCTCAATACTTAGCTATGTAAAGCATTGATATCATTTGAGTAAGGTTCAGGATAAATGTTACAAGCAGCCTTCTGCAATGCTTTCTTAGCGGAAATTTGAACTCTAACGACATCATCAATCCTGCCCCTGCGTTCTACAGATTCTACCGGGTGCCTGCAATGACAAGCGCGGCCATATTGAACTGCTTAAACACTCCATCAATGGCGAGCTTAACCAAGGGCCTTAGTCGGTTGTTCAAAGGGTCGGATGGTACGCTGGGAGCGGTTATGGAGAAAACGAGAGTTTCCGTAAAAATCATCTATTTCAATGGACAAGAAGCAGCCCAAGCTTTTAAAGCAATATGATAGGGATAGCTGGCTCTTGTGAGCAATAAAAGCCAGCCTAAATAAAAAATCAGATTTAACATTCATTAACTGGAACTCTAAATACGTATTTTAGAGCACCTACCTGATAGAAATAAACCGTACAAGTTTGGTACCCGCCGTCACTAGATTCGCCGGTATTTTCACCAACATTGCTGAAGTTGGAGGGACCACCTGATGAGTTTTTAAAATCACCGCTTTCACCTAGTGTTTTTAACTTGCTAAGAATGCAGGGGTCAGTAAAAGCGAGAGGACCATTCTTCCCCTTCAACTGTGCTAAAGTATAGCCTCCAGCGACTACCGAAAGATCATTCAATGTTAAATCAATTATTGGTGTAGCTGTGATGTTGTCATTTTTAATAACACTTAAGTCAAATAGAAGATAATCTGTCATAAACCCACTACCCTCAGACTGTCTAAAGCCGAACTGAAGTGATAAGGATGGATCTTTATTTGTATAGTTAAGACCTACTGTTCCCAGCCGATTACTTAGAGTTACTTGTACATCATTTATATCGATTGACGAACCATTCTTACTCAATACAGCATGAATATCCTCCAAAAGACGAGTACCGCTAACTATATCTGACTTTAATTTATTTTCTATATCTGTTAATTTATTTGGGTCAACTATAACAGTGAGTGCTGTGTCTATGGAGCACTCGCTTGAAACACCAGAACTGCTACCCTGCTTACTATCATATAATCCAACTTGATTAATTCCAGCTGAGATAATACCAATCTCGTCTCGACGGATTTTATTTTGTTCTAAAACTGATTTTTTTAAGGCTCCATAGGCTAGCCCGGCATCTGACAAAAGAGCCTTTTGTTCTGATGTTATAGAAAAAGACCAAGTCGTCGCTTTATAAGCTGTCCCATCAGAGCCGTGCCCTACACTGAAACTATAAACAACACCGGAATTGGGGTTGACCAGGGCTATGTTATTGCTCGTTGAGCCACAAATCATATTATCTGGTGTCATGGGTTGAGTTCTGTCTTCCGGGTAACAATTTAGACGTGGCGTAAAATTTTTAACAGCAAACTGTCGTGCACTAGCATCATTTGTACAACTTGAGCACAAATAGTTCTGAGTAGCCATTGATGAAAATGGTAGAATCCCCACCAGTAAGAGAAATATTTTTTTCACTTTATACCTCCTTGTTAACACCACCACTACCAGCTTATAACCCACCAGTCAACCACCACAACAATTGTTCTTCAATCACCTTTTTAATGCTGGGTGATGTAACCTATTAGCCTGCATGGTTTATGTTGACCTGAACCCTATTCGCGCTGTAATAAGCAAAACCCTGGAGGACTCAGACTATAGCAGCATTGAATGGCAGATACGGGCGGGGATACTGGGGGCTTTGTTGCGTAATTCGGACAGGAAACCAAACCGCCTGAAATTGAGCAATTCCTATACAACATACTGAGTTTCAGGCATACCAAACCCTGTAAGCTTGTTCAGCGCTTTGATCATGGCGTAAGTCTCGCCAACCTGAGCATTGTAACTTCTTAAGCTTAATTTCCCACCTAGCAGCTGTTTTACTCGGTACATTGCTGTCTCTGATAGCGAGCGCTTATGATAGCCATACCGCTTTTTCCACTTCTTGTTGGAGCCGTAGAGCTTTTGGCAACCTACCGCTAAGTTACGAGGATGCCCTTGTTCCCAGAAGGCTGCTCCCTCTCTTGGCGGGATGAGCGCAACAGCTCGCTTGACCCGTATGGCATCATGGCAATTCCTTGTGTCATAAGCACCATCTCCTGATATCTCAATGATTTTACGACGTGTCTGCTTAAGCAAGTTGGGAAGTACTTCGGCATCGGTTACGTTAGATAAGCTCAGCTCTGCTGCGACTATTTCGTGGGTGCTAGTATCTACTGCGATATGCAGCTTACGCCAAACCCTACGCTTCCCATCAGTACCATGCTTCTTGACCTTCCATTCACCTTCACCATAAACCTTGAGACCTGTGGCATCAATAGCTAGGTGTTGTATCGCACCTCTGGTTTTAGTTTTAAATGAAACCTCAACTTCCTTAGCGCGACGGCTTATGCAGGTGTAGTGCGGACAAACTAGCGGGATGTTAGCCAGCTTAAATACCGAGTCTAGAAATCCTTGCAGTGCTCTCAACGGCATAGAGAATATGCGTTTCACCATCAGTGCAGTAGTAATGGCTAAGTCGCTAAATTGGCGAGGTCTGCCGCGCTTGCCTTGTTTGTTTTGCTTCCACTCGGCTATCGCTTCCTCATCAACCCAAAAGGTCAGAGAACCACAGTTTATTAAGGCTTTGTTGTACTGCGTCCAGTTAGTTGTTTTGTAACGAGGTTTAGGCATGAGGCTACGACGATTAATGGGTGTAGCCGATCAGATCGTAGCTTCTTGATTTAGTTCCATCGAATTAAGCAACAAAACCCACAAATGGTTAACAAGTGTGAGACTTACTACTCTATTGTAAACGAAACAACATATTCTCTGCTTTCTAGATGGAACCGTTCTTTATCATCAAAGTCTATATGTTCAATTCTAAGAATCTCATTAGAGACTAAGAAAATTTCATAATTCCCAATATTCTTCCTAGCAAATTCAAGCTCATTCCTGCTCAAATGAAATCTATCACCAGAGTAAGTTTTAACTTCAACATACTTCGTTACGTCAAGTTCATTGATATATTTAATATCGTAACCATCGCCATCACTAGTTTTAGATACCCAAGTAACTTTTTGTTTACCAAACTGTTTAACAAGAGAATTATAAACGTCTTCTTCAGACCTTTTACCGTTGATTCTATTGTTATCCGATAATGACTTTGAGTGTTTAAATGGTTTCTTCGATTTACTTTGGTTGTTTTTGATATTTCTTGGTTTACTAAGAGATGCACTCTTTATTTGTTTAGTTTGTCGAACAGAACCCTCAACACCGTGAGGTTTCTTTGTAACATTCTCAGACTCAAATTTTTCATTTATACGAGTTTTAACTTCTTCCCACTTATGAGAAAAAAACATTAGACTCATTAGTTCTTGATCACCTTCAACCCTATCAATATCAATTAATTCAGCGTGTTTGTCGTACACGGCTTCAAAATCAATTTGTGTTTCTTCGATAGATTCTTGCCCTAAAACATCTGAGATATAGTTGTTTACATACTTTTCGTAGTTCATTTCAAAAGATTGTTTATTTTGTCTAGCTGATAAAATAATGAAATTATCGTTACTCTCGTATTGTGATACGTAATGAGTAAATTGAGATTCTCTAGAATTTACTATGCACCATTGATACAACATCTTCTTAAACAAATATAAAGCTCTCTCGAACGCCTGTTTTAGCTTACTAACATGATACTTTGATAAATCTATCTTATAGTACGCAAATTCTGAACGATTGAAGTCAGCAACATTTATTCCCTTCTCCGCGAAAAGCTCTTTTATCGCGCTGCAACTTTCAAGGCCATCCAACTCCTTGAAATCTATTCTTTCAACATCAATTTGCAATTCAAGCTCAGCCGACACACTTTCAAGCAAATTATCATCAGACTCAAACCTATAAGTTTTACCTAATAAGGAATAGACTGTTTTCCAAAATGAATACAGTTCATCTGAGATTCCTAATAATTCTCTTGTTCTAATTAACTCTTCTTCACCAATATCATTTTTAATAGTTTTTTCTAGATACGAAGCTTCCTCTTTGACAACATCTCGGAATACTCGGGTGTCCTGAATATCGAAAATTAATCCTATTATATCTGCAAAGGTTTCTTGAAAATCGAAATCATGCCTAAGATCTCCGACCGTTGACTCAGGTCTAACTTTAATGACAAAATCGTTATCCTGTTTAATGTAGTCATTATTTTCTAGCTCAAAACTTTCTCCATTAATCTGATACTTAACGTCATCGCATAAAACAACCCTGTACCGTCTCAATTTTGCTAGTTCTGCTTTCGCAGACTGATCTTTTTCAATATCTTGTATTCGATAAACCAAAATATATGGGGCAATTTCCTCTAAAAATGACGAGAAGCTACTACTTAAAGAAGGTAAAGAGGATGTACTTGTAATTTCGACATCTAGTTCATTTAGATTCTGCACTCCAAAAAACTCGATAATATTTTGAGTGTTTTGTCTTCTTGGGTAGTTTAACACTGGTACGCTGGCGGCAATCTTCCTCGGTAGTTTTATATTTCCATTGTAAAAAACTTTATCAGCAGATTGATAAGAACGAGTTTGTCCTTTTAAAGCAAAAAGCTTCGTTTCTTGGTTGTCCAAAGGTTGTTTATTGACTTCAAAATGCCTAACCGCCAACTTATATATTGCCTGAGTCTGTCTCCCATCAGGGGACTTTACCGGAAGTTCACTAATGATTCTTTGTACTGCTTCCAAAGATAGTTTTTCAAATTTATCAGTTGCACCAATTTTTAATAACAAACTTTCAACATCTGATCGACTAATACCGAAATAATTGAATTGCTCATAATCAAAATTGAAGCTGATGCTATTTACAAGAGGGCTTAGCTTCTCATTAGCGAAAAAAAAGTCTCTAAACAGCCCGAGAGATTTTACTTGATACTTAATAAATGAAGGTTTATGTGAAATATTATGGCTATAAGACCCATAATATTCTCTGTCCTTGTTAAAACTAAATTTGTCAGTATTTGCTGAATCATCTAACTGATTATAAATGTCTTTATCTTGGATAAACCATATGACTAGCTTTTCTAACGAGATATTTTGCGCAATAAGCTCAAAGTTATCGATCTCCTTGTAATGAAAAGAACCAACTCTATAACCTAAAGGGCGAGGAACACACTGAAAAACAAATTTTTCGTACTCTAAATTTCTTCTACCTTTAACTTCGTTAAACTTACTATTTTTGTTAACTCCTAGCCATAAAAAGAACTGTTCTAGGTTATCCGGATCCTCTTCACCTAACCTATATTTGGAAGGTGCACATAGAAATACATTATCTCTGAATATTCCTTCAAATAAGAACTCATTTAAAGTTCCAGAAGGATAGCCCTTAGATAAATATAAATCGCTTGCATCAGTCAGAGTATGTTCTTTATTGTAAAGTTGGATTTTTGAATCAGGTATTTGTTGTGGATAGTTCAATTTATTGAAATTTTCATAAAGAGAACGAACCATACTGGTTAGTATTTCTTCAACTTTGTTATTGTCTTCTTTAATTAAACGGTTTGCATTTGAAACTATTTTCTGAAGTACCGGTATAGGCTGATACTGTTGAATATTTGTGATTTGTCTCAAAGCTCTCTGCAATTCACGAGCTTTTTCATTCGAATCAATCTCAAATTTTTTGATCAATAATTCAAACAAGTCTCTATGAATAAACTTGATACTGATATAATCAGGTACACTAATATCTATCGATGAAGGCGTATATACTTCATCTTCAAGAGAAATCAATGCTCCACTTGAGTCAATTAAAAGCTCTAATTTTTCATCATGCTTGAAAGTGTGGTAAAACATATAAATCATAGAAGCTCTGTCTTCTATGCTATTTATATTTTTACTTAAAACTCTCAATTTTTCAGTATCTACACTTCCATTTAAATTTAAACTCGAAAGGTCGGTAGTGCCATCTAAGGGAATTAACAAGTTTTCAAAGACGAACTCTTGGTTAATAGAGCACACAAAACTAGAAAGCGCATCTATAAATATAACTTCTGATTTTTTTCTATAAGTTCCGTCAACACAAGGAAACACCTCCAAAGTGTTGATCGCATCATCAATAGCATCGTAGAACCCCAGCTCCATAAGAATGTTATTAGGATTGTTGTATGACAAAAGCTCAATAGCTTTGTAACTAATATTACCTTTCGTTAAAGATTTCGCTGTATCAATAATTAACTTAACTAACTCTCTTAAAATGAAGCGGTTTTTTTCACTGTCATTTATCTCATTTCTGGAGCTGTTTAATTCGAAGGTTCCATGAATAATAAAAGGAAAGTCAACAGCTAATTTAGTAGGGAAATATGCGAAAATTTCTCGAATATCACAGCAGAGTTCATCTTGCAGAGCAATTTTTAAATCGAAGAACTCTTCTTCACTTTCTTTATCCCATAACTCTTTAGGTAATTCTCCTTTGTGTTCATAGACGTTCCATTTTTCACTAAGATCCGTTTTATCTATTGCCTTGATACACTTTCCATCAACAAAAACTGTTAATGTTTTAATAGAGTTTAAAAAGAGTAGGATCTCACTCTTTAACTCGTCTATTTGCTTTTTAATATCACCTAGGAAGCCAACTTTGTATCGTATATCAATTGACGTGATCCAGTCGTGATTTATTTCCTCTGTTAACTTCGGAATAGATAGGAATGGAATAGGATAAATTGAATCAGGTAAATTTTGTGCTTTTCTAATAGCATTGCGCTCTCCTGGTAAAAACAGCTCATCAAAAACACCATTTACAATTTCATTTGAAAACTCAATTCTTAGGTTGTTGCTATTAATTGATATCGATTCACTCCAATTAATGATCGATCTAAAGCCAAGCCCTTTATTTCCTATGAACTTTTTAGATGTTTTAGTACTCAAATTAGAAATCATTAAAGATCTAATTCCGTTAGAGCTAAAAGCGCTACAGCCAGTTCCTCTATTTTTAATACTTAGCAAATTAGCTTTAGTATCTAATTCAATTCTTACCTCATCTGACTTTTCATCATCAGCATTTTGAAGAAGCTCAAGTAACTGTCTTCCGTTGTACTCTTTTTCAGTTTCAACTTCACGGTTGAACGCAGAAATCATATCTGCTGGGGACTTTTTATAGACTTCCTTTCGGCGAACTATTTCTTCTAAGATCTCTGCCTTAATACCAATGTTTTGCTCTTTAATTGGCTCCATAGTCGCTATATTATTCAAGATAAAGCCTCCTCATATTCCCTTTGAACTCTCGCCCTTAAATCGAATTGGTATTCTGCACTGCCATTAAACAGATTTATCTTCCTCTGAGGATCGTCGCCATTTTCACTAATTTTTACCAATTTATTTAGTAACTTTTTACCGTAACCATTTTTCTTTCCCCACATAGACGCATATGAGTTTTCAAGCCTTTCCATGTACATGCTTTCATCTTCTTCCCTTCTGACGAATGTGAGGTCAACAACGGAATGAATTGCTTTATCAAATGAACTAAATAACCAAACAGAATCGCTGTCTTCACGACAGTATTTAATTAGAAGTTGAATGAAAGAAATATCCCATATAGCGTTTCTAAGATCTTTAGGCCCATGAGATTTGAGCATTTTTGAAATTTTCCAGCTACTAAAATAAACAGATAAAAAGTGAAATGATGGTGCTGAAAACATATATTCATCATATATCCAATCCATCAGTTCAAGCATGGTTTGATATGGAGATATTCTTTTAGAACGAGCTAGAGATATCGCTTTCTTTATTATGACTGCATTTCTCTCTACCAAAGTTAATCTCTCTGGTAACTTGCCACCTATAAGCTCGCCTGTCTTAAACAAAGACAGTTCATTACGACTTATGCTATCTCTTTGCTTTAGAAATAAGTCTAAGTAAATATTAGGATTTAAGTTATCAGCTGTTCGAAATAATGCTAGCTCATCATCTGCTTTATCTAAACCATTTCGCTCTATATATTCGTGATAGGAATAACCTGTTTCCGATAAAATATTTCCTGCATTTAGTACAGCTTGCAGAGCAGCTACACTCCTATAGGGCTGTTGGTTTTTCTGTTCAGAAATATCTAAACCATTAACCAAGCTGATCAAATAAGAAACTACATTCCTGTCCAATAGGCACTTAAATTCAACACCTGGTGAATACCAGATATCAGTCAAACTTGGATGTCCTTTCCTGTTAACATTGAGAGGATCAGATAGTAGTTTATTTTCTAATACATGCGTTTCTGCTCGTAATATTTCTTCCAGCCGATCGTGAATGATAAGTAACTCCATGTCTTCCATACAATCTTTACCCAAATAACCAAGCTTTCACTTCGTCATAATTTTCTAAATACAAAGGTCTGACTAAGGGATTACCTTCCCTTATTTCCTTATCTATAAGGTGATACTGAATATAATACTCAGCCATAGCAGCTCTAACTTCTACAGTGAAGCTATCCCCCTTTCCTTTGTCCATCATAATTACCTGTTTCTGAGGTTCAGTTAAGGCGGGTTGCGGGGCGATTTTCAGTTTAATCATGGTCATCCAAGCTTCATCTTGTTCATACTCAACCTCAGACGGCTCATTCAGTTCCGCAGCAGTGATTCTACCAAGATGAAAGTCTCTAAATTCACTACGATATTCATCATATGCTCGGCAATGCCAACGAACACCACTATCAGCTAATGCAATAGGATGAATAATCCTTTCGATGCCATTGGGGTTGGTTAGAGAGTAATAAGTAGCCTTAACTGATAGCTTCTTGTTTATAGCTTGAGTTACAACCCTAACTATTTTGGGGTCAACGTTTCCAGTATGTAAAGGACCAAAATCGACAGCCAAAGCTCCCCAGTAATCGGATTTATATACTTGACTATTAATCCTTAAAAATGCCACATACTCCTGCCATGTTTCATCAATATAGTGACAGGTGAAACTAGAAGTTGGCTCATACTGTTTTAAGCTTTTATTATATTTCAATGAATTAGGATATAGGTCCCTATATTCAGTGAAGCTTTTAGTAATATTGCTAATGGTGACTTTAAATAATTTTGCCAACGTTGAAGCGTTTACACCCCCTTCCCAATACGCAAACATCTCGATTGCTTTTAGTCTTACTTCCTTTGTATTTAATCCTCCATTAATCATATGGTTTCTCCCACATTTTTAATTAACTTCAGGGGAACACCATGCGTGATTAGGTGTTCTTGTGTTATGGCCAACTTGTTATTTTCTAGGTTCTTTAAAACTTCTCTAATTTCATAGGGCGTATCAGGAGAGTTAAGTCTTCGTGTTAACTGTTCAAACTGATTCCCAAACTCCTCCAGCTTTGATTTGGCAATCACATCCTCAGGAAGTATGCTTGGAATGATCAGGTCGATCACTCTATGCTCAGCGAGCTTTAATGCCATGTCTATTCCCGCAGCATCATAGTCAAAGAACACTCCAACCTTAGTGTCTGGCCGAACTTTGCAAATTAACTCGTTTAAGTATTTTTGATTTTTACCATAACCACGAAATACGGCGATGGCACTTTGATATTCAAGCGGTAAAGAAGGAATGACTAGTTCCCAATTTGTTATGAGTTCCCCATTTTCAACGATGATTAACTTACTTATCTTAGTGACATCAATATCGCGAAGCTTCATGGAATAGACAATATTTGGCTGTGCTTCGATTGCGTCTTTAATTCCAGGGATGATTCCTCTGCCCGTCATTGAGAGCATCACTTCAAAAACGCCTCCAGATGCCCATTTTTCATTACTAAAAAAGGAGGAAGCCTCAAGCCTAGTTTCCACATCTAAATCGATGTCTAAAATTGACTTTCCCAATACCTTGTTAAAATAATTTTCTATTTCAATTAGGTTTGATGGTGTGAAATATATTTTTTTATTTCTGATTATGCCAATTTCGAGTTCTTGAACAATTGCACGCAGAACAGCCGATTCACTGATTTGACTGGGAGATCTTCTGATTAAATTCTGGGCAGCTCTTATAGTCTTTTTATCTAGCTTCATGAGCAACCTTTCTGAAGAGTATGTCTTTGACATATATAGCCCCATCGAAAGGCGCTATAATTTCTCTAACTTCTTCCACCTCAGCTACTTTCAGTACTGCTTTTCTCTGGGCCTCAAAATAGCTCATGATCATCAACATCCAATCTTCTGGAGTAGACTCTACATTCAAATTGTGAAATACAGCCATAGCGGATAGATCTTGGGTATACTCATCGTCGAAGATTGCATCAAAGAAAAACTCTACATTTTGTATGAGCGGGTCTAGCTCTTCGGTAATTTCTTCACCTCGACCATCTGTAATTTCTACCTTTTGCTCATCAACTCTTAATTCTAAGCTGGAACTCTTTGATTTTTTTAGAGCCGAGAGCGCCGCATTAATTAAATGCTCTTCATCTTTTGCACTTTCCAAATCGGCGAAACCACCTAGAGAAAGCTTATCCGCAATTGAGACACAAATAGGCAGATCAGACAAAGCTGAAATGCTAGGCCTGTAGCCTGGCTCTGATACATACTTGTTATGAAAGGAGTCGATAAGTTTATTGAGCTTTTGAGCGCTTTTATCTTTCAATAACTTATCCAGCATTTTTACGAGTTTACGATTGCTGGCAGCCAAGTCTTTTAAGCATTTGTCTACATGCCCTTTAAGCGCTTTCATCAGTAACCTTTCAAGTTGGAGATCTAGTCCAACCCAATCACTCATTTTCTCAACACTCAGTTGAGCAAATACTAGGTTTAGTTTAGTAATTTCGTCCTTACATCTCGTAGTAAGTTTTATTTTTTCATCGATATCAAATGCCACGCTAAATTCGTCACCAATAACGTGATGGAACATATTTACTGTCTCAGTGAGTGTGTCCATGAGTTCCATGACGATTTCTCTTGTCTCATCAAAGAATCTTTCTCCATCATTAAATCTACGTGACTTTGCTTGTTTATAGCTTTGAATTGAATTTTCTAAGTCATCAATTAATCCAGAAAAAGCACCATGCCTCTCTCTAAAGCGGTGCCTACTAGTCACATGATCGAGTAAACCGCGAACTTTACTATGGAGCTGTACTCCTAGGGACTCATCCAAGTAATAAGCCAGTCTATTTTTGCGAAGAGAGTCAATAACCTTCTCATTTTCTGGTGAATCTTCAATTTGCCCTCTGGCGACATAACAAGACTCATCTACGATCTCTACGTGTTTATTAAGAGCTCGAATTGCAGCCTTTGAATCTTCTTTTCTTCCCATTAAAACAACTCCGTTTGTTGCTCTACAGGTTCTTTCTCCTCGAAGCCGTCATACATTCGAATAAACTCTAGCTGATCATAAATCAGTGACCACTTTGCAGTAGCTATATACACTGAACCAGTATTACCAATGCTAGTGAAGTACTTTTCATTTTCTAAGAAGTTTAAAATAGAACGTAGCTTTGACTTCACCTCTGTAGATTTCTGCGCTCGATTAAATTGATGAGCAATATTGTCCAACTGCAAGTTAAGAGAAGAGGATTCCTCTATTGCTGACAACAATTCGGATTCATGTAACCTCATTCCTGCTTCAATTGGCCTAGACTCATTACCAGCATTTCTGACGAGCCTTAGCCAATTGATTAGGCCTTCCAAATTTACGATGACATTTTCAAAATGTCGTTCGACTGCATTTCTCTTTTTTGTTTCTTCAATGGAACTAAATACACAGTAAAAACCTTTCTTATCTCTAGTTCTAACTACCTTTCGACCTATTCTATGGAGAAAATTATTAATGCTTTCTTCATGTCCCGAATTATCTAAATAAGCGAAGCCCTCTGGATTCGTGACTTCACAAATAATATTTTGACTCAGAAGCTCCTCTACACAGTTCTCAAAGCGACTAGACATTAGCTTGCTCCTGTTCTTTTTCAGCTAATAGCTTAGATTTAAGCGGATTCTTTTTCTTAGCTTCGTTAGATACATATTTCTTAATTCCAAGATTTTTATCCACATGATTTTTCGTAGAAAAATATCTAAGAAGAACAACTGAAGGATTAGGTTGGGCACAAAACAATGAGATGTTATTCTGATCCATAAAATCAAATAAAAGCATCACATTTTCATCTGACAATTCTCCAAGCTCATCTAAAGGCCAATGAATGGTAATGTTTCTGTCTTTACATAAATAACGAGTCATTCCACAAAAAACTACAATCACTGCTAGTTTGGATATACCGGTACTGCTTATATTCTTAAGATCTGCGTCTGTTCTGATATTTACAGGTCGACCATTTTCCGTCATAGAGATGTCAATATCTACCAATGAGTCTATTGAGCTAGAAATTTTGCTTTGTTTTAGCTCCGCTATTACATTGGAAAATGCCACAATGAACTCTTTTTCAGGTAAGCTTTCTCTTCCTGTTTCTCCCCATTTATTCCAAGCACTATTGAAGCTCCTGAGATCTCCCCAAAGGTCAAACTCATCGACTTTGGATACCAACTCCACTCTAATATTGTCTAATGCATTAAAGTTATTTGAAGTGTTAATCTCTTTAACCAGCTTCGAAGAAACGTTTTTAACTTTTCTTTTTAGGCCATCGAGAGCTTGATAAAAGCGTATGTACCTTGCGCCCACAGTTTTTATTGACTCTAATATTACTGCTTTGATGTCTGGTATCGACTCTTCAATTAGCCTCTTTACATCAGTAACACTTTCAATATGAAATTCTTCCGAAAATTTATCATGAGGAGACAAAGCTATACGTTGCTCTTCCATGTTTTTCCAGATATGTAATACCTTATTGTTGGTACTGCCTGTACTCAGCAGTATGTCGCCAACTTTCTTAACAGCAGAACTGATTTTATGTCTAAGTTTATTAATTGAACTCAAGCATTCTTTCGAAGATTCAATCAGTAATTCTAAAGGGAATGATTCACCTAATTGGATTGGCTGGTGACCAATAGGGATCTTTTGTGTATGTAATTCTATAGATTCAAGAATAGAAATAATCGCTTTCTCTTCCTTTTCGAGCTTATCGTGCTGCTCGGCGAGGCTCTCAATATCATCGGTCAGGCTTTTTCTTGTTTTTTCATATTGCTCTTTTGCTAACTCAAGCTCTCTATGAGCCACTGAAGCCTTATCTAATAGGGCAGATAGCTGACTCTCGTAATTTTCTAATTTAACCCAAGCCGAACTTTCCCATAACCTATACTCCGAGATTTCCTTATCAAAAGCCTTAACTTCTCTATACTTGCTTTCAGATTGCTCTTTTCTTGTGCGGGCGGCATCAATTGTTGTGGGATCTATTTCCTTTTTCTTTAACTGACTATCGAAAGCAGCTTTTAAGTCGTCTAATCGTTTTTTTAGCTCTTCTTGGCTATTGGTAATAGAGTCATTTTTGACAGAAATCTCTTCCCGTAATAGACCTATTTCTGCCGATGCATTTGCCCTAAATGCAAGCTTGTCTTCCTGAAACTTAGCAGTTTCCACTTCTTTAATATTATTTGTTTCTAGCTCAAAGCTTTCGAGTTTTTTAGCCGACACTAAAATACTTACATTTATTTCTTTCTGTCGGCGTTCGATATTGCTATCGATTCGCTGTTTGGTCTTTTGTTGAAGCAAAGTACAAGTTTCTATTTCTTTCTTGATACGATGCTCTTCCCTCACTAAGCCATCAGCCTGTAGTTTTAACTTCTCGATTGATTTATTTTGATCATTCGCTTTTTTCTCAACCGCACCTATATCAGACTTAATATTTTCTATCTCTCTCCCTAACTCCTCTCTTCGTTGATTCAAAATATCATCAGATAAAGCTTCTTCAGGAGGCACTACATTTTCTAGGTTTATGCATAACCCAAATATGCTGTTTGTTTCAGCATCATCAGATACTTCAGGAGATAGTGTTCTGAAAGATAATAACTCGGGCCTCAAGACCTTACCTATAGACTCTCTCCAATCAACTATATTTTTATTAAGAAAGCTTCTTACGGTCCCATCGTCTGGATTTAACTGACGTGTTATTTCAACTCTTCTTTCTTCAGTATCTTCCAACTTTTTCTTTAGTCTTTTTATTTGCTGAAGCAAGTCCTCCCTAGCCACTTTTGCATCACGAACTTCAGCTTCACAAGTCGACTTTTTCTGGGCGATGTCGTATATAACGTAATTTTTTAAGGATTCAACTTTACTACTTAACTCTTTTAACTCCGAATCCTCAGTGTCTGTATACTTCCCTGCAATTTCATACTGAACTCGACAATTGTTCAATTCCTCAGACAATGACTTACTCAGGAGTGCTCTATCTTCGCTAACAGCTTCCATCTTTGAAGCAAATTCATCGCTCTTCTCTAGTAGCCTTTGTTCAGTAGCCACCTCAACTTCATGTAGTTTTTGGGTCAAGTCTGCAATTTTCTGGATTTCAGCTTTCTCAAATTGTTCTGAAGCTTTTTCTACTTTACGTACATTTGCATCATAAGCTTGCGTCTCAGCGCTAGCTGAATCGAGCAGCTGCTTAAAGTGTTCGGCATCTTGCTCTGCTCTGAATTTAAACGCCTCTAATGAACCATACTCCGAAAGCTTCGTGGCAATATCGACTTTTTCATCCCACCTTTCACGCTCATCGTAAATACTATCGATAAGGTTTTTCTTCGTTTCAGCTTGATTGGTTAGCTCTTGGAATGTTGTGTTGAGCACAGAAGTATCTTGGTTGTATTTTTGTTGTAGTTCACTTCTCTCAGATTTTAAACTTGAAATTCTCTTTGCCGCCTTCTCAAATTTATCTTTAACAGTGGCTAATTCCTGTTGAAGACTAGCTTGATAAGCAAGTAAGTAACTCCATGATTCTTTTAATGCTTCATATTGGTGTATGGATTCAGAAAACTTATCTTTGTGCTTATCTAATTCAATTAATGATTCAATACTACTCACATACTCTGAGTCGTCTTTGTGATAAGGGGCCTCTCCGATTTCAATCTGATCTGTAAGAAAACTATCAACCACCATAAGTTTAAATTGAGCTAACAGTTTGTCATGTCTCATCAAAACCGATGCCAATGACTCAATATGCCTCATTTGTGAATCATGAGTGCATAGAGAAAATTTATGAGCTTCCGGTGCCAAAGACGCTTGTGCTTTTCTTTTAACCCTTAAACGTTGCTTGTCGTTTTGTATGACCGAGCGATAATCAATACTGGTCGAAATTTGCTTTGAAACATCAAAGCTGCTTGCAACTACATCTTTCAACCAGTCTTTAACACTTGCAACTTTGTTCAAGGTATCTAATGTAACTTGATTAAACAGCGCTTCATTAGCTGAGCCATCAACAAACCTATAAGCCACTGCATCACGAGATCTATACAATACTGCACATTTGAGGCTACCTTCCTTCTTATACTCAAACACAATCATAGATAATTTTGTTGGCAAATAATGATCGACGAAAGATAACTTTCCAGCGGCCCTATCAACTACTTTGCTCGGCTCCATCCCATAAAAAACAGGTATTAAACTAAGTAAGGTTGTCTTACCGGCTCCATTTCCTCCAGTGTTATTTGTATGCCCCAAGCATTCAACTGGAGTTAGCCTACCTTTGAAGTATGAATGATGAAGATAAATTTGCTCTAACCCAGTTTCCATTTAAACACCCAGAACTTATATACATCGTTTTAATATACACCAAAACAATATATATGAAAGCTGTTTATTTAAACAGTATGATTTTTGAACATCTTGAAGAATGAGAACCAATAGTTACAACGCATTGAATCGACCAGATTTTCCTAGACACCAATAAGTAGTAAACTTTGTGTCCTAGGAGGATTAATGAGCGCTAAAAGATTTCCCGAAGAATTTAAGATACTGGCCGTTAAGCAAGTTACCGAAAAAGGTCATTCCGTCTCAAGCGTTGCCGAGCGTTTAGATATCTCAACTAACAGCCTTTACCTCTGGCTAAAACGCTATGGTAGCAATAGCGAACACTATCAAGAGTTATCAGAGCAAGAAAAACGCATCAAAGCCCTGGAGAAAGAGTTAAAACGTACCCAACAAGAGCGTGATCTGTTAAAGGAAGCCGCCGTGTACTTTGCGGGCGAGTCAAAGAAAAGTACACGTTCATAAAATCTCGGCTCAACCAATACCCCATTAATCTGATGTGCCAGGCTTTGCAAGTCCACCGCAGTGGCTTTCACTCTTGGCTTAAGCAACCAGAATCTAAGCGAGCTAAAAATGATAGGCGCTTAACAGGATTAATAAAGCAATCTTGGCTAGAAAGTGGTTGTGTATACGGTTACCGAAAAATTCAAAGCGATATGCGGGATTTAGGTGAGCGTTGCTCGAAAAATAGGGTCTACCGACTAATGCAGCTAGCTGGCATCCAAGCTCAGGTCGGCTATAAGAAACGCAAAGGCAACAATGGTTCTAAGCCCTCTGTTGTTGCAGATAATCAGCTTAAAAGACAGTTTGATGTAGTACAGCCAAATCAGGCATGGGTCACCGATATTACCTATATCGATACGTACGAAGGGTTTCTCTATTTAGCTGTGGTTATTGATTTATTTTCTCGCCAAGTCGTTGGCTGGTCGATGCAATCGATGATGCATACAGATTTAGTGTTAAGCGCCTTACTTGCCGCTGTCTGGCGACGAAAGCCAAAACAAACGGTGATAATACATTCAGATCAAGGTAGTCAATTTACGGGCTATGATTGGCAGCGATTTGCGGCCGAGCATAACCTGTCAATTAGCATGAGCCGCAGAGGAAACTGCCACGATAATGCGGTTGCTGAGAGTTTTTTCCAACTACTCAAGCGTGAACGAATTAAGCGACGAAAGTACGTAAACAGAGAAAAAGCGAAAGAAGATATTTTCGATTACATCGAAATGTTTTATAACAGCAAACGAAAGCATGGTTATTTAAATAATCAGTCTCCGGCTGACTATGATAGAACCTATTTTATGAACCAAGAAAATGTCTAGGTTAGTCTGGTCGATTCAAACTGCCTTATCAGCTGCTTTTGTAGTTTGAGAAGAAGTCCAACTTGGCTGCTATCCTGCTTAAGAACTAATAAAAGCTCAAGAGCTTCCTTCATTCTCCGTTCAGAAAACTTCATACTCCCTCTCAAATACTTGGATTTTCAAAAACATGTAGCCACATTACTAATATTAGAAAATGTAAGTCAATTAATGTTTTAGAGCTGTGATTAAAAAGCTGAGTAAAACTGACTTTCTTATAACAAAAAGGCGAACCATCAGGTTCGCCTTCTATACTTAGTTAGTTTCCAACTTCAATTTCAGTTTCCAACTTCGATTACGAGGTTTCCAACTTCCATTGTTGTTATCACAAGTAGCCATGTTACTCGTACTCAGACATGGGCACACAGGCACAAAACAAATTCCTATCCCCATACACATCATCAATACGATTCACGGTCGGCCAGAACTTGTTGGCCTTGACTGTGGCATTAGGGAATACCGCCAGTTCGCGATCGTATGGACGGCTGTCGAAGGCGGGATCCATGATGTCGGCTAGCGTGTGTGGCGCATTGTGCAGCGGGTTATTGTCCGCAGGCCACTCACCGGCTTCGACCCGGGCGATTTCACCGCGGATGGCCACCATGGCTTCGATAAATCTGTCCAGCTCGGCCTTGGACTCAGACTCGGTCGGCTCGATCATCAGGGTTCCGGCAACCGGGAAGCTCATGGTAGGAGCGTGGAAGCCGTAGTCGTTGAGGCGTTTGGCCACATCCATTTCAGTGACGCCGGAGGCTTCTTTCAGCGGGCGCAGATCGATAATGCACTCGTGAGCCACACGGTCGTTACGGCCGCGGTACAGCACTGGATAGTGCTCTGACAGCTTCTTCATCACATAGTTGGCGTTGAGCATGGCGTTCTGGGTTGATTCACGCAGGCCTTTGGCGCCCAGCAGCTTGATGTACATCCAGCTGATTGGCAGTATGCTGGCGCTGCCGTAAGGCGCGGCAGAAACGGCGCCGTTGTTGTCGCTTTCGCGGCCCGGCTTAACCAGAGTATGACCGGCAACGAAAGGAGCCAAATGCGCTTTTACGCCGATTGGGCCCATGCCTGGACCACCGCCGCCATGAGGGATGGCGAAGGTCTTGTGCAGGTTGAGGTGGGAAACGTCCGCGCCAATAAAGCCGGGAGTGGTCACACCCACCTGGGCATTCATGTTGGCACCGTCCAGATACACCTGGCCACCGTGTTGATGAATCACCTCACAGATCTCCGAGACGGTTTCTTCATACACGCCGTGGGTGGAAGGATAAGTGATCATGATGCAGGATAGGTTGCCCGCCACTTCGGCCGCCTTGGCGCGCAGATCTTCCATGTCCACGTTGCCGCGCTTGTCACAGGCCACAACCACTATCTTCATACCGGCCATCTGCGCCGAAGCCGGGTTGGTACCGTGAGCCGACTGAGGGATCAGACAGACATTGCGGTGCCCCTCGCCGCGGGATTCATGGTACTTCTTGATGGCCAACAGACCGGCGTATTCGCCGGATGCACCCGAGTTGGGCTGCAGGCACATGGCGTCATAGCCGGTGATTTCCACCAGATAGTCTGACAGCTCATTGAGCAGCTTTTCATAGCCCTTGGCTTGATCCAGCGGGCAGAAAGGATGCAGGTTGGCAAATTCCGGCCAGCTGATTGGCAGCATCTCGGCGGTAGCGTTCAGCTTCATGGTGCATGAACCCAGAGAGATCATCGAGTGGTTCAGCGCCAGGTCTTTGTTTTCAAGACGCTTGATGTAGCGCAGCATCTCGGTTTCGCTGTGGAAGCTGTTGAAGGTTGGATGCGTCAGAATAGCCTCATCACGCAGCAGCGCCGCAGGGATGGACTCACTGCCCTTGGCAAGGATTTCAGCATCCAGAGCCGCCACATCCAGGCCATGACCGGCGCCCAGAATGATATCGAACAGGGCCGCCAGATCATCAGCAGTCGTGGTTTCATCCAGGCTGACACCCAAAGTGCCTTCGGCATCGATACGCAGGTTGCTCTCGGCGGCAATGGCGCGAGCCAGCACGGCGTCTTTATCGGCCACTTTTAAGGTCAGAGTGTCGAACCAGCTAGCGTTGACCAGCTCAACGCCCTTGGCCTTGAGGCCGGCGGCGAGAATATCGGTCAGGCGGTGAATACGCTCGGCTATGGTCTTCAGCCCTTGTGGGCCATGGTATACAGCGTAGAAAGAGGCCATGTTGGCCAGCAGGATCTGCGCGGTACAGATATTCGAGTTAGCCTTTTCGCGGCGGATATGCTGCTCACGGGTTTGCATCGCCATCCGCAGCGCTGTGTTGCCGCGGCTATCTTTGGAAACGCCTATGATACGGCCAGGCATGGAACGCTTGTGCTCGTCACGGGTCACAAAGAAAGCGGCGTGCGGGCCACCATACCCCATAGGCACGCCGAAACGCTGCGCGCTGCCAAAGACCACGTCGGCGCCCAGGCTACCGGGAGACTTGAGCAATACCAGCGACATGATATCGGCGGCAACAGCCACAATCGCTTTCTGCTCACGCAGCTTGGCAAAGAGTTCACGCTGATCGTTCAGCTCGCCTGTCTTGCCGCTGTACTGGAACAGGGCACCAAAGAGTTCATGATTGAGCGCTTCCTCGGCGGGGCCGACGACGACTTCAAAACCAAAGCATTCGGCGCGGGTCTTGACCACATCCAGCGTCTGCGGGAACACGTCATCGGCAACGAAGAAGATATTGGCTTTCTTGGCCTTGGATACCCGTTTGGCCAGCGCCATGGCTTCGGCGGCGGCAGTGGCTTCGTCCAGCAGCGAGGCGGAGGCCAGATCCAGGCCGGAGAGGTCCATCGACATCTGCTGGAAATTCAGTACCGCTTCCAGACGACCCTGGGCGATTTCCGGCTGGTATGGGGTATAAGCCGTGTACCAACCCGGGTTTTCCAGCACATTGCGCAAAATGACGTTAGGCACTTCAGTGCCGTAGTAGCCCATGCCTATGTAGCTCTTGAATACCTTGTTCTGCTTGGCCAGGCCCTTGATATAGGCCAGACCTTCGGCTTCGCCACAGGCTTCGCCCACGGCCAGATCCCGGTTCAGACGAATCGACTCCGGTACTATCTGCGCCGTCAGATCTTCCAGTGACTCGGCGCCAACATAGTTCAGCATCTCTTGCTGCTGCAGGGCGTCGGAGCCGATATGACGACGGATAAAGAGTTCGTGCTGCTCTAACTGAGTGAGGGTTTGCTTGGTCATGATTAACCTTGTTCCATGTTCGCCGGTATCCAGCCGTAGGGAGGCGGTGTACCAGTCTCTTTATTTAGTGGTAAAACAAACGAAGCCCCGGAGGGCTTCGTTTTTCAGCGACGCTTATTCTTCGTCGATGACAGCCTGATATCCTTCGGCATCCAGCAGGTTATCCAGCTCAGACAGGTCAGAAGGCATGATACGGAAGAACCAGCCGTCACCGAATGCATCGCTGTTGACCAGCTCAGGGCTGTCTTCCAGCGCTTCGTTGATGGCAATCACTTCACCGGACAGAGGGGCATAGATATCTGAAGCGGCCTTAACAGACTCGGCCACAGCGCAATCCTCAGAGGCGCTGACAGTGTCGCCTACTTCCGGCAATTCAACGAAAACCATATCACCCAGCAGCTCCTGCGCATGTTCAGTGATACCGACTGTGTAGCTACCGTCTTCTTCCTTGCGGATCCATTCGTGAGAAGAAGCGTACTTCAGTTCGCTTGGAATATTGCTCATTATTCTTGTTCCTTTCCCGTGTTTTAGAATGCTTGTTTACCGTTACGCACAAAGCCTGGCGCCACTACTTTAACAGCGACGCGCTTCTTGCGCATTTCGACTTCGGCCGTATCCCCAATGGAGTTCGGTGCCCGGGCCATCGCAATAGAATAGCCCAATGTCGGTGAGAATGTACCGCTGGTGATCACGCCTTCCTGCTCTTGGCCGTTGGCATCGGTAAAGAATACCGGCATGCCGTGGCGCAGCACGCCTTTTTGCTCCATCACCAGGCCAATAAACTTGTCGGCTCCGGCCGCTTTGATGGCTGTCAGGGCTTCACGACCGATAAAGTCACGATCGCTCGGCTCCCAGGCAATGGTCCAGCCCATATTGGCGGCCAATGGGTTAATGGTTTCGTCCATGTCCTGACCGTAGAGGTTCATCCCGGCTTCCAGGCGCAGCGTATCACGGGCGCCCAGACCACATGGCTTAACACCGGCATCGAGCAGCGCTTGCCACAGAGCTTCGGCTTCTTCTGCCGGCACGGTAATTTCGTAACCTTCTTCACCTGTGTAACCTGTGGTAGCCACAAACAGGTTGCCCGCCTGCACACCGAAGAAAGGCTTCATGCCTTCAACGGCCGCGTTTTGCTCGGCAGTGAACACAGTGGCGGCTTTGGCCTTGGCGTTAGGGCCCTGCACGGCAATCATCGCCAGCTCAGGACGCTCTGTCACTGTGACATCATAGGGCTTGGACTGCTCGGCAATCCAGGCGAGATCTTTGTCGCGGGTGGCTGAGTTGACGACAACCCGGTAATGGGTGTCATCGAGATAATAAGTGATCAGATCGTCAATCACCCCGGCTTCATGGTTCAGCATGCCGCTGTACAGCGCCTTGCCGGAAACCTTGAGTTTGGCGATATCGTTGGCCAGCAGTTTACGCAGGAAGGCTTTGGCGTCGCTGCCGCTGACATCAACAACCGTCATATGGGAGACGTCGAACATACCGGCGTCCTGACGCACTGCGTGATGTTCTTCTATCTGCGAACCATAGTTGAGTGGCATCTCCCAACCATGAAAATCAACCATCTTGGCATTGGCTTCCAAGTGCTTGTTAAAGAGTACAGTTTTATTAGCCATTGTTATCCCTTCTAGTCGGGGCTTTACAGTGTCACCCAGGGGCAACACTGAGTTAAAATGCAGCGAAATTATACCCTGCGTCACAAATTTGTATACAAGTGATTTTTCTAATCCGAACTATTATGGATTAATTTTTCTCATGGTTTGCCTGTAATTTTTTTACAGCAAATCACAGTTAAAGCATAAAAAACGCCCAAGAACGACTGTTTTTGGGCATTTTCCTTCACATTCGGCTAACCGGGGATGAAGATTATTCAGGACGGCACAGACGCGGCAGCTTGAATTTGTGCCCCATGGCCTGTTGCATGAACACTGTTTTCAGCCCAGCGAAATTGTCCACTAAGTTGAGACCGAGATCGCGAATCGCCTTCTTCAAAGGATTACTGCCGGCAAACAACCGCTTGAACCCCTCCATGGCGGCTATCATCTCCATCGCCTCGGCCTTGCGCCAGCGCTCGAGGGCGCGCAGTTCGCCATAGGCGCCAATATCCTTGCCTTCACCGTGCAATGCCGCCACGGTTTCCACTATGGCGCCGGCATCGAGGAAGCCCAGGTTAACCCCCTGCCCCGCCAACGGATGTATGGTGTGCGCCGCATCGCCGGCCAGCAACAAACGATGGCGGGCGAAATGGCGCGCATAACGCATCCGCAGCGGAACACTCCGGCGTTCACTCTCCAGCTGACACAGGCCCAGTCGACCATCGAAGGCGGCGGTCAGCGCCCGGGAGAAGGCCTCATCATCCAAAGCCTGCAAGGCTTCGGCCTTTTGCGGCGGCACCGACCAGACGATGGAGCAGAGGTCGCTCTCATAAAGCGGCAGAAACGCCAGTGGGCCGTCGGCACTGAACACCTGGCGGGCACAGTCACCATGGGGCAACTGAGTGCGAATGCTGGCGACTATGGCGTGATGACCGTAATCCCAAAAAGTCAGTGGGATCTGGCACTGCTGACGAACCCAGGAGTTGGCGCCATCGGCAGCCACCACCAGGGCGGCACTGAGGTTATCGCCGTTATCCAGCGTCAGCCAGGCTTCACGCTCACCAAAGGCGATACGCTCAAGCCGGGTGTGTTCCAGCAGTGTCAGCTGTTCCAGCTCTGCGGCTCGCTGGGCCAGGGCGTAGTGAATGGCATCGTTTTCGATTATGGTGCCAAGGGAAGTCTCACACTGGCTCTGGGCATCAAACTGGATGCGCCCCATGCCGTCTTTTTCCCAGACATCCATTTTGCTGTATGGCCCGAGACGGGACTTGTCCAGATAGGCCCAGGCACCCAAGTGTTCAAGCAGCGCCTGGCTGGCCTTGTTGATGGCACTGACCCTCAGGCGCGGCGCACCCTCGACCGGCGCGGCACCGGCGGCATCTATCACCACCACCTTGAGCCCGGCCTGCTCCAAACCGCAGGCCGTTGCCAGTCCCACCATACCGCCGCCCACCACGGCCACATCATAGCTTTGGAAATTCATCGTCACTGACTCCTGGAAAACAAACAAGCAGCCGATTGCCTGTGCCACCCCATGGCTCTGTGGGCCACCGGGGTCTTGAGAGGTGGACACCAGGAGAGGATCCTGAGTCCCAAATTACGTCCGGCCACCAGCGGCCAGTAGTTGTTGGAAAAACCGCGCACCAGAAACTCAATATTGTTGATGGTCTGGCGTCTGTCCTGCTCACGGGCGGCATGATAGGCATGCAGCACCTGGGCTGCGCCTGGGTCAGTGCCTTTGGCCAATACCGGCTCCAGCGTTTCCAGCACAGTGACCAGATCCCTGAGTCCCAGATTGAACCCCTGCCCGGCTATCGGGTGCAGAGTCTGGGCGGCATTGCCCAAATAAAGCGTGCGGTGATAGATGGGTCTTGGCATGTAAGAGAGACTCAGTGGGTAACGGTGACGCTCCCCCACGGCCACAAAACGCCCGGCCCGATAACCGAAGGCCTGTTGCAGCTGCTGCAAAAACTCGGCCTGCGGCAAAGCTTGCACCCGCTCGGCCTCTTCATGGGGCAAGGCCCACACCAGAGAGAGCCGGGCCTGGCCGTCGCTGTCGCCCATAGGCAGCAAAGCCAGCGGGCCGTGCTCGGTGAAGCGCTCCCAGGCCATGCCATTATGGGGCTTGTCGGTAGCAACATTGGCGATAACCGCGCTCTGACCAAACTCAAACTGCTGCAACGCCTGTTGCTGCTGGGCACGCACCGAGGAGTTAACCCCATCTGCCGCCAGCAATAAGCGGCAGGAAAGCCGCTGACCATTACTGAGCGTTAAACTATGGCCCGCAGCCGAGGTTTGCAGCTTCTCGAGACGCGCCGGGCAATAAAGCTGGATATCACTCTTGCCGATGGCGCCAAACAGCCGCTGGCCGACCCGCTCGAGTTCCACCACCTGGCCGAGGGAGTCCAGCGCAAACTGCTCGGAGTTGAGTTCTGTCATGCCGAAATGGCCGCGATCCGAGACATGAATATCGGTTATCGCCGTGCCCAGGTCTGCAAGCAAAGGCCAGATACCGAGGCGCTTGAGTTCAAACACTGAGCCATTGGCTATGGCGATGGAGCGGGCATCGAAACCAGGATGTTGCCTGGCGGGATCGAAGGCCTCGATAACGGCTATTTTCAGCGGACGGGAGAGTTTCCTGGCCAGGTCGGCCAGCCCCAATGCCAAGGTGGCACCGGCCATGGCGCCGCCGACAATGGCGATATCCAGCTCAGTGCATTCCTGACTCACAGCTTGGGCGTCAACTTGCGGGTTCATCTTTCCTCTACTCAGGCACGCTCAATGGGTGCCGTCACAGAAAATGACCGGGCGAACGGGCGCCCTGTCAATGCAGCGTATTATTGTCTTGTGTTTCGGCGTCGAGATCAGGCAACTCTGGGCCGAACTCTGAATAGCAGAGAATGGCGGCCATGCGAACAAACTCCAGCAGCTCGAGATATGCACTTTCAGATTCGTCATCGTCGGCAACATCGAACTCTACCTGGGCAATTTCCGCCAGATCTTTGATCACTTCACGAACATCTTCCGATGCCTGATTCAAACCCGGTTGAATAATGGCGATGCCGGTGAGGAAGCTCTGAGTCCAGAGCGAGAGCGCCTCGACCCGCACTGTCAGAGGTTCTTCCTCTTCCGGCAGCAGCAGGGTGAAGCCAAAGTCTGGATCCTGCAGTCGATTGACGGTATCACCAAAAAGTTCGGTTATCAGTTGTGTCAGTTCGTCGGGCAGGCGCTGGCCGTCGTTCATCAGCTCGAGCAGTGGCTGATACCAGGCCTGCTCCTGTTGTGGCACGCCGCCACAAATCAGGCCCACCAAAGCGCCATGCACTTCAACCGGATGCTGACCTATGTCGGCGTTGTCGAGCGCACTGCGCAGGCTTTCGATACGTAATGAGGGTGGGGTTGCCATAAAGCTGTCCAAGTATTGAATTTACCCCCGTCATGCTAGCAGAGTTAGGGGTGGCGACCAAGACTCGAATCTTACCCAAGCTGCGAGCCAGGTCGTGCATTTGCAATGCATCCAGGCTTCGCCGTTTAGCTACTGCCGGGATTTTGCGCCAGGGAAGCTCATAGAACCAGCAGCCGACGCAACAAAGTGGCGCTTGTCTTGCACTTTAACGCTGAGCTAGATATATTCCGCCACAGAGCCAAAGAAAAGGATCCCGTGCGGAAGATGAGTAACAGTGCCATAGATATCACCCTGTTGGGGCGCACCTACTCCATCGCCTGTCCCCCGGGTCAGGAACAGGCACTGCAAGCGGTGGCGCAGAAATTGGAGCTGCAACTGGGCAAGATAAAGGCCCGCACCAACGCCATCAGCCGTGAGGAAATGGCTTTGATGGCCGCACTCAACATAGGCTATGAGCTCTATGAAGAGCAGCGGAAGAATCAAGATTATATGAGCCAAATGGATGACAGAATCCGTTTGCTGCAATCCACTCTTGAGCACGCATTGGTTGAGCGAAGCGCAAGAGAGGATTAAACTGAAATAGCACGAACCCTCACAGGTTCGACCCAGAATTTGCTCCCTGGGGTGTGCGACAGCTGGTAATGTCCCTGTGCCGATATTTTTAATCTCAGGGTGAATGTTTTACTGACATTGTGCATGCTCGGCGCGAACCGAGAAGCCTTAGGAGGTAATCATTTACCCGCCTTGAACCTACGGTTCAAGGGCTACACCGGCATCGACATTCTGGGGAGCATCCTCTTTATGACCCACACAGACTCAAGCAGCCAAAACCGTGATGGGCGTTGCAAGACGCTCAGGCAGGCTATTCGCCATGCCCGCAGGGCCATTCCCGAAGCCGAGCAGCATGTTGCCGCCCTCAAGGGCTGTGAGCAGTTTCTAACCTTGCTCGATGAACTGAGCGCCCAGGGCAGAGCCATCAAGACAGTCGCCCTCTACTTTAGCTGTGACGGCGAGCTGGACACAGCTCCCCTTATCGAAGCGCTATGGCAACGGGGAATAACCACCTGTCTGCCAATCATTCATCCCTTTGCCCCGGGGCGTTTACTGTTTCTGCGCTATCAACTCGCCAGTCAACTGCACGCAAACAGCTTTGGTATCCCCGAGCCCAGGCTGGATATCCGCAGTCTGGTGCCTTTGGCTGAACTGGATCTCATCCTCACGCCATTAGTGGCCTTCGACGCCCAGGGCAACCGTATGGGCATGGGCGGCGGCTTCTACGACAGAACACTGGCCGCGGCGCAGCAAGGCGACCGAACTGTGCCATTGCTGGCAGTCGGCTTTGCCCATACCCTGCAGCTGGTGGACTCCCTGCCCCTCGCCCCCTGGGATATCCCGCTGCCCTTTATCGTCACCCCGGACAAGCTGCATAGCTTCAACACTCTGACGGCTGAATCTTGACCCAAAAAAGTGGTATAAAGTCAGCCAGAGATGTCGCGGAGTAAGCAAGTATGGCACGCCAGTATCGCAGCCTTGATAGACCAGACAGTGCCCAGCGGGCCAAGGTTAAGCAGCAGATGCAGCGGGAAACCTATCAAAATATGCGCCGGCAACAGTCACGGCCCAAGGCAATGCTCGGCGCCTTGCTGGGCGCCATTCTTGCTGTATGGCTGTTTCTATTTATGGCCAGCAGCAACAGCACTCTGGTTTGGCTGTATATGCTGCCGGCGGTGGCTGTGGGCCTGGGTGCCAGATGGCTGGGGAAGTGTTTCGAGTGGCAGCTTTTGCTGCCGGTTCCGCTGATTACGCTACTGCTTTATAGCCTGGCACTCTGGTTGTTACTGCGCTTTCATGCCTCGGATCTCCTGATAGTGCCGCTTTGCTGCGGTATCAGCCTTTACTGCGCCCGCCGTTCACTGAGCCCCATGGAGCAAAGCGCCCTGTGGCAGGCCAAGCTGGAGCAACACTGAGACCTAGTTCTAGGCGGTTATTGCTGCTGAAATAGCTTGGTGAATTAGCAAATCCTCCTATGGCGTTGGCTTGAATGTCAGGGCCGGTTAATAACGTCCGCCCTGTTGGCACTCTGTCCAAACGACTTCTATGCTGAAAGCCATATATACAGCTGATGATCGTGCCGCCGAGTCGGCCTTGTCGTTTTTGGAATTCCACTCAAAGGAGAGAACAAGCGATGAAAAAGTCCATCCTGATCCCGGGTTGTTTGTCACTGGTGTTTGCCGCATCACATCTGGCCGCCGAAGAGGTCAGCATCTCATTACTGTCGGCAGATGGCCCAAGCCCCATAGGCAGCATCAGTCTCAGCGATTCTGCCTACGGCCTGGTGTTAACCCCCAACCTCAAGCAACTCACGCCCGGCGTTCACGGCTTCCATGTGCATCAAAATGGCAGTTGTGACACCAGCAGCAAAGACGGCAAGACGGTATTGGGCGGCGCGGCCGGAGGTCACTTCGACCCTGATGGCAGCGGCAAGCACGGTTACCCCTGGACAGATGACAATCACAAGGGTGATCTGCCACCGCTCTATGTCGATGCTGATGGCATGGCTTCCACACCTGTGTTGGCACCAAGGTTGAAACTGGCCGACGTCAAGGGCAAAGCGCTGATGATCCACATGGGAGGCGATAACCATTCAGATCACCCGTCACCACTGGGCGGCGGTGGCGCCCGCATGGCCTGTGGCGTGATTAACTGAGCCGCACCAAACACAAAAAACGCGGCTCAAGTGCCGCGTTTTTTAATTCAATTCAAGCCAATGTCTTTTTAGCTTTGATCTTTTGTTGGCTTGGCACGTTTAGTGGCTTTCGCCCTTGCCTCTCAAACGCTCCACCATACTCATCAAGGCCACGGCGATAGCACCGGCCAAAATGCCGAACAGGGCGTTGAGCAAGGTAGGTGTCAGCGCTGCCAGCACAGGGCCGACCACAGCCAGAGAGCCTACCCAGTTGGCAACATGGGTTATCTGCTCACTGACCCAATGCAGGCCATGGGTGAGAATACCGCCCCCCACCATAAACATGGCGGCGGTACCCACTATGGTGAGCAGCTTCATCAGCTTGGGCGCGGCGCTGACCAGCATAAGCCCAATACGCCTGAGGTTGTGAGCCGAAAAACCCTCGCCTCTACGCCTTGAAAGATACAGCCCGACGTCATCCAGCTTAACGATACCGGCCACCAAGCCATAGACCCCGATAGTCATAACCACGGCAATGATAGACAGAGTGGCCAACTGGGTCATAAAGGCTTTTTCCGCCACAATCCCTAAGGTGATGGCGATGATTTCCGCCGATAACACAAAGTCGGTACGTATGGCGCCTTTGACTTTCTGCGCTTCCCAGGCACGAATATCCTCGACCTCTTTCATGGCAGCTTCGACGGCGGCTTCATCGTCTGCTTCGGCAGAAGCCTTGCTATGGCTGGCCTTATGCCAGAGTTTTTCAAAGCCTTCAAAACAGAGAAACAAACCACCGAACATCAATAGCGGTGTAACGGCCCAGGGTATAAAGGCGCTGATCAGCAGGGCTGCCGGCACCAGAATAAGCTTGTTGCGAAAAGAGCCCTTGGCAACGGCCCATACCACAGGCAGCTCCCGATCGGCGCTGATCCCTGTTACCTGCTGCGCATTGAGCGCCAAATCATCTCCCAACACCCCGGCAGTTTTCTTGGCAGCAACCTTACTCATTACCGCCACATCATCCAGGATGGTGGCAATATCATCCAAAAGAGTCAGTAGACTCGCTCCAGCCATTTAAATCTCCTTAAACCAGGTCAGTTTTGCGCTCTAAATAGGTTCGGTATGCGACATATTCAAGCGGCACCAGTGCACTTTTTCAGCGCAGTACTGCCACATCAGCCTGGCCGTTCCCCCACCGGCTATGGTAGCGCATGGGCGCAGGCGGGCGCAGTAAAAAATGCTTAACCTATGTTGTTCTTCAAGAACTATTCTTCAGGACAAGATTGAGCGGCACTTTTCACTGCAACTCGGAGTATACTAGGGCAAGTTCAAGTGAATTTGTCAGAATCAACAGGATGGCATTATGACCCAAGATGAAATGAAGAAGGCGGCCGGTTGGGCGGCGCTGGAATATGTCGAGAAAGACAGCATAGTTGGCGTGGGCACCGGCTCTACCGTCAACCACTTTATCGATGCTCTGGCCACGATAAAGGCCGAAATTGAAGGCGCGGTTTCCAGCTCTGAAGCCTCCACCGCCAAGCTCAAACAGTTGGGGATCCCTGTATTTGATCTCAATTCGGTAGACAAGCTGTCTGTGTATGTCGATGGCGCCGATGAAATCAACGGCCACATGGACATGATCAAGGGGGGCGGCGCCGCGCTGACCCGGGAAAAGATAGTTGCGGCCGTGGCCGACAAGTTTATCTGTATCGTCGATAACACCAAGCAAGTCGATGTGCTGGGCAACTTCCCGCTGCCGGTAGAAGTGATCCCCATGGCCCGCTCCTATGTGGCCCGTGAGCTGGTGAAACTGGGTGGCGATCCTGTCTATCGTGAGGGTGTGGTAACAGATAACGGCAACGTCATTCTGGATGTCTATAACCTGAAGATACTGAATCCCAAAGAGCTGGAAGTGCAGATCAATGCCATAGTGGGCGTAGTGACCAATGGTCTATTCGCCAACCGTGGCGCCGATGTGCTACTGGTGGGCACCCCAGAAGGGGTTAAAACCATCAAGTAAGCCCTAAGCTTGAATGCCAAAAGCCGCCTGCTGGCGGCTTTTTTGTGGAAAATTGAGCGGATTGCAGAGCAAGAGCAGAGCAAGAACCGTCGGTTCAGGAGTAAAAAATGGCCAACCAGACGCTGGTTTGATCCTCGGCGGTCCAGCTGACTCTGTGGCGTACATGAGCGGGGATATTGAGCCAGTCCCCCGGGTTCAGGCTCACTTCTGAACCATCTTGATATTGCAGCCGGGCGGCGCCCTGCAGCAGCAATACCCATTCATGCTGCGCTTGATCGTACCATTGCCCTTCGGGCGTTACCTGACCGTGGGACAGAATGCGCTCAATTTTAAGATCCGGCGTAGCCAAAAGCGCGTCAAACTGCTCGGCATCGAGCTGCTTGGGTATGTTGGCAAACAGATTATTCATCTTGCTCTCCTGCGACATATGAGCCGTTACTCAGCCTGTCTCTATCTTAAATAGACCCCGGTTTGCACTTGGTTTTGCTGCCTGTTTTACTGCCTGTTTTACTGATTGTTTTACTGCTTGTTTTACAGGGGCTCCAGCTGCTCAACCAGCAACTGCAGGTTACTGTTGCCGCGAAACTCGTTCACATCCAGCTTATACAGCAGGCGCACATGATTGATGCTGGCATCGGGCCAGGTCTTGAGATCCACATTGAAGGCGATGGCATCGGCCATGATCCGGCCGCACTCAGTCTCCAGCACCAGTTTAAGGTGTTTCTCTGCCACCAGTCTCTGCTGCAGAATTCTGAAATGGCCATCAAATAGCGGCTCGGGGAAGGCCTGGCCCCAGGGACCGGCATCTCTGAGCAGTTGCGCCGTATCCAGGGTAAAGCATTCAAGCGGCAATTCACCGTCGGAGAATAGCTCGCCATTGAGATCTTCCAGGGTCAGCAGCTCACGGACACAGGTGTCAAAGGCCTCGGCAAACTGCTCGAAGGCATCCTTACGCAAAGACAGCCCGGCGGCCATGGCATGACCACCGAACTTGAGGATCATTCCGGGATGACGGGCATTGATAAGCTCCAGCAGATCGCGCATATGCAGCCCCTTGATGGAGCGGGCTGAGCCCTTGATTTCAGTGTCGCTGGCTTCGGCAAAGGCGATTACCGGGCGGTGAAACCTGTCTTTAATCCGGGAAGCCAGAATACCTATCACCCCCTGATGCCAGTCCGGCTGATACAGGGCTATGCCCCAGGGCTGTTCACTCTCTTTGAGCTGCAGCGCCTCCAGGCTCTTCATCGCTTCTTGCTGCATGCCGGTTTCCAGCTCGCGGCGCTCGGCATTGAGGCCATCGAGCTCGGCCGCCATCCTTCTTGCCTTGAGCATGTCATCACACAAGAGGGTTTCGACCCCGAGTGCCATCTCATCCAGCCTTCCGGCGGCGTTGAGTCTGGGGCCAACCGCAAAGCCGAAATCGGCGGCCACCAAACGCGCCGGATTGCGGCGGGCCACCTCCAGCAAGGCGGTGATCCCCGGACGACAGGCGCCGTTTCGCACCCGTTTGATACCGGCATCCACCAAAATACGGTTGTTGGCATCGAGCGACACTACATCGGCCACTGTGCCCAGGGCCACCAAGTCCAGCAATACGCTCAAGTTGGGCTCGGCCAAGGCATGATTAACAAACCAGTGACGTTTTCTCAGCTCGGCCCGCAGTGCCAACATCAGATAGAAAGCCACCCCGACCCCGGCAATCGACTTGGAAGCGAAGCTGCAACCGGGTTGGTTGGGGTTAATGATGGCATCGGCCTCGGGTAATTCATTGCCCGGCAAATGGTGATCTGTGATGACAACCGTCATCCCCAGCGCCTTGGCAGCCCTGACGCCTTCGATGGAGGAGATACCGTTATCGACAGTGATTAGTAGCTCGGCGCCCTTGCCGTGCGCCACTGCCACTATTTCAGGGCTGAGGCCATAGCCATAATCGAAACGATTGGGGATCAGATAATCACAGTTTTCCATTCCCATCATTCTGAGCGCCAACAGACACACACTGGTGGAGGTGGCGCCATCGGCATCGAAATCACCCATGATCAGAATACGGCGATTGGCCGCGATGGCATCGGCCACCAGCTCGGCCCCTTGCTGCAAGCCCAGCATGGTATCCGGCCTGAGCAGACGTTTGAGCACCAACTCGCACTCGGGAGCCTGAACGCCGCGACAGGCGTAAATCTGTTTTAAAAGCGGATGTAGATTTGCGGGTAAATGGCTGTCGTCCACCCTGGGACGACGGACGATTTTGTGGATCACTGTGGGCTATTCTTGAAAATGGCTTTGCCGGGCAAGATAACAAAAAGGCGAGTGGGTTGCTCGCCTTTTTGAATGGGATTTTTCGATTACTGCTGAGCACGCTCAAGATTATACAACAACTCTTTCGGTGGCTGATAACCCGGGATCAGGCTGCCATCTTCGAGGATAACCGCCGGAGTACCATTGATGCCGAAACTCATCCCCAGTTGATACTGCCCAGGAATATTGGCATCGCACTTAGCCATTTTGATACTCTTGCCGGCCTTGGCATCATCCATGGCCTTGTGAGGATCCTTGGCACACCAAACCGCTTCCATCTCCTGGGCGTTGGGTGAAGGTACGCCCTGGCGGGGATAAGCCAAATAGCGCACTGTTATCCCCAAATCATTGTATTCCTGCATCTGGTTATGCAGCTTACGGCAATAACCACAGGTGATATCGGTAAAGACAGTCACCACATGTTTTTCGTTCTTGGCCTTGTAGACCAGCATCTTATCTTCAAATGGCTTAAGCATCTCGAGCCTTGGGCCAGCAAGCGCCGCCTCGGTGAGGTTTTTCATCCCTTGATTCATATCATAAACATTGCCATGCAGCAGCTTGGAACCATCTTTGCTGATATAGAGTACGCCACGGTTGGTGATTGCCTGATACAAACCTGGAATGGGTGAATCTGCCATAGAGATCACTTCAATACCCAAGGTGTCACTGAGCTTTTGCTTCAGTTGATCATCCGGCTCGGAAGCCGCTGAGGCGACACCGACAAAGGGTGTAACCGCCAGCGCCAGACACAGGGAAAATGCACGGGTTAACTTCATTGGAAATCCTATCTTATTTGGGCCTGATTGGGTTTTATCGTCTTTCATCAGACCGGGCCAGAGGCTGAAAAGTTACAGGCTGTTGTCAGTTAAAGCAACTAATACCATCTTATACAAGAGCTTGCTCCCATCAAAGCCTTCCCAGGCATTAGCGTTAAAGCCAAGTGAGTGAATAGCTTGCTGATAGGGGGGAACCTGTTCAACCTCTTGGATGATGCTGTTGATGCAGCGACTGCAACCTGGCATTGGCCACATGGGTATAGATTTGGGTGGTGGACAAGGAGCTGTGCCCCAGCAGCAACTGCACTACCCGCAAGTCGGCGCCATGGTTGAGCAAATGGGTGGCAAAGGCGTGTCTCAGGGTATGGGGCGACAGCTCTGTGCTGATACCGGCTCGCAATGCATAGAGCTTGATCCTGTGCCAGAAAGTCTGGCGGGTCATCATCTGGGCGCGTTTGGAGGGAAACACCACATCACTCTGTTTACCGCCGAGCAGCTCGGCGCGCGCCAGCTTGAGGAAAGACTCGATTTCGCTGACGGCCACCTCGCCCATGGGCACCAAGCGCTCCTTGCCTCCTTTACCCGTGATCCGTACCAGCCCCTGACGCAGACTCATCTGCTCCAGCGTCAATCCCACCAATTCACTGACCCTGAGCCCGGTGGCGTATAACAGCTCCAGCATCGCCTTATCTCTGGCTTCGACCGGATCTTCCCGTATGGGCTCTGCCAGCAGGGCATCCACCTCGGCCTCGCTGAGACTGCCGGGCAGTTTGCGCTTGAGCTTGGTGGAGGCGATACGCGCCATGGGATCTTCCGTTATCAGTTGCCGACGCAGCAAAAAGCCGTAAAAGCGTCGCAAGCTACTCTTTAACCTGGCGCTGCTACTCTCGGCTCCCCCTTTATCGAATCGAAAACCGAGATAATCCTGCACCACTTCACGCCCGGCAGCGCTGAGCGTCAGCCCTCTTCCCTGCAGGTACTGATCAAAATGGCGCAGGTCATTGCGATAGGCCGCCAGGGTGTTGTCGCTCAGGCCCTTACTGGACCAGATGTCATCGAGAAAACCTTCAATCAAGGGATCCTGGACATAAGCGGATGAAGAAGTCGCGGCCACAAACAATACTCCAATAAAAAACGGCGTCATCAAGGATAACGCCGTCTCGAAATGGACTCCAGTCACTCAGGAAAGGACTTAAGTCATTTGCTGCAAACTATGTTACATCAGGCCGATAAGCCAATGCAGAGCATAGATGCAAACTGTGAGAAAATACCTTCCTCAGGCCGTTTGCGCCGCTTTGGGGCTAACAAACAGACAGATAATCATCACTGTCAGGGTTGGCGGTAGCCAAGCCATGCCCTCTTCGTAAAGCGGCAAAGTAGACATCACAGGAGCCAGGCTTTCCACCCCGGACACAAAGGCCAACAGCAAACCATTGGGTTCGGCAACTTCAGTCAGCGGCTTGAGTGAAGCCACAGTCACCTTTAGGGCATCAAAAATACCGAAGAACAGGGCCACCGACAGTGCCAGTCTGTGGGCAAACTTCGGATTGCGGAAATACGGTGTCAGGAAGGTCACCAACACCAAAGCTATCGCCACAGGGTAGATGGTCATCAGCACAGGAATACTGATAGCCAGCAGTTGAGTCAGGCCTACGTTGGCCACCACGGCACAGATGACGCTGAACAGCACCACCAGAAAACGATAAGTGGCGCCCGGGATCAACTCTTGGAAAAAGTCGGAGCAGGCACTCACCAACCCCACAGCCGTGGTCAAACAGGCCAAAGTAACCACAGTGGACAGCAGGATAATACCCATATCACCGAACTCATGAGTTACATAGTTGGTGAGGATCTGGCCACCACTTTCGGCGCCCTTGGCCATATCGCCGGCGGTTGCCCCGAGAAAGAACAGCGACACATACACAAATGCCAGACCGGCAGCGGCTACCAAGGCGGCGCGTACCAGATAGCGAGTCTGCAAGCCTGGCTCAGACACCCCTTTGTTACGCAAAATATCGATGATCAGCATACCGAACATCAAAGACGCCAGAGTGTCCATGGTGTTGTAGCCTTCGATAATGCCTTTGGTCAGCGGGTGCTTGATATAGTCGCCGCTGGCTGCCGGTACTTCACTGCCGGGCAGCAAGATCACCGAGACAGCCAAACCCACCAACAGCAGAATCAGCACAGGTGTCAACACCTTACCTATACTATCCATCAGTTTGCCGGGAAACAGTGCCAGCAGCATGGTCACCACAAAAAATCCCAGAGTATAGAATAGCTGTGGCTTATTCAGTTCCAGCCCCAAAATATTGACTACCGATGCAGGGTCTTGAATAAAAGGCAGCGCACCAATCTCATAGGCCACCAGGCCAGTACGAGGCGCCGCGAAGGCTGGGCCAATAATGATATAAATTGCCACCGCCAGAGCTGTCGCGGCAAAAGCTGGTAACAGCTTCATCACCTTGCCCTGCGCCTTGGCCACAGCAATCAAACCGGCCAGCGGTAACCCCACTGCGGTAATCAAAAAGCCAATCATGGCCAGTGGCATATTATCGCCTGCCAGTTGTCCGGCAAAAGGAGGAAAAATCAGGTTGCCCGCCCCGAGGAAAAACGCAAAGGTCATGAATCCCAGGCCCAGGGTGTCACCAAGTGTCAATTGAGTCTTGTGCACTGTATGCCCCATCTTGTTATGTTTTTTTAATAAACTTAAGTGATTGCGACATTTTTAGCTATAGCTGAAATAACAGCCGCCGCGCTCGCCCTATTCGAGTGTAAAGCCTTTATTACAGGCATCCGTGGTAAATTCGGCCCATTCTTGGCGAGTTTATGAACAATTGGCAGGGGTTTTCGCTGCTTTGCTTATCCTAAAACTGTTTTACCTTGATCTAATTCGCAGAATGCCGCGAATTAAGGGGAAACACTAATACCAGACCTAACCAAAGTACGCAATAACACGCCCCGATAGCCGACCAAAAACACAACAGATGCAAATCTCAGGATGAAAAAAAGTTGTTCAAGGTCACACCCTGCCCCAAACGAGGCAACAGACATAGCATTTTGCAAACATTTACTGGCGGCCCAACCTCCCTGCTGGTACGACCTTTCACACTCGCCCGACATCACTAACCTAAAGTGAGCAGCATCCCCTGCCAAAGTATGAACTCCAGCGAAACAAAGCTATGGCAAAGCCTTGGCGAATCACGACTCTTTCGGGATAAAATCAGCGCCAAGCATTTTGCTTGGGAGGTTGGGCAGTTAATGGCATTCAGTTTCAAGGCATTTCATATCGAAGATCACGGCTGCGGTATGCCGGTCAGTACTGATGGGGTGCTCTTGGGCGCCTGGGCGCCCTTAACCGGGGCCAAACGAGTACTGGATATAGGGGCTGGCAGCGGCTTGCTGAGTCTAATGGCGGCGCAGCGCAGTGAGGCCGAAATACTGGCGGTTGAGCTCGACTGCAGCGCAGCCCATGCCAGCAATACCAACTTCAAAGCTTCACCCTGGTCGAGCAGACTCGCTCTGTATCAAGGCTCAATTCAGGCCTATTGCCATGAGCATACCTTGGCTGACTCAACGCTGTTCGACCATATTCTCTGTAACCCGCCCTATTTCGAAACCGGCCCGCGCTCGGATGACCCCAAACGAGCCACAGCGAGACATACGGAGCATCTGAGCTTTGACGAGCTGTGTCTGGCGATAAAGCAGTTGTTAAAACCACAGGGACAGGCGAGTCTTATTCTGCCAATCCAGAGCTTGGACAGATTTAAACGCGCCGCAATTGAGCAAGGTTTGCGACTGGCCGCACGGGTCAGTGTCAGCAGCACGCCTCAAAAGCCCTGTAACCGACAGCTGTTACTGCTTGAGCATGTCAAGAAAGGGGAAGCAGTTGCCGCGCAGGAAGCCCACTCAGCTCTCTATATCAGAGAAGCCGATGGCCGTTATTCAGAGGCCATGGTACAACTGACTCGGGATTTTTACCTGAAACTCTAAACCATTGCTTGCAGCAAAGGGACTTATTCGCAAGTTCCCAGACCACAAGCTGTGCACGGCAACCCAGACAAGGTATACTCCCGCGCATTATTGTTTGAGATGCTTCCCATGCTATTTGAAGATTTTGATCTGGACCATAGGCTTTTGGATTCGCTAAAAGCCATGGGCCACAAGACACCGACCAGTATTCAACAATTGGCTCTGCCTTTGGCGCTGGAGCAGCGGGATATTCTTGCCCACGCCCCAACCGGCACAGGTAAGACCGCCAGTTTCCTGCTGCCGGCACTGCAACACCTGATTGACTTCCCTCGCCGTCGTCCTGGCCAGGCCAGAGTACTGGTGCTGACTCCGACCCGCGAGCTGGCCAGTCAGGTACACAGATACGCCTGCCATCTGGCAACCGGACTTGGGCTGGAGATTGGCATCATCACAGGCGGCGTTCCATACGCCCCGCAGGAAGAAGCCCTGGCCGGTAATCTGGATATTCTGGTAGCGACTCCGGGCCGTCTGCTCGAATACTTGGAGAAGCGTAAGTTTGAAGCCACCGAAGTGGAACTGCTTATCATAGATGAAGCCGACCGCATGCTGGATATGGGCTTCTCTCAGGTGGTGCAGACCCTAGCCATAGAAGCGCAGGGGCGTAAGCAGAATATGCTGTTCTCCGCCACACTGGAAGGCAGCGGCGTGCGCCGTTTTGCCGGCGAGCTGCTCAATGATCCTGTATTGGTGGAAGCCGAACCGCCACGCAGCGAAAAGGCCAAAATCCATCAATGGATCCACCTGGCCGACAACAAAGAGCACAAGTTTGCTCTCTTGTGCCACCTGCTCAATCAGGAAGAAACCAAGCGCGCCATCGTCTTTTGCAAGACCCGCGAAGTGGTCAGCAGCCTGGAAGGTTTGTTGCTGCAAGCCGGGATCCCCGCCGCCTTTATGCGCGGCGATATGGAGCAGAAAAAGCGTTTCCAGGCGCTGGGGCGTTTCACCAAGGGGGAAGTCAAGGTACTGCTGGCTACTGACGTCGCTGCCCGCGGCATAGATATCGAAGGCATTACCCATGTGATCAACTATGATATGCCCCGCTCTGCCGACGCCTATGTGCACAGGATTGGCCGTACCGGCCGCGCCGGCGCCAAGGGTACAGCCATCTCTCTGGTGGAAGCCCATGATATGCGGATCCTCAACAAGATTGAGCGCTATATTGAGCAGAAGCTGAAACGGCGGATCATCGAAGAGCTGCGTCCCAAGCACAAAGAAGCCAAGGTGCCGACCAAGAAAAAGGTCAAAACCAAGGATACCAGCACCAAGAACGGCAAGAAAAAGAAGAAGAAATAAGCAAGGGGCGAACAAGCCCCATGGGTTCTCTGCTTAGACTTACAGACCTGAGTACAAGGCATGGTTCGCGGCAAATGGACTAAGTCTTTTGCAAGAACACCATAAGCTTCGGCTTAAGCTATCGCCAAAAAGGACCCTAGGGTCCTTTTTTGTTACCTGCCTCACAGCCTTCTCGCCACCAACAGCTTTTGACACATTTTATTTACAAAAACACATTTATTGGCCGTTGCTTGTCTGGTAATTTAGGCTCAGATCAAGCCGCAAGCATGGATATGCAGAAGATTATGAAGACATTTTTCCGAAGAATAGCACCACTGCTCATCATAGCGGTCGCCATAATTGGCGCCGAACTCCTGATGATGACCAAGCAGGAGCCGGAACAAAAAGCGGAAGAGATCCCGCTGCCTGTGGTCGATGTGACTCAGGTCGAACAGCAGACAATGTCACTCAACCTGCCCTCCTACGGCACTGTGACCCCCAAGAATAAGACCCAGCTGGTCAGCGAAGTTCAGGGCCGCATCCTCAGCATAGCCCCGGCCTTTGTGGCCGGTGGTGTGGTGCACCAGGGCGATGAACTGGCAACGATAGAACCCTCTGATTATGAGGCCGACCTGATGCAAGCCCAGGCGACTCTGGCCCAGGCCAAGGCAGCACTGGATGAAGAAATTGCCCGCGGCGAAGTCGCCAAGATAGAATTCAGCGGTTATGACAATGGCATGCCACCCGAGCTTGGCTTGCGGGTTCCTCAGTTGAAGAAAGAGCAAGCCAACGTCAAGTATGCCGAAGCGGCACTTGCCAGAGCCAAACGCAACTTGGAACGCACCGTTATCCGAGCCCCTTTCGATGCCATAGTGCGTGCCCGCAGTGTCGATTTGGGGCAGTACGTTTCCATAGGCAGTAACCTGGGAGAACTTTACGACACGGCTGTGGCCGAAGTACGCCTGCCACTGACCAACAAAGATCTGGCCTATCTGGAATCAGTAGATAACCCTGATACTCAGGTGACCCTGAGCGCCGCCTTAGCGGGAAAAACCGTGACCTGGACCGGTAAGGTAGTACGCAGTGAAGGGGTGATAGATCCGGACAACCGCATGGTCTATCTTGTGGCCGAAGTGCAGGACCCTTATCTGCGAAAGCAGAAACAGAGCGGCCAGTTGCCACTGAAATTCGGCAGTTTTGTCAACGCCGTGATCAAGGGCCGCACAGTGGATGGTCTGGTGAAACTGCCAAGGTATATGGTGCGTAATCAACATGTAGCCGTAATAGACAAGGACAACAAGATAGAGATGCGTCAGGTCAACGTGGTGCGTACCGATCTTGAGTATGTCTACATCAAGGACAGCCTCAAAGACGGCGAACGGGTTTCCAAGACCAACCTTAACAATATGACCAATGGTCAATTGGTTCGTGTCGCCAATGACAAGGACAAAGACGCTTCCCACAGTGAAGATAGTGACACTCAGGAGCAGCACCTGGCTGCGGCGGGTGAACTCTGATGGAGCAAGAAAAAGGGATCATTGCCTGGTTTACCCGCAACAATGTCGCCGCCAACCTCTTGATGTGGGTTTTGCTGATTGGCGGGATATTCAGTGCCTTTCTGATCAATAAAGAGGTGTTTCCCAGCTTCGAACTCAACTATTTGCGGATCTCGGTCGCCTACCCCGGCGCGGCGCCGCAGGAGATTGAAGAAGGGATCACCATCAAGATTGAAGAGGCGATTCAGGACATCAGCGGCATCAAGAAAGTCACCTCGGTTGCCAGTGAAGGCGTGGGCTCTGTCACCATAGAGGTGGAAGACGGCTATGATGCCAAAGAAGTACTGGATGAGGCCAAACTCAGAGTCGATGCCATCGCCACCTTCCCGGCCAATATCGAAAAACCGGATATTTTCAGGATCAAGCCAGAAAACAACGTCATTTGGGTGTCTGTCTATGGCGACATGACACTGCACGATATGAAAGAGCTGGCCAAGGAGATCCGTGATGAGATCACCAACCTGCCAGCGGTGACCCGCGCCGAAGTGACCGGGGTACGCGACTATGAAATCGGTATCGAAGTCTCGGAAGATAAGCTCAGAGAGTACGGCCTCACCTTCACTCAGGTGGCGCAGGCAGTGCAGAACACTTCGATAGATCTGCCCGGTGGCTCAATTCGGGCTCAGGACGGTGACATACTTTTGCGTACCAAGGGCCAGGCCTACACGGGAGATGACTTTGCCAACATAGTGGTCAGTACCCGCGCCGATGGTAGCCGGGTAATGCTGCCCATGGTGGCCGAGATCAAGGATGACTTTGAGGAGCGGCTCGAGTACACCCGCTTCGACGGCATGCCAGCGGCCATCATAGAGATCACCAGCATAGACGATCAAAACGCCTTGACGATTGCCGATCAGGTCAAAGGTTTTATTGCCGAGCGTCAGGCCACTCTGCCCAGTGGTGCCAAACTGGACTACTGGGGTGACCTAACCCACTATCTCAAGGGCCGCCTCAACATGATGCTGTCCAACATGTTTATGGGTGCCTTGTTGGTGTTCATTATCCTGGCACTGTTCCTGGATCTGAAACTGGCCTTCTGGGTTATGCTGGGGCTGCCTGTGTGCTTCCTCGGCGCCATGGCGCTGATGCCGATGGAACCTTTTGGCTTGTCTATCAACATGTTGACCCTGTTCGCCTTTATTTTGGTGCTGGGGATAGTGGTGGATGATGCGATAGTCATAGGCGAGAGTGCCCATACCGAGGTCGAGCGTCACGGCCACTCGATCACCAATGTGATCCGCGGCGCCAAGAAGGTCGCCATGCCCGCCACTTTCGGAGTGTTGACCACTATCGCCGCTTTTATCCCCATGTTGATGGTGCCCGGTCCCATGGGGATCATCTGGAAATCCATCGGCATGATAGTGATCCTCTGCCTGGCCTTTTCACTGGTAGAGTCCAAGTTCATTCTGCCGGCGCACCTGGCGCACATGAAGCCCAGCAAACCCAATCCCAACCCTGGGCCATTTGGCCGCTTCAAGCGCGCCTTCAACGAAAAAGTGCAGCATTTTATCCACCACAGTTACCGCAACTTTATGGAGCGGATGATCCCCCACAGATATACCCTGGTGGCGGGCTTTATCGGCGTGCTTATTCTGTCGGTCGCCATGGTCACCAGTGGCAAGGTGCGCTGGGTGTTCTTCCCGGATATTCCATCCGACTTTATCCAGGTCAATCTGGAAATGGATGAAGGCAGTTCAGAGCTCAACACCCTGGATGTGGTGCAGAAAATTGAAAATGCCCTCTATACCATGAACCAGCAGATGGAATCCGAAATCGGCTACCCTGTGGTGAAGCACAGCTTTATCAATATGAGCAGCCGCACCTCGGCATTTATCTTTGCCGAGCTGACCAAGGGTGAAGACAGGGAAGTGGACGGCGTGACTATAGCCGAGGCCTGGCGCAAACAGCTGCCGGACTTGGTGGCGGTGAAGAAACTCAATATCAATGCCAGCACCAATGATGCCGGCGGCGATATCTCTTTTCGCTTTACCTCCACCGATCTGGAACAATTGTCAGCAGCCGCCAAAGAACTAAAGCAGAAGCTTGCCAGTTATGAAGGCGTTTATGATATTGCCGATAATTTCTCCTCCGGCAGCCATGAAATTCGCCTCAAAATTCGTCCCGAGGCCGAGGCGCTTGGGCTGACGTTATCGGATCTGGCACGCCAGGTGCGTTATGGCTTCTATGGTTATGAGGCGCAACGAATTTTACGCAACAAGGAAGAGGTCAAGGTGATGGTGCGTTATCCGCTGGAACAGCGCCGCACCATAGGCCATCTGGAGAACATGATGATCCGCACGCCAAATGGCATGGCGGTGCCCTTCTCTACCGTGGCCGAACTCGAACTGGGGGAATCTTACTCTTCCATAACCCGGGTGGATGGTCGCAGGGCGATTACCGTAACCGCCAACGCCAACAAGGATAAAGTGGAGCCCTCCAAGGTGGTGCAGGAGATCCAGGAGAAGTTTATGCCTGAGCTCGAGCGTAAATATTCCCATATTTCCGCCAGCCTCGACGGTGCCAGCCAGGATGAACAGGCGGCTATGGTCGGCTTGCTGCAAGGCTTCTTCTTCGCGATATTTACCATCTATGCCTTGATGGCCATTCCGCTCAAGTCCTACAGCCAGCCGCTGATCATCATGTCGGTGATCCCCTTCGGTATGATAGGCGCACTTTTTGGCCACTTTATTCTGGGGCTGTCCATGAGCATTCTCAGTCTCTGCGGCATAGTTGCTCTGGCAGGGGTGGTAGTGAATGATTCATTGATTTTGGTAGACTTCGTCAACCGCGCCCGTGAGCAGGGTCAGTCAGTGGTCAAGGCGGCCATAGATTCGGGGTGTTATCGTTTCCGGGCGATTATCCTCACCTCGCTGACCACTTTCGTCGGCCTGGTGCCCATCATAATGGAGCGCAGCCTGCAGGCACAGATAGTGATCCCCATGGCCACCTCTCTGGCGTTCGGTATTCTGTTCTCCACCTTGGTGACCCTGATCCTGGTACCCATGCTCTATATCATTCTCGATGATCTGACCCACAAGAGCCGGGCCCTGTACCACTGGTGGTGGCGTCCTAAAGAGGCTGAGGCCCAGTTAAATGAATCGCAACACTGAGTAAGTTATTTAAGGGAGCCCAAAGGCTCCCTTCCCTTATCAGGCAACAAATTCATATCAAGCCGACCAATACAGGCCCCAAGTAGGGGTTTTCTGATCCTGCTAGCATTTTCAACAAGGATTCTTGGTTAGACTCAAAGATATATCCTGCATGCCCTATTGAGTCGTTATGAGCAGCACAGCCCAAAACCAACCCACACTCGTCTATGACATACGCAACAGCCGCTATCTGAATATTACCGGCCGCTGCACCTTGAGATGTCGCTTCTGCCCCAAGCACAACGGCAGCAAGAGTATTCATGAGTATCAGCTGGATCTCAAGGTCCGCCCCCGCGGCAGCGATATCATTCCGCTACTCGGCGAGGTAACCCGTTTCGATGAATATGTGTTCTGCGGCTACGGTGAACCGACACTCAATCTCGACACCTTGCTGGAAGTGGCCCGCGAAATAAAACGCCGCGGTGGTAAGGTTAGAGTCAATACCGATGGCCTCGGTAACCTGTTTCACAGGCGCAACATATTGCCTGAGCTGGCCGAGTGCGTCGATGCCCTGTCGATCTCACTCAATGCCGACACAGAGACAGGCTATATTAAACACTGTCGCCCACGGCTGGCGGGTTCCTGGGATGCGGTCAACGCCTTTATCCGCGAAGCGCCCCGTTACATCAAGCAGGTGCAGGTATCGGCACTCGATGGCCTGGAAGGGGTGGATATCGACGCCTGTCGCAAACTAGTGGAAGACGCCGGTTGTCAATTCAAGCACAGGATCCTCGGGCAGCTGGGATAATTTAACCGCTGAATCCAGCCGATGATGCCATAACCCCGGTCAAAACCGTCACATAACTGATTTGCGCCTTGCTTGGCCCCATTGTTAACCGCTCGGTGAGCACTCAGTCACCGTCGATGCCCGCCGGGTTATTTCGTGTTAACATGAGCGCAATTTTTCACTCTGGAGCCAGCACAGTTCCATGTTCAAAAAGAATACCGGACTCAAAGACACGCCTTTGCTTATCTCGGCTCAGGGTATTCACTGGTCCCAGCAGCGCTTGCTGGCCGTTGCCAGTCAGCTGAGCATGCTGGTGATCACTGTGATACTTATTACCAATGTGTTAATCACCTTAGGCGAACGACGTCTGCAGGAGGAATGGGCGGTACAAAGATACAGCGAGCTGCAAACCGTCGGCGCCCTGCTGGCCGATAAAATCTCCTTCCAACAGTTTCGCACCCAGATGTTTGCCAAGTCCGAGTATCTACGCCAGTACCTGGATAATCCGGGACACAAGGAATATCAGCGTCTATTGACGAGCTGGGACAGCCTGAAGCGTAGCACCCCAGAGCTACTGGATCTGGCCCTGTTTGATGCCGATGGCAAGTTTCGTATCGCTACCAGTAATACCTTCGGCGGCATGTCTATGCCGCCGGCACTCTTGGGTAACAAGCATAACCTCGGAAGCCAGGATATTTATACCTCGGCATTGGAGTTTGCCCCGATTAGCGGGCGTCTCGAACCTTACATATATCAAGTCGCCCGACTGGAAACTCAAGATCAGACTGTGCGCGGTTATCTGGTCACCTACAACTCCATGTTGCAAATGCTGCAGGCGATAAAACCGGCTTTCTCCAGCAATGCCTCGCCGCTATTGCTGTTTGACAATCAAGGCCTGCTCTATGCCGGAGCATCGGATCTGGAGCCCTTGGCAAGGTTACCGGAAACCATGGGCAGCAGCATAAGACAGAGCTACCCGGCACTATGGAGCAAGATGGCCGCAAGCAACTTTGGCCAATTCCACGGTGAAGACGCCACCTTCGTCTACCTCAAATTGCAGTTGGCCTCGCCCAATGATGCCAAGCGTGAATATCTGCTGCTTTCCTATATCCGCAATCACGATATCGCTTCGCGCTTTTTCCAATGGCGCAATATGTTGTTGGCTTGTGCCGCCATACTGACCATTCTGGCGACCGCGGTTATTCTGCTGACCCATATGTTCCGCCTCGAACAGCGTGCCAGACAAAACAGCATCGAGTTGGCCCGTGGCCTGTTCCGCTCCAACCTGGGTTGTGTACTGGTCAACCCTAGTGGCCGTATCGTCAGCGCCAACGCCACTGCTGCCCGTATTCTGCAACTCGAACAAGATGAGCTGCCGGATCGCAGTTTGCAGCGGATCCTGCAGTTGGAGGATGAGCTCTACGCATCAATAAAACAGCAACTTGCAGATATCGGAGAGTGGCGTGGCGAGGTGCAACTAGAGTCTCTGGACAACGCCCAACTCAGACTGCATATCCGCCGTTACTATGCCAGCCGACAGACTTATCTACTGATTACCTTTGAGGATATCGGCGAACTCAAACAAGCCCAACAGGAAGCCTTCCTCAGCAAGCTGTTGACCGGCAGCAATGTTGCTACCGCCTTGACCACGCCGTCGGGGCAGTTGCTCAAAGTTAACGACGCCTTCGATAAGCTGATGCAGCTCAATGGCGATATCAGCCATAGTCTGGCGGCTCTACTGGAAAACGATCTTGGCAACCAATGGCAAAGAATAAGCCAATTGGTGAGTATGCAAGGCCAGTGGCAGGGGCAGATCCTTTGTACCCAGCGTCATGGCAGTTGCCTGCAGGCCACGCTCAAGGGCTATCTGGATCAAGACGGCGAGATTGAGTATCTGATATGCACCCTGGAACAGGCAACCCCGAGAAATAAAGTTGAAGCCAGTGGCGATCTGGTGCCGCACCGCAGTACCATCCTGGTGAATCTCAGAGATCTGGATCGCTACTTCAAGTCCATGTCCGAAGATGAAAAACTACAGGCCAGTCTGCTTCTGATGGACATAAGCCCCGAGGGCATGCTCAGCCATATGAGTGATATAGGCCAGTTGGAAAACCGCCAACACGAGGTGGAGATGCAACTACTCAGGGATCTGCCCAACAGCTATCAAATGTCCCACTGGCAGTTGGGAAAACTCATTATCATATTGCCGGAAACCGATGCCAACCAGGCGCACCACTATGCGGTCAAGGCTCTGGCCAGCCTAAGTGAAAATGGCTTGGCCGAAGGGATCAGCATAGGTATAGCCGCCTATCTACCGGGCCAGAGTCTGGAGCAATTCCTCGGCAATGCAGAAGTGGCACTGAAACGAGCCAAGCAGACAGGTGAGCAGAATATCTGCCAGGCCTATACCCGCCAGCTCTGATATAAGTTGCCTTTGATAATAAAGAGTTGCTGTGTACGGCGCTGCTTTTCGCAGCGACAGCTGGCCTTAATATACAGAGCGTCCAAGTAAAACAGCAGGCCTAAGCCTGCTGTCTCAATTATCTCTATGAATCGCTTGAATGGGAGTCGCTTAATCGGGATTTTAAGCAGCGTAAGAGATACCCGGGTCGGACAATAACATAACAGCACTGCGCCCCAGGAGATCGTTGATCATCTGGTCACCCTTATCCCCCAGCTCTATCTGAGCGTTTTCTCTGGCCATAGCTACGGCACGAAACAGAGTGATCTCTGGATTATTGTATCCACAAAGACTAAAGAAAAGCCTCAATACCGCCCTATGCTCTGCTTGTTGCAGCGCCTGCATCCAGGAATGTTCGAGCGCTTCAACACTGGAAAAATCCAGAGCGGCCAGAAACAATCGGCCAATACGCACATCTAATCTTGTTAAAAAATCAATTTTGCGCGGAAAATGATGACTAATTCCCGTGCGGCTAATCCCCGTTGCTTCAGAAAGTGTTGTATAAGACATAGCCTCAAAGCCAATAGTTAAGATCTGTTTGAGAGCTTCGTCCATAATCTGATTGATAGTCAGCTCAGTCTGAGCCTTTGAACGCTTGGCCATTCTTGTTTGCCTCTTATCCCTGTTGTTTTTATTGCAAACGAGCTTATCAAAGGGCTAAAGAGAATACTGCCGAAAAGAGGGAGGTTAACAGTGTTTTTCACTTTTGTTCAGCAAAGGTTCAGCTAAGAAAACTAAAAAAAGAGCTTATTTTTCACATTATTGCAACATGCCTTCTTTAAACAACAAAAAATTGGCGCTTTCGGTTCCTAACAGCTGTTCCAAGGTGGGTTGCAACACTCTACCCAACTGCTCACGACGCCAAAACATATAGCCTGGAAGGGCTTGCCGACGATTTCGAGAAAAAAGATGTTGCAGTAAGCTGGAAAATTCCGCCACTTCGTCCTGAGAATAACTACTGATAACCGGATAAAAATCGAGCACAAATGTTGTAAAATCAGCAAATCCTGCGATTTTCTTTTGATCATATCTTCTTAACACTTGTATCAGGTAAAGGGGGCTCCAGTGTGACAAATTGCCGATATCAGAAATGACGGCCAGGTTGCGACGATGGTATTGTTGCCAAACAAGTTCCAGACTGTTCCATTCTTTAGCACAACGCCAAGCGAGATAAGTATCAGCCAGCCACTCATGGTCCAGTTCAGACAACTCGGCAGGCAGAACATTTCCTTGCAGGCGCTTTACTTCCAAATGCCCCAACTCATGCCAGAGAGTTAATTGCGGCTGATGCTGCAACGGCAGTTCATGATTTTGACCATTCCAGATAGCACTTTGACTTTGAGGGATATATTGCGGTGCCCAGAGAACCATGCCGGCAATTCTGTCATCTTCGACAGGCAGAGACATGGCACCTCTCCTCCCCAAAGCATCGAAGAAAGCTTGTTGAGACAGAGGCAATTGTTGCTTGACCCTATCGGGGAGTTGCTGCAAACACTGAGGTAATTCAGATGGCGGACATATCAAAGCCTGTTTCGGACCCACATCGGTCCAAAACAAGCTTCCCGATAGCAACGCCGCCATCAACATCAGGACTTGGTCATAATATTCTGAATAATGGCAGTGGTGGAGATACCATCTTCGAATCCCAGCACCTTAACACTGCCACCGGCAGCGATCACTTCTTCACCGCCGGCAATCTCTTCTACCCGGTAGTCGCCCCCCTTGACCAGGAGATCCGGCAACAATCTGGCGATCACCCGCTGCGGCGTATCTTCGCTGAAAGGCACCACCCAATCGACAGAAGCCAGCCCCGCCAGTACTGCCATTCGCCGCTCAAGACTATTGACCGGACGTCCTTCACCCTTGAGCCGTTTTACCGAAGCGTCGTCATTAACCGCTACTATCAATCTATCACCCAAGGCCCTGGCTTCTTTAAGGTAACTGACGTGCCCGGCATGGAGTATGTCAAAGCAACCATTGGTCATCACCACCCGCTCACCTCTGAGCTTGGCTTGCTGAATGGCGTACAGCAGTTGATCTTCGCTGACCACCCCAAAGCCCGACTCTCCCTGATGCTGAGCCAGGGCCTCGATGAGTTCAATACGACTGACGGTGGAAGTCCCCAGCTTGCCAACCACCACACCGGCGGCGCTATTGGCAATGGCGCAAGCTTGCGGCAGGTCGCTGCCTGCAGCCAAAGCTGTGGCAAGCGCCGAGATCACTGTATCTCCGGCACCGGTCACATCATAAACTTCCCTGGCCATAGTCGGGATATGCAACTCATCTCCTTCACTGGTGATAAGTGTCATGCCCTTCTCCGAACGAGTCACCAGAATCGCCCCCAGTTGATGCTCACTAATCAAGGCCTGCGCCTTGGCCACCAGATCGGCCTCAGAGCTGACAGTGCCCACTACAGCCTCAAACTCATTCATATTGGGGGTGATCAGGCTGGCTCCGGCATAACGACCGAAATCACTGCCCTTGGGATCCACCAAGACACAGATCCCCTTGGCTCTGGCCTTGGCAATAAAGGCCTGAGGTTGGTCGATGGCCCCTTTAGCGTAGTCAGACAATACCAGTACCTTGCAATCATCCAGCAAGGCCTCGCTCTGCGCCAATAACGCCTGGCTCTGTTCCCGGGCAAAGGTCTCTTCAAAATCCAAGCGGATAAGCTGTTGATTGCAGCTCAGCACTCGCAGCTTAGTGATCGTGGGTTTGTTTTCGACTGTCAGCCACTTGGGTTCCACGCCTAAGGTGCTGATGCCCATATGCAGGGCAGCTGCGGCCTCATCGGCACCGACAATACCGGCCAGTTGCACCGAACCGCCCAGCGCCGCGATATTTAGTGCCACGTTGGCAGCACCGCCGGGCCTATCCTCTATCTGATTGATTCGCACCACAGGTACAGGCGCCTCGGGTGAAATGCGACCGGTTGAGCCACCCCAGTATCGGTCAAGCATTACATCACCAATGACCAGAACCTTGGCTTTTTCAAATGGGGGCAGAGTTACCTTCATAACGAACTTGTCTTCTTCGGGCCAAATAAACCCTAATTGTACCTAATTTTCACAATAAATTGGGTTAGAATATGCGGTAATTTTTCCAGTAAACGGGTTTATCGTTTTGGTAGAGAAAGCGCAATTTTCCACTCACTTGTATCATCCTAAATTCTGGTTGCTGTGGTTTGCTGTCGGCCTGGCCAGGCTGACTCTCCTGCTGCCACTTAAATGGCAAATGAAGCTTGGCAGCACCTTTGGCCTTCTGGCAATGAAGCTGGCCGGAAGCCGGGTCAACACCGCCAGGCGTAACCTTGAGCTGTGTTTTCCACAAATGAGTGAGGCCGAGCGAGAGACGCTGCTAAGACGTAATTTCCAGGAAACAGGCAAGGCGATTTTCGATACCATCAATGCCTGGTGGTGGAACAATGACAAGGTGCAAAAGCACATGCAGATAAAGGGTCAGGAGCATGTAGAGCAGACACTGGCAGCCGGTCAGGGGGTTATTCTGTTTGCGGTTCACTGCTTGCCGCTGGAGATGGGCGCAAGAATATTCGGCCAATTTCAGCCCGGGGTTGGTGTGTACCGCCCCCATAACAACCCTGTAATGGAATACCTGCAGGTAAAGGGCCGTTTGCGTTCAAACAAAGCGCTGGTTCCCAAGCGGGATCTCAGGCAGATGGTGCGTTGCCTGCGTAACCCTGATGTCATCTGGTATACAGCAGATCAGGACTTTGGCCGCTCCAGTGCCGTCTTTATCCCCTTATTCGCCGTTCCCGATGCCGCCACCATTACCGGCGGCACCACCTTGGCCAAACTGGGTAAAGCCAAAGTGCTGCCCTTCTTTGTCGAGCGTAACGCCGACGATACGGGTTACAACATAGAGATACAGGCGCCGCTGGATAACTTCCCCGGCGAAAATGAGGTGGAAGACGCCAAACGCGGTAACGGCATTGTCGAGCAGTTGATCAGCCGTAATCCGGCGCAGTACATGTGGCTGCATCGCAGGTTCAAGACCCGCCCCAATGAGAGCGATCCCTCACTCTATTGAGAAAGTAGCCGTAAAAATGCCGACTCAAGGTCGGCATTTCTTCGTTCTTCGCTTTTTTCAGTCTTCAGAGGGCAATCTCAAACCAACCCGGCTGACTGTCCCTTCCTGCACCTCGGCGACTATCCAGTCCAGCCCTTGCCAGAGGAATTGATCCCCCACCACAGGGTGACTGCCAAGTTGCTGCTGCAGTAAGTCGGCAACCCGCAGCTGCTCATATTCGGGTTCCAGCTGCATGCCGTAAATTGGTGCCATGTCGGCCAGCATCACATCCACAGAAATAAAGAAGTCACCAAAGAAGCGGGGCGCCTCGCGTTTTTCTGGCGCCTCACTGAACAGCTGACTCAGAGGCTCCAAATCGTCCTCTTGCCCCAGCACACAAAGAATATCATCGGCCATCAGCCTGGTACTCCCCGAAGGGTGCAACAGTTCGTTATTGCGAAATACGGCGGCAATCCGGGTTCCCGCCGGCATGGCAAGGCGCCTCAGAGGTTCACCGATACACCATTTGTTTTCACTGAGGCGATAGACAAATATCTCCCATTCACTGGTGGGATAAATTTCCACCCCGGCGCGGGAAATAGGTGCCGGTTTGGGGGGCAACTCCACCTTGGCCAGTTGCGCCGCCTTGGACAAGGTACTGCCCTGCAGCAGCAAGGAAACCATCACCACGAAGAAGGCCAGGTTGAAGTAAAGCTGCGCCTGTGGCAGCCCCGCCATCATGGGAAATACCGCGAGAATAATGGGTACTGCGCCGCGCAGCCCAACCCAGGAGATAAACCATCTGTCTCTATCATGGAAGCTGCGAAACGGTAGCAAACTGAGCCAAACCGCAATCGGCCGCGCCAGAAAGATCATCCCAAAGGCCAGTGCCAAACCCGGTAAGGCGATATCTTTCAGATCCGATGGCGTCAGCAAGAGTCCCAGTACCAGGAACATGCCTATCTGACTGAGCCAAGTCATACCATCGAGCACGTTGAGAATCGAGTGTTTGCCACGGGTCGCCTTATTACCGAGAAACAGTCCCACCAGATAGATAGACAGAATACCACTGCCTCCCAGGGCATTAGAGATGGCGAAGATCATCAGTCCGCCACTTAGCACCAAAATGGAGTAGAGGCCTTCGGGCAATTGATTGCGATTGATAACCTGCCACAGTAGCCAACCGCCGCCGACACCGAGGATCCCGCCAAGGCCAAACTGTTTGATAAAGCTCAGTGCCAGATAGCTGCCCGAGAGTTCATCGCCACTGCTGCCAAGAATGGCAATCAGAGTCACGGTCAAAAACACGGCCATGGGGTCGTTACAGCCAGATTCAATTTCCAGTGTCGAACCGACACGCTCATTCACGTTTTTGCCTTTCAGCAGGCTAAATACCGCCGCAGCATCGGTCGAGCCGACAATAGCCCCCACCAACATGCCCTGAAGTAAGTTGAGATCGAACAGCCAGGCAGCCAACAAACCTGTCAGCGTGGTGGTTAACGCCACCCCAAAAGTGGCCAAGGACAAGGCCGGCCACAATGCCACCCTGAAACTGGCAACCCGGGTACGCATGCCACCATCAAGCAGAATAACCGCCAGCGCCAGGTTACTAACCAAATAAGCAACTGAATAGTCGTTGAATACTATGCCGCCGGGACCATCTTCACCGGCAAAGATACCCACAGCGAGAAATACCACCAAAATAGGAATACCGAGTCGCGACGATACTGGGCTGAGCAGTACGCTGACTGCGACAAGCAAGGCCCCGACAAGGAAAAAGCTGTTGATGATATCTGCGTTCAAATGACCCTCCAGTTGAAAATGCGGGGAAGCTAATAAAAGAGAAACCTGGCTCTAACGAGACTCCGGAAAACACGTGGGTTACAGGCGGGATTATATCATTAATTAGGGTTATTTTTCAGTAGAAACAGTTGACTTATTTTTGCTTTTAGCGAAAAAAACCAGAAAAAGAAGCCAGGTAACCCATTAAAAAATAGAATATTTACCCATAAAACATCAAATGCGCACCCAAAGAAACATAAACTCAAATTAATGAAAAAAAACCTATTTTTTCAATTAACTAAAGAATTTGAAATCCAAGAATTCTCGTCAAGATATCAGTTATAGCTTTCTGGTAAACAGTCAGTGTCACAATGACAACAATTAATGTTAAAAGGACACATTAAACACAATCAAAATGACAGTATCAAAAGCACACAAATAAGTAATACACTGATTAAAAACAAGAATAAAAGTTGGCACGTTAGCTGCTCTATGGAAGGAAACCTATCAAATAGACTTTGTCAGAGGGATGCCAATGAGCAGACAAAAATTCACCCTGATCGCACTGTTACTTGTGTTGGTCGCTTCTTTCACTGTGCTTCTCAGTATCGGCAGTGAAATCTATCGGGAAAAACCACCGATTGCCGATACCTATAGCGACAGCCAGGGCCAAGTGGTTTTCAGCGGCAAGGATATAGAACAAGGGCAGTTGGTTTGGCGCTCCATGGGCGGGCATCAACTTGGCTCCGTCTGGGGCCATGGTGCTTATGTGGCTCCGGATTGGACTGCAGACTGGCTACACCGTGAGGCCGAAGCCTGGCTGGATATTCGCGCCAAGGAGACATACAACAAACCTTTCAATAGCCTGGACAAGAGTACTCAGGCCGCATTGGAGCAAGCTTTAAGGGATGATTTGCGCCATAACACTGTCACTACAGACGAGAGAGGTCACACACGGGTAATGCTTTCCGACACCCGTATCGCCGCCATGGCGCAAGTGAGTCAGCACTATCAATCTTTGTTCGGTGACGATCCCGCGTTGAATGAGCTACGGGAAGCCTATGCGATGAAAACCAATACCATAGGATCTGCCGAGCGCCGTCAACAGCTCAATGCCTTCCTGTTTTGGGGCGCTTGGGCCGCAGTGACCGAACGCCCGGATGCCAATTACACCTACACCAACAATTGGCCCTACGATCCGCAACTGGGTAACACACCGACCTCAGACAATATCGTCTGGTCGATTCTGAGCATAGTGACTCTGCTGGCCGGTATCGGTGCCCTGGTTTGGTATCACGCAGCCGGCAAACATGAAGCCCTGCCGGCTCCCGCCACAAAAGATCCCCTGTTCAGACACAAACCCACACCGTCACAAAAGGCCACAGGTAAATATTTCATTACCGCTATCGGCCTATTTCTGCTGCAGATACTGCTAGGTGGCGTCACGGCGCACTATGCGGTTGAAGGCCAGGAGTTTTACGGTTTTCCCTTGAGTGAGATCCTGCCCTATTCAGTGACCCGCACCTGGCATACTCAACTGGCTGTATTCTGGATAGCGACGGCCTGGCTCGGTACCGGACTCTATATCGCGCCGGCGCTTTCCGGCCACGAGCCCAAATATCAACGCTTCGGTGTCAACCTATTGTGGGTCGCTCTGCTGGTAGTGGTGCTGGGCTCCATGGCCGGTGAATGGCTGGGGGTACAGCAATATTTCTCACTGGACAACAACTTCCTCTTCGGTCACCAGGGATATGAATACATAGATCTCGGCCGGGTGTGGCAACTGCTGCTGTTGGCCGGATTGATGATCTGGCTGGCGCTGGTGAGCCGCGCCATGTTGCCCGCCCTGAAACAGGAGTCTGAGCTAAAACCTGTGCTCTGGGTGCTCTATGCCTCCTGTGTTGCCATCGGCCTCTTCTATGGTGCCGGGCTGTTTATGGGCAAGCACACTAACCTTGCCATCGCCGAATACTGGCGTTGGTGGGTAGTACATCTGTGGGTTGAAGGCTTCTTTGAAACCTTTGCTACCTCGGTTATCGCCCTGATGTTTGTGCGTCTTGGCCTGATCCGTGCCCGCAGTGCCAATAGTGCGGTACTCTTCTCTACCCTGATCTTCCTGACCGGGGGCCTGATAGGCACACTGCATCACCTCTATTTCACCGGCACACCCACTTCGGTCATCGCCTGGGGCGCTATCTTCTCGGCGCTGGAAGTGGTGCCTCTGGCCCTTATCGGTTTTGAAGCGGTAGAAAGCTATCGCCTGCGCCGGGCCGCTCCCTGGATGCAACGCTATCACTGGGCCATCATGTTCTTTGTTGCCACCGCTTTCTGGAATCTGGTGGGCGCCGGTGTACTGGGCTTCCTGATCAATCCACCGATTGCCCTCTATTACATTCAAGGGCTGAATACCACGGCCACCCACGCCCACGGCGCCTTTATGGGAGTCTACGGCATGCTGGGGATAGGCCTGATGTTGTTCTGCCTGTCGGGACTTGCCGGTAAACTGCGCTGGGAAGACAAGTGGCTCAAGGGGGCATTCTGGAGCCTGAATCTGGGGCTGGCCGCCATGTTGTTCCTGTCATTGCTGCCGGTGGGCATAGTGCAGTTCTTCGCCGTGCTGGATCATGGCTACTGGTTTGCCCGCTCGGCAGAGGTGATCCACAGCCCGCTGGTAGAACGCCTGGTATGGATGCGGATGTTTGGTGACATCATCTTCTCCGTCGGCGGTTTATTGCTGGGCGCCTTCCTCTTGGGATTGTTGCGACAGGCGGTCAAGGCCAAACGCTTGGCCATTGCTACCAGTCACTAGCCACTCGCACTGAAAAATAATGTCAAAATGACATTCCGCTGTCCCTGGGGTAGACTCACCCCAGGGATTCTATTCAGGTCAGCTTATGCCACTCAGCCATTCCGATCTTACCCGTATCGCGCTGGATATCACCTCAGGTTTGCCAAACAGCGACAGATTCAGTCGCCTGCTGGCGACAGTACGGGACAATCTCCATTGTGATGCCGCCGCTCTGCTGCGATTTCAGGGCAATCGCTTTATCCCACTGGCAATCGACGGCCTCAGGGCCGATGTACTCGGTCGCAGCTTCAACATCACAGAGCACCCGAGACTGGAGGCCATCGCCCGCGCCGGCGATCTGGTGCGCTTTCCGGCAGACAGCCAATTGCCGGATCCCTACGATGGCCTGATAGCCGCCCACACAGATAAGCTCAAGGTGCATGCCTGTATCGGCCTGCCGCTGCTGGACAAGGAACAGCTGATAGGCGCCTTGACCATAGATGGTCTGGACCCTTGCCAGTTCGACGATTTCAGCGATGAAGAGTTGCGAAGCCTGAGCGCCATCGCCGCCGCCTCCCTCGGCAATGCCCTGCTGCTGGATAAGTTGGAAAGCCTGTCGCTACAGAGCCAGAGTCAACCATTGCCGGAAACCGGCCACAGTGAACTTCTGGGGGAAAGCCCGCTGATGTTGGCGCTGAAGCGGGAAATTGCCGTGGTCGCTCCCAGCGACCTGAACGTGTTGATCCTCGGTGAAACCGGCACGGGTAAGGAGCTGGTTGCCAAGGCAGTACACGCCGCCTCGCCCAGAGGCAACAAGGCTCTGGTGTACCTCAACTGCGCCGCCCTGCCCGAGTCGGTCGCCGAGAGTGAACTCTTCGGTCATGTCAAAGGCGCCTTTACCGGCGCCATCAGCAATCGCGCCGGTAAGTTTGAATTGGCCGACAAGGGGACTTTGTTTCTCGACGAGATAGGCGAGCTCAGCCTGCCGCTGCAGGCCAAGTTACTCAGGGTGCTGCAATACGGCGATCTGCAACGGGTTGGCGAAGACAGAAGCCTGACAGTGGATGTGCGGGTTATCGCCGCCACCAATAAGGATCTCAAAACCGAGGTGGTTGAAGGCCGCTTTCGCGCCGATCTCTACCACAGGCTGAGTGTTTTCCCGCTACTTGTACCGCCACTGAGAGAAAGGGGTCGCGACATACTGCTGCTTGCCGGGCATTTTCTTGAACGTTGCCGCAGCAAGCTGGGGCTGGAGCGCCTGAGTCTGTCCGCCGAATCGGAAGCCTGGCTGCTGGCCAACGACTGGCCTGGCAACGTCAGGGAACTGGAACACCTGTTGCACCGCGCCAGCGTGTTGGCGCGCGCCGCCAGTGACCATAACCAATGCCAGTTGCAACTGGGTGAGTTGCAGTCAAAGACCCCCTCTCCAAGTGCGCTGTCGCGCCAGCTGGACACAACAGCGCCTGCAGAAGCCATCACACTCAAGCAAGCCACAGAGGAGTTCCAAAGACAGCTGCTGCGCAGTGTGCTGGAGCGGCATCAATACAACTGGGCCGCCAGTGCCCGCGAGTTGGGCGTCGACCCTGGCAACCTGCATCGACTGGCAAAACGCCTACAACTGAAATAGTTTTTTTGCCGCAATCTGTTGAAATCTGCGCCGGAAAAGGTAAGGATGCCTGCTCGACTCTGATGCCTGAAACCAGGGCGACTGACAGCGTTTAATGAAGAAAAATATCCTATGACAAGAATTCCCCGCCTCGCCCTGTTACTGGGCCTGTTGCTTCCCGCCTGCCTGTCGCAGGCCGTTGAATATCCTCTGCCGCCCGAAGGCAGCAGTATCGTCGGTGACAACCAGTATTATGTGGTGCCAGATGACAAGCGCACACTGGAGAGTGTTGCCGACGAATATCAACTGGGACTAACCAACATGACCGAGGCCAACCCAGGGGTCGACCCTTTTCTTCCCAAGCCACGCAGCACATTACTGATCCCTCACAAGCTGATCCTGCCGGATGCCCCTCGTAAAGGGATAGTGATCAACGTGGCCGAAATGCGCCTCTACTACTATCCCAAAGACAGCAATACGGTACAGGTCTTACCCATAGGCATAGGTCAGATAGGCCGGGATACCCCGGAAAACTGGGTGACCAAGGTTTATCGCAAACGTGCCAACCCCACCTGGACCCCAACGGCCAGGATCCGCAAGGAATATGCCGCCAACGGTATCACCCTGCCCAAGGTATGGCCTGCAGGCCCGGATAACCCCATGGGCTTATATGCACTTTATATCGGTAACCTGTATGCCATTCACGGCACCAATGCCAGCTTCGGTATCGGCCTGCGTGTCAGCCAAGGTTGTGTCCGCCTGCGCAATCAGGATATCGAACATTTGTTCAATACTGTGCCCAACGGCACCCGGGTACAGTTTGTCAATCAGCCGATAAAGGCCAGCCTGGAGCCGGATGGAGGTCGCTATCTGGAAGTGCATCAGCCGCTGTCGCGCACCGAGGCCGAGTTTGAATCCACCGCACCTGTGGTATTGAAGATGACCCCGGCCATCAGCCGCTTTATCGCCCATGCCGACACCGACTCCACCGTGCTCAAACGCCTGTTGGATGACAGAAGCGGTATCCCTACCCGCCTCAACCCCTGAAAGCCTTTCAAAAGCAAGACCCCAGCTTAGGCTGGGGTCTTGCTTTTGAGCGGTATCGCTTTTGGCTGTTACCCCTTGATGGGAGCCAACTGCTGCTGCACAAAGGCGTGCATCACGGCGCTGTTGGCCAGAATTCGCTGATCCAGATTCTGGGTTGCCGGCGTTTCACTGCAAACACCCACCTTGGCACCGGTGCGAACCAGCCAGGCCTCGAACGAAGTATCAAAGTGGTTGAAGATGACCCCGTCTTGCACCGGACAGCCATCGATATCGCCATCGGCGGCAATATCAAAGAAACGCCCCAGAGTATCACGCAGCTGCAAACTGAACTGGCCGGGTGATTGTCTGGGCTCAAAAGAATAGATATAGGTGTGCTGCTGCAACACATCTTCATGACAGGTCAATATGCCTTCGCGGCTGGCGCCCTGCAGCAGTTGGCCATATTCCAGCAGCAGCTTGCCTTCAACCGAAGGTGAACTGGCTTCGCCCTCTTTGGGCTGTAAAAACCCCCGGTTGGGGTTTTCACCGAACTTATTGAATCTGTGCCCCTTGGCAAAGCCAGTGGGGTTGACCAAAGGCAACAAGCTTAGATTAATTCGCTCGAAAATATCCTGTTGCAGTTCACTGAGGAAATGCAGCATACCCCAAGGGCCGGCAGCCTCTTCACCGTGGAATCCGGCACTGATCAACACAGAAGGCAGCTCCGCCGTCGCTGAGGGCGACTGATACAGCTCCAGTGGATAATCACCTATTTCGCCCAGCTTCTTGCGACCCAGCTGCAGACGGTCAACTTCCTGTTGCAGTTGGGCATAGAAATGTTCGATATCCGTACTGTCGCAGGCAAAAATGTCTGAATGCCATTGAAAAGATGCGAAGGGGGAACGGCTCATAGTGCTTTTATGACTCAGATGAATGAAGGGCAAAGCTATAATATCAGCTTTATATAAAAACAAAATCCATCTGAGCCAATAGCGCTCAAAAGCCCTGGACTCAATCGTCGCGGGTCAGGACTTCCAGCAGTTCAATTTCAAATTCAAGATCCGAATTCGGCTTGATCAGCGCCCCAACCTGGCGTTCACCATAAGCCAGATGTGCCGGAACCTTGAGTCGGCGTTTGCCACCGACCTTCATTCCCATCAAGCCCAGATCCCAGCCCTTGATCACCCGCCCTGTGCCAATGACACACTGAAAGGGACGCCCCTTATCCCAGGAAGAATCAAATTGAGTACCGTCACTCAACCAACCTCGGTAGTGAGCCGTGATAAGCGCTCCTTTCACCGCGGCTTTGCCCTGACCTTCCTCAATATCTATGATTGCCAATTCTGCCGTCATGGCTTGTTCCTCAACCTATGGCTCAAAAGGCGCATCTTATCCGTAAAAGGAACTGAACACTATTCCATGAATAGATGAAGCGGCATGGCAGGCACTTTTCCTTCAGGCTCAAGCCCTTGCTATACTGGCCGCCCGCGGCACTTATGGCACTTAAATAACAGTCACAGGATGAGACGTCCAGAATGAAGCACACAATTTCCCCCTCTGAACGCTATGCCCAAGGCCCTTGGCAGCAAGACCCCGCCCAGTTGCCTGCGCTGGCAGCGCTTGATAAGCGTTTTCAGGCGCTCGGTCAGGGAAACAAAGTCCCCGGGCTCTACCTGTGGGGGGATGTCGGCCGCGGCAAGACCATGTTGATGGATCTCTTTTTCAATGCCGTCGAGGGGCAACCCAAGCTCAGACTGCATTTTCATCACTTTATGGCCAGGGTTCACAGAGATCTGAACCGCATCAGCGGCACCCGTGAGCCTTTGGATCAGATTGCCGCCACACTGGCCAAAGAATGCCGCCTGTTATGCTTCGATGAGTTTTTCGTCTCGGATATCGGCGATGCCATTATTCTCGGACGTTTACTCGAAGGCCTGTTTAACCGTGGCGTTATGCTGGTCAGCACTTCCAATACGCCAATCGAGCGCCTCTATGAAAACGGCCTGCAGCGAGAGCGCTTTTTACCGACTATCGACTTGTTGCAACAGAAGATGGAATCGCTGCACCTCAATGGCGAGCGGGACCATCGCCTCACCAAAGGCGCGCCCCATGCCCAGGCGGCACTTCCCCTGCTGCAGCTTGGCAATGAACCTGACTTCAGCCAGTGGTTTTCAAAAAACGCCTCGGGCCCAGGGCAACTCAGCATCATGGGCAGACCGCTTTTTTTCCAAGCCATGGAAGCCACACAATCCCTGGCCTGGTTTCGCTTCGATCAGCTCTGCGAAGGGCCGAGATCCACTCTGGATTATATGGAGCTGGCCGAAACACTGGATACTCTGCTGCTGAGCCATGTGCCCAGGCTTGGCGGTGAGCGCCGCGGCTGGATCCGCGCCCGCGGCACCGAAGATGCTGCCGAAGCCGTCAGCACAGGCGATAGAAAACTCAGTTATGCGCCAGAGGATGATGCCGCCCGGCGCTTTATCGCCCTGATAGATGAGTTTTATGACAGGGGTAAACAACTGGTGCTACATGCCCAAGTACCACTGGAGCAGCTTTATCAGGGCGGCGCCCTCAGCTTCGAGTTTCGCCGCACCTACAGCCGCTTAAGCGAAATGTTGCAGCGAACTCCCGGCAAGCCAAGGGCAGGTTATTGAAAGTCGAATAAAGATGGCATCAACCTCTTGTATCCGAGCCTGCCCATCAGCCATAAATAACTCTTACCCCAAAATAAGCTCATAGATGTTGCTGACCCGTTCGGCCTGCTCCGCCACTTTTTCCTGTGCCACCAGCCCAGGCAAACCGGCCAGAGTCAACCTGTGGTTTTCATCCCTCAGCATGCAATAGGCCTGGGTCAGATGCTGCGCCGACATCAAGGGCAGCAGCTCAAGCTCGGCCAACACCTCAAAAATCCGCACATTATCAGACCAGATACACAACTCGGGGTGCTTATGGGCATGGGCCAGCACCAGATACTGAGCGATAAACTCAATATCGGCGATACCGCCAACGCTTTGTTTAAGATCGAACATTCCCTGTGGCGCTTTGAGCAGATGGTCGCGCATCTTAAGGCGCATCTCGCGCACTTCGCTGGCCAGTTTTTTCCTGTCTCTTGCTTGGCTCAGCACACTGTCACGCACCGCCTGAAATTCCTGCGCCAGGGCGTTATCACCGAAGACAAAGCGGGCACGAACCAAAGCCTGATGTTCCCAGGTCCAGGCCTCCTGCTGCTGATATTCACCGAAACGACCAATTTCACTGACCAAGAGCCCGGAGGCGCCCGATGGTCGCAGGCGCATGTCTACCTCGTAAAGCTCGCCCGACATGGTGCGGGTGGAAAACAGGTGTAATATCCGCTGCGCCAGTTTGAGATAGAAGTGCCCTACATCCAACGGCTTGTCACCGTCAGTCGAGCCACCCTTGGCATTGTGCAGAAACACCAGGTCGAGATCCGAGCCGTAGCCCAGCTCAATGCCCCCCAGCTTGCCATAGCCGACGACGGCAAAACCTATCTCGCCGTCAGCCAGGCCAGGCGGCACGCCGTGGCGCTCTGTCATTTGCTGCCAGGCCTGTTGCACCACTTGCTCTATGATGGCCTCGGCAAGAAAAGTCAGGTGATCGCTGACCTGCATGATAGGTAAGACCCCGGTGACATCCGCGGCGGCAATTTTCAACTGTTGCGACAGTTTAAACTGCCTAAGCGCCTCCATCTGCTGCTCCATATCCTCTTCCGGAACCCGCAGCAGGTATTGGCGCAGTTCACTGCCGTAGTCATCCAGAGAGGTGGTGTCATAAAGCTGCGCCGGATCGATCAGTTCATCCAGCAACATGGGGAATTTCGCCAACTGCTGGGCAATCCAGGGACTGGCACAACACAGGCTCACCAATTGTTGGCGGGCGCCAGGGTTTTCACACAGAAGTTCAAGATAAGTGGTACGGGTCAGGATCTGCTCCAGTACGCCGGTTACCGGCTTGAATGCCTTGCCGGGATTGGGCTGCAGCGTCAGCTCCTCAAGCATTTTCGGCATCAGCTTATCCAGGGTATCCCGCCCTCTCGGGCCTATGGCCCGGCGTGATACCGTCTCGCGCCAATGAGCCAGACTGCTCCAGAGTTCATTGTCTTCTATGCCTCGCTCGGCCAGCAGCGATTGTATGTCTTCCTCGCTGTCACAGACCCAGAGCTGGCAGGCCCAGCTATCGCTTTGCTCCTCATTATCTTCATCACCGCCGACAGTATCGCGAAAATGGCGATGAATCTTGAACATCGCAGCCTCAATCTCACTGCGCAGCTCAGCTTCATTGGCCATCTCCAACGCAAAACAGAGACGATGCCAATCCAGGCCGTTATCCGGCAGGGTCTGGGTCTGTTTATCCCCTATGGCCTGCAACAGGTTTTCTACCCGGCGCAGCAGCAGATAACTCTGCTTGAGTTCATCTACCGCCAGGTACTCAAGTTGTCCCAAACTAAAGAGGGTATCTATGGCATCGAACAGGCTTTGACTGCGCAGCGCCGGCTCCCGGCCGCCGCGGATAAGCTGAAAACTCTGCACCACGAACTCCACTTCGCGGATACCGCCGGCACCGAGTTTGATGTTGTCCTTGAGCTGGCGCCGCCGCACTTCCTGGGCAATCAGGCGCTTCATCCGCCTTAAGGAATCTATGGCGGAAAAGTCGATATAACGCCGGTAAACAAAGGGGCGTAGCAGGTCGTGAAGTTCGTCAGAGTATTGAGTCCAGGGACCAAGCGCGCGGGCTTTGACCATGGCGTAACGCTCCCAGTCACGCCCCTGCTCCTGATAATAATCCTCAAGGGCGCTGTAGCTGACCACCAACGGGCCACTCTCGCCATAGGGACGCAAACGCATGTCGACCCGGAACACGAAACCATCGACTGTGACTTGCCCCAGCAGATTGACCAGGCGTTGCCCCATGCGGATAAAGAACTGCTGGTTATCCAGGCTGCGCCGACCGCCCTGGGTCTCACCGTGTTCCGGGAAGGTAAAGATCAAATCGATATCCGAGGAGAAGTTCAGCTCGCGACCGCCCAGCTTGCCCATCCCCAGGATCATCAAAGGTTGTGGCTTGCCGTCGCAGTCACAGGGGGTTCCCAGACTCTGGCACATTTCGCGATAGAGCCAGTCTCTGGCGCCAATTATAAGTGCCTCTGCCAATACAGAGAGATCAAGCAGTGACTCCTGCAGCGGGCTATAACCCATGAAGTCGCGCCAGGCGAGACGTACCATTTGCCGGTTGCGATAGTTTCGCAGCACTGATTTGGCGGTTTCTTCCTGGGTGACAGGGTCGAGCAGGGATTGGATTTCGTCGGCAAAGTCTTGTCTATCCAGGCGAGTGAGCTGGCCGCTAAAGAAGGGGGCAATCCATTCTGGGTGGCGGCACAGCTGAGTGGCAACATAATCACTCAGGCCCATAACCCGCTGCACCTCCTGCTGCTCGATGAGGCTGAGCTCAGTGACCACCTCAGGCCAGCGCTCCACCAGCAGATGCCAATGCTTACCGGCCTGCCGGCACAGCAACTCGGAAAACGGCTTTTGACTGTCACACCCCAATTCCATAGTTATCCCTGTTCGATTGTATTGAAGACTATTTAGACATATTATGTCATTTTGCTGCACGTATCTCTGCTCGACATGGGGGTTACCAAGTCGATGCCTGTGATTCTGACTTCACCCCAATTCTTGTGGGTGATACTCTGTGCACAGATTACACCAACTTGCACTGACGGCCTACGGGACCAGAGGTTTTAGCACCGTTTGCCAGTCTCAAGTGCTTATCATAATGGAGAAAACATGGCAGGAATGCTGATCCGTATTCTCAGTCTGCTGATGCTGTTATCACTGACAGCCTGCGGTGACGATAGACCAGAGCAGATTGCCCAGTTGCAACAGCTGAATGACCAACGTCTGGAAAAACTCGGCCAGATGCTGGACAAAGACCAGCTGCGCAATGGCATCTTACTCAAACAGTATGGTCAAATTCTGGCGCAGCAGCGGCCGGAATTACAACCGCTGGTGGAGCAACTGACACTGGATGCCACCAGTAAAGGACCACTGTACAAGTCACTGGAAAGCAGGGTGAAAGACGCCAAGGTGGCGAGCAACTTTGTTAATCTTGACCAACAGTTGGAAGAGGAAAACAACCTCTATCAAGCGCTGGACTCAAGCCTGTTCAACGACATGCTGTCAGATCCCGTCAATGTGATTGCCGATATGTCAGAGGGCAAACTCGCCAGGGTCAACGCCATCAGCCGCGAGGCTTCAACCCTGGCCAATGACTCGGAAGACTTTGGTGCCGGCAGCCAGTTGGTGGGTAACCCCGCCTATGGCCAGTGGCAAACCGATTCCAACGGCATGTCCTTTTGGGCCTGGTATGGCATGTACTCCATGTTTTCCAACCTGTTCCACAGGCCGGTTTATTATGACAACTGGTCCAGAGGCAGGGATTACAGCTACTACAATGATGTGGGCCGCTATCGCTATACCTCCCCCAAGCAGGCCAAGGCCCAAACTCAGGTCTATGAGCGCACCAAAAAACGTTTCGACTCTCAAGGCAAACGCTTTGACAGCCCTTATGCCAAGTCCCGCTCCGGCTCCAGCGCCCTCTCTCGTCAGAGCAGCGCGGCACCCAAGCCATCCAGCAGTGGGCAATCGGCCAGCAAGTTTCGCTCAAACTACTCTAAAGACAGCAGTTTCCGTAATTCTGGCAGTCGCACCAGCCGTGGTGTCAGCCGGGGCAAATAACTCAGCCAGGATCACAACTTAAGGAATGAACATGACTCTATTTCAGGAATTCGGCATCACTCAGGAACTGGCCGTCATACTCGCCATCGACCTTTCTATCGCCGTGGTACTGCTCACTCTGACCCGCTACCTGCAGGGCTGGAGTATTCGGGTAAACAGCAGTGAAGAGCTGGCGGTCAGAGACAACTTCGCCTTCGGCATCAGCACCGCCGGCGCTGTGGCGGCACTGGGTATAGTGCTGACAGGCGCCATTACCGGCGCCGCCGCTCACAGTTATCTGCAGGAAGCCATTGGCATGAGCGCCTACGGCCTGTTTGGTCTAGTGCTAATCAAACTGGGGCGCTTTTTGCACGATAAAATCGCCTTGAATAATATCGACAAGAACGCCCTGGTACTCAAAGGCAATGTGTCGGTTGCGATAGTCGATGCCTCGGCCGCTATCGCCACTGCGATTATTATCCGCGCCGTGCTGCTATGGGCCGAAGATCTGACCCTGGATACCTTTATTGCCATCCTCAGCGCCTTCGCTATTTCTCAATTGATGCTGGTGTTGCTGACCCGCCTCAGAGAGAATCGCTACGCCGCCCGCAATCAGGACAGCTCAATGCAGCAGGCGCTGGCGCAGGGAAATACCGCCCTGGCGATACGTCATGCCGGGGCGATGATAGCCATGGCGCTGAGCTTCAATGCCGCCAGTCACTTTATCGTCTTCAGCCCTGAAGCCTATGTCACCAACGCCCTTGGCTGGCTGGTGTTCTCCTTCATTATGTTGGTGGTACTGAGCCTGTTGCTGCCCTTGGTCAAACTCCTGGTGCTGGCAAAAATTGACCTCGCCGATGAGGTGGAGAAGCAGCACAACATAGGCTTGGCCGCAGTTGAAATGGCGATCAGCATAGCGGTTGCGCTGATCCTCACCGCTTTGATGGCCTGATCCCGTGGCACTAAGTAGTAACGCCAACACCCAAGAGCCCAACAGACGCCACTTGGGTGCCCTTGATGATGCCCTGCTTTTAGGGATCATGGGGGTACTGGCGGCCTGTGGTCTGATATACGAATACCTGCTTTCCCATTATGCCGGGCGCATTTTGGGCGCCCTCGAGGCGGCCATCTACACCATGATAGGCTTGATGATAGTCTCCATGGGCTTGGGGGCCTTTGCCGCCCGCAAGATAAAGTGCGCCTTCAGTGGCTTTGCAGTATTGGAATTGACTGTCGCCTTGCTGGGCTCTCTGGCGATTCTGATCACCGCAGCTGTCATCGGTTTTGGCCACGAGCTGCCGGAACTGATAGGACGAACCCTGGGACTACCGCCGGATCATCTGCCTCAGGGTGGCTTTATCGGCCGTTTTCAGGAGTTGTCCCGCTACCTGCCCTATTTCTGGGGTGTGTTACTCGGTTTAATGATAGGGATGGAGATCCCGCTCATTGCCAGGGTGCGTCAGGCTCTTTCCGAAGAACACCTGCTGCACAATGCCGGCACCATTTATGGCGCCGACTATATAGGCGCAGGTGTCGGCGCCGCGCTTTGGGTCGGCTTTATGCTGGCGCTGGATATCCAGCTGGCTGCCGCCATGACCGCCGCCTTTAACCTCTTGGCCGGATTTATCTTTATTATCCGCTTCAGGGACAGGATCCGCGCCGCCAACTGGTTACTGGCGGCACACGTACTGGCCACAGGAGTGCTGCTGATGCTGGCCATTAAGGGGCCGACTTGGGAGCAAGGGTTCAACAACCTCCTGTATAAAGACAAGGTGGTCTATGCCAAGGCTACCCGGTTTCAGCAACTGACCCTGACCAAACGCCTGATGGGTAACCATCTGCCACCTGTTTACTCCCTCTATATCAATGGCAGGTTGCAGTTCTCCTCCAGTGATGAACATATCTATCACGCCTTCCTGGTACATCCGACTCTGGCGGCAAGCGCCCGTCACGACAAGGTGTTGATCATAGGCGGCGGTGATGGATTGGGCTTGAAGCAGGTACTGAAATGGCAACCCAAGCAGGTCACTCTGGTGGATCTCGATGCCGAGATGGTCAAGCTATTCAAAGAACCCGGGGCTGACGTACCGGAAGATCTCAGGACAGCATTGCTCGGCCTCAACGGCAACGCCTTTGCCGATCCCAGGGTGGAAACGGTTTTCGACGATGCCTTTAACGGTGTCGACCGCTTGCTGGCCCGCGGCGATAAATACGATGCCATCATAGTGGATCTGCCTGATCCCTCCCATCCGGATCTCAATAAGCTCTATTCAGACCTGTTTTATAAAAAACTCAGGGAACTTTTGAGCGCGGATGGAGCCATCAGTATACAGTCCACCTCGCCTTACCATGCGACCAAGGCCTTTATCTCTGTAGGCAAGACCCTTGCGCTGGCGGGATTCAAGGTGAATCAGTATCACCACAATGTGCCCAGCTTTGGCGAATGGGGCTGGACCATAGGGACACTCAATGGCCAGGACGCCAAGAGCCGGCTGCAGCAGATGCAGCAACTGCCGGTAGAGGATGACTGGTTGACGCCCGGACTTATTCGCGGCGCCTTCGAGTTTCCGAAACAGTTTTACACTAAGATGGACCAAGTTCAGCCCAACACCATAGGCTCACTGCAGCTGTATTACTACCACCTGCAGGCATGGACAGATGAACAGGGTGTAGCAACCTTTTAAACAGGCAAAGATAACGCTTGACATATTATGTCTCGATGTTATCTTTAAACGCAGACATAATATGTCAAAGAGGACAAATATGAATATTCACACTATTGCCAATCATTTAAATGGACTTGGCGACAACAGCTCTACTGGGTTCCAGTTTGACTGTTACCCCATTGAAGGGGATGTAGAAGTGTTGCAGGTCAATGTGGTTGGCCGTGAAGAGATCCCCGTATTTGTTTCGGTAACGGAAAACCAAATCCTCTGCATCAGTTATCTCTGGGGAGAGGATGAACTCAAGCAGGAACGCCGTGCCGAGATGTTTGAAACCATGTTGGAACTCAACATCCCTATGCCACTGTCTTCATTCGCCAAGATTGACGATAAGTATGTGGTTTACGGTGCACTCTCCCTGCAATCGAGCATGCTGGAAATAGAGCAGGAACTCTCTGTCCTGTCTGACAACTGTCTCGAAGTCATTGACGAACTGGTCGACTTTTTGAAATAAGGAGCCAAATCATGGGCATACTGAACAAAATTCTTACAGCATTCCGCGGTGGGGCCAACGAAGTCGGCCAAAGCATAGTGGATGCCAATTCAACCCGCATCTTCGAACAGGAGATCCGTGACGCCGAGAAACACCTCACCAAGGCCAAGCGTGAACTGACAGATGTGATGGCCAAAGAGATGCAAGCCAGCCGTGAAATCGATCGCATTAAACGTGCTGTCGCCGAGCATGAAGGCTATGCCACTCAGGCACTGGAAAAAGGCAATGAAACCCTGGCACTGGAAGTGGCCGAGAAAATTGCCCAGCTGGAAATGGAACTGGCCGAGCAACAAACTGCCAACGACAGCTTCAGTGCCCATGCTGCCCGCCTGAAAGATCTAGTGAAGAAGACCGAACGCCAGCTGGCCGACTATCAGCGCCAGTTGAGCATGGTCAAGACCACTGAAAGCGTGCAAAAGGCCACGGCTTCCATTACCGACTCTTTCGCGTCAAGCAACTCCAAGCTGCTCAACGCCAAAGACTCACTGGAGCGTATCAAGGCACGTCAGCAACAGTTTGACGACCGCTTGAAGGCTGCCGAAAACCTGGAAGCCGAGAACAGCGACCAATCGCTGAAAGCCAAGCTGGCTGAAGCCGGTATCGGTGAGCAGAAGAGCAACGCCAGCGATGTGCTCGAGCGTTTGAAAGCCAAGAAAGGCTGATAACCTATGGGATTCTTTGGCAGCCTGTTTGGCAAAAAAGAAACTCCAGTGCGTCAGCTTAAGCACCCATCAGAGCTGCAAAAGGGCGATATGATCTCCCTTGATGACAGCTTTGCCCTGCCCGCGCATCTGCGCGGGCAGCAGCTTAGGGTCGAAGCCGTCAATACCTATGAGTATCAGCGCAGTCAGTCGACTGAATGGGTACTCAAGGGGCACAGCGGCGAAGCCATCTATCTGGGGCTGGATGAAGACGACGAAACCTGGCTGGCTTTCTCGCTGAAGATAAGCCGCGCTCAGGTGGATGCCTTATTCGATCTGGATGATTTCTCCGCCATCTTCGATGAGCCGGGGAAAGCTGAGCTGAGTACCAAGGCACTCACTGCCGAGACTGAGATGCTTGAGCAATGGCTCGGGAAACACTACCATCAGGTCAGTTTTGCTGAGTTTGGCTATTTCCACCGGGAAGATTACCGTGGACTCAGGCCTCCTCAGGATGCTGACGGTGCAACAGGTGATGCCTTCGAAAGCTATCAGTTGCTGGATGACGATGAGTCTCGCGCTGTGGATATCGAAGTCTATGAAGGAGGCGAAACCGACGTTGCGCTGACCCTTTACCGCCCCCTCAGCGATATTCGTGACTACTGGCCAGGAGAATAATGCGGCATGAGCAAGAACCACCCTTATCCGGAAAAATGGTTACAAAACCAAAAGGCTGCCAAGGCGACTCAGGTAGCATTCGATCTGGATGAAAGGTTTCAATACTCTATCCGCAAGGCGGCCCTGGATACAGGTGTCAGCCCTTCAGATCAGATCCGCATGATATTGGGTTTATCCGTGGCCAAGCGTCCCAAGCGGCCACGGTTAACCGTTTCGCTCAGTCCTGCCGACTATGTCCAGCTCGCCGAAAAATACGGCTTGACGCCGGATGCACAGCTAGAAATTAAAAAACGGGTATTGGAAGACCTGGTACAATTCGTAGACGAACAATAAACACGCGCGTTTACAGGAAACGGTAAGTCTTTTACCCTGAAAGGATATCTAGTTTTTCAATGGAAGAACCAATGCCGGATAAATCTCGCTGGTTCCTGAAGCCGCCTGTTCAAGTATCCCCTTTCGAATTGGCGATGATGTTATTGTCGCTGATTTCTGTGGTTGTGATCCTGATCATGACCTTTGTCCCTGTCGATCCCGAAACCCACAAGCTACTGTTTTACATCGATACGGGTATCTGTTTTATCTTTATGAGTTATTTTCTGATAGGGCTTTTCCGGGCAGAAAATCGACTCGCCTACATCAAATACCATTGGGTCGACTTTGTCGCCAGTATTCCGGCGATTGAAGCGCTGCGCTTCGCCCGTTTATTCCAGATCCTCCGGGTATTGCGGCTCATTCGCATGAGCAGTTCCCTGATAGGGCCACTACTAAAACAAAGGCGTCAGGCCACCATCGCCAGTCTACTGGTGTCCATGGTGACTATCATCACTATCGCCTCGGTCATGATGTTGCTGGTGGAAAGCGGCGTCGAAGGCGCCAATATTCAAACCGCCGAAAACGCTATCTGGTGGGCGATTGTGACTATTTCAACCGTAGGTTACGGTGACTTTTACCCTGTGACGACAGTAGGCCATGTGATAGGTGGCGTAGTCATCGTCTGCGGGGTCAGTTTCTTCGGGGTTATTTCCGGTTATATGGCATCGCTGTTTGTCGCCCCCGATGAGCAAGAGAGCCTGGAAAACCAAAGCAAGGTCATTAAGAGCGAGTTGGATCTGGTACTCGAACGTATGGAAGCTAACCAACAACAGATGCTGACGGAAATCGCCGACTTGAAACAGAAGTTGGCGCAGCAACAGCGGGACGAATAGAATCAACTAAGAAGGACGCCGAGGCGTCCTTCTTAATGCTTACTCGCGAGCGATTCGTCCGGAACTCTTACCAGGCATCAGCGCCAGTAAGGATGTTGCTGCAGCGCCATCTTACGGGATTGTTCCATAGCAAAAGTCAAACTCTGCTGTTTGTCGGCCAGGGCTTCGGCAAACTCAGGCGCCAACTGCTCGGCCATGACATAAGCGCCAAGACTAATGATCCCTTGACTCAAATCCTGCCAGGGCGCGCGGAAACTATCACGAGCCTTGGATGAGTAGAGACTGCCATAGGCCAGCCCCACCAAAATACCTTCATCTAAAGCGGTAGCCAGATTCAAATAATCATCACGGCTGAGTTCATCCCCCGGCATGGCCGCGAGCAGCTTTTGCCAGGAAGCCTCCTGCAGACCGTCACAGGTTCCCCGCAAACCTCCGGCCACGACTATCTGCATCTCACCACTGGCGAGCTCGAGCAACATGTTCACCAGTTGCAACTGCAGCTGACCATAGCGGCAATCCTGCCATAGCGCTTGCAAGCGGCTGCGGAAATCCATCTTTTGCAGCTGTTGCAATGCCCGTTCACGCACATCATCTGCATCGGCCAACTTACCAAGCAGCAACTTATCCTGGGCCAAACGCGTGAGATAATTGGCTTCTGTTACAAAGCCGAGTTGCTGCTCCAGCCAGGCAAATCCCGCATCTGTCTGGCTGTTGCCCAGAGTAAACTGCCCCAAAGTCAAGCGCAGCAGGCGCACACAAGAGCGCAGACGCTGCCACAAGAGCGCTTGCCCTGACGGATCATCAAAACTCTCGGCAATCATACCCTCCAGCAATTGCCAACGCTCCAACGCCGTTTCCAGCACCACCAAGAGTGTTGCCTTGATATCACTATCACAAGGCAAGCTGATATATTGCAGCGCCTCCAACGCCAGTGGACTGGCCTGCTGCGCCAGGCGATAGCCTCGCTGCGCCTTACTGGCCTTCCCCAGGCGCAGAGGCACATTGGCTGCCACCAGCTGTGCCAGCGGTAAGAGATCGGCCGCCCGGCCCCGCTTGAGTTCAAACTCCAACTCACAAAGCGATTCGCTCCGTCCCCCGGCAGTGATAGTGCCGGTATCCAGTGCCAGCTCTATCAGACTCTCCCCCTGAACAACCAACCAGCAGCAACGCTGAAAATCGGTATGAAACAGGCAACCGAGCCGGGCTTGCAGTGCGTCGATGTCGGTATTCTCAGGCCAGATTTCAGCAGGAAACAGCGATAAAATAGGGCTGTTAACATCAATATCGACATTGTATTCCGGTCGACTGTGGATCCCACCGCTGACCCGGCCGGCTGTTTTTATGGTCTGTTCCCGCTTGCCGTCACATCCGCGGACTCTAAGCCCCATATCCAGCTGACGCAGTGCCAGCTCGGGCGTATCATAATAGCCATTACTCAACTGTCGGCATCCCTGGGGTGTGGCGGCAGGTAAGGAGTTCAGAAATGTAGTCAGGTGACTGACTTCTGCGGCGGGGAAAAAGAGCTTAAGTTCTATCTCATTTTGTTGATTGTCGGCATCCATGGTGCACTACTGCTCATTTTGTCATCAAAAATTCATCATCTCGTCATGCAAAGGTCACAATGTCATATTGTTGTCACAAAAATGACCTAGGATTATCCTGTCGGGTGATATATAACCCGATAGAATAAAAACTGACGTGTTTTCTGTAAAAACACAGTTTCAATAAGCGGACGCTTGGGTTAACATTCGCCCGCATTTCCAATAGTGGAATAACCTAAATAGGTAAACGGCTATGCCAGTAAACTCTATTTTAGGCGTGTTTGCAAAATCGCCGATAAAACCTCTGCAAGAGCATATAGACAAAGTATACGATTGTGCTTCGCTACTCGTGCCCTTCTTCGAAGCGACCATAGCTGAAGATTGGGACAGTGCGGTCACTATTCGCAAGAAGATCAGCCAAGAGGAAAAAGAAGCTGACTTTCTTAAACGCGAAATCCGCCTGACACTGCCAGGTGGCTTGTTTATGCCAGTAGAAAGGACTGACTTACTGGAGCTCCTGACCCAACAGGACAAAATCGCTAATAAAGCTAAAGATATTTCCGGTCGAATCATCGGCCGCCAACTGCTTGTTCCTCAAACCATCCAAACCCCATTCATCGCTTATTTGCAGCGCTGCCTGGATGCAGTCGCCCTGGCCAAAGAAGCGATCAACGAGCTCGATGATCTGCTGGAAGCAGGCTTTAGAGGCCGTGAAGTGGATTTGGTAGCCAAAATGATCAGTGAACTCGATGCTATCGAAGAAGACACTGATGATCTGCAAATTCAGGTGCGTCGACAGCTGTTCGCCATGGAAGCTGAACTTAATCCTATCGATGTCATGTTCCTCTATAAGATAATTGAGTGGGTTGGTGACCTGGCAGATCTTGCCGAACGTGTCGGTTCCCGCCTTGAGCTGATGCTGGCTCGCGTCTAACAAACAAAAGGTTATCAAGGTAACAACATGGTTGATGTATTAGTCACCTATGGCCCATGGCTCATAGGTATCGCGGCTGTTTTCGGGTTTCTTATGGCCTGGGGCATTGGGGCCAACGACGTAGCAAATGCTATGGGTACGTCTGTTGGTTCAAACGCTATTACCATTAAGCAAGCGATTATTATCGCAATGATCTTTGAATTCGCCGGCGCCTATCTGGCCGGTGGTGAAGTCACTAGTACCATACGGAAAGGGATCATAGATTCCGCTTTCTTCATAGATAGTCCCGAGCTACTGGTCTACGGCATGATAGCCTCTCTGTTGGCTGCGGGTATCTGGCTGGTAGCCGCATCAGCTCTGGGCTGGCCGGTTTCCACCACTCACTCTATCGTGGGAGCCATCATAGGCTTTGCCGCTGTGGGTGTTGGCACTGAAGCCGTTGCCTGGGGCAAAGTCGTTGGTATCGTTGGCTCTTGGGTCGTCACCCCGGCCATCTCAGGCTTTATCGCCTTTATGATTTTCCAGAGCGTACAAAAACTGATTTTCAATACTGAAAACCCTTTGGAAAACGCTAAACGTTATGTGCCTTTCTATATGGCATTTGCCGGCTTTGTGATGTCCTTGGTTACCATCACCAAAGGATTGAAACACGTTGGTCTCAAGTTCAGCACTGTAGAAGCCTATCTGTTGGCACTGGCGATCGCCATTCTGGTGGGTATTGCGGGTAAAATCGCCATCAGCCGTCTGAAGATGAGCAGCAAAAATGATCGCCAGACCAACTTCGGCAACGTTGAACGAGTCTTTGCCATTCTGATGGTTGTTACCGCCTGTTGTATGGCTTTTGCCCACGGCTCCAACGACGTGGCCAACGCTATTGGCCCATTGGCTGCAGTAGTTTCTGTGGTAAACAGTGGCGGTGCCATTGAAGCCAAGGCACCGCTGGTTTGGTGGATCCTGCCTCTGGGTGCCGTCGGTATCGTTATGGGACTGGCCATCTTCGGCAAGCGCGTAATGACCACCATAGGTAAGAATATTACTCACTTGACCCCAAGTCGTGGCTTTGCCGCCGAACTGGCCGCGGCCTCAACCGTGGTTATCGCCTCGGGTACAGGCTTACCTATCTCTACCACTCAAACTCTGGTAGGTGCGGTATTGGGTGTGGGCATGGCCAGGGGTATTGCCGCCATCAATATAGGTGTGGTTCGCAACATTGTAGTTTCATGGGTCGTGACCCTACCAGCCGGTGCCGGCCTGTCTATTCTGTTCTTCTTCACTATCAAGGGTGTGTTCGGTTAACAGAAGTAGCATTAGAAATCACGGTAAATATCATGATTATAAGAGGGAAGTCGAATGACTTCCCTCTTGCATTGAAGCCTTCAAATCCCTAGCATGTGGGCAGTATTTTGCGACAGAGAATGACTAAGTGTTAAGACTCCTGACTCTCATAGGGATGATGCTCCTGTCTCCCACCCTATTGGCCCAAGGCCAGACGCGCTATATTTCGGACGATGTCTACATCTACATTCATGGTGGACCCGGCACTCAATACCGGATCCTGGGTAGTATTGAAGCCGGTCAACAGGTAAGCGTTTTACCTGAGCGCCAAGGCGATTACACCAAGATTATCGACCATAAGGATCGCGAAGGCTGGGTTCTGACCAGCATGATATCCAAAGACAAATCGCTGCGTTTTCGCGTCTCTGAGCTGGAAAGCCAATTGACCGAAGCCAAAGGCCAGCTCGCTGGGCTTCAGAACGAAAATGGCGATTTCAAGGGCGAGCTGGGTAGCCTCAAGTCTCAGTTGAGCAAGGCCCAGGCAGAACTGGCAGAGGCTAGCACAGAACGCGATGAAGCCATTGCCAAGCTCAAGTCAATGAAAGATAACGAACGTTTTCGTATGTGGCAGGAAGGCGGACTTATCGCCGCCCTGGGTTTAATCCTCGGGGTCATTCTGGTTTACATGCCAAGACCACAGCGACGCAAGAAAGATCGTTGGATGTAATAGCATTTTTCCCTTCTCAAAGGCCAGTGTTTAAAACCACTGGCCTTTTGTTTATGTGACTTTACAGCTGGGGTGCGTAAAGCCAATTAAACAATTTTCACATTCCCGCCAAGATTGGTGTCACAGATCACATTTTGATTGTATAATCGGCGCGCGCAAGCGCCAATATTGTATACAAAATTAATAAAGCGTCTTTTGCGTCAGACATATTCCAGGTAATTCGAGCAGTCCTTAACTGCCCCCAACCGGCTTAGATGGAAGCGATAACTATGTTCAAAGCGAGTGAAGTTCTGGCAGGCCACTATGATAGCGCCAATCTCGACGAACTCTTTAAAGCCATCAGTGACAACTATATTGTCGACGAAGAGCAATATTTGTCCGATCTGATCAAGCTAGTCCCGTCGAGTGACGAAACCATTGAGCGTGTGACCCGTCGCGCCCACGACTTGGTCAGCAAGGTTCGTCAATATGACAAAAAAGGTCTGATGGTAGGTATAGACGCTTTTTTACAGCAATACAGCCTTGAGACTCAGGAAGGCATCATACTCATGTGCCTGGCCGAAGCCCTGCTGCGGATCCCGGATCCGGAAACGGCCGATGCCCTGATTGAAGACAAGCTCTCAGGAGCCAAATGGGACGAGCATCTGTCAAAGAGTGATTCAGTATTGGTCAACGCCTCGACATGGGGCCTGATGCTGACGGGCAAAATCGTCAAACTGGATCGCAACCTGGATGGCAGTCCAAGCAACTTATTGAAGCGCTTGGTTAATCGCCTGGGTGAGCCGGTGATCCGTCAAGCCATGTATGCCGCCATGAAGATCATGGGCAAACAGTTCGTACTCGGCCGCACAGTTAAAGAAGCACTAAAAAACAGTGAAGACAAGCGCAAACAGGGCTATACCCACTCTTACGACATGCTGGGTGAAGCCGCACTGACCCAGAGAGACGCCCAGAAATACTTCCAGGATTACTCCCACGCCATCAGCGAATTGGGGGCCCAGCAGTACGATGAATCCCAGGCGCCCAGACCGACGATTTCCATCAAGCTGTCGGCGCTGCATCCCCGCTATGAAGTGGCCAATGAAGACAGAGTCATGTCCGAGTTGTATGCCACAGTGATCAAGCTGATTGAGCAGGCTCGCAGCCTGAATGTCGGTATCTCTATCGATGCCGAAGAGGTAGACCGTCTTGAGTTGTCGCTCAAGCTGTTCCGCAAGCTATACAACTCTGAAGCCGCCAAGGGTTGGGGCCTTTTGGGCATAGTGGTGCAGGCATACTCCAAACGGGCCCTGCCTGTACTCCTGTGGCTAACCAAGCTTGCCAAAGAGCAAGGTGATGAAATCCCGCTGCGACTGGTGAAAGGCGCTTATTGGGACAGCGAACTCAAGTGGGCTCAGCAGGCAGGTGAAGCCGGTTACCCCCTCTACACCCGCAAGGTGGGAACGGATCTGTCCTATCTGGCCTGTGCCCGCTTCCTGCTGTCGGACAAGACCCGCGGTGCCATCTATCCACAATTTGCCAGCCATAACGCCCAGACAGTCGCTGCCATCAGCGATATGGCCGGCGATCGTGAGTTTGAATTCCAGCGTCTGCACGGCATGGGACAGGAACTATACGACACTATTTTGGCGGAAAGCCGAGCTCGCACCGTCCGAATTTATGCGCCGATAGGTGCCCATAAAGATCTGCTGCCCTATCTGGTGCGCCGTCTGCTGGAAAACGGTGCCAACACTTCATTTGTGCATAAGTTGGTGGATCCCAACACGCCTATCGATTCACTGATCACCCACCCTCTGGTGACAGTCAAACAATATAAAACCCTGGCCAATAACAAGATAGTGAAGCCTGCCGACATCTTTGGCAGTGAACGCAAAAACTCCAAGGGACTCAATATGAACATTCTCTCTGAAGCCGAACCCTTCTTCGCAGCACTGGATCAGTTCAAGACTCATCAATGGCATGGCGGCCCGCTGATCAATGGTGAAACCCTGAGCGGCGAGTCAAAGGCGGTTGTCAGCCCCTATGACACAACACAAACCGTCGGTCAGGTTATTTTTGCCGACGACCAAGCCGTTGAGCAGGCCATCAGTTCAGCCGTCGCAGCTTTCCCCGCCTGGTGTCGCACACCGGTGGCACAGCGCGCCAACGCGCTGCAAAAACTGGCCGACCTGCTGGAAGAAAATCGCGAAGAGCTGATAGTGCTCTGTACCCGCGAAGCCGGCAAGAGCCTGCAGGACGGCATAGATGAAGTCCGTGAAGCCATCGACTTCTGCCGCTACTATGCGGTGCAGGCCAAGAAGATGATGAGCAAGCCCGAGCTGCTCCCTGGGCCGACCGGTGAATTGAACGAGCTGTTTGTTCAAGGCCGCGGTGTCTTTGTCTGTATCAGCCCCTGGAACTTCCCGTTGGCGATTTTCCTCGGTCAGGTGACTGCTGCCCTTGCTGCCGGCAACACAGTTATCGCCAAACCAGCCGAGCAAACCTGCCTTGTGGGTTACCGCGCCGTACAGCTGGCCCATGAAGCCGGGATCCCCAAAGAAGCGCTGCAATTCCTGCCGGGCACAGGCGCCAGTGTCGGCGCCGCACTGACCAGCGACGAACGTATCGGCGGCGTCTGCTTCACAGGTTCTACCGGCACGGCCAAGGTGATCAACCGCGCTCTGGCTGCCCGCGAAGGCGCCATCATTCCACTTATCGCCGAAACAGGTGGTCAAAATGCCATGGTGGTGGACTCCACTTCCCAACCGGAGCAAGTGGTCAACGATGTGGTTGCCTCTTCCTTTACCAGCGCTGGCCAGCGCTGCTCGGCGCTGCGGGTACTCTATCTGCAGGAAGATATCGCCGAACGGGTGCTGGAGATCCTCAAGGGTGCCATGGATGAACTCAGCATTGGCTATCCAGGTTCAGTGAAGACAGATGTCGGCCCGGTGATCGATGCCACAGCCAAGGCCAATCTCAACGCCCATATCGAGCACATAAAACAGGTAGGCAAGCTTATCAAACAGGTGGAGCTGCCCGCTGACTGCAAGGATGGCCATTTCGTTGCGCCAACCGCGGTGGAAATCGATTCCATCAAGGTGCTGGAGAAAGAACATTTCGGCCCGATACTGCACATTATCCGTTTCAAAGCCTCAGAGCTGGACAAGGTGATTGCCGATATCAACAGCACAGGCTTTGGCCTGACTCTGGGGATCCACAGCCGCAATGAAGGCCACGCCCTGAGCGTTGCCGACCGAGTCAATGTAGGTAACGTCTATATCAACCGTAACCAGATTGGCGCCGTGGTGGGTGTGCAGCCCTTCGGTGGTCAGGGGCTTTCCGGCACAGGCCCCAAGGCTGGCGGGCCACACTACCTGACCCGCTTTATGACGGAAAAGACCCGCACCAACAACATCACAGCCATAGGTGGCAATGCCACTCTACTGTCACTGGGTGATGCGGAATAATCTCCACCCATGAAAAAAGCCAGGAATAGTTTCCTGGCTTTTTATTACCTGCTCACGGCAAACAAACTCACGCTATCAGCTCTTGGCTTCCTCGGGACAAAAGTTGTCCATCACCAGAGCGCAGGCGGCATCGCCGGTAATATTCAGCGATGTACGTATCATGTCAAATACCCGGTCGAGGGCAAACAGCAGTGGCAGTCCATCAATAGGGATCTTGGCCGCCAGTAATACGGCCACCACCAGGAAAGAAGGTCCCGGCACCCCGGCCTGGCCAATAGCGCCCAAAGTGGAAGTGAATATAATAGCCGCATAGGCGGCAAGGCTCAGATCAATGTTATACATTTGAGCAAAGAACATAGCGACCAAACCATAGTAAATGGCGTTGCCGCTCATATTGATGGTGGCGCCCAACGGCAATACGAAAGAAGCTGTGGCTTTTGAGACCTTCAACTCCTGCTCACAAGTTTCCATATTCACCGGCAAGGTTGCCATGGAGGAAGCCGTAGACAAGGCCATCACCTGAGGCTTTTTCATTGCACTGATAAAGCGCGCCGCCGACACCTTGGAAAACAGCTGCACCATCAAGGGGAAGAAGATGAAACCGTAAATCAAAATCGCCCCAACGAAGACGATGAACAGTTTAAATACCACCTCAAGAGCGTCAAAACCAAAGGTGCCGACTGAGTCGGCCATCAGACCGAATACCCCTATGGGTGCCACCAACATGACACAGTTGATCATCCAGACCATAGCCTCTGTGATAGCATTGAGCGCCCCAAGGATCGGCTTGGCCCCATCGCCCTTGACCTTGGTCAGTGCTATGCCAAAGAAGATACTGAACACCAGGATCTGTAAAATATTCCCCCCGGTCAGCGACTCAAACACATTGGTTGGTATCATGCCAATGAAAGTATCCATTACACCTGGTAGATCACCCTGTTCTTTGGTGACTTCCATTAGGTCAGTCATACTGTGAGCAGTAAAATCAACCCCCTTACCAGGTTGAAACAGGTTTCCCAGCACCAATGCCAAGGTGACTGCGATCCCCGAAGTCACAATAAAGAAGCCGAATGTTCCTAGACCGATTTTCCCAGCCGAAGGGGTATCCCCCAGACTGGCTGCACCTGAGATGATAGCCACCAATACCAGCGGTATGACCAACATCTTGATCAAATGGATAAAAATAGTCCCCAATGGGGCAAACATGCTGGCATCCTCACCAAACCACCAGCCGACAGCCGCCCCCAAAAACATGGCAATCACGACTTGCACGCCGATATTGCCAATCCAGTGTTTGTTATTCATTGTTATGTCTCCGCCGCACAAGGGCGTCATCTTGTCAAAATCAAAGCGGGCAAAGGTACCACATTCAAGCCAATCGCTTCCGTGAGTTTTCTCGACTCAGGCTCAACAATTAGTCAAAAATGGCAAAAGATGCAAAGAGAATTTAAAATATTCAATTCTCTTTGCATTTTAATGAGGAAAGCTTAAATAAACTCGCTTTATAACGGCTTAAAATAGAGATATCTCAACAGCTACAAATGAGTCGAGACAGCCAAGGCTGCTGCTGCAGCCAACCCTACCAGCACTATCCAAACAATGGCATTGCCGCTTCCTGGCTCTTTGTCGGCCAATTCCAGTTCCGGATGCCCCTGCAAATAGTCATCCACCTTCTTTTTTGCCTCTTTCAGGCTCAGGTTATCTCGTTCTCGCAGGAGTTTAATCGCATGAATCGTCTGCCTGTCTTCCAGTAGACTGATCACTTCCAAATCCAAGGAACTCTCTTTGGTGAGGGTCATAGTATCTTCCTGATTAGTGGGGGACGTCATTGTCACAACTTTTCTAATACTGATAACTGTAGCTATAAAAAAGCATAGTTCCAAGTAGTAACTTGTTCTCTTTTTTAGCTATTCAGAGTCTCCCACTGCCTGGACACCTCCCTTATAAGCCCTCTAAAAATCATACTACTTGCGATTTAAGTTGGCTTGGGATGTGAACAAAAAGTGTATAGACAGCATGTTTGTCTGCCGATTGCAGTAAATCATGCTGATTTAAACCTTAACTGAATTCAAAAACCAAACACATCTGCAGAGGAATTTTCAAAGTAACCCTCTATTTTTTAACGACAGCATACGATCATTAATAAACTTTCATCCCGCCCTAATCTTAACCTCATCTGCAGTTGTTTATCCTGCCGCCGCTTTAAAAACCAAGACCCTAAGGAGAACAGAATGCAAAGAAGCATATGGCTGGTTCCTCTCGTTGCCGGACTGAGCGCCTGTGGCGGTTCAGACTCCAATGAGTCGAACAATCCCGATCCCCAACCGCCGGTTGCCACTTTGGCCAAGACTATCCAAGGTACCCTGCAAAAGGTCGATACGGATACGCTTTGGGTCAATGGTGTGGCAATCCCGGCGGCCAGGGCCAGTGTTGAAATCAATGAAACCAAGGCCAGCCTCACTGAGTTGAAGCCCGGTATGCAGCTCAACATCAAGACAGATGGCAACAGTGCCATCAGCGTAGACTATGACCCTGTGCTGGTTTCCCCGGTGAGCGCAATTGATGCCGAGCAGGCTATTGTGGCCGGTTACCAAGTAACTGGACTTGACCTCAGTAAAGTCAAGGCAGGTGATATAGTTGAACTCAGTGGTTACAACCTGAGTGATAGTCAGTTCAAGGCCACCTATTTTGCTATCGACAATGACAGGCAAGAGATGGAAGTTGAAGGTCGGGTAAGCAAGCTGGACACTCATCTGAAGCAGTTCTATCTCGGTAATATGCAGGTGGACTATGGTGCCAATGCCGTTCAGGTAGATGACACGCTGGCCAATGGTTCCTGGGTAGAAGTTGAAGGTCAATATCAGGGTGAAGTATTACTGGCTTCTGAAGTGGAAGTCGAACGCGCCCCGGATTTGGACAAGGGCACTGAGGTAGAACTCGAAGGTCAGGTTACCTGGGTCAACGAGTTGCAAACCCGCTTCACCTTGAACCAAAAATGGCAAGTGACACTGGATGGTAAAACTCTCTATGAAGATGGCACTGTTGCCGATCTCAAACCCGGTGCCTTGGTCGATGTGGAAGGCCTGTGGCAAGACGATACTCAAGAGCTGAAGGCCACCGAGATTGACTTTGAAAAACAGAGTCAGCCACCAGTGATTGCAAGCCACGCTTTTGAAGTTGAAGGCAAGGCTGTGTATGAGGCCGGTGTATTCAGCATCAACGGCATAGCGCTGACACTCACGCCTCAGACCCGCTTTGAAGATGGTTTGAACCAAGCCAGCCTCAACGGCACCTGGGTACAGGTTGAAGGATCAGAGCAAAATGGCCAATTCCTGGTAATGGAAATCGAACCTGAGGTGCAGGAAGCGGACATAGAGCTCAAGGGCTTGGTCAATGATGACGGCCAAGGCGCCAGCCTCTGGGGTTATAAGGCCAGCGACGACAGCCTTGCGCCTCATATTGGCAAAAGGGTCGACCTGGAATGCCGCTTAAGTGGCGAACTGCTGAGCCAGTGCCGCCTGGATGATTGACAACACAAGATGACAAAAGAGTGCCGGCTTTCTGCCGGCACTCTTGTTTCTATTTCTGTAGACGGCTTTATCGCAAAGGCCTGAAGCCTGCGTAACTCAACTTGCCTTGCTGGTTTAACGGGTCACCAAGGGGTTTTAATTTGGCCTCAGTGCGGCTCTTACAGCCACAGCCGCCACCACAACCGCCTTTCGCTTCCGCTTCATGGCCATGCTCATCACCATGGCAACCACAGCCACCACCACAGCCTCCTTTGGCTTGATGTTTGAGTGACGGACGTCCAGCCGCAGCACTGGTCAGCCGCAACTGAATATCACTGGCCGCAACCAGCAAAGCAGCGATATCACTGCTCTCTTTGCCGGGCCGACAAACGCTGATGCCGCCATCGAGCAGCTTACCCAACATTCGCTCACCGATTTGATCCACCAACACAATGCGGCCACCTTTGTCCTTGATAAGCTGCAGCATCGCCTTTTTGGCGGCGCAGTTGCCGCCTGCGGCTGCCGGATTATCCAGGGTAAAACAGTGGTTGTGCTTGTTATCATAAAAGGCCAGTTCTTTGGCCTTGGTAAAATGCCCGGCCAAGCGGCCCCGGCTCAAGGGTATCACTATCATCTCTGTTCCTCAGTGTGGGGCAACTCCAGCATCTGTCCCTCTATCAGGGCCTTGGCCAGCTTATGGCGTGCCTGCTTAATCAAGTTGCCAAAAGTCTGCCTGGATATCCCCATCTGCTCGGCGGCCTCTTGTTGCGCCAGACCGCGAAAATCGGCCAACGCCAGGGCCTCAAACTCATCGGCAGCCAACGCGACCGCCTCCAGGGCTGAGGCCGGAATGCCGTTGGGTTTGTAGAAGCGGCAGGGCGTGCCATGCTGCAGGCGGCGGCATTTTCTGGGTCTGGGCATGGGAGTATCCTTATTTGTTATTGGCATATGCCAATAACTCTATTCTGACTTTGAACCTGTATGGGATCTGTGATCCAGGCAAGAATTTTGCGTTTTTAAAGAAAAAGGGATGCCGATGCATCCCTTTGAATAAGCTAACTTGAACCTCTGCGGCTCAGTGTAACCTCTGATACAGGGCGCTGTAGGCTGGCGACTCCTGCAGCAGTTGCTCATGGCTACCACTGGCCACTAGCTTGCCTTCATCCAACAGGTGGATGGCATCCATCTGCGCCATACCGGTTAGGCGATGGCTTATCATCACCAGCGTCTTGTCTTTGGCAAACTGCAACAGCAACTTGAGGATCTCCTGCTCGGTGCGCCGATCCAGCCCCTCTGTAGGTTCATCAAGCAGCAGCAGCGGCGCATCCCGCAGCAATGCACGAGCCACGCCGATCCGGCGCTGCTCGCCACCGGATAGCTGACGCCCGCCTTCACCTATCCAGGCGTTGAGCCCCTCACCCGCAAGCAGCCCCTCCAGCCCAACCTGGCACAGCACCTCGGCTAGCGTGTCATCAGTGACTTTTTCCGGCAAGGCCAGCTGCAGGTTATCTCTGAGACTGGCGCTGAGCAATTGTACCCGCTGACTGACCACTGTCATGGAAGCCCGCAAGGTCTTTTCATCCAGAGAGGCCACAGGTACGCCGCCCAGCAGTATCTCCCCCTGCTGCGGCTGCCACTGACGGGTTATCAAGGCCAGCAGACTGGACTTACCCGAACCGGTTTTCCCAAGGAGCGCCACCTTGCTGCCCGCCGAGACCTGCAGCGACAAGCCTTGCAGCACTGGCTGGGTATCTGTGTAACCGAAATGCACATCTTTGATGCTAAGGGCGCCGCTCTCGGGCGCACCTGCCGAGACGGCAGGGAATTCAATGTCGGAGCGCTGCTCTGTCAGCTCGGACACCCGCTTGGCAGCCAGGAGCACAGAAGACAGATGTTGAAAGGCGCCGGCCAGCGGCATCATCATCTCGATACAGGCCAGAGTGGCAAACAAGACCATGGCCAGCAAAGGCCCGGGAGGCACGGCCGGCCCAACACCTGCGGCAGCAAACCAGAGCAGCAACAACACCAACAAGCCGTGACAGAGGATCAACATGGCCTGGCTCAGGCCGGTGATCGCCGCCATCGCCTTCTGACTGGCAAACCAGCTCTGCTCGGCGCGGTCGAGTTCCGCGCGAAAGCTTTCAGCAGCGCCACCTTTGGCATCGGAAAACAGACTCAGCTCTGCCTGGCCGGATAACCATTCCAGCAGCCGAACCCGGTAGCTGCGCCGCGCTTCAATCAGCTCGCGCCCGGGCTGCCTGCCAAGCAGGTAGAACACACTCGGCAACAACAACCAACTGAGCAAGAGGCCAGTACAAAGCAGGATGGCCAAGTTGAGATCAAACCAACCGATAAAGGTGGTCAATGCCAGCAACATCAGCAAGAAGGCCGTCAGCGGCGTCAACAACCTCAGATACAGGTGATCCAGCGTGTCGATATCGGCCACCAAACGGTTGAGCAGATCGCCGCGGCGCATTCCGGAGAGATTGCGTTCACTCAAAGGCAGCAAAGAGCGCCAGGCCCACAACCTGAGATCGGTCAGGATCCTGAAAGTGGCCTCATGGGTAGCCAGCCTTTCCCCGTAGCGGCTTGCCGTGCGGGCAATGGAGAGGAAGCGCACCCCGCCCGCCGGAGTAAAGTAGTTGAAGGCTTCCGCCGTCACCAGAGCCAGACCGGCCACTGCGGTAGCAGATAAAAACCAGCCGGAGAGCGACAACAGGCCAATACCGGCCATTAGGGTCGTTACTGTCAGCAGCAGGCCGACAAACATCATCAAAGACTGGCGGCGGAACAGACGGATAAAGGGCAGTAACAGCTTCATCTCAACGCTCCTCCCCTGACTCTGGTTTTGACTCTGGTTTTGACTCAGACGCGGGTTTTGAGTCTGACCCGGCTTCCGCCTCAGCGGTCGCGGCAATCGGCGGCGTATCATCGAGGGAGACCGCCAGCGGCAGCTCATCCAGCATCTGCGCCAGCAAGCCCGGCTGCGCTTTGAGTTCGGCAAAGGTGCCCTGCTGCACCAGTTTTCCCTGATCCAGCACCAGGACTCTGTCCATCCGATCCAGTTGATCCAATCTATGAGTCACCATCAGGCAGCTCTTACCGGCCATCGCCTGCCACAGCGCACTCAGCACCAGTTGTTCACTCTGGCTGTCGAGGCTGGCGCTGGGCTCATCGAGCACAAACAGCTGCGCCTGACGCCCAAGGGCGCGAGCCAAAGCCAGCCGCTGCGCTTGCCCCACAGACAGGCCACCGCTGTATTCATCCAATTGATGCGCCAGCCCATCCGGCAAGGCGCGAACATAGTCGGCCACCTTGGCCTGTTGCAGATAATCCCACAATTGCGCCTCGGTCAATTCGGGCTGGCCGAGGCGCAGATTATCGGCGATGGTGCCGTGGAACAGCTGCGGATTCTGGCCAAGCCAGGCGATACGGCTGCGCCAGGCGGCAGGATCCAGTTCGGCCAGTTCAATACCATTGAGCTTTAAGCTGCCCTCATAGGGCAGAAACCCCAGCAGAGCGTTGAGCAGGCTGGTTTTACCGGCGCCACTCGGGCCCACCAAGGCCAGCTTCTCGCCCGCCGCTAAGCTAAAACTCAGCGGCCCCAGTAAAGGCACCCCGTCTATGCTCAACACCTTGAGATCCCTGGCCTGCAGTTCAATGCTCTCACCGGAGAGGGGCTGTTCGCCACGCTTGAGTGGCTCAGGCAATTCCAGCAGTGCCATCAAGGATTCGGCGGCGCCCACCGCCTGGGCCTTGGCATGGTAGTGAGTGCCCATGTCGCGCAGCGGCTGATAAAACTCTGGTGCCAAAATCAGCACAAACATCCCGGTAAACAGGCTGATACCCATGCCGTAATGGCCAAAGTCCAGGTGCCCCAGATAACTGAAGCCGAAATACACCGCCAAAATGGCGATGGATACCGCGGCGAAAAACTCCAGTACGGCGGAGCTGAGAAACGCCATTCTGAGCACAGCCATGGTACGCTCACGAAAATCTTCCGAGGCCTTGCCTATGGCGCGCTGCTCCGCTTCGGCGCGATAGAAAAGCTTGAGCGTTGGCAAAGCCTTGAGGCGATCCATAAAGTGGCCGCTCAATTGCTGCAGCGCGCCAAAATGCTTGCGGTTGGCATCGGCGGCGCCCATGCCGACCAAGACCATAAACAGTGGAATGAGGGGAGCAGTGCCGAGCAAAATCAGGCCACCGGCCCAGTTGATGGGGAACACACATACCAAGATGATCAGCGGAATAAAGGCCGCCAGGCTCATCTGCGGCAGGTAACGGCCGTAGAAATCCTGCAAATCTTCTATCTGTTCCAGCACTATACTGGCCCAACTGCCGACAGGCTTGCCATTGACAAAGGCCGGCCCCAGACGCTCAAGCTTATTGAGCACAGCGGCGCGCATCTGCTCTCTAAGGCGTCTGCCGGCCTCGAAGCTGACTCGCTCTCTGAGCCAAGCGATAACGGCTCGCAGCAGCACCAAGGTGGCAAAGGCCAACATATGCGGAATAAATGCCTGTCTCTCTAGCTCGTCGATAATCAGCCCCTGCAACACAGTGGCCAGCACCCAGGCCTGACCCACCAGCGCCAAGCCGTTGAGTACGCCCAACAACACAGAGAGTTTAAGGAAGGGGCCACAGGCAGATTGTTGCGCTTTGAGCCAGCGACCGAGTTGTTTCTCTAAGGATTTGTCCATGGGATCCTACTGCAAAATCAGCTAATGACGCTGTTGCTGCCAAAGCAGCAAGGTAATAGCTTGACCTAAGGCGAATCGTTCGGTAGGCAAGCAGTATCGCAGGCATCGTCAAGGGAATAAACCCGTTGCCAAGGAACTGTTACCGGACTCACAAAATTTGCGCCAGATCAAAAAAACGCACCATAAGCCAAGCAGCTTAACCCCAGGTTAACGACATCCCCGCTATCTACTTAACGCTAGTTCTACTTAACGCTAGAGGGTCGCTTCGATGGCACAGCTACCGCCGTGAGCACACAGTGCATACTCACGGGGTAATACCAGCTCAATCGAGACGACCGACCAGAGATGGAGTGCCCTCAGCGGCTGTGACCAAAACGCACCAGCACATGCCACAGCAACTTGAGCTGCTGCTTGAGCTCGGCTTCATTGCCAAGCATGCGCCACTGCTGCGGATCTTTATGCAGTGCCAGCGCCGCCTCCCCTATCAGACGGGCATCGAGCAGGCCATCCGGTGCCACCAAGGCGGCGAGCTTGGGCATGGCGGCACCGCGAAAATCTGGCGGCACCTCATCAACCGGCATTTGATAGCCCTGATGCCAACACAGCTGCAGTCGGTACTTGTCACACAAGCGCTGCATCAGGATCTCCATCTCAGTGCCTTTGAATGCCGGATCGGCCACCAAGTGAGTCAGGTCTTCACCTATCACCAGCTCACCATGGCATTGAGCCTCAATATAATGATCCAGGTCACCGCTCATGGGGCGCTCAAACCTGGCTGCCACCCCCAAAGGTAAGGCATCAACTAGATAATCAACCAAGGCCGCCGGGCGCAACTGACTTACACCCAATGCCGAGCTTCGCTCAAAGCACTCGTTGAACAGCGCAGCAAAAATATCTTCAAAGCAGGCCGCAGTGCCTTTTTCCCTGGGCTCACGGCAGGAGTCCAGATAGCTGAACGTGCAGCGGTGCAACAACGCAGGTGATGACAACAGATAACAGCTGCCGAAACGGGCCGAAGGGCCATTTTGATGCATGCCCAGATCCAGGGCGCCGTATTTGGGGCGCCCTCTGGCACCACGATAACAGTCGCCGAACAGCTGGTTTTCCCAATGATCTCGCGGACCACCAACCTGAGGCGAAAGTTTGCCGTTGGATACCCGGGTTTCAAACTGGGTCTTGTAAATACCATCGGCCAGCATACCGGCCAACACGGGCCAGCCGCGGGAATCGATTCTGTCCGGGTGAAAATGAAAGGCGATACGGCCATGTTGAGCCAGCATATTCAGCCCAAGAGTGAGCCGTGCCGTGTCGATGGCGGACATCGACTGCACATTCTTGATCACGCTCAGGGCATACTCCCTGCGGTGCAGCGCCTGTGCCTGTATATGCTCTATTGCCCTCATACACCTCACCGAGTCGAGGCCTGAATTTGGCTCTTGCTTTTCCAAGATAGGTTAAGCGGCTGCTTTGCAACAGTAAAAATTAAGACAAGTATAAAATAAAAGGGTTCAAGTTGGCTGCAATTAGCACTTTGGCCGCAAATGCTGTAAGCTTGCCGCCTTCGCCGCAACGCTGTGCACTGCGGCTCCCATATCTCAGCTCCGCGCTGTCAATTGAGAAGATTGCATGAGTTTTGCCTCCCTGGGCCTGTCGGCCCCGATTTTGAACGCTGTCGCCGAACAAGGTTACTCCACTCCATCCCCCATTCAAGCCCAGGCCATTCCCGCAGTATTGCAGGGCCGGGATGTGATGGCTGCCGCCCAGACAGGGACAGGCAAAACCGCCGGCTTCACCTTGCCTTTGCTGGAGCGTCTCAATGGTGGCATTCGTCCGCGGGGCAACCATATCCGCGCTTTGGTGTTGACCCCCACCCGTGAGCTGGCCGCTCAGGTGGCCGAAAGCGTCAGTCTCTATGGCAAGCATCTGGATCTGCGTAGCTCAGTGGTCTTTGGCGGTGTTTCCATTAACCCGCAGATGCAGACCTTGAGAAAAGGGGTCGATATCCTGGTGGCCACACCGGGGCGCCTGTTGGATCTGTACCAACAAAATGCCATCAAATTCGGCCAGCTGGAAGTGCTGGTGCTGGACGAGGCCGACCGCATGCTGGATATGGGCTTTATTCACGACATCAAAAAAATTCTGGCTTTGCTGCCGGCCAAGCGGCAAAACCTGATGTTCAGTGCCACCTTCTCTGACGACATTCGCCGCCTGGCAAAGGGCTTGGTGCACGATCCCGCCGAGATCTCAGTGGCTCCGGCCAACAGCACCGCCGAGCGGGTGAGCCAGAAGTTGCACCCGGTAGACAAGTCAAAGAAATCGGCGCTGCTGACCTCGCTTATCAAAGAGTACAAGTGGCAACAGGTACTGGTGTTTACCCGCACCAAACACGGTGCCAACCGTCTGGCCAAGCACCTGGATGGCAAAGGGATTGGCGCCGCCGCCATCCACGGCAACAAGAGCCAGGGTGCCAGAACCAAGGCACTGGCCGATTTCAAGAGTGGCAAGGTCAAGGTGTTGGTTGCCACAGATATTGCCGCCCGCGGCCTGGATATAGATCAATTGCCACAAGTGGTTAACTTCGATCTGCCCAATGTGGCCGAAGACTATGTACACCGCATCGGCCGTACCGGCCGCGCCGGTGCCAGTGGTCAGGCAGTGTCTCTGGTAAGTGCGGAAGAATTCAAGCAACTCAAAGACATAGAGCAGCTGATCGGCAAGACTATCGAGCGTGAAATCGTCAATGGCTTCGAACCTCAGGAAGCCTTGCCGGAATCGCGACTCAACCCGAACAAGATAGGCCCGAAAAAGCCCAAGAAGCCGAAAAAGCCCAAAGAGGGACATCAGGATGGCCAGCGCAGCGGCAACCTGGACAAAGGTAATGGCAACAAGCCGGCCAATGCTGAAAACCGCCATCGTCGTCCGGCCCAGGGCGCCAAGACCGAGGGTTCAAGTGCCAGACGCAGGCCCACAAACGCCAAGCCTCAGGGCGGTCGCTCCCAGGAGAGTAAGCCGCAAGGCGCCGGCAAGGGTAATAGCGGCTCAGGCCAGCCGCGCAATAACCAGGGCAGAACATCACAGCAACGCGACTCACAAGCGCGCGGCTCCCGGCAAAGAAATGAGCGCTAAGCTCAATCAAGCCTGAGATTGAAAGCCCACTTGAGTGGGCTTTTTCAATGCCGCAATCAATGCTGCAAGATTAGTCTGCCTAAAAACCATCCCCGCCTGTTACAATACCCCTTTACCATTTTTGCTCCATTTGCGAGCCCATAGGACACAGCTTGAGTGATTTACCTTTTTCCAGCCTGCCGTTGAAACCCGCCCTGCTGGCCACCCTGAACGATCTTGGTTTCACCGCCATGACCCAGGTTCAAGCCGCCAGCCTGCCGGCCATTATTGAAGGCCGCGACGTGTTGGCTCAGGCGAAAACCGGCTCAGGCAAAACGGCGGCCTTCGGTCTTGGGCTGTTGAATCGACTCAATGTGAAACGTTTTCGGGTTCAGTCCCTGGTGCTCTGCCCTACCCGGGAGCTGGCCGATCAGGTGGCCAAGGAGCTGCGCCGTTTTGCCCGCGGCATTCACAACATCAAGATCCTGACCCTGTGCGGCGGCGTGCCTGTGGGGCCACAGATAGGCTCGCTGGAACATGGCGCGCACATTATAGTTGGCACCCCGGGGCGGGTACTGGACCACCTGCAGAAGGGGCGTCTGGATCTGGGCGAATTGCAGCAACTTGTGTTGGATGAAGCCGACCGTATGCTGGAGATGGGCTTTGCCGATGCACTGGAGCAGATAAGCGCCTATATGCCGGACAAGCGCCAGAGTTTGCTGTTCAGCGCCACCTTCCCGGAGCCGATTGCCGAACTGGCCCGCGCCATGATGGATAAGCCGCTCAGCATCAAGTTGGAGCAGCAACATGATCAACTCAGCATAGCGCAGCAGTTTATCGAAGTGACGGACACCGCCTCTAGGCTGCAAGCGGTGGAAGCATTGCTACTGGCCCACAGGCCGGAGAGTGCAGTTATATTTTGCAATACCAAAAGAGAAACCCAGGAGCTGGCCGACAGCCTGGAGCAGCAGGGCTTCAGCGTGCGGGCACTCCATGGCGATCTGGATCAGCGCGAGCGCGATCAAGCTCTGGTGCAGTTTGCCCTCAAGAGCGTGGTGGTGTTGGTGGCCACAGATGTTGCCGCTAGAGGGCTGGATATCGAAGCCCTGGATCTGGTGATCAACTATCAACTGGCGTTCGATCCCGAAGTGCATGTGCACAGGGTCGGTCGTACCGGCCGCGCCGGTGCCTCGGGCCAGGCCGTCAGCCTGGTAGGCCCCAAGGATGGCATGCGAATGGCGCTGCTGGAGGATATCTTCGGCCCGCAAACCATGAGCGAACTGCCAAAGCCCGGCAATTATTCCTCAGCGCCGATAAGAGCGGCCATGCGCTGCATCCGCATTGAAGGCGGCAAGAAGCATAAGCTGCGCCCGGGGGATATTCTCGGTGCTATCACAGCCGACAACCGCCTGACCGGCGCCGATGTGGGCAAGATACAAATTCAGGATATCTGGTCTTATGTGGCGGTGCGCAGCGAGTGCGCCAATACCGCCGTCAAATTACTGAGTGAACGCAAGCTCAAAGGCAAGTCGTTCCGCGCCTGGGCGATGAAACCTTAAACCGAAACCATCAACACCGCCAGCGGCGGTGGTTTAAGGATGATAAAAATGCCTGCATCACTTTGCAGGCATTTTTATGTTTATCCACATAGCGGCAGTCTGCTGATGCTGCCAGCCAAATAGCGTTAGGCAAAAGCCATCAGCAAGCCTCTGGCATTAGTCAGCAAGTTGGCTGCGTTCAACAGTATTTTAGCGCGTGGAAGCCAAACTCTGTTCGCTAGTGAGATTCAGGCTCGCAATCCCGGCATCAATATCCCGCGCCAGCTTTTCAAGCCCCAGGGAGAGGCTCTCCACCAGCGCCGGGTATCCGTCTGAAGTCAGGGGCACGTCATAATGAAAGTCGGCCTGCAACACTTGTTCGCCGGAAGTCTTACTGATGCGCCAATGGCCCCCAATCAAGGCATCGCCGCTGTATCGTCCGTGAAACTCGTTGAAACTTAAAGTCAGGGTTAACGGCTGCTGCGCCGGTATATTGACCGAGGCCTCACGTGGGCATTCATTGGCCAACAAAGATACCATCTTGACCTTTATCTGCTCAGTGATATCACCGGCCCACAGATGCTGACGGGCGATAGCCAATTCATGGTTTGAAACCTGATAAACCAAACCATTGCCCGCCAGAAAGTCGGCCATTTCCACCCCGGCGAGGCGCCATTGACACTGGCGCAGATGGGATGTTGCTCTCGTTTCAGAAGTTGCCTGCGGCGCTTTACCCAAGAAATAAGTGGTTACCTGGGGTTGGCTGGAGCAGCCGGCCAATACCAGCAGTAGAGAAAACAGGATAATTCGCATATCAATCGGCCTTTTTCGGTGTCGGATCAGCGGCAGTATCTGCCCCCATGATCAAGAGGTTGGGTTTTTCATTCAGTTGCCGTGACAAGGGCTGCAACTCCCGCATCACAGCCTTGAGCTGTTTCAGGCTGGATTGCAATTCGGCGTACATGGCCGAGTCCTGACCATAGTCCTGCGCCATCCCTTGAAATTCCCGCAGCGTGTTTTGCAGCTCACCCGGTAAGGCCTGCATCTCCTGTTGCTTAAGCAACTGCTCCAATTTTTGCCCCACCTTGTCCCATTGCGCCAAGGCGGCACTGGTGTTTTCCAGGGTATGGTTGACCCCCTGGAAAGTGCTCTCCAGTGGTAAGTTATTTAATTTGCTGATCAGTTGCCCCACCTGCTTTTGTATTTCGGCCACTCCGGCACGCTTGGTGGGAAACAGTGGATACTCCATAAAAGTTCCGGCCTGGTATGGCTCGGCATCCGGATACAGATCCAAGTCGATGAACAGCGCGCCGGTTAACAGACTTCCTGTCTTGAGGCTCGCTCTCAGGCCCGCCCCCAAATCTCTGTCTATTTCTGAGCGCAGCTGCTCAAGCCCCGCCGACTCGGCGTTTTCAAATACCCGCGCCAGCTCAATTCTGACCAATACCGGAATGGTGCCATTGCTGAGTCCTGCGCCATGAACACCATACTGCTGCAACGTCAGCGGTGCCTTGACCACTTTACCTATGGTAATACCGCGGAATTCGACGCTGGCGCCTTCATGCAGCCCCCGCACCGACTCATCAAACAACATGACATATTCCAAATACTGGCTATAAAGACTCTGACTAGCCAGCTCCCGCGAGTCATAGAGACGGAAATGGTCCTCACCATCCTCAACCTTTTCCCCGGCCAAACGCCCCTCAGGCAAGCCAAAGCTGACGCCTCCTCTGAGCAATGACTCCAGGGAACCCACCTGCAGATCAAGCCCCTTGGCGGACAGCTGCATATTCAGCCCCGATGCCAGCCAAAATTGGCTGTTGCTGCGCACCAATTCATCATAGGGTTTATTGATAAACAGCTGGTAAAACGCCTGGCGTTTATCGGTATCAAAGCCGGTGCTTTCCACTCTGCCGACTGTGAAGCCTTCGTAGAGTACAGGGTCGCCGACGCCAAGCTTGCCCGCCTGGCGGCTATTGAGCACGACCCTGATGCCCTGTTCATCGGCCGAGGCTACCGGAGGGTGCTCCAGTACATTGAACTCATAATTGGCGACGGCAGATCTTCCCGGCTCCAACTCTATGTAGGCACCGGACAACAAGGTATCCAGTCCTGTGATCCCCTCTTTGCCGATTCTGGGCTTCACCACCCAGAAACGAGCGTCTGTAGTCAGCATTCTCTCGGCATCCGGAGACACTCTTGCCGTCGCGATAATCGCGCTGTAATCATCACTCAATTTAATGCTCTCAATCACACCAACATTGACATTACGTGACTTGAGAAAAGTTTTACCCACCTCAATGCCTTCGGCAGTCTTGAGGTGAAGCTTGATCTCACTGCCAAGCTGATCGAAGTAGTCGTAAAGCATCCAGCAACCAATCACCAGTGCAACTATAGGTATCAGCCAAACGGCAGACACCTTGGCGCTTGGGGACTCTTCGGCCCGGACATATTCATCATTTAACATAGATTCACTCATATTATTCATGGGTAGACTTTTTAAGCCCTGACTGACTCCAAAGCACCCTGGAATCAAAACTAATAGCGGACAACATGGTCAAGATCACCACCATGGCGAAGGAAAGTGCCGCAGGTCCCGGCTTAATGGCCATAAGCTCATCCAACTGAACCAGAGCGGTCAGCAAAGCCACCACAAAGATATCTATCATGGACCAGCGGCCGATGAATTCGGTTACCCGGTACAGCGACTGATTGCGATTTTCTTTACCCTTGCCTGTTCCTTTGCCCACCTGGCGAAACAGATAAGCCAGAGACAGGATCTTGGCGGTAGGGATCACTATACTGGCCAGAAAAATTACTGAAGCCACAGGATAGGAACCCAGATGCCAAAGCAAAACTACACCACTGATAATGGTTGAGGCCTCAGTCTGCCCAACGCTGGTGGTATACATGATGGGATAAAAATTGGCCGGTATATAAAACACCACGGCGGCCAACAAAAAAGCCCAGGCAGTCTGCATACTTTGTAGCGGAATATAAGGCTGAACCCCGGCGCCACAGCGACAGCAGTTTTTACTCGACACCAAATTTAATTGGCCGCAGATATGGCAGGTCTCGTGGTTGTGATTCAGATGACTGTCGCCACTACGAACCTTGGCAATCTCGTCTCTGGGCGACAAGCGATCCCAGATCCACGAACTATCAATGACGGAGACAAACTTCACCAATAGCAGGCTGTAAACGCAAAAAGCCCAGAAAGATGGTCCAAAACCAACATCCGCCAAGGCGATAATCTTCACCATGGCAACCAAGATCCCCACCAGAAACACATCGGCCATCAACCAGGATTCAAACTTGAAAACAAGCTTGCTGCCCACTCGGGCCCAACCTAAAGACACAGCCTTGCCTTGGCTCGACAGATAACCCAGGCGATAGATGGACATGGCAAAAAGGATATAGATCAACGGCAAGATGATCACACACAGCAAGATCACCAACGCCAATATACTATTGCTGGCGTAATGCATGCTGACCAAGGCCCCCCAAAGACTGACCTTTTGCGACAAGCCCTGGACACTGAAAGACAGAAAGGGAAATCCCAGGCTCAAGGCCAACATGATAAGGGTCGCCAAACCATAGGCCCAAACCTGCTGAAACGGTGCCTTCAAGGCTGACTGTAAGCCGTGATGACAGCGAGGACAGCTCACCTTGTTGCCGGGTTTGGGCTCGCTAAAAGCACTCACCAAACCGCACTCTTCACAGGCCTGCAACTTGGTATTTTGCCCTTGGCTGTCAGCACCTTCCGGCGGGGTATTTAACGACTCCACAATAACTCCTGTGATTTTCAGTGTGACCAGACTCAGCTGTTCACCCTGGAAAAAGCGGGTGCAGGGATAGACTCACACAAAGCCTTCTGCACCTAAGATCAACGCCTTATTGTTGCGACTGGGTTTGCTTCAAGCTCCAGTCGCCCCCGAGCGCCTTATACAGATTGACAACAGTAGAGGCGGTATTGAGCCTGGCCACGACTTCGGCATCCTGAATGTTGTTTTTGACATTCTGGGCATTCAACACACTCAAGTGGTTCTCAAGCCCGGCTCGATACAGGGAAGTGGCCTTGGTCACCGCCGTCTCGGCCTGGGCCTCTGCTTTGACTATATGCTTATGATATTCCTGGCTATTGCCGTAGAGCCTCAGCACAGTTTCAACCTCATTGATGGCGTTATTGACCGTCTGTTGGTAACTCAACACAGCTGTCTTAAAGCCACTCTCCTGGATATCGACCATGGCTTGAGTCCGACCGGCATCGAAAATATTCCAGTTAAACCCCGCCGCCAGCGCCCAAGTCGTGGAGCCAGAGGAGAAGAGATCGTCAAAGTGATCTGCCGATATCCCCGGGGCGCCGGTTAGATAAAAGCTGGGGTACTTGGCGGCAATGGCGGCCCCCAACTCCTGATTCTTGGCGGCAATTTCCCGCTCGGCCAAGGCGATATCCAAACGCCGGGTCAACAATTCAGAAGGCACACCGGTCGGGATCAACTGCTGCATCTGCGGCAATGCGGCATCAGTCAAACGCGCCTGGGTTTGGTTGATATTCTCCCCAAGCAGCAACGCCAGCCGATGCAGATGTGCCTGCTTGGCCGAGTCCAGCATGGGCAGCATCGCCTTGGTCGTCGCCAGCGCAGCCTTGGCATTGGCTACATCCAGGCTGGAGCCATAACCATGGCGCTCCAGCGATTCCACCAGTGCCAGCACCTCTGTCTGCTCCTTGATATTCTTGGCCGCGATCAGCATCCGCTCCTCGGCGCCGCGATATTGCAGATAGTTATCTATGACTTCGGCCGTCATCAAGGTGGTGAGGTTGGCTCTCAGTATTCTTGCCTGCTCAACCCGAATTTCGGCGGCCCGGCTCAGGCTATCGATGCGACCAAACAGATCGGCCTCCCAGGCTATCGTCGCCCCGAGAAAGCTGCTATTGGGATCTCTGTCCATCAATTTGACACTACCGCCACCGAGGGAGTCGGGCAAGTCGACGCCGGAAACTGCGCCCCCCATCATGGGATCGTTCTCGCTGATCCGCAGATCCATATACCCACCGCCCAGAGAAACCGAAGGCAACTTCAAAGATGACACTGCCGTTTCGTAGGCCTGGGCCGAACGGATCCGCTCGGCGGCGATTTTCAGGTTGATGTTTTGCTGCTGCGCCGTGGCTACCAAGGCATCCAATTGCGGATCATTGAACTGCCGCCACCACTCTTGATAGTCAAGGGCCTGAGCCGCCACGCCTTGGGTATCGGCATTGAAATACAGCTCACTGACCTTCACGCTTGGCAACTGATAGTCAGGTGCCATGCTGCAACCACTGACCAGGGTTACGCCGACAATGGCAGCCAAAATATGCTTCTTCATTACTTCACCTCTTTGGCTGTCAATACAGGCTGTGATGGGGCCGCCAACTCAAGTTGTTCGGCTTCTTTTTGTTCATCCCTGTGATAAAACAAGCGATAAAGGGCCGGCATTACAAACAGTGACAGCACTGATGCCGCGGTGAGACCGCCAATAATGGTGGCCGCCATCTGATCGAACAAGCGATCGGTAAGCAGAGGGATCATCCCCAGCGCCGTAGTCAACGCCGCCATTGAGATCGCCATGGTTCGATTCAAGGTCGCAGCCTTGATCGCCTCGGCAATGCCCAAACCGTTACGACGCTCAAGCTCTATCTGATCCATCAGCACAATACCGTTTTTGATGATCATGCCCGAGAGGCAGATCATGCCGACTATCGCCATAAAGCCGAAGGGTTTATCCAGCAACAACAGACTCCAGACAATGCCAATGGAGGCCAGCGGCAAGGTGATCATGATGATCATGGGCTGGCGGAAGGCATTGAACATGGCGACCAGAATGATCAGCATCAACAAGGTGGCCTTGGGGTTCTGTTTCATTAAGTCATCAATTGAGCGCTGCTCGTCATAGTATTCACCGCCCCACTCCATCTTGTAGCCGGCCGGCAAGGCAATGGCTTCAATCTCAGCGGCAATCTGCTGACGAACATTGGATGCGGTGTCGCCGCTAACTCCGGCCTGAACCGTGATAGCCGGCAGCCGGTTGCGACGCCAGATCATGCTTTCTTCACCTTTTATCTCTATGCTCTCAACCACTTGTCCCATAGGCACGCTGTGAGTGCCCAGCAAAGAGCGCACCGGAATATTCTCAAAGTGCTCCAGAGTTGCGTTGGCGCTGCGCAGCTTAATGGGAATAAGGTCATCCCCATGCCTCATGGTGCCCACCTGGCTGCCTTCGGTCACCCGATTGATGGCATTGGCAATATCGGTTCGGGTCACGCCGGCGAGACGCGCCGCATGCAGGTCCACCATAGGCGTCATCACCTTACTTTCCTGGCGCCAATCGTCGCGAACATATTTGAGATTGGGGTGTGAGGCCATTACAGCCTTTGCCTCATCGGCCAGACGATGCAGCACCTCGGGATCCGGGCCGATAAAGCGCGCTTCAACCGAATACTTATCCTTGGTCGCCAGTTTGAGATCCCTGAATCTCGGCTCTGCATAGGGGAATTGCACTTTTAACCAAGCATCACCACGACTGACCAGGGGCTCAATATCCTCATAGCTGCGGGTGTTGATCAGTATCTGACCATAGCTGGAGTCCAGCGGCTCGGGTTCAACCGTCACCGAAAAGCGCGGTGCACTCTCGCCGACCGAGCTAGAAATACTCTCCACCTCTGGTTGCTGCAATAACCAGGCTTCGACCTTGCGCATATCGGCAGAGGTCTGCTCTATGCGACCACCATTGGGCAACCAGTAATCCAGAAACACTATCGCCCGGTCCGATGACGGCATGAAGTTCACCTTCAGCAACGGTGCGGCCAACAGGGTGCCGACCAGTAAAGGAACAACATACAACAAGGTTTTCTTGGGGTTTTCCACTACCCAATCAACCGCATTTTTGTACATCAACCAATAGCGTGAAGGGGCTTTTGCTTTGTCTTCATCAACGGCCGTGCCGAGGAAGAACCAGCACATCAACGGCGTGACTATCATGGCGATCACCCAGGAAAGCAGCAGTGAACTGCACAGCACCTGGACAATGGACAGGGAAAACTCGGCCGAATCGGTTTGTGACAGCAATACCGGCGCCGTGCCCATGGCGGCAATCACAGTCGCCGCCAGTAGCGGGACAGCCATCTCCTTGATACTATCGATAACCGCCTGGGTACGCTCTATCCCTTGTTTAATCTTGGCCTGGAACAGATCCACTATCACAATGGCGTTATCCACCAGCATCCCCAGGGCCAGAATAAAGGAACCCAGGGAGACCCGCTGCAGATCCACATTGGTCAAATTCATGTAAACCAGGGTAAATAGAATCGTCAGCAACAAGCTAGCACCAACAATCGAAGCACTGCGCCAACCCATAAAGATCAGCAGCACAACCACAACTATCACAATACTTTCAATAAGATTGCTAATGAAGTTATTGACCGACTTCTGTACTTCTTCCGGCTGATAAGCGATAACCCCGATACCGGCACCCGCAGGTAATTCGGCCTGATAATCCGCCAGCACCTGTTTGAGAGTGTCGCCTATGCTGACCACATTGATACCGTTGACTGGGCTCACAGCCAGAGTAACCGCCTGTTGGCCATTGAAACGGCTTAAAGTAGTTGCAGGATCCTGATAGTCCATAGTGATATCGGCGATATCGCCCAAGCGGATCACCGCCGAGTTCAAACCATTGATCCCGGTCTGAATACTGACGTTACGAATATCATCCACAGTTTGGAAACTGCCGCCCTGCTCTACCCGCAGGTTTTCAATCCCGAGATCAAAGTCACCGGCGGTCACTGGCATATTCTGGCTCTGCAGCTGATCGATCAGTTGCAGCATGGTCAGGCCGGTTTCGCTCAGACGTTCTTCCGAGACGCGGATATTAACCACCTGCTCATGAATACCGTGCAGCTGCACCTTTTTCACGCCATCAACCGCCTTGATCCGCCGCTGCAACTCTCTGGCGTGATCTTTCATCTCCGCCATGCTCATATTGTCGCCATAGACCGCAAACAACATGCCGTAGACTTCGGAAAACTCATCCTGGACTATGCTGATCTGCGCCTGCATCGGCAGCTCCAGCTTCACATCTTCCACTTTGCGGCGCAGTAAGTCCCACTGCTGCGGCAGTTCGTCAGAGTTCACCTTCTCTTTGAGATCGACAAAGATCATCGAGCTACCGGGACGGGATAGTGAACGCAGCTTCCACAGCGACTCCATCTCTTCCAACTTGGTCTCGACTTTGTCGGTCACCAACTGTTCCACTTCCTTGGCATCGGCCCCCGGATAGAGAGTCACGATAACCGCGCTTTTAACCGTAAATGAAGGGTCTTCCAACTTCCCCAGATCAAAATAGGAGTAGATCCCGGCAATCATGCCAAGAATCGTGAAAAAAATGACAAAGGTTTTTTGTCTCAGTGCAAAGGTAGACAGATTCATGACTTAACCTGCGCCTCGCCCAATACCTCCACCTTGTGTCCATTTTCCACAAAGGCTCCACCGGCCAAAATGATACGTTCACCTTGCTGGAGTTCGCCGGAAACACAGATAGAGTCGTCGGTTTGACTCATGGCTTTAACCGCTACTGCGCTGGCATGCTCATTCACTACCCGATTAACGTACAGCTGGCTCTTTTGACTGGATACCGCCATGGCCGGAATACAAAACACCGGCGCTTGGCTGGCGTAAGGTAAGTTCACCGCCACATTGACCGCCTTTCCGGCAACCAACTGCTTAGGCGCTTGTTTCAGGGCAAAGGTCACTTCATAGGTGCGTTTGAGCCTATCGGGGACACTGGCAATCTGGGTGATCTCGGCCGCAACCGAACCTTCAGCATTGAACCAAGAGACTTCACCGTTTGCGCCCTGGCGTAGATTCCAAATTTGACTTTCAGAGACATCGACCACGGCATTAAGTGTGGTGGGTTGATGTATAGTCACTATCTGAGTACCAACATCCACCTGCTCATATCGGTCGACAAAGCGCTTACCTATGACGCCGTCATAGGGAGCTTTGAGAGAGGTATAGGCCAGAGAGTCCTGGGCCTTTTTCAAAGATTGCTTCAGCAGCTCGACACCCGCCTTGGCGCGTGCTTCGGCACTAATGGCCCGATCCAGTTTGACCCCGGCTATCGCCTTATCATTAATAGCGGCGCGAACCCGCTTGAGCTCGATGGCTGCCAAACGATGTGCAGCCTCGGCCTCACTGAGCCTGGCCTCAAGCTCCATCACGCTGACCTGAAAATCATGAGGATCCAGACGAGCGATGACTTGACCCTTTTTAACCTGACTGCCTTCATCAGCCAAGATCTGCTCCAGTGTGCCCGGCACCCTAAAAGACAGCTCAGCCGTCTTGTCCGACTCCAGAATGCCACTGAACTGATGCACTCTGTCACTGACCGGAGCCGGAAGCTCCATCACCTGAACCAGTGGAAGCGCGGTCGAGGCCGCCTGTGGTTGCTCACTGTTGCCACAACCCCACAGCATGAATACCACGCTACTGCATAGCAGACTTAACTTAAGCCCGGTCGATTTTACTCTTGTCACTGCAATTTCCTAACTACTTATATCAATTGCGGCACAGAGTAATACCAGGCCATATTTAAAACAATAACATATATTTACACATCAATGTCACGGAATTCATGACAATCTACAGATCCAACTTACGTGCCTCCTCAATAATACTGTCGATCAATAACCTGGCGGCATGGGTCATCCCCTTGCGGCTCGGATAAACCAACCAAACATCATCAACATAAACTTCACACTCGGGCAGTACTTCTACCAACTCACCCGACTTGACGTGTTCTTCGGCGCTCAGTTCAGCCAACAAACTGATACCAGCACCATTCATAACAGCATGTTTTACGTAGGAACTATTGTTGGAGATCAGCCTGCTATGGGTTCGGTATTCACCCTGATTAAAAATCCATTTATCTTCCAGCTCGCCGTTGGCCAAACGGTGAATGATCAAAGCATGATTATCCAGATCATTTATCGATGTGGGCATGCCATGCTGCGCGATATAATCCGGGCTGGCATAGAGCTTTCGCAATCCTCTCATCAAGGGGCGGGCCACGAAGGAACTGTCTTTCATCTCACCTATATGAACACAGGCATCCAGACCGTAGGTCAAAATATCGTGGTATCCCAGGTTGCTGACATGAGTTTCCAAAGTGATCAGCGGATATTTTCGAAGAAATTCCTGCAACAAGTTGTGGGCGACAATATCGGCATCGCCAATCAAGCCCAGTTTGACAGAGCCCGTTGGCATATTCCTTTGGTTCTTGATTGACTCATTTAACGACTCCAATCTGGGAATAATCTCCAGCAACTGCTGATAGTAAATTTCTCCGGTGGGCGTCAGAGTCAGCTTACGTGTAGTTCTGGTAAAGAGTTTGCTACCTAAATCAGCCTCCAACTCACCAATACGGCGGCTGACATAGGCTCGTGGAACACCTATGGAACTGGCGGCGGCGGCAAAGCTGCCCAGATCCACAACCGATAAAAATAATCTGAGGTCGTCAATTTTCACTGTTTTCTTCTCATACCAAACATAAGTTACACACTATGCCTCTAAGGAGACCAAGAGGTAGTGTTCATAAATCTGTGTCATTTGAGTAATATACACCCAAAAGGATATTCA
>NZ_NIJM01000020.1 GCF_002836945.1 Shewanella chilikensis
ATTGTCTCTCATCAGAAGGATCGGTCAACCGATCCTTATCTGATCTACATTGCGCCAAATGGCGGGTGTTTTTTATACCTCAGATAAGATGATAAAAGCTATGGAAGCTATTCGTTATCCCATCAAGGGCAGTTGCCAGTGTGGCGCTGTCAGTTATCGCTTGTTGGCGCCGCCGCAGATGGTGGTGGCCTGCCACTGCAAGGAATGCCAGAAGCTGTCCACCAGCGCTTTCAGCATCACGGCGATTGTCAGAGCCGAAGATATAGAATTCATTGGCGAACTGAGCCATTGGCAGCGTGGTTCGGCCAGTGGCAATATCAGCGCCGCCAAGTTTTGTGGTCGCTGTGGCAATCGTATCTATCACTACAACCCGGCTGAGCCGCAGAGTATCAAACTCAAGCCCAGTAACCTGGAAGATACCCGTATCATTCAGCCGAGTGCCCATGCCTGGGTCAGTGAAAAGCAGGACTGGTTTGTTATCCCACCCGGAGTCAAGCAATACGCCGGTCAGCCTTGAGAAAGCCCAGCCCTGAAAAAGGCCAGCCTTGATAAAGAACTAAAAAAGCCGTTCACTGAGTGAACGGCTTTTTGATTGCGCTGCTGGACATTGCTAATCCGGCAAGCGTTTATTCCGCCAGCAGGCCGCGACTGCGCAGCAGTGGCTCAATGGCGGCTTCCTGACCACGGAACGCCTTGTAAAGCGCCATAGGATCTTCACTGCCACCGCGCTCAAGGATGTTACTGCGAAAAGCCTTGGCGGTGGCCGGGTCAAAAATACCGTTTTCCTTGAAGGCCTCAAAGGCATCTGCGCCGAGAATATCAGACCAGATATAGGAGTAATAACCGGCTGAATATCCTCCGGAGAAGATGTGGCTGAAGTAGGTGGAGCGATAGCGCGGCGCTATCTCAGGGATCAGCCCCATCTTGCTCAGCGATTGCTGCTCGAAGGCGGCCGCATCCTGAGGTTCGGTAACGCTGCTGCTGTGCCAGTCCAGATCCAGCTTGGTGGCTGCCATGTATTCCACCGTGGCGAAACCCTGGTTGAACTTGCTGGCGGCGCGGATCTTGTCTACCAAACTCTGTGGGATCACCTCACCGGTTTGATAGTGCTTGGCAAAATGCGCCAGCACATCCGGTTGAGTCATCCAGTTTTCCATCACCTGTGACGGGAACTCCACATAGTCGCGGGGCACGGAAGTGCCGGACTGGGAACGATACTCCACCTTGGACAGCAAGGCGTGCAGCGCATGGCCGAATTCATGGAACAGGGTACCGGCTTCATCGAAGGTCAGCAGCGTCGGCTCATCGCCACTGGGGCGAGGGTAATTGAGTACGTTGACTATGATGGGCTGCTCGTTGACGCCATCGACCACCGCCTGGCGGCGATAGGCATTGGACCAGGCGCCGCCGCGTTTGCTGTCACGCACATAGTAATCGCCAAAGAAGATACCGATAACGCTGCCGTCTTTATCTTTCACCTCGAAGGTGCGTACATCCGGGTGATACTTGGGCAGATCGTCACGCTCGGTGACACTGATGCCATAGAGGCGGTTGGCGGTGTAGAACACACCCTTGAGGGTGTTTTCCAGCGAGAAGTATGGCTTGGTCTGCTGTTCGTTGAAGCTGTACTTGGCGACACGTATCTTGTCGGCATAGTACCACCAGTCCCAGGCGGCCAGTTTGAAGTCCTTGCCTTCACTGTCGATAAGCTTTTGCATCTCGGCCTTTTCGGCTTCGGCCTGGGCCAGGGCGGCGGGCCAAATTTTATCCAGCAGGGCGTAGACATTTTCCGGAGTCTTGGCAGTACGCTCTTCCAGCACATAGTGGGCGTGGCTCGGATAGCCCAGAAGCTGGGCTCGTTTGGCTCTAAGAGCCGCCAACTCTGCCAGCACCTTCTTGTTGTCGTGTGCGTTGTCGTTGTTACCGCGCTCGATATAACCCTTGTAGAGTTTTTCTCTCAGCTCACGGTTATCGGCATAGGTCAAAAACGGGGTGACGGAGGGGCGTTGGGTGGTAAATACCCACTTGCCGGAATGGCCGCGCTTGATGGCCGCCTGGGCGGCAACGTCAATCACATCCTGCGGCAGACCGGCCAGATCGGCCTGCTTGTCTATCACAAGTTCAAAGTCGTTGGTTTCTGCCAGCACATTGTCGCCGAACTCCAGGCTCAGCTTGCCAATCGCTTCATTGAGCTTTCTAAGCTCCGCCTTACCGGTGTCATCCAGGTTGGCACCGCCGCGGCTGAAGCGTTTGTAGGTGTCTTCGAGCAGTTTCTGCTGCGCCGGGTTAAGTACCAGCTGATCTTTTTGCTGATAGACAGCCTTGACCCGCTGAAACAGGGCGTTGTTCAGGTAAATATCATCGCGACTGGAAGACAACAGCGGGGATACTTCCTTGGAGATCTTCTGCAGCTCGGCGGAGGTGTCGGCGCTGGTGAGGTTATAAAACACTCCTGACACCTTGGTCAACAAGGCGCCACTGCGCTCCATGGCTTCTATGGTGTTGGCAAAGTCAGCGGCGGCCGGATTATCTATGATGGCTTGAATCTCTGCCTTGCGCTCGGCAATCCCTTGTTTGAAGGCCGGCAGGTAATGCTCGGACTCGATGCGATCAAAGGCGGGGATTTCAAGGTAAGTATTCCAGGGCTGGAAGAAAGGGTTGTCCCGGGTTTGTTCGGCCTTGGCTGCGGCTGGGTTTGTGCCTGTGCCATTCTGGAGCGCAGGCGCTTGGGTTTGGGCAGATGTGTCGCTCTGGGATACAGGCTGGTTGTCGCAGGCGCTCAGTGTCAGCGCCAATCCCAGGGCCAGAGCCACTGGAGAGAGGGTCATTCCCTTCATTGTTATTCCTCTATGCTGGTGTTTATCTCCCGTATGGCGCGGCGAGCCGCGCCGAAGCCGTCCTTATTAACATGGCGTATTGAAAAAGGCCAATTTTGTCCTGTTTAGTTTGTAACAAAACTTAGCGAATGCAGTATCGAAACTGTATCTGTGGCACACTCTCAGGCCTTTGATAATAAAAGATAACAAAAGCCACCCTGCCATGATGATTAGAACAGTTTCCCGTTTATCCCTGTCGCTGTCCCTGTGCTTGTTCGCTCCTTTTGTAAGCGCAGAGAGCGGCCTTACTGCTCAGACTTCAAGCCAGACTTCAAGCCAGACTTCAAGCGTAAGTGCTGCCCAAGGTACAGAGTCTGTATTGAGTAAAGTCTCGCCACTGTCGAAAACCTTGGCCCAGTACAGCCTTGACCGCTATGGCAGCGAGATGGAACAAAGCCTCGCCGAGTTGGTGCGCTTCAATACCGAGGCTATCCCAGGGTTGACGCCCGACACCAATCCGGAATTCATCGGCTTCAAGCAGGCGCTCAAGACCCAAGCGGAGCTGTTGGGGCTGGATTATGCCGATCACGGTTATGTGCTTTTGATAGGCCTTGGCGAAGACAGGGGCGGCGGCGCTAACAAGCTTGGCATCATTACCCACGGGGATGTGCAACCGGCCAATTCAACCCTTTGGCACCAGAGTCCCTATCAACTGGATACTCAATCGCAACCGGGCAAGCTGATAGGCCGCGGCACCGAAGATGATAAGGGGCCGATAGTCACCGCCATGTACGCCATGAAGGCGCTCAAGGACAAGTCGGTAAAACTGAATCGCCGCATTGAACTCATGGTATATCTGGCCGAGGAGTCGGACTGGCAGCCGCTGAAAGTGTTTCTCAAGGACTATCAAGCGGCCGATATGAATATCACCATAGACGCCGAATATCCTGTAGTCACCGCCGAGAAGGGCTGGAGTCAGATAAAACTCACGATACCTGAACCCAAAGTAAAGGCGCCTAATTTCGATAAACCGCAGCTGCAGCATTTCAGCGGTGGCTCCTTTGCCAGTCAGATCCCCCAGCAGGCCTTGGCCCTGATCCGCGGAGCCGACAGCGCCATGGTCAGCCGTTTGCAACGCGCCGCAGAGTCCCAGCAGGGGATGCGCTATGATTTTACCCTGGATTTCGACAGCCTGGAGATCGCCGCCAACGGTAAATCGGCCCATTCCTCAACCCCTGAAGATGGTGTCAATGCCGTGACTCATCTGGCTGCGCTGTTGGAGTCTGAGACATTCGCACCGAGCCAGTCGGCATTAACCCTGGCATTTATCAATGAAATGATAGGCTTGGACCTCTATGCCGAGCGCTTTGGCGAGCTGGGCTATAGCGATGATTTTATGGGACCTATGTCGCTGGCGCCGACTGTGGTGGAGTGGGGGCAGGGGGGGACCAGCATTACGCTTAACCTAAGGCGCCCCATAGGCAAGAGCCCGGAAACCTTGGATAAACAGCTGTCCGCGGCGCTGGTCGGTTGGCAGCAATCCCAAGGCGTGACTCTGGTCGATGTCAGCAGCTATTGGGGCGAGCCCAAAGTGATGGATAAGGCGCCGCATCTGCAAACCCTGCTCAATGTGTTTGCCGAGTTTACCGGTATTACCGACCCTAAACCTGTTGCTATTGGCGGCTCCACCAACAGTAAACTGTTCCCCAATGCCCTCAGTTTTGGTCCGGCCATGCCGGGTGTCGAGTATACAGGCCACAGTGAACATGAGTTCATCACCCGCGAGCAGTTGCAGCTGAACCTTAAGATGTACACTGCCGCCATGGTGGAGTTGGCGGTAAACCCGGGAGCTAAGCTGCCCAGGTAATCGCTGCCGAGATAATTGCTTTCGAGTAAGGTACAGCCATGCGGACTGGGAGTGGCGCCATCATCACAGGGCGGTGCCTTATATTCTTAAACCGGGCCCAGCTCCAAGCAGGGCACTTGTTCCAAAGCCTGATCCCAAGCGGCGCGCGTCTGACAAAAAATGTGCGCCTGGGGAGTCAGCCCCGGCTCATCGTCCAGGCTGCCTGCGGGTATTTGCAGCAGCTTGCCACCTTTGACCGCTTTGGGCAGCGCAGAGCCGCAAATGGCGCAAAAGTGGCGGCTGTGGCGGGTACCGGGCAGGGTAAACGCAGTAATGGCGTCCTGGCCACTGAGCCAGGTTAACTCGGCGCTGTCTGAAAACAGATTGGCACTGTGGGCCGAACCTGAATCCTTGCGGCAACGACTGCAGTGACACAAAAAGAATTGCTGCAGCTCAGCGCTGATTTCAAAACGAACCTTGCCGCAAAGGCAACTGCCTCGATACTGCTTCATGCTCCCTCCTGGGTGTTGATAAGTTATTGTCTTTCTCGCCCCGTCCGAAATTTTGGCTGCTCCTTCCTGCCACATTGCTCAAGGAATAAGCAAATGAGTTCATTCTAATAGCGTCGCTCGGGACAGGGCAAATGCTATTGGCGCTTTAGGAGGCGATTGCGTGCCTGTACTGGATGGTGTTACCCAACAGGAATCTTCATTTTACTCTTTGATAATATATTTGAGCTGTGATTGGGTGTCAGGCTTTATTACTCAGCACGATTTTCTGTTTTGTACTAACAATGCTCGCGATAAGGCGCAAACTCAGACAGCAGCCAATCGATAAACAGCGCCGATTTACGTGGCAGGCTGCTGGACTTGGGGGTCAATAGATAATAACTGTAGGGGCTGACAAAGGGCGCTTCAAAGGGGATCACCAGAGTGCCGGCCTTGAGTTGATCTTCGATAAAGAAACGCGGGATCAGCGCCGCTCCCATGCCGCTGGCGGCGGCCTGACTCAGCATATAGAAATGCTCGACGCCAAATTTCTGCTCTGTGGTCAGTGTAATTCCCAGTTGCCTGGCCCAGTAAGGCCAAAGCTCAGGGCGGGTGGTGTGCTTCAGCAGCGTCACCTGGTTGATATCTTCCAGTTGCTTTAGCTTGGGAGCCAGTAGCGGTGAGCACACCAGGCACAGCTCTTCATTCATCAGTTTGATCACATTCACTCCCTGAGGTTCACTGGTGGCGGAGCGAATGGCGATGTCGTAGCGGCCGCTGGCAAAGTCGACGGCGAAGTCGCCTATGGTGAGATCCACATACAATTGTGGGAAACGTGACTTAAATTCCTCCATTCTCGGGATCAACCAGTTGATGGTCAGGCTGGGTAATACATTGATGGCCAGGGTCTGCGCCTTGAGACTTTGACGTTTCAACTCGGCGGTGGCATTGGCCAGGGTCTGCAGTGCCGCCTGCACCTGCGGCAGGTATTGTCGCCCCTCATCTGTGAGCGCCAGTTGCCTGTGTTGGCGCACAAACAGGCTGAATCCCAGGAAGTTCTCGAGTAGGCGCACCTGTTTGCTGATGGCACCGTGGGTCACATACAACTCCTGCGCCGCCAGGGTGATGCTTTGTAGCCTTGCCGCTGCCTCGAATGAACGCAGGGCATTGAGAGGCGGTAATTCCTGAAACATATTTTCTCCGCTGTTTAGTGTGAGAAAATCTCACGTGAAAGCGAGAATAACTCCTTTGCCTTTTGCGGGCAAACTGCGTCTAATAGCAATCCTTCAACTCTGTATTCGACAACATAAAAATGGCATTTGAACTCACTCTGCAATTGGCTACGGTTCTGTTTTTGGTCGCCTTGGTGGCGGGCTTTATTGACTCTATCGCCGGTGGCGGTGGCCTGTTGACTATTCCGGCGCTTATGTGGGCCGGACTGCCTCCGGCGGCGGCGCTCGGCACCAACAAGCTACAGGCCTGTGGCGGCAGTTTCTTCGCCAGCCTCTACTTTGTGCGTAAGGGAATGGTGAATTTGGGTGAGATGAAACTGGCAATTGGTTGTGCCTTTGTCGGCGCCTCAGTCGGTACGATTCTGGTTCAGTTGATAGATGCCAGCGTGCTGGAGTTGATGCTGCCGTTTCTTATTTTGGCTATTGGTTGTTACTTTCTGTTTTCCAAGAAAATTACTGAAGATGACCGCGCCAGGGTTCTGACCCCTGGGGTATTTGCCTTTACCGCCGCACTCGGGGTAGGCCTGTATGACGGCTTTTTCGGCCCCGGCACCGGCAGCTTTTTTGCCCTGGCGTTTGTGTCCTTGGCAGGTTTCGGCCTGGCCAAGGCGACGGCTCATGCCAAGGTACTGAATTTTTCCACCAATATTGCCTCGCTCATCTTTTTTGCCCTTGGCGGCAAGGTGGTGTGGCTGCTGGGATTGGTGATGCTGGCAGGGCAGGCCGCCGGGGCGACTCTGGGTTCACGTCTGGTTATCACCAAGGGCAGCAAGATCATCAAGCCGCTGGTGGTGGTCATGTCGCTGGTCATGAGCCTCAAGCTGCTGGCCGATCAATATCAGTGGAGTTTTTAAACCCAAATAAGACAGACGGCTGAGTGCTAAGCACTCAGCCGCAGAACCTTGGCAGGCGCATATACTATTGCATTGATTTTGCATACCATAAGGCTCACGTATCCGTCTGCAATCTTAGCGCCCAATGAAATTTATCCATACCTCGGACTGGCATATCGGTCGGCAACTGCACAACGAGTCGTTGCTGGATGAGCAAGCTCATATGCTTGAGCAAATAGTGGCGCTTGCCGCTGAGCATCAGGTCGATGCCCTGGTGGTCGCCGGTGACATATATGACCGCTCGATCCCGCCCGCCAGTGCGGTTGCCCTGCTGGATAAGTTCCTCAATACCCTGCTCAATGAGCATCAAATTCCTGTGCTCATGATAGCCGGCAATCACGACGGTCAGGAGCGGCTGGGGTTTGCGGCGCGGCAAATGGCCGCCAGTGGCCTTTATATTAGCGGCCCGCTGCAAGCGCAAGTTAATCCGCTTATCCTCAAAGGCTGTGACGGCGATGCCTGTTTCTATCCCATTCCCTATGCCGAGCCGGCGCAGGTACGGCATGTGCTGGAGGTGGATGCCAGCAGTCACCAGCAGGCGATGGCCTGCTTGCTGGAGCAGGTTCAGGCGCACGATAGCCAAGGCTTGCCCAAGGTCGTGGTGGCCCACTGCTTCCTCGATGGCGGCAGTGAGTCTGAATCCGAGCGGCCCTTGAGTATCGGCGGCGCCGATAAAATCGACCCTGCACTCTTTCGCGGCTTTGACTACGCGGCGCTCGGGCATCTGCATGGCCCGCAATATAAGGGCGCCGAGCACGTGCGCTACTCGGGCTCGCCGCTGAAATACTCTTTCAGTGAACACAAACAGAAAAAATCCGTGACCCTGGTGGAGCTGAGCGCAGGACATACCCCAAAAATCACCCTGCTAGCGCTAAAACCCAGGCGGGATGTGAGGGTGATTGAAGGCCTGCTCGATGAGCTGCTGCAACAGGGCGAAAAAGATCCGGGGCGAGAGGACTACCTGATGGTGCGTCTGCTCGATACCCAGGCGCTGCTGGATCCCATGGGCAAGCTGCGCGGCGTCTATCCCAATGTGCTGCATCTGGAACGCACGGGCCTGATGTCCCGGCAGCAGGGGCAGGAGATTGGCCGCGACAGAATCAAAAAAGGCGAGCTCGACATGTTCAGCGATTTTTTCAGTCAGGTACAGGGTGAGGCCATGACAGAGGCGCAGCAGCAGACCATGAGCCGTTTGATTGAAGAGTTGCACAGGGAGCAGGAACAATGAGACCACTGATTTTGGAAATGCGCGCCTTCGGCCCCTTCGCCGATTGTCAGCACATCGACTTTACCGAGCTGGGCGACAAGCCGCTGTTTCTGATCAATGGCCCCACTGGGGCAGGCAAGACCACGATTCTGGATGCCATCTGTTTTGCCCTGTACGGCAAGACCACAGGTAACGAGCGTGAAGGCAGCCAGATGCGCTGTGATAATGCCGATGACGGTCTGCTCACCGAAGTGTATTTCAGTTTTGAATTGGGGCAAAAACGCTACAGCATTCGCCGCTGCCCCGAGCAGCAAAGAGCTAAAAGCCGCGGCGAGGGTTTTACCCTGCAAAAGAGCGAGGCGGAACTCAAGCGGCTGTTGCCCGATGGCACCGAAGAGTTGCTGGTGGCCAGTAAGGTCACGGATGCCAACGCCTGCATCGAAGAGTTGACTGGCCTGGATGTGGATCAGTTTCGCCAGGTGATGGTGCTGCCTCAGGGCAAGTTCCGCGAGCTTTTGCTGGCCGACTCCAAAGAGCGGGAAAAGATCTTCAGCCAGCTGTTTCAAACCCATATCTACCGCCGCATTGAAGAGCGCCTCAAACAACAGGCGCTGGAAATCAAGGCAAAGGCCAGAGATTTGCAATCACGCCGCGCCGGGATTTTGGAAACTGCCGGTGTCGAGAGTCTCGAGCAGTTGACCGCAGAAATTGCTGCTTTAACCCCCTCTTTGACCGAAGCGACAGGTAACAAACAAAAGGCCAGCGAAGCCTTGGCCCAGAGTGTCAAGACGCTCGATAACGCCAAGGCGTTAACCGCCGAGTTTGAGCGCCGCAAGCTGCTGCAAACCCAGCTTGATGCGCTTGAGCAGCGGCGCACTGAAATCGAGCTGCACCAGCAGACATTGGAGAAAGCCCGCAAGGCTGAAAAGTTGCTGCCAAGCCTCAAAGAGTTGCAGTTTCGCCAGCAGGAGTGGCAGCAGGCTAAAGCCAAGGAAGCTGACTATGCCAAGCAGTTGCAGAGCGCTGAGCAGCGTCTGAAACAGGCTACAGATGATAAGGCTACACTCGCCGAGTTGGATGAGCACGCTAATAAGCTGCGACGGGAGCTTGAACAACTCGACAAGCTGCAGCCGGCTATTAACGAGCTCAAGCAACTGACCGAGGAGCATGAGCTTGGCCTAGTGGAGTTTGGGCGTCTTGAGCGGGCAGAGCAGCAGAGTCGCACTGAGCTGGAACAATGGCAGCAGCAACAACAAAAGCTTAAATCAGAGGCGAACGAACTGTTCTCAAGCGCCGAGCGCCAAGGGCCGTTGCATCAGGCACTGGCGGCGTTGAACACTCGCCTGGAGAAGACGGAGCAGCTCGGGCACATTAAGCAAAAATGGCAGCAAGCCCAAGTCAGTCTGCAGCAGGCCGAGGCCCATGGTCATCAATGCAAGGCCGAAAGACAGAGCGCCGAAACGGAACATCAAAGGTTGCAACTGGCCTGGCATACAGGCCAGGCGGCTATTCTGGCGGCTAAGTTGCAGCCTGGGCAGCCTTGTCCCGTATGCGGCGGCTTGGAACATCCGGCACCGGCCGAGATGGCGCAGGATATTCCGGGTGAAACCGAGCTCAACCGAGCGAGAGACGCCGAGCAGCAAGCCACGGCAAGGCATGAGGCGGCCCGCAGCGATTATCGTCATATCAAGCGGCAAACCGAGGAGTTACAGCTCGAGCTGCAGCGCTTGAGTGCTGAGTTACAGGCCTTTATCGCCGCGGATTTTACGACAGATGTTAAGACAGAGGCTACGACAGAGGCTAAGGTTGACGCCGCTATGGATGGCGACTCCTATGCCAAAGCCGATCTCGCTAGCGAAATAGACAGGCTTGTGTCCCGTCGCAGGCAGCTGCTCAATGAATTGCAACAGGCCGAAGCGGCTCAAACCCGCCTCAATGATTGCAGGCAACAATTGCAGCAGGCCGAGCAGCAAGTGGAGCAGCGACTCAAGCACAGAGAGACTCAATTACAACAGTTGCAGCAGCTAAGAGAGCAGTTGGGTCTTACGGGAGCCCGTAAAGACGCAGCGCTTGCTGCTCTGCCCAATGAATATCATGCTCTGGCAGCCGAGGCGGCGCTTGAACTGATGGCGCGGCAACTTGAGCAAAAGCAGAGTGAGTGGCAACAGCTAAAACAGCGACAGCAAGATATCAATCAACAGTATACCGAGGCCGTCAGCCAGCATAAGGCGCTGATACAGGCCTTGACATCGGGCCGTGAAGACAGCGCCCGGGCCGAGCAGTTTGCCATCAAAGCGCAGCAAACGCTTGATGATGCCCTGAAGCAATCTGGATTTACTGATCGCCAAACCTTGGAACAGGCGCAGCTGGATGAAGCGCAGATGCAGGCATTGGCTGAGAAGATAGAAGTTTGGCGCACGCAGCGCTTTGAGCAGCAGGCGCTGCTCAAAGCCATGGATGAGCGGCTCGCCGGACAAAGCCTGCCTGAGCTTGGGCAGCTTGAAAACCTCTGGCAGCAACAGCAGCAGCAACTCGCCGAGGCGGAGTCTGCCTGGCAGACGCTCAACAACCGAATGCAGAGCCTTAAAGGCACAGAAGCCCAGCTTAATAAAGAAGCGCTAGCCGCTCAGGCGCTGGAGCAGGAATACGCCCTTATCGGCACTCTGAGTGATGTGGCCAATGGCAACAGCCATAGCAAGGTGAGTCTGCAGCGCTTTGTGCTCAGTGTCTTGCTCGATGATGTGCTGCTCGAAGCCAGTCGCCGTTTGGCGCTGATGAGCAAAGGCCGCTACCGCTTGCTGCGCAAAGAGGACAGGGCTAAGGGCAATAAGGCCTCTGGTCTGGAGCTTGAGGTGGAAGATGCATACAGCTCCAAGGTGCGTCCGGTGGCCACACTCAGCGGTGGTGAGAGCTTTATGGCGGCCTTGTCGCTGGCGCTGGGGCTCTCTGATGTGGTGCAGGCTTATGCCGGTGGTATCAAGCTCGATACCCTGTTTATCGATGAAGGTTTTGGCAGTTTGGATCAGGACTCTCTGGAACTGGCCGTCCGCACCCTGATGGACCTGCAATCCAGTGGCCGCATGATAGGGGTTATTTCCCATGTTTCCGAGATGAAAGAGCAGATAAGCTGCCGCATTGATATCAGCAAGCATGCACTGGGCAGCAGTATTCGTCTGGTTACAGCTTGATGCAAACGGGGCAAATTTGTCGGTCAAATCTTAAATCCACCCAGTAATCATGGGGTTTTGGTGAATAATACTTGTCTCAGGGACTTTTTTTGATATAAGTTTGCAGCTGGCCTCTTGAAAACAGGGGTTCCAGCTATTGGTTTTTTCAGTTTGAACTCGGTGAGGCAACAGTTGCAGACAGATAGAATATCCTGGTTGAGTATGATCCCTATGCGTTTGCAGGCCTTGCCCACTTTACACAAGAAGCTGCTGCTCAGCTCTGGGTTATTGGTGGGCGCGGCGTTGCTTTGGCCCGGGACTCACGAAGTCACGCCACAACGTATTCCCTTGCATCTGGATATTGAAGCTCTGCTGCCTCAAGTCGGCACTGAGCCTTCGGTTGTTGAATTGGTCGGCCCGGACTTTGAACGTGTGATCCAAAGTGGTGACACCCTCAGCGTATTGTTCCAAAAGGCAGGTGTCGGCCAGCAGACCATGTACAAGGTGCTGGAAGCCGATTTGGATATTCTGGCGCTCGATACCCTGCAACCGGGTAACAGGATCCGCTTTTGGATCGATGAGCAGGGCAACCTGACCCAGCTTGAACTCTACTTCAACGCCGCACATCAGGTGCTGTTCAAACGTTTCGACGATGGTGGTTATGGGGTTGAAGAGATCAACATCGAAGGCGTCTGGCAAAACCGGATTGTCAGCGGTGAAATCCAGGGGTCTTTCTATCGCTCGGCGCAGCGGGTCGGCCTGAGCGCCGCCGAAATTCAAAAAATTGAGAGCCTGCTGAAGGAAAAGCTTAATTTTGCCCGGGATCTGCGTGCCGGCGACCACTTTTCTGTGCTGATGAATGATCAGTACATAGAAGGAGAGTCGACCGGTGTCAGCCAGGTGCTGGGATTACGCATTCAAAACGGCCGCAATGAAATCACTGCATTTCAGAGTACAGATGGTAACTTCTATGATGAGAAAGGACGTAGCCTGGCTCGGGCCTTCCAGCGGATCCCGCTGGAGAAGCGCTATAGGATCAGCTCATCATTCAATCCCAATCGTCGTCACCCGGTTACAGGACGGGTTTCTCCCCATAACGGCACCGACTTTGCCGTACCGATAGGCACCAAGGTCGTGGCACCGGGCGACGGTGTGGTGACTCTGGTGACCAATCACAGATACGCCGGGAAATATATAGTGATAGAGCACGGCAACAAATACCGTACCCGATATCTGCATCTGTCCAAACCTTTGGTGCACAAGGGCCAGAGAGTCAGTCGTGGCCAGGTTATTGCGCTTTCCGGTAATACCGGGCGTTCGACCGGACCGCATCTGCATTATGAGTTTCATGTCAATGGGCGGCCGGTGAATGCCATGAAGGCGGATATCCCCATGGCCAGCCAACTCTCCAAAGAGCAGATGCGTGAGTTCAGCCAATTGGTCAGTACCCGCAAGATGATGATGGATCTCGGTTAAATCCGCTTATTGGTTTTGCTGTAGCCAGCGCTTAACGGCGCTGGCTTTTTTATAAGCCAATTTTACCCATCCAGGCCCATTTGTTAGGGTGTGGAGAGAACCTGAGTGCAACAGGAGGAAAAATGAAGTTATGGCATGCACTGGTATTAGTGTTAATGAGCCTGGCGTTGCCGGTTACGGCGGCCGAAGAGCCCCCAAAACCTTATTCGGAGCAGAGTATTTACGATAAGCCCTTGATGGAGCGCTATGTGCTCGATGAGCTCAAGTCGATACGGCAAGACATGCAGTCGCTGGAAAAACGGGTCACTGTCGATATTACCGACCGGGAGCTGGCGGTTGCCGACAAGTCGATGAACTATGCCAATGTGACTGTGACCTACTTCTTCTATCTTATCGCTGCTGCGGTGTCACTGATCGCTCTGGTAGGTTGGCAGTCACTTAAGGATATTCGCGACAAGACTCAAGAAATGGCCAACGAGAAACTGGAGGCGATTGCCGCCCAATACGAGAAAAAGTTTCAGGAGATGGAGCGTGAGCTGAAACGCAAGAGCCGGATCATTACTGAAAACAACAAGGAAATTGAGCGGATCAACGAGATACACAACCTATGGATCCGTGCTCAACATTCGCAGACGCCGGAGCAGCGAATCGAGATCTACAACGATATTCTCAAAATACGTCCGGGCGATCTCGAGGCCTTAACCTACAAGGCCGATGCCGCCATGGAAATGGGCGAGTATCACTGGGCGATGAGCATCTGTAACCGGGTGTTGGAAGTGGATCCCAAGAACGCCAATGCGCTTTATCAGCGAGCCTGTGCCTTTACCCGCATGGGCTCGGAAGAGCAGGCTATTTCCGATCTGGAATTGGCTGTGGGTTTCAGTGCCTCACTGAGTGAGGCAGCCAAGGAGGAGAAAGACTTTGATTCCTTGCATGGCTACAAACGTTTTGACGATCTGATCAGCGACGACTGACAGTAATGTCGGGCAATTATCTAGTCCTGCGGAAGGGTTAACCTGCCTGCTGTAGCCGCTGTTGATACTTAAGGGCGCAGCGGCACAGTTTGCCCTTGAGTGCCGGGCAGCCGCCGCAGGGGGATTTCTTAAAGGGGCGCAGCGCAAAGCTCATGCTGCCGGTCTGGGGCTTTAGGCTGTGAAGTTGTCCGAGTTCGACAGAAGCTTGATTGGCGGCAATCCAGGTGCCGGCTCGGTTTTGCAGCTCTGCCTTGAGCAGTTTCTTTTGCGGTTTTTTGAGCTTCTTTTGCCGGGAGAGTTCAGTGGGCAGTTGCTGCTCTAATGCGCTAACCAAGTTTTTGCCAAGGCGTTTGCGGCTGGACTTGCCGAGTGCGGGTTGCGTCTTTTTCAACGCCTTCTTGGCCTGCTTATGGCATATCTTGGAAATATGCTTGCTTATCTTGGGCATAAACCACTCCACATCTAATCGGTATCGTCTGCTAAAACAGAAAAGCGCTGTCATATGCCGACCTGGTTAATCGCAGCATTCAATGACGGCCTGAAAAGTCAGAGTAAAAAAGCAAAGTCGATACCTGGAACTGAAAGTGATTTTAAATGAAAACTATTATCAGTCAATAAAAGATTGTTAATAAACAGAACTCTCCTGTGGTTACTTTTATCTTCAATGAGGGTTTGATAGACGGTTGAAACAGATGACCCGGCAAATGCCGGGTCATAGTTATTCTATCTGACGGGTTATTTTACCTGACAGGCTGAATATCAGATGCAACGCTGTTTCAGGTTTACTCTTGGGCGAGAGTCACTTCATTCCTGCAAGAGCGGACCGGAGCCGAAAACCCTAACCTTGAATTCGTTTTAGAAAATCCAGCGCGCCACAAACCGCGGCTACCTGGGCGGCATTGCACTGTTCATCGCTTGCCTGCGGGCTGTCCGGGTAGACTTCTGTGGTGCAGGTGTATGGGGCATTGGTAACCGAGGCACATAGACCAAGCTGCTTGAGCGGATAACGGATAACGCCGTGGTCGACCACAGGAGAGCCGATGATATTGCCGTCTTTGTCGGCCGGAGCGATATGGGTCACTTTGGCGACCGCTTCGATAATGGCTCGTTGGAATTCAGGTTGCGGCATGGCTTCATCATCTACCACATAAAAACCGTCCGGGATCTCACCGGGAGCTATGATTTTGCCATCGCGGGCCGCCAGCGCCGGGCGAAACTCGGTTTCATCCGTATCTGTGGTTTCATGCAGATCGATATGAGCCAGGAAAGGGGCGCCGTGGCTAGCAACCAGAGCCATCAATGCGGCAGACTCTTCTGCCGGGCTGGGTTCAAAGAAGGAACGGTTGGGATCGATAGCCAAAGGATTCCAACGGTTGATGACTTCGTATCCCCAAGGGCTGACACAGGGAACGACCATGAGGTTGAAATCCGCTTGATAACGTTCGGCTTCCTGCTCAAGAAACTGCAGCGCACCTTGAACGCCACTGGTTTCATAACCGTGGATCCCGCCTGTGACCAATACCCAGGGCTTATCTGCCTGTGGCGATTTACTCTGCAGGGCGAGCAGGGGATAACGTTCCGGGTCATAACTTAAGGCGCCGTACCGGCGGCATTCAAAAGCTGTCTTGAGGGCATAGATCTTGTCGAGCACCTGTTCACGGTAGCTGCGTTTTATGTTTTGGGTGGCGCGCCAGGCGGATTTTTCGGCCTCTCCCCAGGGAATACCTGGAGTGCCTATAGGGTATTCTTGACTCATGGATTGCCTCCTTATTTCTTTTCTAAACGTGTATGAATGGCGTATGAATAGCAAAACGCAGCCCATTAGGCTGCGTTTATTCTGGAAGAAAATGTTACTGGGCGTTAAAGGCCTGACCGTTTTCCTGCAGGCTGTCGTCGCCCATCAGATATAGATAAACGGGCATTATCTGCTCTGGCGTCTTGAGATCCAGAGGGTTCTCTGCCGGATAAGCCTTGGCGCGCATGCCGGTGCGGGTTGCTCCCGGATTGATACTGTTGGCGCGCACCTGGGTGCCTTCACATTCATGAGCCAGCACCTGCATCATGCCTTCGGTAGCAAACTTGGAGAAGGCATATGGGCCCCAGTAAGCGCGGCCCTTACGGCCAACACTGCTGGAGGTAAAAATAATTGAGGCGTGCTCGGCCTTGCGCATCACTGGCAACAGTGCCTTGGTCATCATCACTTCGGCCACCACATTGACCTTGAGCAGATCTTCCAGTGACTGAATATCGATATGTTCAAACGGCCCCAAAGCGCCTAACAGGCTGGCATTATGCAGCAGGCCATCGAGCTTGCCGAATTGCTGCTCTATGGTTTCGGCCATGTCGCGGTAGTTTTGTTCGCTGGCGCCCTTGAGATCCAGAGGCACAATCGCTGGAGTCGGGCCACCGGCGGCTTCAATTTCATCGTAAACGGCTTCCAGCTTCTTGACCGTCTTGCCCAGCAGGATCACTGTGGCGCCATGGGCGGCATAGGTTTTGGCTGCGGTTTTACCGATACCGTCGCCTGCGCCGGTTACCAGAATCGTTTTGCCCTTGAGAAGATCTTTTGCTGCTTGATATTCCAACATGGGGAGTTATTTCCTCTTCGCGCTAAAGCCCGCCAATACTCGACTCACTACAGCGGTATACATCTGTTTAAAACAAATGACTGTTCATAGTTACTTTTCGTTGCGGCCAACTGTGACAAAAATGTAGCTAACTCAATATTTTTACGTTAACTTGAGACGAGCTGAGTACAGATTTCAGCTCCTCTGGTCACAGTGTCTGGGGTATTGTGACCAATTTCTTGGGGAAAACAAAATTATTACAACAAGATTTGGGGAAAAAAGATGAAAAGACTCATTTTGGGTGTTGCAATCACATCTGCACTTGGACTGACAGCATGTGGTGAAGACAGCTATAACGAACTTAAGGATAAGACGGAGCCGCTCATCCCTGAGTCCCATTTGGTGTTTGATCCTGCCAAAGCTGAAGTTCCCTTGCCAAACGACCTACTGCTCAACGGCACCACAGACGGTACCTTGAATATTCCCGGAGAAGCCTCCGGTGACTATACCAATCCGCAGCTGGCGCTGGGCGCGCTGGATGGCTGGTCAACCACGCAACCGATAACCATAGATATTGAACCTTCCAAAGATAACAGCGGCAATACCCTGAGCCTGCTGGCATCTTCCGTGGCCCAGCCAGGAGCGGTGAGAATGTTTGAAGCCGTCAGCGGCGGCCCGCTTTCTTCCAAAGCCGAGTGCCAGGCCAAGCCTTCGGTTTCTGCCTGTGAAGTGGGTGAAGAGCTGGTTTGGGGGGAAGACTTCATCACTCAAGCATCCGGCAACAAGATAGTTATTGTGCCACTGAAGCCACTTAAGCCAGCTCAGTCTTATATCTACGCCACCACTAAACTCATTATGGATTCGGCCGCGCGCCCGATAGCGCCTTCCTACACCTATGGCCTGTTGAAACTGGATATCGACACAGCGCCGCTGGAAACTGCCGATCAATTGATGCTGCAAACTCTGGTAAACAGTTATGAGAAGGGCATGGCGGCGGCTCATGGCGTCGACAAGGAAAGCATTACCTATTCAGGCCTGTTTACCACCCAGTCGGTGGCCGATGTTTATGAAACCACCAAGCTGCTGATGCTGCAACCCGGTTCACCCTATGCGCCCAAGTGGCTGCAAACTCCGACTCCAGCCGGCTATACAGTGGCGATGGCAGCTGGGCTCACCCCTGCTGACGGCATAGCCTATGTATTGGCGGATTTGGCCGATGTCTACACAGCGGCCATTGAAGTGCCGGTTTACGGCACTTGTTCATCGGCAAGCTGTGACGGCATTAACGGTTACTGGCAAGCCCAGGGCGACAGCCCGGTATCTGTGTTGCTGGCGTTGCAGGCCGGTACTCTGAGCCAGGAGAACTTTGCCGCCCAGGCGATGGCTTACAATATAGATCCCGCCGCTGCACTGGCCAACCCTTCCTTGTTGGCCGGCAAAGCGTGGAAACTGGATGATGACAGTGCAGTCGATAAGACTAAGCACCTGACCCGTTTTAATCCTATTCCGGCTATTCGCAACTACGAAACTGTGCCTGTGCTGATCTCCATGCCCAACGCCACTAAGCTTGCGGCATTTTATGCCAGCCAGGGCTTGCCTTTCACGCCACCAACCAGTGGCTGGCCTACCTCAATAGCGCTGCATGGTCTTGGTGGCGGCAAAGAGATGTCGCTGGCCTATGCCGGTAGTTATGCCGCTGCCGGTGTAGCTACGCTGGCCATAGATATGCCGCTGCACGGTGCCCGTTCATTCGATGCCAATGGTGACGGCATCTATGAAGTGTCGGCCTCAGGTGCTGCCTATGGCAATGTTATCGGTAAGCCGGATGCCTTCCAAAACGGCAATCCGCTGGTATTTGTCAATATAGAAAGCACGTTGTCGGTACGGGATAACTTCCGTCAGGCGACCATGGATCATCTGGCGCTTAGAGCCGCGATAACAGGGATGTCGGCGCAATTGGCCGAAATGGGCGCGCCTCAGGTGTTTGACAATAGCCAGATAACCGCTCAGGGGCTCAGCCTTGGCGCCATTGTCGGCACTAACTTCGCGACCTATGCCAGCACAGGTTTGAAAGACCCTGCATCCGGCACAGCGTTGCCCAACTACTATGGCATCAAGGGGGCCTCTTTGGTGGCGCCGAGCGGCGGCTTGGCGGGTTCTTTCGCCGGTTCTGCCACCTTTGCACCTTTGTTGTTTGCCAATGTGACGGCTTCCGATACCTTCAAGGCCTTGGTGAATGCGGCCAATAAACAAGGATATCAGCCGGGCTCGGCCGAATATGAAGCTCTGGTTCAGGAGGTATACGCCGAATTTATCCCTACCTTCGCCTTTGCGGTGCAAACCGGGATAGAGTCGGCCGATCCTATCAACCAGACTGCCATGCTCAAGGCCACTGGGTTGCCGGTTCATCTGGTGGAAATCGTCGGTGATGGTGCTGGTAACAAGGGCGATCAGGTTCTGCCCGGTACTGTCGCGGGCTTCCCGCTGTCCGGCACTGAGCCTTTGATTGCGACTCTGGGGCTTAACTGCGTCGATCAGACCAGTGCAGGTGGTGGCGCCGTGCGCTTTGCCAAGGGGCATCACAGCTCGCTCATCGACCCATCTGAAGTTCCGGGCGTGACCGATGGCATGGCAGCCCAGGCGACAGCGGAAATGCAGTCTCAGGTCTCTATTTTTGCTTCTTCTGCCGGTAAAGATGGTGCCAGTATTTTGGTAACAAACCCAGCAGTCTTGCAAAGTTGTGGCGGCTGAAGCGCTATTTAGTACAAGTTTCTCCATGAGCAGACGCAGCACTTGAAGTAGCCAAGTCATGGCAAATGATTTCGAAAAGCACTAAAAAATCCGATGACTTATAGTCATCGGATTTTTTTATGTGTAATTTGACTCTGGTTCAGTATTTAATTCGTATCAGAGAGATAACTTCATCAGTAATCAAAGTATGACTTAAGCTCAGAAATATGATGATCGCACTGACAAACGACATATTTGGGGGAAGACAACCTCAGTCGATAGCCACATAAAGTTTATTCGTATCTTCACATCAACTACTGACAACAGGTTGTCAGTAGCACAGGTGCATACTTGCTGTCGCACTGATAGCCAAGTGTGTAAGGCACTGGAGGATGAGCCTCCCGTGATAATTGAATTAAGATGGAGAAGATAAAATGTCAACAGAAACCCCTTTGGTCTGGAGTGAGATCCCGGTTGCTGATATGGCCCGCGCCAAGCATTTTTATCAAGAGGTTTTGGGACTGTACTGCAGAGAAGATCCTATGCCTGATTGCGAGTATGTCAGTGTCAGCCGTACCAGTAGTGATAGCGCTTGTTTAGGTTTGATCAAACACCCAAAAATGGCACCTTCATTGACGGCCTCAGTGGTTTATCTCAACCTGGGCGACAGGCTGAGTACTACTATAGGTCAGTTGGAAGCACAAGGGGTGCAGATCCTGTTGCCGCCTATGGCTATCAAGGAAGGTGAATGTGGTTATTGTGCTCAAATAGCCGATTCCGAAGGCAACCGACTTGGCTTGTGGGCCATGCAGCTGTAAGCTCAGCGCAGTTATCTTTATCGAGACCGATGTTTTGTCGGTCTTGTATGGCGTCAGCCCATTTTGCATCGAAGTTTACTTATTCTGCGAGGATGAAAAGAGGTAGAAGCAAATAGGGCAATGGAAGTTTTGTCTGGCTACAGCGACATAGGCCTGCGCCGGATGCGCGGTTTTTCAATTCGCTCTTCGGTGGCAAATCGAACATTTTTAAGGAATGGTATAAGTCATGCGCCGCGCTGACCGTTTGTTTCAGATAGTGCAGATACTGCGCCATCGCCGTTTGACCACGGCGGCGGTATTGGCCGAGCGCTTGGAAGTGTCGGTCAGAACCATCTATCGGGATATTCAGGATCTCTGTCTCAGCGGGATCCCCATCGAAGGGGAGGCGGGACTGGGCTATCTGCTGCGTCAGGAGGTGAGTGTACCACCCTTGATGTTCAACGAGGCTGAACTGGAAGCGATCCAACTGGGGATCCGTATGGTGCAGACCTGGGGCGGTAATGAACTTGGCAAGGCAGCCAAACAGGCGCTTATCAAGGTAGAAGCCGTGGTGCCGGAGCGTTTACGTGCATTGCAGAGTTTGATGTTTTCACCGGATTTCTACCTTGATCAACAAGATTTTGTCTACCTGGATCCGTTACGTATTGCCGCCAGGCTTCGCCATTTTGTGCTGCTCGGCTATCAGGATGTCAAAGGCAGTGCCAGTCAGCGCAAGATAAGGCCGCTGGCGATCTACTTTTGGCGCGGCACCTGGACTTTGCTGGCCTGGTGCGAACTGAGAGAAGATTTTCGCTCCTTTCGGGTGGACCGTATTGTTAATCTGTCACAGCTGCCGCAGCGTTTTCCTATCACCCCGGGGCAAGAGATGGAAGATTTTGTTCGCCGTATGGAAACCGACTATCAAAACCAGGCGTAAAGCCAAGACTACCCCTTATAAATGACGCGGCATCTAATAGTTCTTGATATATTGGCATTATCTTTTTTGACCCCAGTATGCTGGATTCCTACGACTATAGTCTGCTTGAGCAATAAACTATTTTCGAGAGTTTGCTGAGTCATTGCCGTGAGCTTGTTTATCACCCCAGGGTATTTATCTTTCCGCCCCGGTAAGTCATTTACGCCAATGAGATAGAGCGTAAGCAGGATTTTAGTGAAGCGGTGGCGACTTATCATGAGATGCAAAAAGCCTATGAGGCTTTCGGTGATGAGTTAATTGAAGTTCTCAGATGGTCGGTTGCGAAGAGAGCCGGTTTCATTTTGGCCAAGGTGAGCGAGGGCTGCATATGTTCTCAGCCGTCGCTGTTAGCTTCCTCAGCCATTAAACCAGAGGTTCCGGTTTAATCCCAGGGCCGGCCTACCAAACGCTCAGTTTGAATATTGCCAGTATTACAGCACAGGTCAGCAGTCCAAGACCGCCCAAAACACAAACCACTTTTTCCGGGTAGCGTGAACCCAGTTCGGGAAAGAGGATGGCGCCCAGGCTGAAGCTTGGGATCATCTCGTACAGTAACCCCATTCTCTGGTTGCTTGCCGGTGCAAATGGCGGCAGGTAGAAGTAACAGAGCAGATAAATAGCCAAGGTGGCAATCGCGAGCCATTCATAGCCCTGAAAGGGCTCATCGGCCTTGAGCAGACGGCGCAGCAGGACAATCATAATCGCCGCGATTAAAAGTAGCATGACACTTCCCTGTAAATAAAATGGCCGCCACAAACTAAGGGATCCGAGATGAGCTGACAAGCGCAAAAGAGAAAAAGCGCCGCAGGGGCGACGCTTTTTGAGGCTATTTACCAGCTCAGGTGGTAATTGATGGCAAAAGTGCGGCCACGGCCGTGATAGTCAAACATCTTCTCCGGGCCGTAAGTCGGGCTGTAGAAGTAAGCGGCTCGCTGGCCCCAAAGGGTGCTGTAGTCCTTGTCCAGCAGGTTTTCGATGCCATAGCTCAGGGTGCCGACCGCCAGTTCGATGGAGCCGAGCAGATCCAAAGTGGTATAGCTGTCTAACTCACTTCTCTGGCCATCATTTGCGTTGAAGCGATAGTCAGAGTCGGCGCTGAAGCTGTGCTCGGCCTGCAATCTTAACTGTTGGCTGTCACCGCGCCAGGCGATAAAGGCCGTGGCCTTGGAAGGTGAAGCATAGGTGACTGTCTCATCAATCCAGTCGGCGCCATTTTTGATTTCACTGCGAACCAGATGCAGGTTGCTGCCCACCTGCCAGGCGCTGCTGATATCGAAGTTCAGCTGGGCTTCCAGGCCATAGGTGCGTTTATCCTTGTCCTTGACTTCTATGGTCAGATCGCTGCGATTGACCTCAATCACCTTATCCGAAATGGCGTAATACAGACTGGCCTGGGCCTGCCAATGGTCGGCCAGATAGCGCCAGCCCAGCTCAAAGGAGTCTGTCTTGATGCCATCGAGGCGGGAATCATTGATATTGATGCTGTTGGTCAAGTGCAGATAACCATCGGCATCGGCCTGATAGCTGCCGCGACCATAGTATTTGGACAGATCCGGCAGCTCAAAGCCTTGCGAGTAGGCGAGCCACAGTTGCTGATCCCGGCTCAGTTTAGCCACCAAGCCCAGGTTAACCAGGCCGACATGGTAGTCTGTGCTGCCGCCTTTGATAGCATCGGCGCCCGGCGCTTTACCCTGGGCAATCGCCACCTGTTGGTTATAGCCGATAAAGTCATCGACGCTGTTGTCCATCTGCTGATAACGATAACCTGCGTTGAGCACCAGATAGTCGTTGATATCCCAGCTGCCCTGCAGGAAGGCTGCGATGGACTCGACACTGAAGTCGACATATCGGCCTGTGGTGAATAGTTCCTTCATGGTCAAACCGCCACTCTGGTTGGCGGCGTCGAGATCAAAACTCATCTGATCCGAGTCGAAGCTCTCCTTGTCCCAGTCGATGCCCCAGGTGAGTTTGAGGCTGTCGCTGGGCCTGGATTTCAACACGGCTTTCAGGCCATAAATGCCGGTGTTTTGTGACGAGGCCGAGAAGTTGTAAACCCCGAGGGTTTCACTGACGTAAGGGAAGGGGTGAAAGTCGAGATCTTCCTTGCGGTAAAAGCCTTGCAGGTACAAGGTTTGGCCGAGAAAGTCAGCCTGGGTATAGTTGAGGTTCAGTAAGGTTCGATCGGTTTTGGGGCTGCGATCAGCATTCAACCCCTTGCGGCTTTCGAGCAGGGAAGCATCTGAGGTGACGCCGCTGAAGTTTTCCCCCATATAGAGGCCGTGGTCGCCATCGGACTCATTGTTGTAAAACTGCACCAGGGCACTGAGGGTAGCATCGTTAGGGAGGCTCCAATCCAGGTTGGCCATAAGATCATAACCTTGGGTGTACTGCATGCCGGTTTGGGTGATATCCGGCATCACCTGATTGCCGTTGCCGTCGAACCACTGGCCATTTTCCTGCCAGGCGGCACTGAAACGTCCCTTGAGGGTATCGCTGCCACCGGCCACGGCAAAGGCGGTGCGGTAATCCAAGTCATCACTGCTGTTAAAACCCGATTTGAAACCTGCCTCGGCTTCAAAGGTATCCAGGCTGTCTGCGGCTTTTTTGGTTACTATATTGATAGCGCCGCCCAAAGCACCACCGCCATAGAGGGCTGAGGCGCCGGCCAAGACTTCAATGCGGGCGATGTTAAAGGGATCTATGCTGTCCAGCTGGCGGCTGATCCCTCTGGAGGTGTTCATCGATACGCCGTCTATCAACACCACCATGGCGCGGCCGCGCATGTTCTGACCAAAGTTGGTCCGGCCCTGGCTGGATACGTCCATGGAGGGAACCAGGGCTGCCAGCATCTCTTTCACGCCTTTGCCGCTGTTTATCTGCTCGCGGATGCTGTTTTCATCGATTAACCAAACTGTGCCGGAGAGCTCGCTTATCTGGGTCGGGGTACGGTTGGCACTGACCACCATACGCTCCATCTGGGCTTCTTCGGCCAAGGTGGCTCCCATCAGCAGCAATTGACTGCAGACAGCAGCGGCAACAAGGCTCATCCGAGCCGTGGATTTGGGCATAACATTCTCCTATAAAACTCAAGGGGTTAAATGAGGCACCAGACAGGGATCCAGCAGGCAAACACCAGGCTGAGCGTCTTCTTGCCGGGTTGGTATCCCAAGGCCAAAGACAGCACCAAGCCAGGTGCCAACAGCAGGATCAACAGTCGGGCATCCAGCCCAAAACTGGCCAATACCAGCATGATTGCCAGCAAGACCAATCCCTCACACCAAAGCAGTTGGTTACAGCGCAACAACAGCGGGGACGTTTCCATATTATTTGGCCTCCAGAATGAGGTTGTATTTTAATTGCAAATAAAAATGGTTCGCAATTGAATTTACAGTGGAGGGGGAAAGTGGGTTACAGGTATTTCAATATTCACATTGATATTGCGGCTGCGATTTTCTGCGTTATTTGACTCAGGCAGGCCCCGGCGTGCCACCAATCAGATGCCTTGAATGCCAGTTGCAGCGCAAGCCTCTCTCTACAAAAGAGAAGGCCACGAGGACTTGTTCGCACCTTACTTAGGTTATTTGTGAATGAGTCTCACGTTAACGTAATTTATCTCATATATATCGCTTTAAACCGCGTACTTGAAAAATCAAACTTTCAGCCGGAATAGTATAAAATGACGCACATAATTTCGGTGCAAGGCAAAGTCAGATATCAATAAGAGCATCTGTCGTGATGAAATGCCTTGCTGTCATAGAAGGAATGTCAGTGCAGCAGAATAATCCTTATCAGGCCTCTTGTCCGGCGCAAATCTGGGTCGATGCCGATGCCTGCCCGGTAGTGATCCGCGAAATGTTAGTGCGGGCGGCGGCGCGTACCGGCATCAATGTCACTTTTGTCGCCAATCAGGCGCTCAGGATCACAGGTGCTGCCAGTGTCAAAACCTTACAGGTGCCCAAGGGGTTTGATGTGGCTGATAACGAAATCGTGCGCCTGTGCCAGGCCGGTGATTTGGTGGTAAGCAATGATATTCCGCTGGCGGCCGAAGTGATAGATAAGGGGGCCAAGGCGCTTAATAGCCGCGGTGAGCTGCTGAATCGTGACAATGTGCGTGCCCGTCTCAATATGCGGGATTTTCTCGATACCCTGCGTGCCAGCGGCATAGATACCGGCGGCAGTCCCAAGTTGAGCCAGGCAGATAGACAGGCCTTTGCCAACGAACTGGATAAATATCTGCTGCACTGGCAGCGCGCTAAGACGCGTCAGGGCTAAGCCTGCCAAGCCATAGTTCGCTCAGAGAATCAAAAGCCTGGAAACTTGAAAGCTCAGCGATTCGAAAGTTCAGCGATTCGAAAACATAGTGGCTCGCAAGTTTCGCGGCTATGCAAGATTCAAAGCCTATGCAGAATTCATTTCTTATTTAAGATCTGGTTGCAGTTTAAGATCTATCATCCATCCAAGACTGGGCATCCACTCAAGAATCGGCCAGATCCGGCGCCTCCGGCAGCGCCTGCTGGAGAAAGTCCAAGAGCAGGCTGACCTTGGGCGACAGATGGCGGTTCTGTGGGTATAAGGCCCAAATACCCTCCGGCGCCGCCTGGTAAGCCTCGAGTACAGATACCAGGGCACCGCTGGCGAGATCCTCACCGACATAATAATCGGGCAGTTGCACCAGCCCGAGCCCTTTGCGGGCAGCATCCAATAACCCAGGGCCAGAATTACACACCAAGCGGCCACTCAAACGCCATTGACGTTCCTGGCCCTGCTCGATAAAACGCCAGTAAGGGTGATTGCCCAGCAAACATTGATGCCGATGCAGCTCGCCCAGAGTGTGGGGCATGCCGTGGTTGGCCAGATACTCCGGGCTGGCGCAGACATAGTTGCGGCGACTGCCAAGACGCCGCGCCATCAAGCTGGAATCCGCCAGCTTACCCAGTCGAATCGCCAAATCATAACCGCCATCAATCAGATCCAGCGTCTTGTTGTTGAGATCCAGTTGTAGATCCAGCTTGGGGTGCAGGCAGAGAAAGTCATTCAGTAGTGGCAGAATAAATTGCTCGCCGTAAGTGACCGGCGCCGTCACCCGCAGCAAGCCCTGCGGGGTTTGTTTCAAACTGCCAAGGGCGCGCTCGGCTTCCTCTATGCCATCTTGCAGCAAACGGCAGTGGCGATAATAAAGCTGGCCCTCTTCACTGAGCGACACCTTACGGGTAGTGCGATAGAAGAGTTTGCTCGCCAGGCGTTTCTCCAGCGCGGCGATTTGGCGGCTTATCTGCGCCACAGACAAGTTGAGCCGCTCGGCGGCGCGGGTAAAGCTCTGGCTCTCGGCCACGGCGATAAATTCGCTGATCCCTTCCCAGTGGTTCATTATTACTTCTCAGTAAAAGTGATTTGTATATTTGGCTGATTATCTTTTATTTGGGAATAAATACAATGTTGGCATCCGGTTTATGAGCCAAGAGGTTCGATACCGAATCAATCACAACAGAAGGAAGCGACAATGACAGACAAATTTATCAAGTCCCGCGCCGCCGTAGCCTGGGCCGCCGGTGAACCGTTGAAGATGGAAGAGGTGGATGTGATGTTGCCCAAGGCCGGTGAGGTATTGGTGCGCATTGTTGCCAGCGGTGTGTGTCATACCGATGCCTTTACTTTGAGCGGCGACGACCCAGAAGGTGTGTTTCCGGCCATTCTCGGCCATGAGGGCGGCGGCATAGTGGAGATGGTCGGCGAAGGCGTCACCAGTGTGGCGGTGGGCGATCATGTTATTCCTCTTTACACGCCTGAATGCGGTGAGTGTAAGTTCTGCCGCTCCGGCAAGACCAACCTGTGTCAGAAGATCCGCGAGACTCAGGGCAAGGGCCTGATGCCGGATGGTACCACCCGTTTCTTCAAAGACGGCAAGCCGATTTTCCACTACATGGGCTGCTCGACTTTCTCTGAATATACGGTATTGCCTGAGATCTCCCTGGCCAAGGTTAACAAATCGGCACCGCTGGAAGAGATCTGTCTTCTGGGCTGCGGTGTTACTACCGGCATGGGCGCTGTAATGAACACCGCCAAGGTGGAAGAGGGCGCCACCGTGGCCATCTTCGGGCTCGGCGGCATAGGGTTGTCGGCGGTGATTGGCGCGGTGATGGCCAAGGCCGGTCGCATCATAGGCATAGATGTCAATGAGTCCAAGTTTGAACTGGCGAAGAAGCTGGGGGCGACCGAGTGCATCAACCCCAAAGACTATGACAAACCTATTCAGCAGGTGATTGTGGATTTGACCGACGGCGGCGTCGATTACTCGTTCGAGTGTATCGGCAATGTGGATGTGATGCGTTCGGCGCTCGAGTGTTGCCACAAGGGCTGGGGAGAGTCAGTGATCATTGGGGTTGCCGGTGCCGGGCAGGAGATCTCTACCAGACCCTTCCAGTTGGTGACTGGCCGGGTGTGGAAAGGTTCGGCTTTCGGTGGTGTCAAAGGACGCTCACAGTTGCCTGGCATAGTGGAAGATTATCTGGCCGGTAAATTCAAGCTGGATGACTTTATCACCCACACCATGGGGCTTGAAGATATCAATGAAGCCTTCGAGCTGATGCATGAAGGCAAGAGCATTCGCAGCGTGATCCACTTCTGAGGACCTTCTGATGGAAAATATCAGTAACAACAGGTCGTTTGGAGGCTGGCACAAGCAGTATCGTCATTACTCCAGCAGTCTGAACTGCGAGATGCGTTTCGCCATCTATCTGCCGGAGCAGGCCAATAGCCAAAAGGTACCTGTGCTGTATTGGCTCTCCGGGTTGACCTGTACGGATGAGAACTTTATGCAAAAGGCCGGGGCCCAGCGCCTCGCGTCTCAGCTGGGGCTGGCCATTGTTTGCCCGGATACCAGCCCGCGCGGAGAAGGTGTGGCCGATGCCGATGATGCCGCCTACGATCTGGGGTTGGGGGCCGGTTTTTATGTCAATGCTACCCAGGCTCCCTGGAGCAGCCACTATCGTATGTATGACTATGTGGTAGATGAGTTGCCGGCATTGATAGAACAGCACTTTCCGGTATCGGATAAGCGCGCCATTGCCGGCCACTCAATGGGCGGCCACGGCGCGCTGATGATAGCCCTTAAAAATCCGGGCCGTTATCTCAGCGCCAGTGCCTTTGCCCCCATCAGTCATCCTAGCCAGTGCCCTTGGGGCCAGAAGGCGTTTGCAGCCTATCTTGGCAGCGACAGGGAGGCTTGGAAGGCCTATGACACGGTAGAGCTGATAAAAAGTGGTGCCAAAGGGCTACCGATGCGGGTTGATCAGGGCGAGAGTGATCTGTTCCTGGCCGAGCAGTTACTGCCACAGGCCTTGCGGGCCGCCGCCACTGATGCTGGAATTGCGCTGAGTTTTCACAGCCACCCCGGCTATGATCACAGCTACTATTTTATCGCCTCATTTATCGACGAGCAGCTTAAGTTTCATGCCAGCCATCTGGGCTTGTAAACGCTGAGCCTCTAAAACGCTCAGTCACTTAAATGCAGCGCCGCCTAGGGTTTGCCCCGGCGGCGTTTTTATGCGTTATAGCGGCCATTGCCCGGTATCCGCTTGTTGAGTACTTTCTTGTTTACCCCACTTTTATCTGAGGGGAATTAACGAGCGCAGGGATTAACGGGAGGGAGCATGAAAATAGGCAGATGGCAGACACCCTTCGAGCAGGGGGATCTCTATATTACCGGGCTCTTCTGGGGCGGTGATTTCTTGTTGCAGCTTCCCAGTGGCAAACGCTATCAAATTAAGAATAAACCCCATCCAGGGGTGGATCTCAGTCTGGAATTGTTTCATTTACCGAGTGAAGGGCGCTATCGGCTGCATTACCGCTCGGTCAGTGCGTTTCGTATGTTGGATGAACATGGATTGCTGGAGCTTTGGCAGGCGCTGAGCGAGCTTGGGGACGAACAGGGTTGCAACAGCCGCCTGATTAAAGATCACGCCTGGTCGCGTGAAAGCCCAATCAGTTTCTTCCATGGTCACAGTGACGGTTGGTCACACCTGATTTGTACCGGCGATGAGTGTGTCGAGGTGTTGTGCCCGAGCGCGCCGGAAATCATCTATCTTGGCAAATGTGCCGCCATGGAAGACTGAAAAATCTTTGGGAAGCGGTGAGATCAGTTGATCTCGACCTTTTCCATTCCCAGTTGCTGCAGCGCTATCACGGCCTGGGTGCGGTTGCGAACCCCCAACTTACGGAAGATAGCGGTGGCGTGGGCCTTGATGGTCGCCTCGGATACGCCCAGGTCGTAGGCTATCTGCTTGTTGAGCAGGCCTTCGGCAAACATCTGTAACACCTTGTATTGCTGCGGCGTCAGCTCAGAGAGCTTGCCGGCCACCTTGTCGGTATCTTCTTCATCATTGATTTCAATCAACTCTATGCCTTTAGGCAGCCAGATATCGCCGAACATTACTGCGGTTATCGCGTCGATAAAGGTTTCCATCGAAGCTGACTTGGGAATAAAGCCGGCGCCGCCGTAGTGCAGGGCACGGCTGATGGTGGCGGCATCTTCATGGGCTGAAATCACTATCACCGGCAGTTCGGGGAAGTGGGCGCGCAGATGGATAAGAGTGGAGTAGCCATGGGAGCCCGGCATTTGCAGATCCAGCAGCACCAGATCATAGTCCTGATGAGTTTGCTCAAGCAGTTTTTGCAGCCCATCGGCACTGTCGGCCTCAAACCAGCGGGTATTGGAGAAACCGCTGTTAAGCGCTTGGCGCAGGGCATTGCGAAATAATGGGTGATCATCGGCGATGATAATATTTAAGTTTTCTGGCTTCATGGCTTGTTATGGTTATGGCTCTGCACGCTGAAGAAGGGTCAATGTAACAGAAAAGTGACAAATAATCCTATTGCTTTATCAGGCTTTAAGTGACTTTTTGTTACTGTCGCTTTTAGACTTTAGTCGAGAACGACAGTCAATAAAAGCCTTTTCAGCGGCAAACAGGATTGCAGGATAAAACTTACATAGCCTGTTGCCAGAAACAGGCTCGGATTATGTGAAATAAGCGAACAGGGTCTAGTTGGCCAGATCATCACTCCAGATCTGGGTTGGCTTTCTGTCTTCATCGACGGCCACGAAGGTGAAGACGCCGCGGATAGCGTGCTCACGCTTATCCTGATACATATCTTCTACAAAAATGTTCACTTCGACTTTCATTGAGGTGTTGCCCACATGGATCACCCGGGCGATCAGTTCTGCCAGGCTACCGGCAGGGATCGGCTTTTTGAAATCGATTCTGTCTGAGCTGACGGTGACCAGGGTCTTGCGACAAAAGCGGGTGGCGGCGATAAAGGCGGTTTCATCCATCCAGGCGAGGGCTTCACCGCCAAACAGTGTGTTGTGATGATTGGTAATAGACGGGAAAACCGCCTTGATCACCCGAGCCTCGGCTTGTTCAATTCGGCGTGCTACGGCCACTTCATATTGGCTCTGTGTCGTTTCTGGCATACGGCAACCTCTGGTTATGCTGGAAAATCAGGGGCGGTATTATAGTTCGACCAAAGGCGGATTGACAGTTTGCTTTCAATGGGTGCTGTGGAAACAGTCAGAGCACAAAAAAGCCCCGGCATCTCCGAGGCGGAGAGTGTGGGGCTATTTTATGTTGGCGGCCTGTATCTGTGGCGGCTTACTTGCCCAGCAGGCGGCGTCTTTCCTTGGCAGCAGCGGCCAGATCTCTGAGCAGCTTTTCCGAGTCTTCCCAGTGCAGGCAGGCATCCGTGATGCTTTTGCCGTAAGTGAGTGGCTCACCGGCAACCACTTTCTGATTGCCTTCGACAATAAAACTCTCGGCCATGATACCGGCAATGGCGGTGGAGCCGCTGCGCAGCTGCGTCATGATATCTTCGGCGACTTCCAGCTGCTTTTTGTGCTGCTTCTGGCTGTTGCCATGGCTGAAGTCGACCACTATGCCGGAGTGGATCCCAACCGAGTCCATCTGCTCTCTGGCCTTGGCCACATGCTGCTCGCTGTAGTTGGGGGCTTTACCGCCGCGCAGAATGATATGCCCGTACGGATTACCATGTGTGCGATAGACCGCCAGTGAGCCGTCTTTGTCCGGAGAGTAGAAAATATGTGGTTCTCTGGCGGCGCGCACTGCATCGACGGCAATATTGATGTTGCCGTCGGTACCGTTCTTGAAGCCTACCGGGCAGGAGAGTGCCGAGGCCATTTCACGGTGAATTTGGCTTTCTGTGGTGCGGGCCCCGATGGCCCCCCAGGTGATGAGATCGGCAATATACTGACCATTCACCATATCCAAAAACTCGGTGGCGATAGGCAGTTTCAGCTCGGTGATCTGCTGAAGTAACTTGCGGGCCAGGCGCAAACCTTTATTGGGGCTGAAGCTGCCGTCCAAGTCAGGATCGGAAATCAGGCCTTTCCAGCCGACTATGGTGCGTGGTTTTTCAAAATAGACCCGCATCAGAATGCACAGATCGTCTTTGAGTTCATGGTGCAGCTTGGCCAGACGGCCGGCATACTCAAGTGCTGCTTCAGTGTCATGGATGGAGCAGGGGCCTATGATGACCAACAAACGCGGATCGTCACCCTGAATAATGGCTTCGACTTCGCGGCGTTGTTCAACCAGGTAGTCTGCGGCTTCCTGAGTCAATGGATACTCAGATGCGAGTTGGGCAGGTGAGATCACTTTACATAAGAGAGAGGTGCGTAATTCGTCTGTTTTAATGGTCATTCATGATACCGAGGGAAATTTCTTGAGCGCTTTGCGCTTATCTTGTGTCGGATTATAACCAATCGAGCCGAGCTGCAAAGTGGCAATTGTCCGATAATTGCCCAAGTGGGCCTTGAAAAAGTGTCAAGACCCACTTGAATCATTCAGAGTTCGCACTGTGGTAACAAGTAGTTAGCTAGAAAATGCCAATATGTAACTCAGTTTCAACTCGAGTAGCATTTGTCGGCTGCTAGGGCGTTTTTTAGAACATATGGCGCTCAAGGCCGGTGGCATCGAGGATTTTGGTGGCGATTTCCTCGACCGATTGGTTGGTGGTGTCTATATAAGGGATGCGTTCTTTCTTGAACATCATCTCCACCTCTTTCACTTCGAGGCGGCACTGGCGCAAAGAGGAATAGCGGCTATTTTCCATCCGGCTCTGACGTATCTCATGCAGGCGTACGGGTTCAATAGTCAGGCCAAACAGTTTGGATTTATTGCGTTTCAATACCTCCGGCAGCTTGAGGTTGTCCATGTCGTCTTGAATAAAGGGGTAGTTGGCGGCCTTGATGCCGAACTGCATCGACAGATAGAGGCTGGATGGCGTCTTGCCGCAGCGGGAAACTCCCAGCAGGATAATGTCGGCCTTGTCCATATGCTTCATGGTCTGGCCATCGTCGTTATCCATGGCAAAGTTGATGGCGTCGATACGGGCATCATAACCCGCTTTGGCCATTCCATGGGTGCGATGCAGTGAAGGGCTGGCAGTGACCCCTAATTGTTGCTCCAAGGGGGCGACGAAAGTGTTGAGAAAGTCGTAGTCCAGGCCCTCACTGGAATAAATGATGTCGCGAATTTCCGGTTTGACGATGGAATGAAACACCAGAGGCCGTTCCCCTGTTGTAATAAAACTATCATTAATCTGTTTTTTAACGGCTTCTGCTTTAACGGTATTTTCCACAAATGGAATGGTAAGTGAATCAAATTCCAATGGAAATTGAGAAAGCACTGCGTGACCAAACACTTCGGCCGTGATTGCTGTTCCATCAGAAATGTAGAATACTTTACGTGCCATGCCGACCTCATGTAGTAATAAAATTACAAATAAAATTATAGATTTACGCTTGTTGCCTCGGAGTGTAAAATGCCGCTGCCCTCGTGTGAAGGGGCCACTGAAATAAACTTGCGGAGATAGAACTGTGCAGCAATACGTACTCTGGTATCAGGAATTAGGCATGGGTGACGTCAACAAGGTCGGCGGTAAAAACGCTTCCCTTGGTGAAATGATCAGTAATCTGGCCAATGCCGGTGTTCAAGTACCTGGCGGCTTTGCGACCACATCCCACGCGTTCAATGAGTTTCTTGAGCAAAGTGGAGTAAACCAGAAGATATATGACATTCTTGACACATTGGATGTAGATGATGTCAACGCACTGGCTAAAGTTGGTGCACAGATCAGACAGTGGGTTATCGAAACCCCATTTCAGCCAGAACTCGAACAAGCGATTCGAGAAGCTTACGAAAAATTAGCCTCTGAAACCCAAGATGCTTCATTCGCCGTGCGTTCCTCTGCCACCGCAGAAGATATGCCTGACGCTTCATTTGCCGGTCAGCAAGAAACCTTCCTCAACGTGAAGGGCTTTGAAGCTGTATTGGTTGCCATCAAGCATGTGTTTGCTTCTCTGTTCAACGATCGCGCTATCTCCTATCGTGTGCATCAGGGTTACGACCATCGCGGTGTGGCACTGTCTGCCGGTGTTCAGCGTATGGTTCGTTCCGATAAAGCGGCTTCCGGCGTGATGTTCACCATGGATACCGAGTCCGGCAACAAGGACGTGGTATTTATCACTTCTTCCTTCGGTTTGGGCGAAATGGTAGTGCAAGGTGCGGTTAACCCGGACGAGTTCTATGTACACAAGCCAACCCTGACTGCCGGTCACAAGGCTGTTGTTCGTCGTAATATCGGCAGCAAGCTGATCCAGATGGTGTACTCAGATGATGCATCTCACGGCAAGCAGGTGAAAATTGAAGATGTCGCCAAAGAACAGCGCATGACTTTCTCCATCAATGATGAAGAAGTGATGGAACTGGCCAAGCAGGCGATGATTATTGAAAAGCATTATGGCCGTCCGATGGATATCGAATGGGCCAAAGACGGTAACGACGGTCGTCTCTACATAGTTCAGGCTCGCCCCGAAACCGTGCGTTCCCGTGAAGATGTGCAACTGATTGAGCGTTATCACCTCAAGAGCCGCGGCGAAGTGATTTGTGAAGGTCGTGCTATTGGTCACAAGGTGGGCTCAGGTGTTGCCAAGGTGCTCAAATCTATCGACGAAATGGACAAGATCCAGCCAGGCGATGTACTGGTTACCGATATGACTGACCCGGATTGGGAACCTATCATGAAGCGCGCCAGCGCCATTGTCACCAACCGTGGTGGTCGTACCTGTCATGCCGCCATTATTGCCCGTGAACTGGGCGTGCCTGCAGTAGTGGGTTGTGGTGATGTGACCGACAAAATTCAAAACGGTCAGGAAGTAACTGTATCCTGCGCCGAAGGCGACACAGGTTATATCTATCAAGGCAAGCTGGAGTTTGATGTGATTTCCAGCCGCGTTGATTCCATGCCTGATCTGCCGATGAAGATAATGATGAACGTGGGTAACCCTGACCGCGCCTTCGACTTTGCCCGTCTGCCTAACGAAGGTGTTGGTCTGGCCCGTCTCGAGTTCATCATCAACCGCATGATAGGCATTCACCCCAAGGCTCTGCTGGAATTCGATCAGCAAAGCGACGAGCTGAAAGCCGAGATCACCGAGATGATCGCCGGTTATGAATCTCCGGTTGAATACTATGTTGCCCGCCTGGTTGAAGGTATCTCTTCTATCGCTGCAGCATTCCACCCCAAGAAGGCCATCGTGCGTATGTCTGACTTCAAGTCAAACGAATATGCCAACCTGATCGGCGGTGACAAGTACGAGCCAGAGGAAGAGAACCCAATGCTGGGCTTCCGTGGCGCCAGCCGCTACATCTCTGAGTCGTTCCGCGATTGTTTCGCCCTCGAGTGTGAAGCCATCAAGCGGGTTCGTAACGACATGGGGCTGAAGAACGTTGAGATCATGATCCCGTTCGTTCGTACTCTGGAAGAAGGCCGTCAGGTTATCGAACTGCTGAAAGAGCAGGGTCTGGAGCGTGGTAAAGATGGTCTGCGCGTCATCATGATGTGTGAACTGCCATCCAACGCCCTGCTGGCGGATCAGTTCCTGGAGATGTTCGATGGTTTCTCCATCGGCTCCAACGACCTGACTCAGCTGACTCTGGGTCTGGACCGCGACTCAGGCATCATCAGCCACCTGTTCGATGAGCGTAACGAAGCCGTTAAGGCGCTGCTGGCGATGGCTATCAAGTCTGCCAAGGCCAAGGGTGCTTACGTGGGTATCTGTGGTCAGGGTCCTTCGGATCACGCTGATTTCGCCGCTTGGTTGGTGGAGCAGGGCATAGACACAGTGTCTCTGAATCCCGACACAGTGATCGACACCTGGTTGTACCTGGCTGAAGCCCACGGCTAAGTCAGAAACCGTTGTTATGAAGGAAGCCGCTTTTTAGCGGCTTTTTTTTGTTTATAATGGCCCGATAACAAAAAATTTATTCGAGCATAAGATGTTACCCCTACTATCACACCAACAAACTCTGGAACCCTTGTATCTGGAATATCTGGATGCGCTGGAGCAGCGCGGCTTTCGCGGCGATATCGACAGGCGTTACAGTGCCCGTTTGGCGCAAGCGACGGATAACTCTGTTTATCAGTTTCTGCCACAAGCGGTGCTCTACCCAAGAGACAGCGCCGATATTGCCATGGCGTTGCGGCTTGCCTGTGAGGAAGCTTTTGCCAAGGTGGTCTTCAGTGCCCGCGGCGGCGGTACCGGAACCAATGGTCAGGCGCTGACCCATGGGATAGTGCTGGATCTTTCGCGCCATATGAACCGGGTATTGGAAGTTAATCCAGAGGAAGGCTGGGTTAGAGTCGAGGCCGGTGTGGTCAAGGATGCGCTCAATGATGCGTTGCGGCCGTACGGCTTTTTCTTCAGCCCGGATCTTTCCACCTCCAACCGAGCCACCCTGGGGGGCATGATCAATACCGATGCCTCCGGCGCCGGCTCGCTGGTGTATGGCAAGACCTCGGATCATGTGCTTGAGCTTACCAGTGTGTTGGTGGATGGCAGTGTGCTGCACACGGCTCCAGTGAGCCGCGAGGTATTGGAATCGGGTGAGAAGGTCACTGACAACCCGCTCGGCAATAAGCTGATTACCGAAGTGGCCCGTCGCTGCCGTGAGCAGCGAGAGCTGATTGAACAGCGCTTTCCCAAACTGAACCGTTTTTTGACCGGTTACGATCTGAAAAATGTCTGGGATCAACAGCTCTGTGAATTCAACCTGTCGCGGATCCTCACCGGCTCTGAGGGAACGCTGGCGGTGGTGACTGAGGCCAAACTGGATATCACCCCTTTGCCGGCCAGCCGCCTTATGGTCAACATCAAATATGACTCTTTTGAATCTGCACTGCGCCATGCGCCCGACTTGGTGCTCGCCAATGCCACTGTGGTGGAAACCGTCGATTCCAAGGTGCTGAATTTGGCGCGGGAAGACATTATCTGGCACTCGGTATCCGAGCTTATCCAGGAAGTGCCCGGCAAAATAATCGATGGTCTTAACATGGTGGAGTTTGCCGGAGAACAAGCCCAGGTAGATGAGCGGGCTGAGCGTCTGGCCGCGGCGCTGGATGCACAGATTGCCGCCGGTGAAAAAGGGGTGCTTGGGTATCAGCTTACCCGGGATGCCGGTTCCATCAATAAGATTTATGCCATGCGCAAGAAGGCGGTGGGGCTGCTCGGGGCCACCAAAGGCCGCCGCAAACCGATAGCCTTCGCCGAAGATACCGCCGTACCTCCTGAAAAGCTCGCCGACTATATCATGGAGTTCCGTGCCCTGTTGGATAGCCATCAACTGCAATATGGCATGTTCGGCCATGTGGATGCCGGGGTGCTGCATGTGCGTCCGGCGCTGGATATGTGCGATCCCAAGGATGAAGCCTTGCTGCGCACCGTCTCGGATCAAGTGGCGGCACTGACGCAGAAATACGGCGGCCTGATGTGGGGCGAGCACGGTAAAGGCGTGCGTGGTGAGTATGGCCCCCAAGTATTTGGCGAGCAGCTTTGGAGTGAGCTTGAAGAAGTTAAGACGCTGTTCGACCCCCAGAATAAACTCAACCCGGGTAAGCTGGTGGCGCCCAAAGGCCAACAGCTTATCTACAATGTCGACAGTACCAAGCGCGGCAGTTTCGATAGGCAAATACCTGTCAGTGTCCGCGATGCCTTCCCGGATGTGATGAACTGTAATGGCAACGGCCTGTGTTTCAACTACAGCCGCTTTTCGCCCATGTGCCCCTCTTTTAAGGTGACTGGAGACAGGATCCATTCACCCAAGGGCCGTGCCGGGTTAATGCGTGAGTGGCTGCGATTACTCGAATCTGAAGGCGTCGATGTCAATGAGCTGGCCAAGTCCAAATCCATGGGCCTGTTGCAGCGGCTGCAGAACAGCCTTAACGCCAAGAAAGAATACGACTATTCCCACGAGGTGATGGAGTCGCTCAAGGGCTGTCTCGCCTGTAAGGCGTGCTCCGGCCAGTGTCCGGTGAAGGTGGATGTTCCCAAGTTCCGGGCACAGTTTTTCAGTATCTATTACCGCCGTTATCAGCGTCCCGCCAAGGATTACCTGGTGGCCGGTGTCGAGGATTCTGTGCAACTGATGGCCAAGGCGCCCCGGCTGAGTAACTTTGCGGCGCAGAACCCTCTATCCAAGTGGGTGATTAAAAAGGCTCTGGGGTATGTGGATGCGCCTGCGCTGTCTGTACCTACCCTGAAACAGCGCCTCGATGCTCACCCCAGCCGCGGTTATGATCTCAACGCCTTAAGCGCTATTCCCACCGCTGAGCGACAAAACTATGTGTTGGTAGTGCAGGATCCTTTCAACAGCTTCTACGATGCCGAACTGGTTTATCGCTTTATTCGTCTGATTGAAGCGCTTGGACTCAAGCCGGTATTGCTGCCGTTCAAGCCCAATGGTAAACCGGCTCATATCAAGGGATTTCTGGAGCAGTTTGCCAAGACGGCGCAGACCGCCGCCGACTTTCTCAATCAGGTGCATGCCCTTGACATGCCCATGGTGGGAGTAGATCCGGCCTTGGTGCTGGTTTATCGCGACGAATACCGTGAGGCGCTCGGCGCCAAGCGCGGCCAATTCAATGTCCAGCTTGCCAGCGAGTGGCTCAGTGCCATGCTCGAGCAGTTGCCGCAACTGCCTGCAAGCGGGCGCGAGTTCACCTGGTTCAGCCACTGCACTGAATCCAGTGCTCGTCCCGGCACTGCCAAAGAATGGCAAACCATCTTTGCCCGTTTTGGTGCCAAGTTGGGTACCGTGAATCTGGGTTGTTGCGGCATGGCCGGTACCTACGGCCATGAGCTGGAAAACCTGCCACGCTCCAAGGCTCTGTATGAGATGTCCTGGGACGAGGCGATAAAGTCGTTGCCGCAGGAGCAGATACTGGTGTCCGGTTATTCCTGTCGCAGCCAGGTCAAACGCTTTGGTGGCTTCAGGCCCAGGCACCCCATCGAAGCCTTGCTGGAGCTGACTCAAATGCAAGCCTGAGAGCGCCAAGAATAGGGCTCCTCAAAGTGTGGAGCCCATGAGTAGGGAACACAAGAAAAGGAAGTCAGGATGAAACAGTCGGAAGAAAAGGAAGTCAGGATGAAACAGTCGGAAGACAAGGTGAGTGAGGTCCTGAAAGGGTTGGGGGCAAGGCCTGACTTGTGTCAGCAGCAAGCCCTGTTTGAGATAGATGTTAAAGGTGACTGGTATTATCTCAACTCACCGCTGCCGACCAAGTTTGCCAGACTCTTCAGTAGTATTTTGCACTGCATCGAGGGTGAACATCTGTTGCTCACCCCGGCAGAGCGTTTGAAGGTAGCGGTGGCCGACACACCGCTTATCATAGTTGATTACAAGCAGTTGGATATCGAGGCCGAGAGCAGCCGTTTTGCCTTGGTTTGCTCCCAGGGTAATGAGTTCGAGGTGCAGGGGCTCAATGCCTTTGAGAGCGCCGAATCCGGGCTATTGGTAAGCTTGCCTCGAGGTCTCAAGGCCAGGCTTGGGCGTGCCTGTTTTTATCGCTTTGCCGAAACCTATTTACTGAGTTAAAAGTCAACGGAATCGCTTTGCCATTCAGGCAGATATAAAACCTTTATTTACAGTAGCCTGACTGTAAATGCCCCATTATTCTCCTTTCTTGTGTTAGTGAAATATTCAGCAGGTGGTAGTATTAATACCATTGGTATAGAAGTTTGATTGACTCAGAATCGGGTTAGCCACTCAAGTTTAAAGCGGATTATCGGCTGGTAATCGTTTACCCATAGGGGAGTCATAAAGCCGTATATTTGGGCAGGTCAATGCGGTTTTATTCCGCCGGAGACGCCATGCACCGCTTTTCATGCTCCCCGCGTAGGTCAATCATTTTGCGCAGTGGTATAGTTAAACTCGGCAATGGAAATGGCCCGGTGCCAATGAAGCAGAATAAACGATTTTGCTGAATGGGGCGAAGCCCAGCAGCTAGCGAACAGACAAGCCCTGAAGTACAGGAGGTGTTGCTTGAACCGCAAAGAGAGTCTCGGTTATCTGGTATCCCATCTGAACGTGGAATTGCAACATGAACTGGATAGCCGCCTGAAGCGTTATCAGCTGGATATTAAACTCTGGCCTGTGTTGTTTGCGCTCTGGCAAGAGGAAGGGATCAGCCAAACCGAGTTGTCACGTCGCTGTGATGTGGCCAACTACACCATGACACGCTTGCTGGATCAACTGCAGGTACAAGGCTTAATTTATCGCCACCAGGAAGAAGACAACCGGCGTGCGTTTCAAATTTTCCTGACCGATCAGGCCAAGGCGATGGAGCAGGACTTAATTCGCGAGGCCGAGCGGGTCAACGAGAAGTTTATGGCGGCCTTGGATGAGCCGGAAAGAGCGCAGTTGCTTATGCTGCTCAACAAGATAAATCATACCGACAAGCGTTAACCTTATGGTTGAATGCGCGATCACTGAATCAAAGATAGACCAATAGTACGCACACCAATCCTCCCAGTAGCAACCAGTGTTGCATATGTGAGTTGTTTGGCTGTTGCTTCCCCTGTTTGAGGCTCGCCAGCAGGCGGTTACACTTGTAGATGCGACAGATAGTCAGCTCTGTGGTGGGGTCTACCAGAAGTTGCATCCGGCAACGTGCGCCATTACGTAACTCAAAGCTGTGTTCGCTATGTAGCCCCAGGTTGAATTTGCTGGATACCATTTTACCGTCGACAAACAAACGCTCAAATCCATTCCAGTTACTGGCCTGTAGTTCCACCTTTTGCTGTTCCACTTCATAGCCGAATCTGAGCATCACTGACTCCCTGACATTCGAGATGACGAATGTTAAGTCAAGCAGAGGCAGATGACGCTTGCCAGTCCGGGAAAATGAATTTTCTGTTTCCGGCGCCTATCTCTTTGCCGACAAGGGGAAAATTTTTTCAGTAATAAAAAAGGGCCCGAAGGCCCCTTTATGGAATATGAGCGAGCTTAAGCTTGAGTACCATTGATGATGGCGCGGGCCATCTCATCGGCTACTTCGGCCGTGGTACGGTTCTGCTCATCGGCCTGCTTGAAGATGGTCAACAGGGTGTTGTAGATCTCTTCTACCTTGGCGCTAGACTTGGCAGCATCATAGTCTTTTTCGAAAGACACGTTGATGATGCCACCGGCGTTGATCACATAGTCTGGGGCATAGAGGATGCCCATCTGCTTAAGCTGCTCACCGTGGCGGGGCTCGGCCAACTGGTTGTTGGCGCAGCCTGCGACTATGCCGGCTTTCAGCTGTGGCAGTGTGGTGTCGTTAAGTGTGGCACCCAGGGCGCAAGGGGCATAGACATCGACGTCCAGAGCATAGATGTCCTGAGGGGCAACCACCACGGCGCCAAAGTCGGTGGCGACCTTGTCCAGTGATGCTTGATGGATATCGGTTACAAACAGCTCTGCGCCTTCTTCATGCAGATGCTTGCACAGATAATAGCCCACATGGCCTACGCCCTGAACGGCTATCTTGAGGCCCTTGAGGCTATCTTTGTCCAGCTTGTGTTTAACGGCAGCCTTGATACCCAGGTAAGTTCCCATGGCGGTAAAAGGAGAGGGATCGCCGCTCATTCCTTCCAGACCAAGCACATAAGGGGTTTCATCATGGGCAATCATGATATCGGCAGGGGTGGTACCCACATCTTCGGCCGAGTAGTAGCGGCCGCCCAGGCTGTGAACAAAACGGCCAAAGGCGCGGAACAGTTGTTCACGATTCTCTGTCTTGGGATCGGCTATGATAACTGACTTACCGCCACCCATGGCCAGACCGGCCAGCGCGTTCTTGTAAGTCATACCGCGGGAGAGGCGCAACACGTCAGTGAGGGCTTCATCATCTGATTGGTAGTTCCACATACGGCAACCGCCTACGGCTGGACCCAGGTTGGTGTTGTGGATGGCGATGATGGCACGCAGGCCACTTTCCTTGTCATGACAGAATACTACCTGTTCATGTTCGTCGAATGATACATGATTAAATACAGCCACGTCTGTTCTCCGCTGTGCTTATTGGGGCGGCGCTTAGCGGCCGCCGACCGCTTGTTATATTTATTGCAGAACCATAGCATTTAGCGATACTCTCAACAAAGCTGATGAGCAGAATATTTGTGATCTATCTGGCAATTTTGCTTTCCACCTTACGTTAACGTAAAGCTGGTTGGAAGCTGAAGTCAGCCACCCATAGTCGTCTCATTATGGAGTGGTACTGAAAAAGCTGGCCAGAGGCTTAGTTGAACAGATACAGAATATAAAAGCACAATAAAAACAAACAAGAAGAAAGGAAAGTTTATGACTGAACAGACAAGTACACCGCCTAACGCCGAACAGCAGGAAGCCTTGCGCCAGGCTTGGGTGCGTGAACAGTTCCAGAAAGCCAATAAATTTCTTGCAGAGAAAGGGGTGATCCCCAGCAAAGTGGTACCGGCAGAAAGCCGTTATCTGGCGCCTTATGTAGCCATGTGGAAAATCGAATCCAAACAGCCCAGCCACAAGACCTATTGGGTGATGTCCGGTGACTTGCCTTCCGACTATGTTGATGTCAGCGTAGCAGCCACTGCCCGTGAAGCCTTGCGTCACTTTTCGCTGACCTGGCAGCTCAAGGCCGAGAACTTAGTGCAATCCGGTGCCACCAAAGACCCAACCCAGGCCAAGTTTGCCCAGTTGCTGGTCTCCAGAGCCGAGAGCCTGTACAAGATCCAAGCGGACGATAAGCTCTGGGGGTGATGTCGCAATCAATTTCTCACTCTCGACTTTGACGATGAACTTCTGATAGTCATAGTGACGCCAATAGCCTTGGCAGACTGTTGCTCCCTTCCCTGAGAGGTGTTTCTGCAGAAGTTCGAAAATGCGGTGGCAGATGTGGGGAACTACCAGTAAATCTGTGTCTTAGAGGCTGCTTTTGGATACCCCTAAAACAACAACCCAGCCTATGCTGGGTTGTTGTTTATCAAAGAGAGCTTCTAAGTTCAAAGGCGTCAGGCTGCGCCGTCGAACAGGGTATCTTCCAGTGTGCGGCCTCGCATCAGGCTGCGATATTGCCAGCCATTCTGCTTGAGTAGCTGCAGCAGTTCGATATCCAAGGTGTCCTTTTCCGGTTGGTAACGGATAAGGTAGTTTTGTTTGCCCTTGGCCGAGACCTCGTAAACACCTTCAAGGGCGTAGAGTGCCTCCAGCAGTTTTTCCTGATCACAGTGTTGCATCTGCAGCGTCAGATAGGCTTCGGCGCTGCTCTGCTGCATGGTGACCGACTGGCTCAGTTTACCTTTGTCCAGATACAGCACTCTGTCACAGAGCTTTTCCAGTTCATCCAGATTGTGGGAGCTGATAATAAAGGTAGTGTCTGCGCTCAAGGATTCTACCAACTCGCGAATTTTGCGGGCGTTGGCGGGATCCAGTCCGGCCGTGGGTTCATCCAGCAGCACCAGCTTGGGGTTGCCTATCAGCGCCTGAGCTATCGCGGCGCGTTTCCCCATACCATGACTCAGAGAGTTGGGTTTTTGATTGGCGACGTCCTCAAGGCCTACCAGCGCCAGCACCCGCATGGATTCAGCTTTGGCAGCTTCAGCGCCCATACCCTGCATGCGGGCAAACAGGCTGAATTGAGTCAGCAGGCTGAAGCCGGGATCCAGGGCGGCGTCCTGGGGCAGGGCCGAGATCTGTCCTAAAAGTCCGGTGCTGCCCGGGCGCTGTCCCATCACAGTGATTTCACCACTACTTGGACGTATATAACCCAGCAGCAGGCTCATCAATGTGGTCTTGCCGGCACCGTTTGGGCCGACCAGGGCGATGGGACTACCGGGCTCCAGTTGCAAGTCGACGCTATCCAATGCCCGCTTGCTGCTGTAGAGTTTGCTCAGGCCGTTACAGTTAATCAGACTCATAGATCACCTCGCTGCATCATGGTGCGGCCTATTGCCAATAACCCAATGGTTTGCAGCAGTGGCAACCAAGCACTTGACAGTGCCGTTAGCGGCTGGGCATTGAGCATGGCATCTATCTGTGCTCCGGGCACCAGATAACCGATGAAAGAGAGCATGGGCAGCTGAGCATTGATAACCGCCATTACTATCATCATGGCGGCAAAGAAAAGCACCGCAAAAACACTGGCTAATCTGGCCGAGCTGGCCCAGAGTGAGAACAGCGCCATCAGGGCGGTGTAGGGCAGCAGGATCAATACCAGATTGAGTGTCATCATCAAGCCGGAAGTCAGCGCGGGTAGCACCAATGCCATATCCCGGCTCATGGCCAAAAATACGGTTGCTATGACTGTGATGGCAACCAACAGCAATTGGATCAACATCATGCCGAGGAAGCGGCCGAAGAAGAGGGCATCGCGGCCCGAACGCAGGCTGAGGAAGCGCAGTGTGCCGCGGTTTTTGTCCGAGGCGAACTGATCGCCGCAGATAAGAATGCTGAACATGGGGAACAGGTAGAGACTGATGACCCAATAGACGGCTTGCTCGGCAACCGGCCAGGCAAATAGTTGATCCAGAGTGCCTTCACCGAAGGCTCCGGTAACAAAATGCTTGAAGTCCGGGTTCAACAGAAAGCTGGCGGCACCTCGGACCGGATAGGCGAGGATCAGCAGCCACACCAGGGCGAAAGCTATCATCGCCAGGGTGCCACGGCGGTGGAAAATCAGTTTATAGAGTTCAAATCCCGCGAGTTGCAGGGCGTTTTTCAGCCCTCCGGGATGAGTGCTGTGAGTTGCAGTTGTCATGTGGTTCCTTGTTTTGCTCCAAATATGGAGTCCTTGCAGCGACAGGTGCAAGCACTGGGTTGCCGATAAGACGCCAGCCTAACACCATGAGGCCAGGCAGACCAACGCCTGGCCGCTATTTCAAGCCGTAGCTGTCGTTTTTACGGTCAATTATGCCAGTTGCGCCTTAAGCTCGGCCAATTCCTGTTTTAGTAAAGCCAGCTCTTGCTTGATTGTCGTCAGCTCTAGCTCAAGCAAGGCTATCCGGCTTTGGCTCGCCGTTTCTGGCTCACTTTCGCACTTTCTTTCGCGTTCACCTTCACGGTGAGCTGCAGCTTGATTGGCAATCTGAGAGGTATCTGCGCCGCCGGAACTTTCAGATACACCATCATGCTCGGTGAAGTTCTCGGCAAAGCGTATCTCACGTTTGCCCGGCTCCCTGGCCAGTTGGCGGATAAAGCCTTTGTCTTTCAACGCTAGCAGGGTTTGCTCCACTTGTGGCAGGCCGTCAAATTCAAACAACCGCTGAGCCCGGCTTCTGAGTTCACCAGCGGTTTGGGCGCCGCGCAGCAGCAACAAACACACTATCGCCAGCTCTGCGGGGGAAAACTGCAGCTCGCCAAATTCTGTGTTACAGAATCTGTGGCGGTATTTAATGACCCGGCTGCCAAAGCCGGATTGCTCACTCAGCAGACGTTTTTTACTCAGGCTGTCCAAGGCTTGCTGCACTTCAGATTCGTTCAGTTCCATCACGGGATCGCGGCTGGTCTTTTGATTGCAGGCTTGGGTCAGTGAGTTGAGAGACAAGGGATAAAGATCCGGAGTAGTGACTTCTTTTTCCAGCAGGCAGCCAATCACTCTGGCTTCGATGGCATTGAGTTGCAACATAATTGACAGTTCCATTCAAGGCAGATGTCGGCCAACTGACCGACATTTTACTCAGTGTTTTTGAGTTATATCAGAGCCTTGAGCAGATGTCGCGGTTTTCCTCGGCTGCGCCTTTCCTGAATAGGGCAGGCGCGTTATTTTTGCTCAATTCTTTGCCAGTGCTTTGTCAGTTCTTTGTTCAATTACTGGCGTGGATACCGTCATCTTCGATGCGCAGTTTTCCGGCTTTGAACAGGCCGCCGATGGCTTTCTTGAAGGCCTTCTTGCTCATGCCAAGTTCGGCGTAGATCACCTCGGGCGAGGTCTTGTCGCTGTAGGGCAGGAAACCGCCGGCCTGGGCCAGCTTCTTCATGATCCGCTGTGATTGCTGATCCAACTCCTGACGGTCAGCCTTTTGCAGGGTCAGATCCAGTTTGTTGTCGTGACGCACCTGCTTGATATAACCCTTGAGCTTTTGGCCAAACTTCAGCTTACGGAACACTTCATTTTGATAGATGACGCCCCAATGCTTGTTGTTGACTATCGCCTTGTAGCCGAGATCTGTGGTACCTGCAATGATAAGGTCAACCTGTTGACCATTCTTGTACCAAGCCGGGCTCTTATCGACAAACTTATCGATTTTGGACGAAGCGACAATCCGTTCGTCGGCGCGGTTACGGTGAACATAGACCAGGTAACTGCGGCCTTCTTCTGCCTGCTTGTGCTGCTCACCGAAGGGCAGCAGCAGATCTTTTTCCAGTCCCCAATCGAGGAAGGCACCGACCCGGCCAATGGAAACCACCTTGAGATAAGCAAACTCACCCACCTGAGCCAGGGGCTTTTTAGTGGTTGCGATAGGCATGTCGTTGGAGTCCAGATAGAGGAACACCTCCAACTTGTCGCCAACCTGACAACCCTTGGGCACCACTTTATTGGGTAATAACACCTGTCCCAACTCATGAGCGTTGAGGTAAACCCCGAAATCAACCTGTTTGACCACTTCCAGGGTGCAACTTTGACCTATTTCTGCCATCTGTTTTTGAACCTGATTAACTTTGTTTCAGCTGCGGCGGATTATAACGGATTGCGCCCACCTATGCCCGTGCCTTTTTTTAGGGAAGGTACGAATAAGTCCTCGTGGCCTTCTCTTTTGTAGGGCGTGGCTTGCACAGCAATTGGCGTTCAAGGCATCTGACTGAAGGCATGCCGGGGCCTGTCGAAGTCAGACTTCCCTAAGTTTAAATAAGACTAAAGTTAGCGCTGCTTTTTGCAGCAGAACTGGTTAAGCTGAAAATAAAAACCTTTGCCTATGTTCTCTATCTGGTCCGTCAGCCTGCTGGCACTCTTGTATCTCGCGCTGTTGTTTATCATCGCCTGGTGGGCGGATAAATATAAGCCCAAACGCTTTCGGGCGCTGTTTTACAGCCTGACACTCGGCGTCTACTGCACCTCCTGCGTCGTGGTACTTTGTCCAGCTTCTATTTAGCTGCTGCGATTTTTGCTTGAATCGCCAGGTTTCAAGATAACAAACCTTTGTTTGAGGGTGAGTTTTCACCCTCAAATTCCCCAAGGGGGCGGCATTGAAGCAAACTAGGTACCCAAAGCGGTATCTGGGCATCAAAATAGGGAGCCTGTGTATTTAAAAAATCTTGAACAGATAAAATCAGCTTTCAAAGCTCAATTTATTGATATAAATCGAAAAAAGCTCGCTTAAATGGCATGGGTGAACATCGCAACTGTAGTTTATATTTCAAGGCCTTGGATAAACTGTGATTCGTGCTTGCATTATGGGGCACAGCAAGGTTTAATTGCGCCGTTTTGAAGGTACATTCAGTCCTGACAGGCAAACGTGAGTAACAGGGTTATTATGGTTCACGAGTCATTAACCGTGTAAATGAACAAAGCACCATTTACACGGGGTTAAGAGGGTTTTAGCTAATGCACAGCCATTCATTTGCCGCACTGGTTCGCCAAGTGCCACAACACAGGTTTTCAACCATTGTCAGCTATGACAATACCGGCTTGAAACATCTCACGTTAATCCGCATCAATTCCGGCCGCGAACAGGCCAATAGTCCCAACTGAGCCCGTCGTCCATCTACGACGATACATTCACTCGGCATTCATTTTTGAATCGCCGAGGACGGGTTATTTGTCCACCCTTACATTCAACACCAAGAGTTTTAGGTTAAATGCAAGCCAAGAATATTTACTACGAGACACTGCATCCGGCATATGGGCAGTATTTTGAGGTGGAAAAGGTGCTGTTCGAGCAAAAGACCGAACAGTGGCACCTGAGCATTTTTGAAAATGCCGCTATGGGACGGGTCATGGCGCTCAATGGTGCCATCCAGACCACTGAGAAAGATGAGTTTGTCTATCACGAAATGTTGACCCATGTGCCTATTCTGGCCCACGGCGACGTCAAGCGGGTGCTTATTATAGGCGGCGGTGACGGTGGCATGCTGCGGGAAGTGGTCAAACATAAACAGATTGAATCCATTACCATGGTGGAGATTGATGCCGCCGTGGTGGAAATGTGTAAAAGCTATTTTCCAAACCATTCCCAAGGTGCCTATGATGACCCCAGAGTCAACTTGGTGATCAGCGACGGGATGGATTATGTTAGGCAATCACGGCAAAAATTTGATGTGATTATCTCTGACTGCACAGATCCCCTTGGTCCGGGAGAAGTGCTGTTCAGTTCCGACTTTTACGAGGGCTGTAAGCGTTGTCTCAATGAAAATGGGATTTTTGTCGCTCAGAACGGCGTGCCTTTTATGCAGCTGGATGAAGTGCAAAATACCGTCAGACGCATGAGCTCTTATGTGAAAGAGTGTCGGTTCTATATGGCGGCCGTGCCTACCTATGTGGGTGGCAGCATGGCCTTTGCCTGGGCAACCGATGATCTTGAGGCGCGTCAGCATAGCCTGGCGACTCTCGAAGAGCGTTTTGAGCGGGCCGGTATTACCACCCGTTATTACACGCCGGCTATCCATCAGGCAAGCTTTGCGCTGCCGGCGTTTGTCGAACAGGCGGTCGCGTCAGCGATGACGGTTACCGCATAACCCATTTTTTGATAACAGGCTAACGAACATGAGTGATTGGTCTATTGACGATGCCCGCGTCGGCTACAACGTCGCATACTGGAGCCAGGGATTTTACGGAATAAGCGATCAGGGTGAGGTGACAGTGTCACCGGATCCTTTGAATCCGGACAGCAAAATCGGCCTGAACGAACTGGCCAAAGACATGGTGAAGGCCGGTGTTAACCTGCCTGTGCTGGTCCGTTTCCCGCAGATTTTGCACCACAGGGTCGATAGCCTGTGCCAGGCCTTTAATCAGGCGATTCAAAAGTATGAGTACAGCGAGGACTATCTGCTGGTTTATCCCATCAAGGTGAACCAGCAGCAGACAGTGGTTGAGGAAATCCTCGCCAGCCAGGTCAGCAAAGAAGCCCCGCAACTAGGGCTTGAAGCCGGCAGTAAGCCTGAGCTGATGGCGGTACTGGCGATGGCACAAAAGGCCAGCTCAGTCATAGTCTGTAACGGCTACAAGGATAAAGAATATATCCGCCTGGCACTGATAGGCGAAAAGCTGGGCCACAAGGTCTATATAGTGCTGGAGAAGATGTCCGAGCTTAAGATGGTACTGCAGGAATCCCGCGAGCTGGGGGTTACTCCGCGTCTGGGTCTGCGCGCACGCCTGGCGTTCCAGGGCAAGGGCAAATGGCAGGCCAGTGGCGGTGAAAAGTCCAAGTTTGGTCTGTCTGCTGCGCAGGTGCTGCGGGTGGTCAACGAGCTCAAGAGTGCCGATATGCTGGATTCGCTGCAGTTGCTGCACTTCCACCTGGGTTCGCAAATCGCCAATATCCGCGATATTCGCCACGGTGTGGGTGAAGCGGCGCGCTTCTACTGCGAGCTGAGAAAACTGGGGGCCAAGGTCAACTGTTTCGACGTGGGCGGCGGCCTGGCGGTGGACTATGACGGTACCCGCAGCCAAAGCAACAACTCAATGAACTATGGCCTGAGCGAATACGCCAACAATATCGTCAGCGCTCTGAGTGATGTCTGCGCCGAGTACGAGCAGCCGGTGCCTAGGATTATCTCTGAGTCCGGCCGCTTCCTGACGGCGCACCACGCCGTACTTATCACGGATGTTATTGGTACCGAGGCCTATTCCCCTGAGAATATCCAGCCACCGGCAGAGGATGCCCCACAGCTGCTGCACAACATGTGGCAGTCCTGGAGCGATATCCGCGGCCGCGCCGATTCCCGTGCCCTGATTGAGATTTTCCACGATACCCAATCGGATCTGGCCGAAGCTCACGCTCTGTTTGCTCTTGGGCAACTTAGCCTGGAAGAGCGCGCCTGGGCGGAGCAGACCAACCTGCGTGTCTGTCACGAGCTGCAGGGCTTGATGAACAACAAGAACCGTTATCACAGGCCCATCATTGATGAACTCAATGAGAAGCTGGCCGACAAGTTCTTCGTTAACTTCTCGCTGTTCCAATCGCTGCCGGATGCCTGGGGTATAGATCAGGTGTTCCCTGTGTTGCCGCTGACCGGGCTGGATACCGCGCCAGAGCGCCGCGCCGTGATGCTGGATATCACCTGTGACTCGGACGGCATGGTGGATCAGTATGTGGACGGGCAGGGGATTGAAACCACACTGCCGGTTCCTGCCTGGAGTGCCGAGAGCCCGTATCTTATCGGTTTCTTCCTGGTGGGGGCTTATCAGGAGATCCTCGGTGACATGCACAACCTGTTCGGTGATACCAACTCGGCTGTGGTGCGTCTCGATGAAAGCGGCCTGGCCAACATAGAGTCTGTGCTGTCCGGTGACACTGTGGCCGATGTGCTGCGCTATGTGAACCTGGATGCCGTATCCTTTATGCGCACCTATGAAGAGCTGGTGAATCAGCATATTGCCGAAGACGAACGCACCTCGATCCTTGAAGAGCTGCAATTGGGTCTTAAGGGTTATACCTATCTGGAAGATTTTTCATAAGGTCGGTGCATTCAGCAGGCCCTTCGGGGCCTGCAACAAGTAGAGATAAAAGATGTTTTTTGAAGGTTCAGAAAAAAAAATTGAAGTGATAGTGACGCCGGCTACGCCTTCGCTGCGCTCACTGGGAAAGCCCTTCTGGGAAGAGATGGTGGCCAAGGCCAATGCAGAAATCCTCTCTTCCGTCAGCAATGATTATTGCGATGCCTATCTGCTCAGCGAGTCGAGTCTGTTTGTTTGGGACGACAGGTTTTTAATGTTGACCTGTGGTACCACCACACTGGCGCGCTCGACCCTGCATTTTATCGACTCCCTCGGCGAAGAGGCGATAGCCTTTGCGACTTTTCAGCGCAAAAACGAATATCTGTCGCACCTGCAGGCCAGCTCTTTTGAGCAGGACTTGCAGGCACTGAGAGAGAAACTGTCCGGCGTGGCGTACCGTATCGGTCATCTGGATTCCCATCACCATTACCTGTTTTGCAGTGACAAGGCCTTCAGCGCCGAGAGCGGTGATGCCACCAGTGAGCTTTTGATGTATCACATTCGCGGTGAAGCGGCCGACTATCTGCGCTCCGATAACCAAAGCTGCGCCGGGGTTCGCCAATTGCTGGCACTGGAAGAGATGCTGCCCGGATTCCAGTTTGATGACTTCCTGTTTGAGCCCTTTGGTTATTCCATCAACGGCATTCGCGGCAAAGAGTATATGACTATTCATATTACACCGCAGGAAAGCAGCTCTTATGTCAGCTTCGAGACCAATCTGGATCTCGCCGCACAACCGATAGATATCTTCGCCCGTTTGCTGGCCATTCTCAATCCCGGCAGCTGGGATGTCATCGGCTTCAACGCCCAGTTGGACACCCGTGGTTACCCTGAACATTTATGTCTGGGAAGTTGCTCTTTGTCCCTGGAGCAGGGTTATAATGTTGGCTTCAGTCACTATCAGCAGATGTGCCACGAAGTGCTGATCCCTGAGTCCATGTAAATATCGGCATTAGCCAAGTTTTGGAGTATTTATGACCACTTTAGCAGATAAACCTGATTACTCGCTTTATTCAAATGCGTTTGGTTATTTGCGTCAGCCACTGGATTTCAAACCGCTAGAAAGCGATGCGGATGTGGTGGTAATAGGTTTGCCTTTCGATATGGCCGTTACCGGTCGCAGCGGTGGCCGAATGGGGCCTGGAGCTATCCGCAATGCCTCGACCAATCTGGCCTGGGAAGAGAAGCGTTGGCCTTGGGATTTCAGCCTCAGCGAATATATCAAGATAGTGGACGCCGGCGATCTGGTGTTCAATTGTGGTGATGCCGCCGATTTTACCGAGCGCACCGAAAACTTTGCCAGCAAAGTTCTGGCCTCCGGCAAGACACTGCTGAGCTTTGGCGGCGATCACTTTGTGACCCTGCCGCTGCTGCGCGCGCATCACAAACAGTTTGGCAAGATGGCGCTGCTGCACTTCGATGCTCACACCGATACCTACAGTGAAGGCAGCAAGTTTGACCATGGCACCATGTTCTATCATGCCCCCAACGAAGGCTTGATCGATCCGGCCCATTCTGTGCAGGTGGGGATCCGCACCGAATACACCAAAGAGGGCCACGGTTTTCAGGTGATTGACGCCGCCATGGCCAATGATATGACCGCCGATGAAATCGTGGCGCAGATCAAGGCGCGGGTTGGCGATATGCCTTTGTATGTGACTTTTGATATCGATTGCCTGGATCCTGCCTTCGCGCCGGGAACCGGTACTCCGGTATGCGGCGGTCTCACCAGTGATAAGGCGCTGAAGATTATCCGTGGTCTCAAGGGCCTCAACATAGTGGGTATGGATGTGGTTGAAGTGGCACCTGCTTACGATAGCGCCGACATTACTGCGCTGGCGGGCGCGACGCTGGGCCTGGAAATGCTGCATGTCTGGGCTTTGTGTCAGGGCAAAGTCAAGTAAGCCGCTTTACGTTAAGCCAACGCTTGTCGTTGGCTTTTCTTCTTGTATAGAGCCCCCCTAGCTAGGCTGGGGGTTCGCTTTCGCTGGGGCACTGCGCCCGGCTCAGGGACAAGGATAGACAATGACAGATTTGAGTGATATTCGCCGCGAATACACCCAGGGCGGCCTCAGGCGCGCCGATCTGGCCACCGAGCCCATGGCGCAGTTTGAGCGCTGGATGGCGCAAGCCAAGGATGCACCTTTGACGGATCCTACCGCCATGGTGGTGGCCACAGTGGACGAAACCGGCCAACCGTTTCAGCGGATAGTCTTGCTGAAGCGTTTTGATCAGCAGGGTTTTGTATTCTTTACCAATCTGGAAAGCCGTAAGGCGCAGCAGATTGCCGTCAACGCCAAGGTTAGTTTACTGTTTCCCTGGCATCCGCTGGAGCGCCAGGTCGCCGTGACAGGTGTCGCCGAAGCCCTGTCTGCTACAGAGGTATTCAAGTACTTTGTCAGCCGTCCGAAAGATAGCCAGATAGCGGCCTGGGTCTCGAAACAGTCGAGCAAGCTTAGCGCTCGTCAGGCACTCGAGAGCAAGTTTGCCGAGATGAAGGCCAAGTTTGCCAAGGGCGAAGTCCCCTTGCCCAAGTTTTGGGGCGGTTACCGCATAGTGCCTTCCAGTGTGGAATTCTGGCAGGGCGGTGAGCACAGGCTGCATGACAGATTCCTCTACAGCCGCACAGATGGTGGATGGGAGATTAATCGTCTCGCACCTTGATGGCGCTATGGCATAACAAGAGGGACGGCATCTGCCGTCCCTCTACTTTATCCGTCAACTATTTTAACCGCACTACGTTTTCCGCCTGCAGCCCCTTTTGGCCTTCAGTCACGCTGAAGCTGACCTTCTCACCCTCTTTCAGGGTGCGACGGCCGCTGCCTTGAATGGCGCGGTAATGGACGAACACATCGGCGGCGTTTTCCTGGGTTAGAAAACCAAAGCCTTTTTCATCGTTGAACCATTTAACGGTTCCTGTCACTTGTTGCTCTGACATAGTTTCCTCTTTCAGTCACTTAGCCTGGGCTGTAGCTTTGTATAAGTATTTGTAGGGTAAAGGGGATTTGTTTCACTGGTTTGACACTCTGATGATCCTTGAAAACCAGAGTTTTTTGCGCTCAGCAACAGGTTTTTATAGCAAGAGTGGGGCTGAAAATAACTGACTGATAGAGATTGCCAGGGATAGAGTCAATATCAATCCCATCAAGAGTGAGGGAGTAGCATTCTGCAGGTTTATGGGTTGAGAATGCTACTCTTATGAGCCGAGAGCAGGGCTGATATTTTATTTAGTACAGAAAGACTGACTCAATCTCACTCTTCACTGAGGTAGAAGTAACCTTTTTCTAGCAGGTCACACAGCAGCGCTGCTATTGCCTCATCATCCAGCAATGACTCAAGGTTTGCAGCATTTATGCTGGTGCGATTGGCAATAAATTGCGCCTGCTCTTCACTGCCTTGCGGCAATTCAAAGGCTTCCCCATTGATAAACAGCCGGCAGTTGGGATCGTTTTCCAGCATGAGAATTTTAAGCCCACCTATGCGCTTGAATACAGCGCCTTCGGCCGCAGCTTCTCTGAGCTCCTCGGTACTCATAGGCTCACCCTGGCAAATATCCAGATCAAAGCGATTCTGACTCAACAATTTGCCCAGCACGCCCTGATAATAGTCAGGGTTCTCAGTCAGCTCTTTCAGCAGCACCATCATCCCCTGTTGCTGGCTCTTGGCGATCAGCGCAGGTTGCCCGGCTTCTTCACTCGAAGTGAAACGTTTGTGGCCGAGATCCTGATCAAGCATAAAGTCGGCCATTTCGCTGATAAGCTCTTGCTGACTCGGTGCCCGGAAGCCTATTGAGTAGGACAGTGCCAGGGTCAGAGTCTCGCCCCTGTGAGGAAAACCGGGCGGAATATACAGCATGTCGCCGGGCTCCAGCACTGTATCTATGATGGGCTCAAAGTCCTCAATCAAAGGGGTATTGGGGTTATTGCCGCGCTTGGCGTATTGGCCCTTGGCACCCACTGTCCAGCGTCTGCGCCCCTCGCCTTGAATGATAAAGACATCATAGTTGTCTATATGGGGGCCGACACCACCACCCGGCGTGGCAAAGGACACCATCAGGTCATCGAAGCGCCAGTCCGGCAGGAAACGGAAGGCTTCCACCAGACCCTGAGAGTCCGGATACCAGTGGTTGACAGCCTGCACCAGCAGTTGCCAGTTTTCTTCACCGAACTTGTCATAGTCTTCAAATGGGCCTGAGATCACTTCCCAGTCCTGCCCCTTGGTGATTACCACCCGTGAGGAGATCTCCTCTTCACAGGCGAGGCCCGCCAGCTCATCGGCGGCGATAGGATCGACAAAGTCCTTGAAGGCTTGTCTGATCACCTTGGGTTGTTGCTGCCACACCTCTTTAACAAAGGCATCTCTGTCTAGAGTCAGCTGGTAAGTGTTCGTCATCTGTTATCCAATCCTTAAACCGTTTCAATGGCCAGTCAGTTATCCCGCTTGCAACGGCATAAACCCCGGGGAGAAAAAAGGCGGTACTGGAAACCAGTACCGCCTGCGACAGCCAAGAGGCTATCAGTTCAAATCATCGACAAAGGCTTCGGCGCGGCCTATGTAGTTGGCCGGCGTCAGTTGCTTGAGTTCGTGTTTCACGTTCTCAGGCAGTTCCAGACCGTCGATAAAGGCAGCCAGCTGCTGACCATCGATACGCTTGCCACGGGTCAGCTCCTTGAGCTTCTCGTAAGGCTTTTCGATGCCATAGCGGCGCATGACTGTCTGTACCGGCTCGGCCAGTACTTCCCAGTTGTGATCCAGTTCATCGCGCAGGTGCGCCTCGTTGACTTCCAGCTTACTGACACCCTTGAGTGTGGCCTGGTAGGCGATCAGCGAGTGGGCGATACCCACCCCCAGATTACGCAGCACTGTGGAGTCGGTCAGATCGCGTTGCCAGCGGGAAACCGGCAGTTTGCTGGCCAGGTGCTGCATCAAGGCGTTGGCTATGCCCAGGTTACCTTCCGAGTTTTCAAAATCGATAGGGTTAACCTTGTGCGGCATGGTGGATGAGCCGATTTCACCGGCCACTGTCTTCTGCTTGAAGTGACCCAGGGCGATATAACCCCAGATATCACGGTCAAAATCAATCAGCACTGTATTGAAACGGGCCACGGCATCGAACAGCTCGGCAATATAGTCGTGCGGTTCAATCTGAGTGGTGTAGGGGTTCCAGTTCAGCCCCAGGCTGGTGACAAAGCGCTGTGACAGCTCATGCCAGTTCACTTCTGGGTAGGCGGACAGGTGGGCGTTGTAGTTACCCACGGCGCCGTTGATCTTACCCATGATCTCAACCGCTTCAATTTGTTTGAGTTGGCGTTCGAGACGTACGGCCACGTTGGCCATCTCTTTACCCAGAGTCGAAGGCGAGGCGGGTTGGCCGTGAGTACGGGACATCAGAGGCACAGTCCTGTAACGTCTGGCCAGCTCTTTAACGGCATCGACCAGTTTCTGGCAGTATGGCAGCAGTACCTGTTCACGGGCTTCGGTCAGCATCAGGCCGTGGGACAGGTTGTTGATGTCTTCACTGGTGCAGGCAAAGTGCACGAACTCGCCTATGGCAGCCAGCTCGGCATTGTCGGCGATTTTTTCCTTGATGAAGTATTCCACCGCCTTAACGTCATGGTTGGTGGTGGCTTCGATGGTTTTGACTCTCAGGGCATCGGCTTCGCTGAAGTTGTCGCGAATATTGTCCAGCAATGCCAGAGCTTCTTCACTGAAGGGGGGGACTTCTTCGATTTCAGGGCAGCTGGAAAGCAGTTTCAGCCAGTTGATTTCGACCTGAACACGATACTTGGTAAGACCGTACTCGCTGAATATCCCCCGAAGTTCGGCGGTTTTACTACCATAACGCCCGTCTACCGGTGAGATAGCAGTCAGTGCGGAAAGATCCATTATAAGCTCCTTGATGAACTTGGCTTTATTATAGGGTGAGGCTTTTCTTAGCTGTATCGACGATCGCCTTGCGGGCAAACACCAGGTGTCTGCGTTTACCGCCGAGTTGACGCCAGAGTACGGCACTGCGCATTGCTGCCAGCAACAAGGCGCGTATTTTATGTTGGACCAGTGGCCGCTGCAGTATGTTGGGATTGCCCGAAATCTGGATCTTGGGCCCCAAATTACTGATGATATCGCTGTAGATGCTGGCCAGGTTGGCGATAACCTGCTCGTCGGTTATGGCAAAGTGGCTAAGTTGGCGATGCACCTGATTGATGCGCTCAGACAGCATCCCCAGAGCCGCCTGGTTGCGGCTCAGTTTACGCTCCAGCGCCAGAATGCCGACCAGATAGCGGGTGATTTCCACATCTTTCTGGGCGCTGTCACCCAGTTGGTTGATAATCCACTTGTAGCCGTTGGCCAGCACGACTTTGTCGGGATAGATCTCATCGATATTCTCGGGATCTGTCACCATAATGCCATCGAGTGCCGCAGCCAACTGCTGCGGATCGCTTTCCCCGTGGCGGGCTATGTATTGCACCTGGGCGATTGCCTGCAATATGCCGGCAAATGCCATAGTGCGGTCATGCAATTGCTCGCTCAATGATTACTCCCTAATCAGGGTTTCTATGATGCCGCCACCCAGGCAGACTTCACCGTCGTAGAATACTGCCGACTGCCCTGGCGTGACTGCCGCCACAGGTTCGTCGAAGATCACTCTCAGTTCATCGTCACCCTGGATATAAACAGTGCAGGGGATATCCTGCTGGCGATATCGGGTCTTGACCGTGATTTTTGCGCCATCGGCAGGGCCTTGTCTGTCTACCCAGTGCAGCTGCCTGGCCGTGAGGCCAACCGACATGAGTCTCGGATGCTGGCCGCCTTGGGCGACAATCAATACATTACGTTTCAGATCTTTGTCGACCACATACCAAGGATTGTCGTTGCTGTTTTTCATGCCGCCAATTCCAAGGCCCTTGCGCTGGCCCAGCGTGTGGTACATCAGCCCCTGATGCTCGCCTATCACTTCACCGTCGACACTCTCGATTTTACCCGGTTGCGCGGGCAGATAAGTGCCAAGGAATTCAGTAAATTTGCGTTCACCGATAAAACAGATGCCGGTGCTGTCTTTCTTGTTGAAGGTGACCAGCCCTTGCTCTTCGGCAATGCGGCGAACTTCGGGTTTTTCCAGTTCACCTACAGGGAACAGGCTGCGAGCCACCTGTTGGTGACTCAAGGTGTAGAGGAAGTAGCTCTGATCCTTGTTGCCATCTATGCCGCGAAGCAGCTGGGTTTTACCATCGGTATCACGGCGGCGCACATAGTGGCCCATGGCGATATAGTCGGCATCGAGAATGTCATCGGCAAACTCAAGGAAGGCTTTGAATTTGATCTCCTTGTTGCACATGATGTCCGGGTTAGGCGTGCGTCCCGCCTTGTACTCGGCCAGAAAATACTCGAACACATTGTCCCAGTATTCGGCGGCGAAGTTGACCGTGTGCAACTTGATGCCCAGCTTGTCACAGACAGCCTGGGCATCTTTTAAATCTTCGGCGGCAGAGCAATATTCGTCGGTGTCATCTTCTTCCCAGTTCTTCATGAACAGGCCTTCTACCTGATAGCCCTGCTGGAGCAGCAGATAGGCTGAAACAGATGAGTCGACACCGCCGGACATGCCGACAATGACTTTTTTTCCTGATGCATTGGGAGTGTTAGCTGTCATAGATCCTAAAACCGTTGAATTCATTCATGAACGCCCGAAAAGAGAACTGCTGCTTGTGCCCGGTTGTGGCAGGCCGTTATTGGCGCGACGCTGGGGTGGACAAACAGCCATAAGGCACTCAGTTTCTGCGGGGGCGTATTCTATCACGCCTTGGTGCCCAGAGCTAATCACAACAGCGCGCTATTGAGCAAAGATAACGGCAGCCGTTGTCCCTGCAAATAGCTCTCCAGTGTGGCGCTGACCAAGGGGCTGCGAAGCTTGGGTCCCAAGGCTGTGATTTCATCCATACTCAACCAATGGGTGGCCTTGATGGCGACGTCCAACGGCTTGGCATTCTGACACTGGGTCAGGCGAGCACAGAAGGTAAAACGTAAAAAGGCCAGCTCCTTGGAAGCGCTGAACTGATCTATTCGCACCAGAGCTTCAGGGGTGACTGTCAGGCCGGTTTCTTCGAGCACCTCGCGGCGACAGGCGTCGATAAGGCTTTCATTTGCTTCCAGGTGACCGGCCGGTTGGTTAAATTTCTGTTGGCCGTCAATCAACTCTTCGACCAGCAAAAAACGCTTCTCTGCCTCAATAATGCAGGCCACTGTGACATTGGGGCGATAACGTTCAGTCATGGAGAAGCTCCTTGATGGCCGCCTCAGAAAGAGTTCGATATTCACCGGGCTGCAGGCATTGCCCTTGCTCGGTATCCAGGCTGAGATTGTCTATGGCATAACGTATCAACCTCAAAGTGGGAAACCCGACATGGGCTGTCATCCTTCGCACCTGACGATTGCGCCCCTCGCGGATACAGATCTCCAGCCAAGTGGTGGGGATATTGCGCCGCTCACGAATGGGCGGATTACGTGGCCACAAAGATTCGGGTTGTTGCAGTCGCCGGACTTTTGCAGGCAGGGTGGGGCCATCTTTCAGCTCGACTCCCTGACTCAAGGCTTGAATCGCGGTGTCATCGACATCGCCTTCCACCTGTACCCAGTAGGTCTTGAAGGTGTGCTTGTTGGGCTGGGTCAGCTTGGCCTGCAGTTGACCGTTATTGGTGAGCAGTAACAGACCCTCGCTGTCTCTGTCCAGGCGACCGGCGGCATAGATACCGGCGATGGGCAGCAGATCTTTGAGCGTGCGCCGTCCGCCTTCGTCGGTAAACTGGCATAACACATCGAAGGGTTTGTTGAGCAGCACCACCTGGGTTTCTGCAACCGAGAGTGGTGTTACCTTTGGGCGGGGGTTTTGAGGACCGGGACGCTTTTTATTCAGGCCCTGTCTCTTGTTAATGGGGCTCTTGTTACTGGGACTCTTGCTACTGGAACTCTTGCTGTTGGGGCTTGGTTTGGTGGAGCGCTGACTCTTCTCTTGGCCAAATTCTTTACCGCCAGGGTCCTTTGAGTGACTGGGCTGGCGTTTGGGTTTACGTCTTGGTTGGGAGGTTGGCGAATTCATTGAGATATCCTGGCTGCTTGAGCTGTGTACTCTGACTATTTGCCAGAGATATGCCAGAGTGTAACACCTATGTCCTGCTTGGCGGCAGGGTGGGTTGGTGACTTTTATCCGAGTGTACCCGGCACTCGCCTATAGTGGCATTTGAATCTTGGCTGGAATGCTCTATGATGTTCGCCAAATTGTGATCTGCAACCAATTTTTACGCCCGTCAACCGGATCTATATCGACTGTGTACAACGGCGCTATCCTGGGCGGAAAGAGGCAAGGAAATTAAAGAATAACAACACTTATAACAACTCATTTTTATAAAAAGCGTAGGACTGAAAATGACTGATAAAACCCCCACTATCATCTATACGCAGACAGATGAAGCGCCGGCTCTGGCGACCTTATCTCTACTGCCTATCATCAAAACCTTTACCCAGGCAGCCGGCATCAATGTCGAAACCCGCGATATTTCTCTCTCCGGCCGTGTGATTGCCGCTTTTCCCGAGCGTCTGACCGAAGCGCAGCGTATCGGTGATCATCTGGCTGAGCTTGGCGAGCTGGCGACCCAGCCTGAAGCCAATATTATCAAACTGCCTAATATCAGTGCCTCCATTCCTCAGCTGCAGGCTTGTATCAAAGAACTGCAGGCCAAGGGCTATGATTTGCCCGACTATCCGGCGGAAGCCAAAACCGATGAAGAGCGGGAAATCAAGGCTCGTTATGACAAGATCAAAGGCAGCGCGGTAAACCCTGTACTGCGTGAAGGGAACTCAGATCGCCGCGCCCCGACTTCGGTCAAGAACTATGCCCGTAAGCACCCGCATTCAATGGGTGCCTGGAGCAAGGACTCCAAATCTCATGTGGCTCATATGCAACAAGGGGATTTCTACGGCAGCGAGCAGTCCGTCACCCTGAAAGATGCCGATACTGTCAACATAGTGCTGGAACAAAATGATGGCGGCCAACTGGTGCTCAAGCAGGGGCTTGAGTTGCTGGCCGGTGAAATCATAGATGCGGCCGTTATGAGCAAGCGTGAACTGACCGCCTTCTTCGAGCGCGAAATTGAAGCCGCTCGCCAGGAAGATGTGCTGTTGTCACTGCACCTGAAAGCCACCATGATGAAAGTGTCCGATCCTATTATGTTCGGCCATGCGGTGAAGGTGTTTTACAAAGATGTATTTGCCAAACACGGTGAAACCTTGCGTGAGCTGGGTGTGGACGTCAACAATGGTCTGGGCGATGTCTATGCCAAGATAGCCAAGTTGCCGGCCGAGCAGAAAGCGGCCATTGAAGCCGATATCGCCGCCGTCTACCAGAGCCGTCCTGAGCTGGCGATGGTTAACTCAGATAAGGGCATCACCAACCTTCATGTGCCAAGTGATGTGATTATTGATGCTTCCATGCCTGCTGCTATCCGCTCCAGCGGCCAGATGTGGGGCCCGGATGGCCAGTTGAAAGATACCAAGGCGCTAATCCCGGATCGTTGCTATGCCGGTGTATATCAGGAAACTATCGATTTCTGTAAGGAGCATGGCGCCTTCGACCCTGCAACCATGGGCAGTGTGCCAAACGTGGGACTGATGGCACAGAAGGCTGAAGAGTACGGTAGCCATGACAAGACCTTTGAAATCCCTGCGGCCGGTACGGTTAAAGTATTGGACAAGGCTGGCAACCTGCTTATGTCCCACGCCGTTGAAGCCGGTGATATCTGGCGCATGTGCCAGGTTAAAGACGCGCCTATCCGTGACTGGGTCAAGCTGGCCGTACGCCGCGCAAGGCTGAGCAACACCCCGGCGGTATTCTGGCTGGATGAAAATCGTGCCCACGATGCCCAAGTGATCGCCAAGGTGAATGCCTACCTGCCTGAGCATGATACCGATGGGCTTGAGCTGCACATCATGTCACCTGAAAAGGCGGCCCGTTTCTCCCTTGAACGTATTAAAGCCGGTAAAGATACAATTTCGGTAACAGGAAACGTGTTGCGCGACTATCTGACCGACTTGTTCCCTATTCTTGAGTTGGGTACCAGTGCCAAGATGCTGTCAATCGTCCCGCTGATGAACGGTGGTGGTCTGTTTGAAACGGGTGCCGGTGGCAGTGCGCCCAAGCATGTACAGCAGTTTGAAGAGGAAAACCACCTGCGTTGGGACTCCCTGGGCGAGTTCCTGGCATTGGGAGCCTCACTCGAGCACCTTAGCCAGACGACGGCCAATGCCAAGGCTCAGGTGATGGCTGATTGCCTGGATCAGGCGATAGGGCAGTTCCTGGATAACAACAAGTCACCATCCCGTAAGGTGGGGCAGCTGGATAACCGCGGCAGTCATTACTTCCTGGCACAGTACTGGGCCAGCGCGCTGGCCAAGCAGGACAAGGATGCCGAGCTGAAAGCTTATTTTGCACCTCTGGCCGAAGGCCTGGTGGCCGCTGAAGAGCAGATAGTGGCGGAACTCAATGGTGCTCAGGGGGCCGCCGTTGAACTGGGTGGCTACTATAAGCTGGATCCTGTTAAAGCCGAGCAGGCTATGCGCCCAAGTGCCAGCCTGAATCGCCTTCTGAGCGCTTGATACTGAAAGTTGAATGAGGGAACGCTCCCTCATTCAGTTGCCAAGCAGGCATTAAAAAGGCGGGGATGACCCCGCCTTTTTTCATCTCTGTTCACCCGGTTATTTAACTGGAGAGATAGCCGAGGCATGCATACCCTTCGGGCCCTTCTCAACTTGAAATTCAACAGGTTGGCCTGCTTTTAGAGTTCTGTAGCCTTCCATTTCAATGGTTGAATAGTGCGCAAAAACATCCTCACCACCTTCATCAGGGCAGATAAACCCGAATCCTTTGGCGTTGTTGAACCATTTAACAGTTCCGCTTGCCATACTTCCACTTCCTTCTATTGTCTGCTTCCCAGTAAGATAGTACAACTTTTGAGCACTTCAGCAGGTGCTCAGATAACAGAATGTAAGTAGTGTTGCTGGATGTCAAGTTGAAATTAACAAAAAAACAACATCGCATATGGTTTCGCTGGAACCTTAGTTTGCCACTGGGATCTTTTCTTTAATGGAAGTGTCTGGATATTTACTCGCTTTAATTATATTGAATCAATTTTAACCGATTGAAAAATAAGCATGAGTTAGAAACGCCTTAGACAAGCGCCGCCGCGCCAGAGTATAGTGTGACAAAGGGCAATACCGCCCTGGGCCCGCCAAGCGGTACTTTGAGACATGGCCGGGCATAGTGTTGGTAGAAGCCAAGTTGAGAGGCTAATATTGAATCATGGGTAAGACTGGACAGATAGAACGTGTGGAGGAAGGGGTTGAGCAGGAACTGCAACCACCTCCAATGTATAAAGTGATTCTGAACAACGATGACTATACCCCAATGGACTTTGTTGTGGAGGTACTGCAGCTGTTCTTTCGCAAGAATGAACAGGAAGCCACAGACATTATGTTGACCATACATCATCAGGGAAAAGCGGTTTGCGGCGTTTACCCGTTCGGGATAGCCGAAACCAAAGTGGTTCAGGTGAATCAGTTTGCAAGACAAAACCAACATCCGTTACTGTGTTCGTTAGAGGAAGCTTAACCAGCCTGTCTCTGTAGTTTTTTAGGGGGTGCGTATGCTGAACAAAGATCTTGAAGTGACCTTGAACCTGGCATTCCAACAAGCCAGAGATGCCCGTCACGAATATATGACGGTTGAGCACCTACTGCTGGCGCTGACCGATAACCCCGCCGCAAGGGATGCCTTGCTCGCCTGTGGCGCCAATATCGACCGCCTCAAAGAGGAGGTCGCCAACTTTATTACCCAGACCACACCCATTATCAGCGATCCCGATGATGAGCGTGAGACTCAGCCGACACTGGGTTTCCAGCGGGTGCTGCAACGGGCAGTGTTTCATGTGCAGTCGTCAGGCCGCAATGAGGTGACCGGCGCCAACGTATTGGTGGCCATTTTCAGCGAGCAAGAGTCCCAGGCGGTTTATCTGCTGCGCCGCTACGATATTACCCGTCTGGATGTGGTGAATTATATTTCCCACGGCTTTGCCAAGAACGATGAGGCCGATGCTCCGGGGTCGCAGGAAAGCTTGGAAGATCAATCCGAAGCCACAGAAGAGCGCAGCATGTTGGCTCAGTTTGCCAGTAATCTCAATGAGATGGCCAAGCAGGGCAAGATAGATCCGCTTATCGGCCGCGACAACGAAATCGAACGCTCGATTCAAATTCTTTGCCGTCGCCGCAAGAATAACCCACTGTTGGTGGGCGAGGCCGGCGTCGGAAAGACTGCCATTGCTGAAGGTTTGGCTTATCGGATAGTCAATGAGTCTGTGCCTGAGGTGATAAGCGAAGCGACCGTCTACTCTCTGGATCTCGGCGCGCTGTTGGCCGGCACCAAGTATCGCGGCGACTTCGAGAAACGCTTCAAGAGTCTGCTTAAAGAGCTGACAGCGGATCAGAATGCGATTCTGTTCATCGATGAAATTCACACCATTATCGGTGCAGGGGCGGCATCCGGTGGGGTAATGGATGCCTCCAACCTGCTCAAGCCCTTGCTCTCCAGCGGTAATCTGCGCTGTATGGGGTCCACTACTTTTCAGGAATATCAAAGTATTTTTGAGAAGGATAGGGCACTGGCGCGGCGCTTCCAGAAGGTGGACATCCACGAACCTTCAGTGGCTGAAACCACCAAGATACTTCAGGGGCTTAAGAGCCGTTATGAAGAACATCACGGGGTGCGTTACACTCACGCAGCCTTGGCCAGCGCCGCCAGCCTGTCGGATAAGCATATCAACGATAGGCACTTGCCGGACAAGGCCATAGATGTGATAGACGAAGCCGGCGCGCGGATGGCGATGATGCCACAGAGCAAGCGCAAGAAAACCGTGGGTCAGAGCGAGATTGAAACCATTATCGCCAAGATTGCCAGGATCCCGGAAAAAACAGTGACGTCCTCTGAGAAGGACTTACTGAAGAACCTGGAGCGCAACCTGAAGATGGTGGTGTTCGGCCAGGACAAGGCGATAGAGAGCCTCAGTGCGGCGATTCGGCTGGCTCGCAGCGGTCTTGGCAATGAAAACAAACCTGTGGGGAGCTTCCTGTTTGCCGGCCCCACCGGGGTAGGTAAGACAGAGGTGACCAACCAGTTGGCAGCATGCCTCGGGCTCAAGCTTATCCGCTTCGATATGTCCGAATATATGGAAAGCCATACTGTATCGCGTTTGATTGGCGCGCCTCCTGGTTATGTTGGTTACGATCAGGGCGGTTTGCTGACAGATGCCGTGATCAAGACGCCTCACTGTGTGGTGCTGCTCGATGAAATCGAGAAGGCGCATCCGGATATCTATAACCTGCTGCTGCAGGTAATGGATCACGGTACTTTGACCGATAACAATGGTCGCAAGGCGGATTTCCGTAATGTGACTTTGGTGATGACCACCAACGCCGGGGTACAGGAAACTGTGCGTAAGTCCATAGGCTTCAAACAACAGGATCACAGCTTGGATGCGATGTCGGAGATCAATAAGGTGTTCTCACCTGAGTTTCGCAACCGACTCGACTCCATCATCTGGTTCAACCATCTGGATATGACCATCATTGCCAAGGTGGTGGATAAGTTCCTGGTCGAGCTGCAGGCACAGTTGGATCAGAAAGGGGTGACGCTGGAAGTCAGTGATGAAGCCAGAACCTTGTTGGCCGAGAAGGGTTACGACAAGACCATGGGGGCCAGACCTATGGCCAGAGTGGTCAAGGATCTGCTGAAACGACCGCTGGCCGATGAAATCCTGTTTGGCAAACTTGAGTCCGGTGGCATCGCTCATGTGGATGTTAAAGATGGCGAACTGGAGATCAACACGGAAGCGCCGGAGAAGATCTCTTGATAAGCTGAATTGCAACAAAAAAATGGCTGCCAATGGCAGCCATTTTTATTCTGAATCCTGACCCTTATCCGACACATTGATGCCTGGATAGACAACGGCAGGCCAGGTGCGCCTGCTGCGCAGTGGGTCGCCCCCATGGGCTCACCAGCAAAAAAACCGGCACAGCCGGCTTTTGAGAAATAACTGGGATCTTAGCGTGAGCGGAAGACGATACGCCCTTTGCTCAAGTCGTATGGAGTCAGCTGCACAGTGACCTTGTCACCGGTCAGGATTCGGATGTAGTTTTTACGCATTTTACCGGAAATGTGAGCAGTCACAACGTGACCGTTTTCCAGTTCAACCCGAAACATTGTATTTGGCAAGGTTTCAAGGATAGTCCCTTGCATCTCAATGTTGTCTTCTTTCGCCATTAATCAGTTATCCCGTTAGCCTCGAATGTAAAAAACCGCCGTATCATGCCGCAAATTACAGCGGCTGTAAAGGGGAGGCCTCAGTGATTGTCGCTTTTCTGCCAGCCCTGAACGCCGAGGATCTCGTAGGGGCGGTAGAGTCGCTTATAACCCATTTTGTCGTGGTTATCTATTTGATATCCCAAATAGAGAAACGATTTCGACATTAATTTGCCCAGGCGGCATTGCAGCAGCACCAGCAAGATCCCGAGGGATCTATCGCTGTAGTCCGGGTCAAAGTAGCTGTAGATGGCTGATAGGCTCTGGGGCAGGAGATCGGTTACTGCCACGGCAACCAGTCGCTGACCATGCCAAAGTTCGATAAACACCGGACTGAGCCACTCACAGGCGAGAAAATGACGGTACTGTTCTTCGCTCGGAGGATACATGGGGCCGTCACTGTGGCGGGCACAGATATAACGCTCATAGAGAGGATAGTGAGCCGGGGTTTCCTCGGCCACAATCCGAAAGTGCAGGTCACGGTTTTTGGCCAGGGTGCGTTTTTGTCTTTTGGACAGGCGAAATTCATCCAGGGGAACTCTGATGGGTTGGCAAGCATTGCAATGGGGGCAACGGGGCTTGTAGATGGCGCTGCCACTGCGGCGAAACCCCAGTGCCAACAGGCGCTCAAACAGTGACAAGTCCAGCTCATCTTCCTGGATCACCAATAACTGCTCCTGTTGTCCGCTCAAATAACTGCAGGCGAAGGGTTGGCTGAGGCCTATGGCAATGGCATGGTTATCAGAGTTCAAGCTTGACCTCGTCGGTTTGCCAGCAATCCTTGGCGAGATTGCCGTCCCTGAACTGTCTCAAGAGTATGAGAAAATCTTTGCGCTTTAAACTCTTGGCTCCGAGGCTCTCAAGGTGTGGGTTCATCACTTGGGCATCGATAAGCCTGAAACCCTGCTTGAGAGCGTATTGATGCAGGGCGATAAAGGCCGCCTTGGAGGCATTGGTTTTGCGGTGGAACATGGACTCGCCACAAAACACCTGACCTATGGCAAGGCCATACAGGCCACCTATCAGGCGACCATTGTCCCAGACCTCGAAGGAGTGGGCATGACCCAAGTGGTGCAGTTCCTGGTAGGCCAGACGTATCTCTCCGGTTATCCAGGTGCCGGGCTGATCTTTTCGCGGCATGGCGCAGCCAGCCATCACATCGGCAAAGGCTCGGTCGATGCTGAAAGTCCAATCCTGCTTTTTCAGATACTTGCGTAGACTGCGAGAGATATTGATGCTGCCCGGAACAAAAACCGCGCGGGGATCCGGTGACCACCAGAGGATGGGATCTTGGCTATTAAACCAAGGGAAAATTCCCTCGTAGTAGGCGTTGAGTAGCCGCTTGGGATGCAGGTCGCCGCCGATGGCCAGCAGGCCATTGGGATCCGTCAGTGCCAGCTCAGGCGACGGGAAAGGATCCAACTCATGATTTAAGAAAGACAGTAGGTTCACAATTGCGTATGATTCTGCTTAGGGCCTTCTTATAAGTTAGCGGAAAAACAGCTATGTGGAAACTGATACTGAATGCAATGCTGCTGCTCTCATTATCCCTTGCAGCGGGAACCCAGCCCCTCTATGCCGGTTATGACAGAAACCAGGCACAACCGGTTGAAAAAGTGCTCTACGGCCAGGTGGAGTCGGTACGGAAAATCACCGAAAAACAGCTGATGGAAGACAGAAATCGCGGCTGGAAAACCTTTGGCGGTGCCTTGCTCGGTGGCGTGATTGGTCATCAGTTCGGCGGTGGCAGTGGTCAGGATGTGGCAACCGTTCTGGGCGCTCTGCTCGGTGCCGGCATTGGTCATCAATATGGTGGTGATGGTTATTATCGTGAACTTAAACTGGTGGAGTTGATGATACGCCAGGAAGATGAAACCCAGGTGATGATTATTCAGGATGAAGATCCCGGTATGACCTTTAAAGTAGGCGATGAAGTGCGGGTGGTTTATCTACAGGGCAGCGTCCGGGTCGACTTGGCTATGTGATTGATTGTGTGGGCTTAGAGCCAATAACAGACAAAACAAAGGCGCCGTCAGGCGCCTTTGTTTTGGATAGAGGCAATTAAAAACCGCGAGGCAACTTGTGATTACCGGCTGCCAGTTTTTCACGCCACAGCTCTTTGGGGGTCTTGCCCCCTTGGCTGCCGGATTTGGCAGGCGTTGCCGACTTGGTTTTTGCCTTGGTAGCTGGCTTTGCAGCAGGCTTGGCCGCCTTGGTTTTTTCCTGTTTGGCTTCAGCCTTCGCCGGTTTGGCGTTATCCGCCAACATCTGTTCCAGTTCAGCGAAACGAAGTGATTTACCGCCATCGATTTTGTACCAGCTGCCATTTTGCTCAATGGTCACTGCTTTGCCCTGTTGTTCACTGAGAGCTTGCTGCAGTGTGCTGATAACTTCTTCTTTGGTCAGTTTTGCCATAATCATAACCTGTTTATTTTTAGAGTTACTTGAAGGTTTGCGATAATTTTATAAGTCAAAGGTCGGCAATGTCCAATTTGCCGACCAAAAAGCAACAAACTTGTGTCCAAGGGCGCAGCTTTTGGTCGCTTTGGGGTCTGAAACCGACAATCTGGCTTAAGATTTGTGACCTCAATCCTTGGGCTTGCTGTGCTAGAATAGCGACATATATCTGCAACAGAATCGACAGGGAACCCTATGCAAAGAGAGGAACTCAGACAATATCTGCACGAGTTTTTACAACTGGACAAGTTTCGCGATTATGCCCCCAACGGTCTTCAGGTTGAAGGCAAGGCCGAAATTCGTAAGATAGTCACAGGTGTGACCGCTTGTCAGGCATTGATTGACCGGGCCGTTGAAGCCGGTGCCGATGCCCTATTGGTGCACCATGGTTTCTTCTGGAAAAATGAACCCGAAGTACTGACTGGAATGAAACAGCGCAGGATTAAGACCTTGCTGCTCAACGATATTAACCTGTTCGGCTATCACTTGCCGCTCGATGCCCATCCCATGCTTGGCAATAACGCCGAATTGGGCCGGGTGCTTGGGGTCATTGAGCCTGAGGCGGTAGAAACCGTTGCTCAAGGTTTGCTTTGGCAAGGGGGGCTTGACTCACCCATGACAGCCAAAGACTTGAGTGCCTTGCTTGAGCAGTGTTTGGGACAAGTCCCCCTGCATCTGGATGGTGGTGACAGAAGCATACAAAAGCTTGCCTGGTGTACAGGTGGTGCCCAGGATTATATCGATACCGCAGCGGCACTGGGGGTTGATGCTTTTATCAGTGGTGAAGTCTCTGAGCGCACCTTCCACAGCGCCGTGGAGCAGGGGATCCATTACTTCTCTGCCGGCCACCATGCTACAGAGAGGTTTGGCATCAAGGCACTGGGGGAACATTTGGCGCATGAGTTTGAGTTGGAGCATGAGTTTATTGATATTCCCAACCCTGTATGACAAGGCGGTATAGGATGGCAGTATTGTGTGGATTGCTTGCTGTGCATCACTGCCAGACGTATGTGAAGCTTACAGTCTGTTGAGAGAGACTTACCAAGGTTCAATTGAACGAAACTGGAAGCCAATCCAGTAAAAGAAAATGCCGTTCAAACTGATTGAACGGCATTAAACATCCGGTTGATGCTATCGGGTTTGTTATTTACGAACCCACTTGCCGGAAGCGTCCTGCACTATATGGCCTTTGTCGGCGGCAGCAATCGCCTTGGCGCCGGCGAGTTTGGCAACATCATCCACTGAAATCCCGTTTTGACGGGCGATTTTTTCATAGTGTGCCCGGCGTTTGGCATTGATATCCTTAACCAGTGCCGTCACCTCGGCGCTGGATTTGACCACGCCCAAATAGCCGTTTTGCTGTTCACCCACCAACCCTTGGCTCTTGGCGTCCTGCAAACCTATGGCAAAGACGCAGAAACTCATCAACAGGGCGGCAGTCAGGGTCATCAACTTGGTTTTCATCTGTGTTTTCCTTTCGCGAATTCTGGCACCTTAGAAGAGTTCATCATTGGTCAGCAGCTGATCCAACTCTTTATCGACCTTAATGCGAATTTCATGTTCGATTTTCACATTCAGGTTGATAACGATTGGCTTATCCGGTGGCTCAATCTTGACCGTTGGGGTACAAGCCGACGCCAGCAGCAAGGCTGCAGCCAGCGGCAGCAGAAATTTAGTCTGTTTCACATTCATGTCCTTTTGTGTCTTCACTGCATGGAAGCTTCAATTTGGGTTTGAAGCTTGTCACCTATGGTCAGACTCCTGAGGAGCTGCAGCATGTTCTCCTCATGAGAGTAGTTCAAGTGGATAGGGCGTTCAATCCCCTCGGCCTTACCTTTTACTTCAACCTTGAGCCAGGCCTCACCATCCGGTGCCATATCGTAAGTGCTGGCCAGGGTAGAATATTGCAAGTGTTCGAGGGTGGAAAAGGCAAAGTCCAGATAGGGCTGGCCGGCGCGCATTTGGGCTACAGCCGGATTATTGCCGATCTTGATAAGTCCGCCTGGGGCACGGGCCGCCAGGCGGCCACCTTTGACCGACACCTGGCCGCCGGTAATAAATACCGGCAAGACACCATCGAAAATACCGTCGGCGTAGATGCCTTCCTGAGGCTGGATGGCCAACAGTTCTTCCAGGCTCAGGCCCTGCAACACCAAATAGGCATTGGATGGCGCGTTGAGCCGCAAGCGGAAGCTGGGCAGTAGCATTTGTCCCTTGAGTAACTCGCCTTGGCCGCGCACCTGAATATCGGCATCCCGAAACCCGGGCAACAGCTTGGCTTGAGTGCTTTGGTTGTTGTCGAGTTCAGGGGTCAGGCTGAGCTGGCCTTCTAAACCCAGGTTGGTCAACAGCACTCCGGGGTTGAAGGCCTGTACCGAAGCCTTGAGCTGCTGACAGTTGAGTTCGGCCTCTGCCGGCGCCTTGGCTTCCTTGTCAAGGGTCAAACGGCACAATGCCGACAGGTTGGCGCCTTCAAATGGTAACTGACTGATACTGCCGGAGAGATCCGACAGCAGCGGGTTGAAATCCAGTTGCAATTGCAGCGCTCGCCCAAGCCCTTCGAGCTTGAGGTCGGCAATCATATGGGTTTCGCCCCTGAGTACCAACTCAGGAGGCAAGGGCAGGTTCTTGGCCGCCAGCGCCTTGATATCCGCGAGATCCGTATCCAGGGTCCAGCGACTGTTCAAGCGATAGCCAAGCGGATCTTTGGCCCGCTTGGGCCAGATGGGCATAAAGTCGTGGCGGCTGTGAAGCGGGATATTATCCAGTTGCCAGTTTTCTTCACTGATAAGACGGTTATCCTGCCAGTCAATGGTTTGGCTGAAGCTGCCATAGCCCAGATTGAGCAGGGTTTCGGTACGAGGTCCGAGCTTGGTATGCCGGGTTTGGCTTAAGTTGAGCCCATCGAAGGCCAGATTCAAACGACTGGCAAAACGCTCATCCAAGAGTTGGCTCAAGAGTGGCAAGTGCCGTTTTTGATTTAGGTTGGCATCCAGGGTTCGACTGAGCCCGGGGCTAAGGAGCGAGGTTTGGGCAATCGACAGTGCCAGTGGCCCGCTTTTAGCCTGCAATTCACCCAGCTGGCAGCTGATCGCGGGCAAAGACAGCTTAAGTTTGCCTTGGTTGAAGCTGCCACTGAGAGGGGCCAGCAGTGACAACTTAAAGCCCGAGAGTTGGATACTTTTATCCTCTATACCGGCTTGAATGGCGCCAGTGCTGAACCCGGGATTGGCCGCGAGGCTGAAGTCCAGTTGTTGCCCTTCGCTTGTCGACTCCAGTGCCAGCTTACCGCTAAGCGTCATTGATGCGCCCTTATTGAGTGAGGCGCCCTCATTGAGTTGCAATTCAGCAGCAGCCGACTGCCAGCGAAAACCGCTCGGCAGGGAGGCTTCAAGGCGCCAGTCTGTGCTTGCTTGTTCCAGTGGCAACTGCTCAAGGTTAAGTTGCAGCCCCTGAATGGCCTGTTGCAGCGCCAGTTCGAGTCGCTGCTCGGCCGACAAGGGCTTTGAGTTTTGTGAGCTTGAGCCTGATGAGCCAGAGTTTGGTGAGCCAGAGTTTGGTGAGCCAGAGCTTGATAAACCAGAGCTTGATAAACCAGAGCTTGATAAACCAGAGCCCGGTGAATTTAACCCTTGAGGTTTGGCGCTTTGCGGCAAAGAAACAGAAGTGTCTTGCTGCGCTCTTGCAGCCTTTGGCAGTTGCAATTGCAGGTTTTCAAGGGTCAGCAGCAAACTCGGCCGCTCGCCACTACTGAGCGCTGCCGGGTTCAGTTTCGCAGCACTTGGCCGATTAATTGGCGTACCGAACGACGCTTGTTGCTTCTCTGTCATCAGGGCGGGCAGTAACGGCCGCACTGTCATACTCGGCAGCGACACTCGCATGGATGTCTCATTGCCTTTTGTATCATTGTCCTTGGCGGGTTTGAGTTCGGCGTCGAGGCCCTGATCAAGCGCCAGCTCAATTGCGGCGATAAGGGGTTTTACTTGTTTTTTTTCAGTTGGCTCTTGCGCCAAGACTTGCTGCAGCTGCGCCAATTGCGATTCGAGTTCCGCGGCCTTGGTTGCTGATGTTTGTGCGGATGTTGCTGCGAGCAAGGCAAGCAGTGCTTGGCGCTGAGCCGGAGTGGTTGAAAGCGTGAGTCTCAGTGGCGCCAACTCAAAAATCTGCTCGCTGGTGGAGCCCGAAAAGCGAAAGCGCAACCCTGTGCCATCACTATCCTCAGCCTCAGCATTTGTACTGGCCTTGGCACTGGGATTGACTTTGAAACTGGCAGCAGCGCCGGAACTTGGGCACAGAGGGCTATCGGTCAATGAATTGTGTGCCTTAGCTTCCAGATGCAGCGGCGTTATCTTAAGCGCCACTTGCTCGAGTCCCGGCATGGCAATAGTCGGCGCCAACCAGCAATGGCGCGAGTCTATGTTGCCTTGGGTCAAATCCAGAGTCAGTTGTGAGAAGATATCTCCGCCAAGGCTCGGCATCAGCTCGGCATTCACTATTTCATCAAGTTTAAAGGCGCTGACAAGGGGCGCTGCGGCCGGGTCCTGCTCAACACTTGCCAGCGCCTGTTGCAGCGCTTTGAGATGCAGATGACTGGTCAATCGCCAGGCGGGGGCACCGTTGGCGAGTTTGGCTTTCAAATCGGCGGTTAATGCCAGCAGGGGCGTCTCTTGTCTTGTTTGAGTCTCTGGTTGCCCTCCTTGTAACCGGGTGGCCAGCTCAGTGACCAGTTGCCCGGAAGGGCTGAGCTGCAACTTTTGCAGCAGCAGAATAAAGCTTGGGGTTTTACCTGCCTTATCCAAGGTCAGCGACGTACTGGGTGTATAGGATACGCCCGCCTCGGGGTGCAGGCTTATTCGGGTCGGCCCCAGGGCTATTTCGGGCACAGAGTTCAAGTCCAGCGCCAGACTCTGACCGCCATCATCACCGCCGGGCAAGAGTAGCTCAGGCGTCAAACTAAAACTGGCGTCTTGATAGCTGACTTTTTGAAGTTGCGCCATCAACCAGTCGGTGGAGCCAGGGGGCGGCGTCGATGTTTCGCCTGTCAGCAATTGCCAAATCCGTTTTGCACTGACAGGCGATTTGAGCTGGAGCCTGAGTTGATGAAACTCAAGCTCGCTGCCCTGGTAATCAAGCTTGAGATAATCGAAGCTCAGTCTGTCCCAGCCTTCAGGCGCCAGGCGCAACTCGTCGATACGAATATCTTGTGCAGCCAGATATTGATTAATATGCGGCAGCAGCCACTGCGGCCTTTCATACAGGGACCAAGCCAGCCCCACCAGCAGGGCACCCGGAAGCAGCACCAGCAGAAGCAACAGGCCAACAGCCCATACCGTCAGGCGTTTCTTGCTTGGGAGTCGATACCTCATTGGTGTTTCCCGGCCTTGGCCGCTCACTCCTGCCAGCGGATTTCTGTGGTCAGAGTGTGGCTCTGTTTGGGGCCGAGCACCAGTTTATCTTCCAGCACATTGGCGGCCTCCAGGCAGACCATGGACAGGTAATCCTGCTCTTGGAAACGGGCCAGCCGCTTGGACTTGTCTATCCAGGGATTCCAAAGTACTGCCGAGTGGCTCTGCTCACGGCTGACAAGAATAGTGCCGTTGGGGGTATGCAGCTTTTGCAGCTCGGACAAGCCGGTGTAAACCCGGTCAGTTTCGCGCTCAAAGCGTACTTCGTCCTCGACTTGTGCATATGGGCCTTCGCCAAACTCGATATATTGGCTGCCGGCAAAGCCGGTGGCGCGCAGCTGGTGGATATCGCCGATGGGGAAATAAGTGTGCAGCGCCTGGGTCAGCGTCACGCTCTGCTCACCCAAGTTGCGGTTAATCAGGCTGACCCTGAGGCTGTCGCTGAGGACAAAGTCCAGCCGCACCTCGGTATCGTGGGGCCAGTAATCTTTGTCCTCGTCGCTGAGTTTAAGGACAAAGCTCAGCTCTACCCGTTCATTACTGATATGAGTTCGCTCAAGTTGCCACAGCCGGGTACGGGCAAAGCCATGCTGGGGCCAGCCCTCATTGGCATGCATGCCAAACCAGGGCCAGCAGACGGGAATACCGCCGCGAATACCACTGCCCGGCAGATAGTCATCGGCAGGAGAAACCCACAGCAGCGGCGCCTTGCCCTTGGGCACAAAGCTGTCTATCTGGGCACCCTGTAAAAAAATACGGCCGTAGCAGAGTGGGGTATCGATTTCGATATAGTCCAGACCATTGGGGTGTTTGCGGGTGTTGACGCTGGCCATGCAGGATTCCTTTAGCGGGCGAACAGGATAATGCCCCTAGCTTACAAAGTTTTACAGCCCGAGATAAGGGGCTGTTCAAGCGAATTTACGCAGAGCGCTGTTCTTGTATTCAAAAAAAGTGATATAAAACTGGTCAGAGGTGCTGAGTTTTTACTCAGAATTGGCTAAGGTGAGACATCAATCACAGGGAAAAGGAAATAAGCATATGGCAAGTTATCAGCCGCCGATGCGGGATTACCGCTTTATTCTTGAACAGTTACTGGATATTTATCAGCAGCCAAAGCTGCAGGGGTTCGATGAAATCGACCCTGAGTTGGTCAACGCCATTCTCGAAGGCATGGCCGATTTCAGCACTGGGGTGATGCTGCCGCTCAACAGTGTCGGCGATCTGCAGGGCTGTCGTCTGGAAGCAGACGGGGTGAAAACCGCCGAGGGCTTTATCGATGCCTACCGCCAGTATGTGGACAACGGCTGGCCAACGCTGACCTGTGATCCCGAGTTCGGCGGCCAGGGCCTGCCGGAAGTGGTGGGTATCTTTGCCACCGAAATGCAGACCTCCTCCAACATGGCCTTTGCCATGTATCCCGGGCTGACCCACGGTGCTTACAGTGCCATTTTTGCCCACGGCTCCGAGGCGCTCAAGGCCAAATATCTGCCCAAACTGGTGAGCGGCGAGTGGACCGGCACCATGAATCTGACCGAATCCCATGCCGGTACCGATCTGGCGCTGCTGCGCACCAAGGCCGAGCCCGGCACTGACGGCTGCTATCTTATCAGTGGTGAGAAAATCTTTATCTCCAGTGGCGATCACGATCTGGCCGAAAATATAGTGCACCTGGTCTTGGCCAGGTTGCCCGATGCCCCGGCCGGGGTGAAGGGGATCAGTTTGTTCGCCGTGCCCAAATACTGGGTCAAGGAAGATGGCAGCCTGGGCGAGGCCAACAATGTTAAGGCCAGCGGCCTCGAGCATAAGATGGGCATTCACGGCAATTCCACTTGTGTGATGCTGTTCGACGGCGCCAAAGGCGAGTTGGTGGGCGAACCCCATCAAGGACTCAGAGCCATGTTCACCATGATGAATCAGGCGCGCATGGGCGTTGGGGTTCAGGGGCTGGGCGTCTCTGAAATCGCTTACCAGAACGCGCTGGCCTATGCCAGAGAGCGGGTTCAGGGAAGGGCACTGTCCGGCACCAAGGCGCCGGAGCAAAATGCCGATCCTATTCTGGTGCACGGTGATGTGCGGCGGATGCTGTTGTCGCAAAAAGTCTTCAATGAGGGCGCCCGCGCCCTTATCGGTCAGCAGGCGCTGTGGCTCGATGAAGCCGAGCGGCATCAGGATGCCGAACAAAAGGCCAGAGCCAAGGCGTTGGCGGCGCTGTTTACTCCTGTGGTCAAGGGCTTTATCACAGATAGAGGCTTCAGCGCCTGTGTCGATGCCCAGCAGGTGTTTGGCGGCCATGGTTATATCCATGAGTGGGGGATGGAGCAGTTTGTCCGTGATGCCCGTATCGCGATGATTTATGAAGGTACCAATGGCGTGCAGGCGCTGGATCTGGTGGGGCGCAAGCTGATGGGTGACAAGGGCGCGGCGCTGAAACTCTGGGCCGCAGAGGTGGAGGCCTTTATCGAAGGCGCCAAACCCAAGGCCGCTCAAGAACCCAGGTTTGCCAAAGTGCTCGAAGGTTTGGGCCAGGCGGCAACGGATCTGCAGCGCGCTACCCAGAGCCTGATGGAGTTGGCGATGAAGAATCCTGACAACCTGGGCGCGGCCTCCATGCCTTATATGCAGCTGTTTGGCACAGCTGCGCTGGCGTGGATCTGGGCACGGATGGCCGAGCTGGCGCTCGATGGGCTGGCAGATGATGCCGATGGTTTCTATGCCGGCAAACTGGCCTCGGCGGGTTTCTTTATGGACTACTATGTCAGCAGCGCCAGTGGCTATCGGCGCCAAATCGCCGCGGCCAGTGAATCCATCATGGCCTTCGATGACAGTTACTTCGGTTAATTGCGGTAGCTTCAATACCAAAGGGTCGGTGCAACCGCAATGTAGATCAGATAAGGATCGGTTGACCGATCCTTCTGATGAGAGACAATC
>NZ_NIJM01000021.1 GCF_002836945.1 Shewanella chilikensis
GAGTGGTTTTACCATGGTCAACGTGACCAATGGTGCCCACGTTAACGTGGGGCTTGGAACGTTCAAATTTAGCTTTAGACACGATATATTCCTTTCTTTTCAGAAGAGTCCGGCGCTGCCGGACACCATCAATCAAAATAACAGTTAATGCCGTTACCTAAATCAGGTACGAGCTTCGATAACTGCTTTAGCAACGTTTTGCGGCGCTTCAGAGTACTTCAAAAACTCCATGGAGTATGAAGCCCGACCCTGAGTCGCTGAGCGCAAATCTGTTGCATAACCAAACATTTCAGCCAAAGGTACCACAGCTCGAATAATCTTGATACCGGCGACGCCGTCATCCATACCTTCGATAAGACCACGACGACGGTTCAGATCACCTACTACGTCACCCATGTAGTCTTCTGGGGTTGTCACTTCAACCTTCATGCAAGGCTCGAGCAACACAGGGTTAGCTTGCAGCGCCCCCTTCTTGAAGCCCATAGAACCTGCAACTTTGAACGCCATTTCGTTCGAGTCCACATCATGATATGAACCATCGAACAGAGTGACCTTCACGTCCAATACAGGGAAGCCGGCGACTACACCGTTCTTCATCTGTTCTTGGATCCCTTTGTCAACCGCAGGGATGTATTCCCTAGGAACAACACCACCAACGATTTCGTTGACAAACTCATAACCGGCACCCTCTTCACGAGGCTCCAGTTTCAGCCAGACATGACCGAATTGACCACGACCACCAGACTGACGCACAAACTTACCTTCCACTTCCACAGCACTGCGGATAGTTTCACGATAAGCCACCTGAGGTTTACCAACGTTACATTCAACGCTGAACTCACGGCGCATACGGTCGATGATAATGTCCAAGTGTAGCTCACCCATACCTGAAATCAGAGTCTGACCCGACTCCTCATCAGTCTCAACCCGGAAAGAAGGATCTTCCATTGCCAGCTTCTGCAGCGCAATGCCCATCTTTTCCTGGTCGGCTTTGGAACGAGGTTCCACAGCAATGGTAATTACCGGCTCGGGGAATTCCATCCGCTCCAGAATTACCTTATGGTCTGGGTCACACAAGGTGTCACCGGTTGTCACATCTTTCAGGCCGATAGCAGCAGCTATATCACCTGCGCGCACTTCTTTCAGTTCTTTACGGTCGTTGGCGTGCATCTGCACGATACGGCCGATACGCTCACGCTTCTCTTTTACAGAGTTGTAAACGGCTGAACCCGACTCCAGGACACCTGAGTAAACCCGGATAAAGGTCAAAGTACCCACAAATGGGTCTGTTGCGATTTTGAATGCCAACGCAGAGAAAGGTGCATTGTCATCAGAAACACGCTCAACTTCCTGTTCTCTATCATCGATGCCCTTAATCGCAGGAACATCAACCGGAGCAGGAAGGTATTCAACAACGGCATCGAGAACTGCCTGTACGCCTTTATTTTTAAAGGCACTACCACAGGTAGCCAGCACAATTTCGTTGTTGATAGTACGTTGACGAAGCGCTTTTTTGATCTCTTCTTCTGTGAGCTCACCTTCTTCAAGGTATTTGTCCATCAGCTCATCAGAAGCCTCTGCGGCACTCTCTACCAGGTATTCGCGCATTTCGGTTGCCTTGGCAAGCAAATGCTCTGGGATCTCTTCGTGAGTGAAAGTCAGGCCCTGGTCTTCTTCATTCCAGTTGATGGCTTTCATCTTGATGAGATCGATAACCCCGCTAAAGTTTTCTTCTGTACCAATATTCAATTGAATAGGCACACAAGTTGCACCGAGACGGTTACGGATCTGTCCTACTACGCGATCAAAGTCGGCACCGGCACGGTCCATCTTATTGACGAACACCAGACGGGGGACATGATACTTGTCGGCCTGACGCCATACGGTCTCAGACTGAGGTTCCACACCAGAAGAACCACAAAAGACCACTACAGCACCGTCAAGTACGCGCAGAGAACGCTCTACCTCAATAGTAAAATCGACGTGACCTGGGGTATCGATGATATTGATACGATGCTCAGTAAACTGGGCATCCATACCGCGCCAGAACGTAGTAACAGCCGCAGAGGTAATAGTAATACCCCGCTCCTGCTCCTGAACCATCCAGTCAGTGGTAGACGCACCGTCATGGGTTTCACCCATCTTGTGGTTTACCCCTGTATAGAACAGGACTCGCTCTGTGGTAGTAGTTTTACCTGCGTCAACGTGAGCACAAATACCTATGTTGCGATAACGCTCAATTGGAGTTGTACGAGCCACGATTATACCCTCTTGACTAAGATAAAAATCTTAGCAATGTCAGAGAAAGCGCGGGCAAGCCCGCGCCCGATATTACCAACGGTAATGAGCAAACGCTTTGTTGGCTTCTGCCATACGATGCACGTCTTCGCGCTTCTTAACGGCAGTACCTTTGTTTTCGGAAGCGTCCAGCAGTTCACCTGCCAGGCGCAGAGCCATAGATTTTTCACCACGCTTACGAGCAGCTTCAACCAACCAGCGCATCGCCAGTGCGTTACGACGAACTGGACGAACTTCACATGGAACCTGGTAAGTAGAACCACCAACACGGCGAGACTTAACCTCTACCGCTGGGCGAACGTTTTCCAGGGCTGCTTCAAGGATAACCAGATGCTCTTCGCCTTTCTTATCGGCTACAACATCCAGTGCTTTGTAGATAATTTTTTCAGCAGTCGACTTTTTGCCGTCCTGCATAATGACGTTGATGAACTTAGCCAGCAACTCACTTTGAAACTTTGGATCAGGTAGGATTTTACGTTGTCCTACTACGCGACGTCTTGGCATAACTATTCTCCGTATGCTTCAGGTATTTCCAAAACTGGAATTTATATTTAGCTTGGCCTTACTTAACGGAAAACCATTAAGACTTAGGACGCTTAGCACCGTACTTAGAACGAGCTTGGCGACGTGAAGTCACACCAGCACAGTCCAGGGCGCCACGAACAGTGTGATAACGCACACCAGGTAAGTCTTTAACACGACCACCACGGATCAGGATTACACTGTGTTCCTGCAGGTTGTGGCCTTCACCGCCGATGTACGAAGTTACTTCGAAACCGTTGGTCAGACGCACACGAGCTACTTTACGTAGTGCAGAGTTAGGTTTTTTTGGAGTAGTGGTGTACACACGAGTACAAACACCACGCTTTTGTGGGCACGCGTTCAACGCAGGCACGTTAGTCTTTTCGACTTTAGGTGCGCGAGGCTTACGTACCAACTGGTTTACAGTTGCCATGTATAGCTCCGAATCAGTTGATTTCAACTCAACAATAAGGTGTGAAAAATCTAATCCCACAATAGTGGGACGCGGAATTTTAGAAAGGTAAGGCTTGGCTGTCAAGAAATAGCCAACTTTTGCAGCGTATTCCAATGAAAAAGGCGCCATTCGGCGCCTTTTGTAACATCTATGCTACTTATTCCTGACTGCCAGCCAGGTTCAACAGATCGGCCAGGTTCTGTTCGGCTTCGCTGGCGCTGATGCTAGGTGCTTCAGTCGCTACTTCACCGCGAGCCTGGTTACGGTTGTTGTGGTAAGCATAACCGGTACCGGCCGGGATCAGACGACCTACGATCACGTTCTCTTTCAGACCGCGCAGGTTGTCACTCTTACCACCTACTGCCGCTTCGGTCAGTACGCGAGTGGTTTCCTGGAACGAGGCCGCGGAGATGAAGGACTCGGTCGCCAGAGAGGCTTTGGTGATACCCAGCAGTTCGCGTTCGAACTTGGCCGGAATCTTGCCCTGCTCTTCCAGTTCGCGGTTAGCGATCTTGACGCGGGACACCTCAACCTGCTCCCCTTCGAGGAACTCAGAATCACCGGCTTCAGTGATCAGACACTTACGCAGCATCTGGCGAATGATCACCTCAATGTGCTTGTCGTTAATCTTCACACCCTGCAGACGATATACGTCCTGTACTTCATTCACAATGTAGTTGGCTACGTTGTGAATACCGCGCAGACGCAGAATATCGTGAGCAGACTCTGGACCATCGGCGATCACTTCACCGCGTTCGACTTTTTCACCTTCGAACACGTTCAGGTTACGCCACTTAGGGATCATCTCTTCGTATGGGTTACCGCCTTCAGCAGGGGTAATGACCAGACGACGCTTACCTTTGGTCTCTTTACCGAAGGAGATGGTACCGCTGATCTCAGCCAGAATCGCCGGCTCTTTTGGCTTACGGGCTTCGAACAGGTCAGCAACCCTTGGCAGACCACCGGTAATATCGCGAGTCTTGGACGATTCCTGAGGAATACGAGCCAGTGCATCACCAACGCTGATCTGAGCATTATCTTCCAGGTTTACGATCGCATTGCTGGGCAGGAAGTACTGCGCAGGTACGTCGGTACCGGGAATGGTCAGGTCATTACCGTTTTCGTCAACCAAACGGATCATTGGACGCATTTCTTTGCCGGCGCTTGGGCGCTGGGCCACATCCAATACCACGATGGAAGACAGACCGGTCAGCTCGTCGGTTTGACGCGAGATGGTGACACCGTCAATCATCTGCTCAAACTTCACATAACCCGCCACTTCAGTGATGATTGGGTGAGTATGCGGATCCCAGTTAGCGATAGTCTGGCCAGCGTTAACTTCGGCACCTTCCAGCGTTTCGAGCACAGTACCGTAAGGCACTTTATAGCGCTCTTTCTCACGGCCCAGTTCATCAATAATCGCCAGCTCGGACGAGCGCGATACGATAACCAGCTTGCCATCGCTGTTCTTAACGAACTTGGCGTTATGCAGCTTCAGGTTACCGGCGTTCTTCACCTGAACGTTGTTTTCTGCAGAAGCCCTGGATGCCGCACCACCGATGTGGAAGGTACGCATCGTCAGCTGTGTACCAGGCTCACCGATTGACTGAGCAGCAACAACACCGATTGCTTCACCTTGGTTGATCAAGTGACCACGGGCCAGGTCACGACCGTAACACTTGGCGCAAACACCGAAGTCGGTATCACAGGAGATCACAGAGCGAACTTTAACTTCGTCAACACTGTACTCTTCCAGCTTGTCACACCATGCTTCATCCAGCAAAGTGTTACGTGGCGCCAGGACTTCGTCGGAACCAGGATAGTAAACATCCTCGGCAACAACACGACCCAGTACCCGCTCACGCAGCGGCTCAACCACGTCACCACCTTCAATCAGCGGCTTCATGATCAGACCTTCGTGAGTACCACAGTCATCTTCGATAACGACCAGATCCTGGGCAACATCCACCAGACGACGAGTCAGGTAACCTGAGTTCGCTGTCTTAAGTGCGGTATCCGCCAGACCCTTACGAGCACCGTGGGTTGAAATAAAGTACTGCAGTACGTTCAGACCTTCACGGAAGTTCGCCACGATGGGCGTTTCAATGATAGAGCCGTCTGGCTTGGCCATCAGACCACGCATACCCGCCAACTGACGGATCTGAGCGGCACTACCACGAGCGCCTGAGTCGGCCATCATGTAGATGCTGTTGAAGGAAGCCTGTTTCTCTTCTTCACCATCGCGGTTGATAACCACTTCGGAAGACAGGTTTTCCATCATCGCCTTGGAGACTTTCTCGTTGGCGCTGGCCCAGATATCGATAACCTTGTTGTAACGCTCACCGGCAGTTACCAGACCAGACTGGAACTGTTCCTGGATTTCCAGAACTTCGGCTTCTGCGTCGGCAACCAGCTTGTACTTGGCTTCCGGAATTTCCATATCGTTGATACCGACAGAGGCACCAGAGATAGTGGCGTATTGGAAACCTGTGTACATCAGTTGGTCAGCAAAGATAACAGTATCTTTCAGACCCAGCTGACGGTAGCAGGTGTTCAGCAAACGGGAGATCTGCTTCTTGCCCATGTTCTGGTTAACCAGATCAAAAGACATACCGGCTGGCAGGATCAGTGACAACAGAGCACGACCTACTGTGGTGTCGACAATGCGGCGCTGCTGGGTGCGCTCACCATTCTCATCGATATGAGTTTCGGTGATACGAACTTTAACCCGGGCGTGCAGCTCAGCGGCACCTGTGCGATAGGCTTTCTCGGCTTCGGCAACAGACTCAAAGGCCATACCTTCACCGCGGCCATTTACGCGCTCACGGCTCATGTAGTACAGACCCAGTACCACGTCCTGAGAAGGCGTGATAACCGGCTCACCGTTGGCAGGCGACAGAATGTTGTTGGTTGACATCATCAACGCACGGGCTTCCAGCTGGGCTTCCAGCGTCAGAGGCACGTGTACCGCCATTTGGTCACCATCGAAGTCGGCGTTATAAGCCGCACACACCAATGGGTGCAGTTGAATCGCTTTACCTTCGATCAGTACAGGTTCGAACGCCTGGATACCCAAACGGTGCAGTGTTGGTGCACGGTTCAGCATCACGGGGTGTTCGCGGATCACTTCATCCAGTACGTCCCAAACCTCGGCAACTTCACGCTCAACCATCTTCTTGGCAGCTTTGATGGTAGTGGCCAGGCCACGACCTTCCAGCTTGCCGTAGATGAATGGTTTGAACAGTTCCAGCGCCATTTTCTTCGGCAGACCACACTGGTGCAGACGCAGAGTTGGGCCCACGGTAATTACCGAACGGCCTGAGTAGTCAACACGCTTACCCAGCAGGTTCTGACGGAAACGACCTTGCTTACCCTTGATCATGTCGGCCAAGGACTTCAGAGGACGCTTGTTGGAACCGGTAATGGCACGACCGCGACGACCGTTATCCAGCAGGGCATCAACAGATTCCTGCAACATACGCTTTTCGTTGCGAACTATGATATCCGGAGCAGCCAGATCCAGCAGACGCTTCAAACGGTTGTTACGGTTGATCACGCGGCGATACAGATCGTTCAGATCTGAAGTCGCGAAACGGCCACCGTCCAGTGGAACCAGAGGACGCAGATCAGGTGGCAGAACCGGCAACACCTTGAGGATCATCCACTCTGGCTTGTTGCCTGAATGGTAGAAGGCCTCAACCAGCTTCAAACGCTTGGTGACTTTCTTGCGACGGGTCTCAGAGTTGATAGATGGCAGCTCTTCGCGCATCTGCTCAACTTCTTTCTCCAGATCGATAGCGCGCAGCAGTTCCAGAACCGCTTCGGCACCCATCTTGGCTTCAAACTCGTCACCATACTCTTCCAGCGCATCCAGGTAGGTTTCTTCGGTCAGCATTTGACCGCGCTCCAGGCTGGTCATGCCTGGCTCGATAACCACGTAAGATTCGAAGTAGAGTACTCGCTCAATATCACGCAGAGTCATGTCCAGCATCAGACCGATACGGGATGGCAGTGACTTGAGGAACCAGATGTGGGCAACTGGGCTGGCCAGTTCGATGTGGCCCATACGCTCACGACGTACTTTGGTCTGGGTCACTTCAACGCCACACTTCTCACAGATCACACCGCGGTGCTTGAGACGCTTGTACTTACCGCACAGACACTCGTAATCTTTGACCGGGCCAAAGATACGGGCACAGAACAGGCCTTCACGCTCAGGCTTGAATGTACGGTAGTTGATGGTTTCAGGCTTCTTAACTTCACCAAATGACCAAGAACGGATCAGATCAGGCGACGCCAGGCCGATCTTGATGCCTTCAAATTCTTCAGTCTTGCTTTGCTGTTTCAGAAACTTTAATAAGTCTTTCACGTTTCTCTCCTGAAGGAGTTAAACCCGGTGCCCCGCTCTCGCGGAGCACCAATTCGTTGCCAAACGCAGGCTTTAAACCGCGTCTTACTCTTGATCCAACTCGATGTTGATACCGAGAGAACGGATCTCCTTCAGCAATACGTTGAAGGACTCTGGCATTCCTGGCTGCATCTGATGGTTACCGTCAACGATGTTCTTGTACATCTGAGTACGACCGTTAACGTCATCCGATTTCACTGTGAGCATTTCCTGCAGAGTATACGCAGCACCGTATGCCTCCAGGGCCCACACTTCCATCTCACCGAAACGCTGACCACCGAACTGAGCTTTACCGCCCAGAGGCTGCTGAGTAACCAAGCTGTACGAACCGGTAGAACGGGCGTGCATCTTGTCATCAACCAAGTGGTTCAGTTTGAGCATGTACATGTAACCTACGGTCACAGGACGCTCGAACTGGTTACCGGTACGACCATCAAACAGATTCAGCTGACCGGAAGTCGGCAGACCTGCGAGCTCAAGCATCTGCTTGATCTCTTTTTCTTTGGCACCGTCGAAGGCTGGGGTTGCCGTTGGCAGACCATCCTTCAGGTGTTTGGCCAGACGCAGAACTTCATCATCGGTAAATGAATCGATATCCACGCGCTGCTTCACTTCATCGCCCAGTTCATAGACCTGTTTGATGTAGCCACGCAGTTCGGCCAGCTCACGCTGTTCTTCCAGCATGGCATTGATGCGATTACCAATACCTTTAGCCGCAGCACCCAAGTGAACTTCCAGTACCTGACCTATGTTCATCCGCGAAGGTACACCCAGAGGGTTCAGTACGATGTCGACAGGGTTACCCTGCTCGTCGTATGGCATATCTTCGATAGGACAGATCTTGGAGATCACACCCTTGTTACCGTGACGACCGGCCATCTTATCACCAGGCTGGATGGTACGCTTAACCGCCAGGTAAACCTTAACGATCTTCAGTACGCCTGGAGCCAGATCATCACCTTGGGTGATCTTGCGACGCTTGATTTCAAACTTCTTGTCAAAGTCGGCTTTCAGCTCTTCGTGCTGTTCAGCCAGCTGTTCCAGTTCGGTTTGCTTGGCTTCATCGTCGATAACCTGAACCAATACGTCTTTGCGTGGCAGTTCGGCCAATTTGGCTTCACTGAAACCGGCGCTCAGCAGCAGGTTACGGGCACGGCTCAGTACACCTTCTTCAAGGATCTTGAACTCTTCAGTCAAGTCCTTACGGGCTTGAGCAATGTGCATCTCTTCGATTTCGATGGCGCGCTTGTCTTTTTCAACACCGTCACGGGTGAAGACTTGCACGTCGATAACTGTACCCTTCACTGAGTTAGGTACACGCAGAGAGCTGTCTTTAACGTCAGACGCTTTCTCACCGAAAATAGCCCGCAGCAGTTTCTCTTCCGGAGTCAGCTGAGTTTCACCCTTAGGCGTTACCTTACCAACCAGAATGTCACCGCCTTTAACTTCGGCGCCGATGTAAACGATACCGGATTCATCCAGCTTGCTCAGTGCAGACTCACCTACGTTAGGGATGTCGGCAGTGATCTCTTCGCTACCCAGCTTGGTGTCACGGGCAATACAGGACAGTTCCTGAATGTGGATAGTGGTGAAACGGTCTTCCTGCGCTACGCGCTCGGAGATGAGGATGGAATCCTCAAAGTTGTAACCGTTCCATGGCATGAAGGCCACGCGCATGTTCTGACCCAGAGCCAGGTCGCCCAAGTCGGTTGACGGACCATCGGCCAGCACGTCACCACGCACCACAGGCTCACCTACGCTACAGCATGGACGCTGGTTGATGCAGGTGTTCTGGTTGGAGCGAGTGTACTTGGTCAGGTTGTAGATATCGATACCGGCTTCGCCTGGGCGCAGCTCATCTTCGTTAACCTTAACCACGATGCGGCTGGCATCAACATAGTCGATCACGCCGCCACGTTTGGCAGCCACAACCACGCCTGAGTCAACAGCCAGTGTACGTTCAATACCTGTACCCACCAGAGGCTTCTCTGACTTGAGTGTTGGTACTGCCTGACGTTGCATGTTTGCACCCATCAATGCACGGTTAGCGTCGTCGTGCTCAAGGAATGGGATCAAAGATGCCGCCACAGAGATGATCTGCTGCGGAGATACGTCCATATACTGGATATCGGAAGCGCGCATAAAGGTAGATTCACCCTTGTGGCGACAGGCAACCTGCTCTTCCACAATGCGGCCTTCGTTGTCGAGCTCGATGTTGGCCTGTGCAATCACATAGCGACCTTCTTCGATGGCTGACAGATATTCCACTTCATCGGTAACCACACTGTCGATCACCTTGCGATAAGGTGTTTCCAGGAAGCCGTATGAGTTGGTACGGGCAAAGGTAGACAGTGAGTTGATCAAACCAATGTTTGGACCTTCAGGAGTCTCAATTGGACACAGACGACCATAGTGAGTTGGGTGCACGTCTCGAACTTCGAAGCCGGCACGCTCACGGGTCAAACCGCCAGGACCAAGAGCCGAAATACGGCGCTTGTGAGTCACTTCTGACAGCGGGTTGTTCTGATCCATAAACTGCGACAGCTGAGAAGAACCGAAGAACTCCTTCACTGCGGCAGAAATTGGCTTGGCGTTGATCAGATCCTGAGGCATCAGCTCGTTCAGATCGCCCAGAGACAGACGTTCACGTACTGCGCGCTCAACACGTACCAGACCGACACGGAACTGGTTCTCGGCCATTTCGCCAACGCTACGGATACGACGGTTACCCAGGTGGTCGATATCATCGACTTCATCAAAACCGTTACGGATTTCGATGATCTTCTTCATTACGGCAACTATGTCTTCTTTGGTCAGTACACCGGTACCTTCGTTCTCGTCGATTTCGAGACGACGGTTGAACTTCATCCGGCCCACTTTAGACAGGTCATAGCGCTCTTCGCTGAAGAACAGATTCTGGAACAGAGCTTCGGCTGCATCCTTGGTTGGTGGCTCGCCAGGACGCATCATGCGATAGATTTCAACCAGCGCTTCCAAACGGTTGGTGGTTGAGTCAATACGCAGGGTGTCAGAGATATAAGCACCGTGATCCAGCTCATTGATGTACAGAGTGCTGATCTCTTTGATACCGGCCAGTGACAGATTGGCCAGGTCTTCCAGGCTGATCTCGTTGTTGGCAGTAACCAGTACTTCACCTGTGTCAGGATCGATATAGTCCTGAGCCGCGACTTTACCAACAATATACTCAACCGGGACTTCCAGTTCAGTGGTGTTGGTTTTTTCCAGTTGGCGAATATGACGGGCAGTGATACGACGGCCCTTCTCTACCAGCACAGTGCCTTCTGAGTCCTTGATGTCATAGCTGGCAGTTTCGCCACGCAGACGCTCAGGAACCAGTGTCATGACCAGAGAATCTTTCTTGATCTTGAAGTCAATACGCTCGAAGAAGATGTCGAGGATATCCTGAGTAGAATATTCCAGGGCACGCAGAATGATGCTGGCAGGCAACTTACGGCGACGGTCGATACGTACAAACAACGCATCTTTAGGGTCGAACTCGAAGTCGAGCCATGAACCGCGGTAAGGAATAATACGCGCGTTATACAGCACTTTACCTGAGGAGTGTGTCTTACCACGGTCGTGGTCGAAGAACACACCTGGGCTACGGTGCAACTGAGATACGATAACACGCTCAGTACCATTGATAACAAAGGTACCGTTTTCAGTCATCAGAGGGATATCCCCCATATAGACTTCTTGTTCTTTAATATCTTTTACAGTGCCGGCGGCAGCTTCACGATCATACAGCACCATGCGCAGCTTAACGCGCAGTGGAGCGGAGTATGTCACACCGCGGATTTGACACTCTTTCACATCAAAAACAGGCTCGCCCAGCTTATAGCTGACGTACTGCAGTTCTGAATTACCAGAAAAGCTCTTGATGGGAAAAACGCTACGGAAGGCGGCCTCTAGGCCACGCTCACCGGTAGGATCTTGATCGGTGAACTTCTTAAAAGAGTCTAACTGAATAGACAACAGGTAAGGGATGTCCAATACCTGTGGACGCTTACCGAAGTCTTTGCGAATACGCTTCTTTTCAGAATAGGAGTAAACCATGGGTTTCCTCTGCTTGCGAGATGTGACCAAGACTGAATCAACACAGTTAATCCAGCACGTTTGCCCATCACCGTTGATGGCAAGAACCTAACCAATAATCACTGCTAGGGACTGCAAAATCTGGCGACAAACGGTGAAAAAAATCGCCAACGCTTACAGCGCAAAAAAGGCCGACGGTCAAAAAACCGCCAGCCTCCACCCAATTGGCTTGGGTGATTGTAAGTCAGTATGACTTACTTGATCTCTACTTGAGCACCAGCTTCTTCAAGATCTTTCTTCAGAGCTTCAGCTTCTTCTTTAGAGACGCCTTCTTTAACAGCTACTGGAGCAGATTCAGCCATAGCTTTGGCTTCTTTCAGACCCAGACCTGTGGCACCACGTACAGCCTTGATCACAGCAACTTTGTTGTCACCGTGAGAAGTCATAACTACGTCGAACTCGGTTTTCTCTTCAGCAGCAGCAGCTTCACCAGCGCCGCCAGCAACTACTGCAGCAGCAGCAGATACGCCGAACTTCTCTTCCATAGCTTCGATCAGTTCAACAACTTCCATTACAGACATAGCTGCAAAGGCTTCAAGGATTTGGTCTTTAGTGATAGACATAACAAATGTTTCCTATTGTTCTGAATTCAATTCTGTTAAGCAGCCAGCTTGAGATTAAGCGGCTTCTTGTTTTTGATCGCGCAGAGCGGCCAGAGTACGAACGAACTTGCCAGCAGATGCTTCTTTCATAGTCATCATCAGCTGTGCCAGTGCTTCTTCGTAAGTTGGCAGTTTTGCCAAACGATCAATGTCAGCTGCAGGGATGAATTCCCCTTCAAAAGCTGCACCTTTAACTTCGAAAGCGGCTTGCTCTTTAGCAAAGTCTTTTAACAGACGAGCTGCAGCACCTGGGTGCTCGTTAGAGAAAGCAATCAAAGTTGGGCCAGAGAACACCTCTGTCAGACACTCAAAAGCAGTGCCTTCTACTGCGCGGCGAGCCAGAGTGTTACGTACTACACGTACATACACACCGTTTGCGCGAGCAGTCTTACGCAGAACTGTCATAGCACCTACAGTTACACCGCGTGAATCGGCGACAACTGCAGAAAGCGCACCTTTGGCAGCTTCGTTGACTTCAGCAACAATCGCTTTTTTGTCTTCGAGTCTTAATGCCATTGGCTTTACTCCTGGATTCTACCTGGGGGTTCCCCCAGTGTTTACCATACTGAATACAAACGTACTCAGTTACTTACGGTGCAGATAATCCAGCAGAAATAAATCTATCTGGGGCCTGACACCGTCTACGCAGGAAATTAAGTATTCCAGACGGTCAACACCTGCGGTCTTGGACGGAAACCCATCAGAGTGAAAACACCCGTCATAGGTTCCAACCCACAAAAGTGCGCGCATTATAGGCTAACACGCGCATTTTGTAAAATTAGCTAGCAGCGTCCAGAGTGTTCTGGTCGACAGCTACACCTGCACCCATAGTGGTGGAGATGCTTACCTTCTTCACATACTGACCTTTGGCTGCAGCAGGCTTAGCCTTTCTCAGTGCAGACAGCAGTGCTTCCAGGTTTTCTTTCAGTTGAACAGTTTCGAAGTCCACTTTACCGATAGTAGTGTGGATGATACCGTTCTTGTCGTTACGGTAACGAACCTGACCTGCCTTGGCGTTCTTAACAGCTTCGGCAACGTTAGGAGTTACAGTACCGGTTTTAGGGTTAGGCATCAGGCCGCGTGGGCCCAGAATTTGACCCAGCATACCAACAACGCGCATTGCATCAGGAGATGCGATAACTACGTCGAAGTTCATTTCGCCGGCTTTCACCTGCTCAGCCAGATCTTCCATACCTACCAGTTCAGCACCAGCTTCTTTCGCAGCTTCGGCATTGGCACCTTGAGTGAATACAGCAACACGTACTTCACGACCGGTACCGTGTGGCAGCACAGTAGCACCACGAACGTTTTGGTCAGATTTACGAGGATCAACACCCAGGTTAACGGCAACGTCTACGCTCTCAACGAACTTGGCAGTAGCCAGTTCTTTCAGCAGAGCTACAGCTTCGTTGATGTCGTATGCTTTGGTTACGTCCACTTTCTCGCGGATGGTGCGCATGCGCTTAGTCAGCTTTGCCATTATATTAGTCCTCTACTACCAAACCCATGGAACGCGCAGTACCTTCGATTGAGCGAGTCATCGCTTCAATGTCAGCACCAGTCATATCGGTTGCCTTGGTTTCAGCAATTTCCTGAACCTGGCTACGCTTGATAGTACCCACTTTCTGAGTGTTAGGGCGGGCAGAACCTGACTTCAGGCCAGCGGCTTTCTTCAGCAAGAAGGCAGCAGGTGGAGTCTTGGTTTCGAAAGTGAATGAGCGATCATTGTAAACAGTGATCACTACTGGAATTGGCATACCTTTTTCGAACTTTTCAGTACGAGCGTTGAATGCTTTACAGAATTCCATGATGTTCACACCTTTCTGACCCAGAGCTGGACCAACTGGTGGAGACGGGTTTGCAGCACCGGCTGCTACTTGCAGCTTGATGTAAGCTTCAATTTTCTTTGCCATCTGACATTTCCTCAGTTTGGGTTCAAACGCTCAGGCAACATGCCTTGAGCTCCCCGAAAACAACGGGTGCGGATTATATAGAAATCCGCACCCGTTGCCAAACGGATTTTGTATTTTATTTAATCAGGATTTTTCGACCTGATTGAAGTCCAACTCAACCGGAGTTGAGCGGCCGAAGATCATCACAGACACCTTAACGCGGTTCTTGTCATAATCCACTTCTTCAACAGTACCGTTGAAGTCGGCAAAAGGACCATCGGTAACCCGAACCACTTCGCCGGGTTCAAACATAACGCGATGAGTCGGAGAATCAGTCGTCTCCTGCAAGCGACGCAGGATAGCCTCGGCTTCCTTATCAGAAATAGGTGCTGGGCGATCTGAAGTACCACCAATAAAGCCCATCACTCGAGGAATACTCTTCACCAAGTGCCAGCTTTGATCGTTCATTTCCATCTGTACCAGCACATAACCGGGGAAGAACTTACGCTCACTCTTGCGGCGTTGGCCGGCACGCATTTCCACGACTTCTTCGGTAGGAACCAGTACTTCGCCGAAGAACTCTTCCATACCATGCATTTTGATGTGTTCAAGCAAAGACTTACATACACGGCCTTCATAACCGGAAAAAGCCTGAACCACATACCATCTTTTCTTAGCTTCTTTAGCTTCAGTCATTCTAGTGCCTATACGCCAGTAATAAAGTTGACAATGCGCAGCAATACCGCATCCAATCCCCAAAGGATCAAGGCCAGGATACCTGTCGCAGCCAGTACGATAAAGGTGGTATTCAACGCCTCTTGGCGAGTAGGCCATACAACTTTGCGCACTTCGATTTGTGACTCACGGGCAAAGGCCAATGCTTGCTTACCCTTAATCGTTTGCAGGGCTATAAAACCTGCAATAGCAAATACGACAACCACACCCGCTGCGCGGATTGGCAGAGTGAAGATTTCACTGTCGTTGTACATCTGGTTGCCAACAATCGCTGCAGCCACCAGTAGTATAGCTACTACCCACTTTACGATATCCAGAGAGTTGCCCTGGTTTTCAGTATTTGTTGTCATCGGTTAATTCCGTTACTCATTACGACCTGAGCCTAGGGACAGCTGAGTAAGTTTAAGGCTTAATTCAGCGCCAGCCCGCTTTCGAACTCGCCCCTGACGAGAATTCTCCGGCTCAGGGCACAAAAATCGGCCATAGATTGTATTCTTAATCAACTTTGTTATCAAGGATACACGGGGCGAAACCAAGAGAAAGCCGGACTCTTTGTGTCAGTTAACAAAAAACACAGTTAAGCGCCTTGATGCCAAGAACCAAATCCAGGACCAATACTTTTCCCAAAAAGGCTCGAAAATCAATTCGTCCGCTCGGAAACAATAAGCTACCGAGTTTTCTATCTGTTCGAGAGTGTAACATCAAGCATGCAACTGGTTTCCTGCTCGCCTCACTAGCCAACCTTTAAATGGACCACTTTACGATCCGGTTTGAGTGTCCGGCGGACACCCGAATAGCCAAATCGGTCACTTTTTAAGGAAAGAGGACACTAGTGCGGACACTTACTTCAAGATGGCCGCAAGAATAACAAATATAAACAATGTGTTATTGCTTTGGCATGTTTTCTGCTTTAGCTGATAAGAGAAACAGCCATCGACTGGCGTTGTGGAACTCGCCGGCCGCGGCTCTTTGTCACTATCTTGCTGATGGGCCATCGCTGATGAGCCATCACCCCCTCCTTGGGGACCCTCTTCCCGACCGCAGGAAGCGCCCGCTGTAATGGCCCGGCCATTGGCGCTCCTGCTCCTTTTTTAAGGTCACTCACCCCGGCATAGCTGCGGACTTGGCAATCAAACTCAGTTTGGCGCGCTTGCTCAGCTTTTTTACCGCCATTTCCCGCCGCAGGGCATCACCGTGGCTGCCAATCTCTTCACGATAAACGAGTTGCAAAGGCCCGCGACCACGCAGATATTTGGCGGCTTTGGGGCCGCCACTCTGATGCTCCTGCAGGCGCCGGGTCACATCCTTGGTGATCCCTGTATACAGTTCGCCCCAGGCGCAGCGCAGGATATACAGCTGCCAGTTATCACCACTCATTCCAGTCCCAACAGGCCGAGGAAGAAGGCATATTCCAGCGCGGTATCTTCAAATTGCCGGAAACGTCCGCTCTTGCCGCCATGGCCGGCCTCCATATCCGTCTGTAACAACAGCAGATTGTCGTCCGTCTTGTAGTCCCTGAGTTTGGCCACCCACTTGGCTGGCTCAAAATACTGCACCTGAGAGTCGTGCAGCCCTGTGGTCACCAACAGATGCGGGTAGGCCTGATGGCGAATGTTGTCATAGGGCGAGTAACTCAACATATAGTCAAAGTAGGACTTGTCATTGGGGTTGCCCCACTCATCATATTCATTGGTCGTCAGCGGAATCGACTCATCAAGCATGGTGGTTACTATATCCACAAAGGGCACATGGGCGGCCACCGCCAGGTAAAGATCCGGAGCCTGATTGACCACGGCGCCCATCAATAAACCACCGGCACTGCCACCGGCGGCAACCACTTTCCCGGGTGCGGCATAACCCAGATCCAAAAGTGCCCGGGTAGTGTCTTCAAAGTCATTGAAACTGTTTCGTTTATTAAACAGCCTGCCATCATCATACCAAGGCCTGCCGAGCATCTCTCCGCCCCGGACATGGGCAATGGCATAGACCACGCCACGATCAAGTAGGCTGAGAATAGAGGCATCGAAATCCGGCTCTATGATATGGCCGTAGGCACCATAACCGTACTGATACAGTGGGTTGCTGCCGTCTTTACGGAACTTGTCCTTGCGATACACCAGAGTCACGGGCACCTGGGCACCATCACGGGCCGGGATCAGCAAGCGCTCGGCCTGATAGTTGCCGGGCTCGAAGTCCCCCAAGACTTTTTCCTGCTTGAGCAGTTTGCGCTCGCCCGGCTTATCCAGTTGATAGCTGTAAATACTCTCGGGGGTAGTCGGGCTCGAGTAATATAACCTCAGTTCGCGACTGTGCTGGCTGGGATTGATATCCAGACCAACCACATAGGCCGGGTCATCAAAGGTCAATTCATAGCCCCGGCTGAGATCGGTATGGGGATAGACCTTGATATGGCTCAGCCCCTGGCTGCGGCTCTGTACTATCAGATAATCGTCCAGCAATAACAGGTCTTCGAGGCGCACCTCGGGATCATGGGCCAGCACCTGTTGCCACTTGCGCTTGTCGCCGGCATCGGCAGCCGTGGTTTTCATCAGCCTGAAATTGGTCGCCTGCCAGTTGCTAAGGATGAAAAATTCATCTCCTCGTTTGGCGATGCTGTATTCGTGGCCCTCTTCCCGCGGCAGAAACGCCCGGAATTCGCCGAGCGGGGCGTTGGCATCGAGCAGGGAAACTTCACTGGTCGTGGTGCTCTCGTGGTGCAATACAATCAGGGATTCATCCAGACTCTTGCCGAGGGAGATATAGAAGGTATCGTCCTGCTCTTCATAAACCAGCAGATCCTCGCTCTGAGGGCTTCCCAGCTTGTGCCGGAAAACCTGGTATCCCAGCAGGGTCTGTGGGTCTTTGGCGATATAGAACACATAACGGTTGTCATTGCTCCAGACCACCCGGCCATCGACGCCCGTCAGCTTGTCGGCAAGCTGTTCACCTGTGGCAAGATCTTTAAAATAGACGCTGTAAATACGGCGGCTGAGGGTATCCTCGGCGAAGGCCAGTATCTGCTCATCCGGGCTGACAGACACTCCGCCAAGGGCGTAAAACTCCTGCCCCTCGGCGCGCCGGTTAACATCAAGCAACAACTGCTCTTCACCATTGAACTCACGGCTTCTGGCGATCACCGGATACTCCAGCCCGGCCTCGAAACGACGATAATACCAATGGTTATGCCAGCGATATGGCACGCTGCTCTCATCCTGCTCCAGCCTGGAGGTCAGCTCTTTAAACAGTTTCTGTTTCAGCGGTTCCCAAGGTTTAAGGCGCGCGGCGGTATAGGCGTTTTCCCGCTCCAGATAGTCGATAACGTCCGGGGCCTTACGTTCATCGTCACGCAGCCAATAATAGTCGTCTGTCCTGGTCACACCGTGAAGACTCATGGTGTGGGGACGTTTTTCGGCAACCGGTGCCACCAGCTTATTTTCTGAATTCATTCCACTGCATCCGCACAGCCACAAGGCTGTGCCTAAAACCAACATCAGGGATCCTGCTCGACTCATCACTCTTCCTTAGGGAATTCTTGCAAAGGACTAGGGCCATTTGCTGCGAACCACGCCTTGCATCCAGGCCCGTAAGCCGACGCAGAGCACACATGGGACTTGTTCGCACCTTCCTTAGCCTGAGAAGCATTAATATCAGCGGCCTACTCCCTCGACTACAGGCCGCCTGCATATAGTGACGCCGACCGGCGCCAACGGCAAGCCCTGCCGCCCGAGTCCGGATCTCTAAGGCTCCCCTTCACCCGCAGAAAATGTGACCCTGTCCGCTTGTCATTTGTATGTAACAGGCGCATGCTGGTGCCGCCTGCCACATACAAGTGACAGGTCAATTCTCAGGGCGGGGTGAAATTCCCCACCGGCGGTAAATCATGTCAGCGACATGAAAGCCCGCGAGCGCCCGCCAGATTCTGGCGGGGTCAGCAGATCTGGTGTCATCACGACCTAGCGTGACTATTCCAGAGCCGACGGTGTTGCCATTTAGATGGCTCAGTCCGGATGAAAGAGAATCAGATTGCCGCGAGGCGATCCGCTTAGTGACACGTCTCTGCCAGCGGCAGAGAGGCCCACTATTCCTTTCTTTGCCCTGATTCTGGAAAACCCAAGCCGTAATTTAAGGATTTTTACCATGAATCAGTCATTATTAGCGCCTTTTGGCACCCCGATTGAAAGAGTCGAAACCGCCCTGGAAGCACTGCGTCAAGGCCGCGGTGTTTTGGTGGTCGACGATGAAGACAGAGAAAACGAAGGCGATCTTATCTTCGCCGCCGAGAGTCTGACCAACGCCCAGATGGCGATGCTGATCCGCGAATGCAGCGGCATTGTCTGTCTTTGCCTTACCGACGAGAAAATCAAGGCCCTGCAGTTGCCGCCCATGGTGGAAAACAACTCCAGCCAGTTCGGCACCGCCTTTACCGTAAGCATTGAGGCCAAAGTCGGAGTCACGACAGGGGTTTCCGCTGCCGACCGGGTGACGACTATCAAGACCGCCATTGCCGACAACGCCAAACCGGAAGACCTGGCCCGCCCAGGACACGTCTATCCGCTGCGGGCTCAGCCCGGTGGTGTGATGACCCGCCGCGGTCACACAGAGGGCACTGTGGACTTGATGCAACTGGCAGGCCTAAAACCCGCCGGAGTGCTGTGCGAGGTGACCAATCCGGATGGCACCATGGCCAGACTGCCACAAATCATTGCCTTTGGTGACAAACACGACCTGCCGGTTCTTTCCATCGAGGATATTGTCAGCTATCGCGAATCTCTGCTGGCCAACGCAGGCTAATAAACCAGCACTCTCTAACTATTTAATCAAAAGCGGCTACATAGCCGCTTTTGTTTTAAACAAACCAGCAAACTAGGTTACAACAAGGCTTACATTAACCCTTTTCTTTTTAAGGTTTATTTTCGTGACCTAGATTAGAAATCCTTGAATAACGGGTCGCCCCCTGATAGGCAATATGTTACTTATCGAGAGTTATTGCCTGTATCCCAATAGCTTACAGGCAGGTCTTTATCAGTTAGGATTTCGAGGAGAGCCATAGGTGTTAAGCCAACTGAGCCTAAAGCGCAAATTACTCTTGTTTGCCTTAGTGCCTGTTTTGGTTCTCAGCCTACTGGGTTGTGTGCGTTTATTTGAACTGCTGCATAACTATCGTTTGGCCAACCAAAGTTATCATGCCGTCGAGGTAGGGCGTCGCCTGGCCGATCTCATCTACGAATTGCAGCAGGAACGTGGTCTCAGCGCCGCCTATATCGCCTGCGATGGTAAGTGCTTTGCCGATAGTCTGCAGGTGCAGCAGCAGCGGGTATCGGCACAGATAACCGCCCTGCAAAACTCTCCCCACTTATTGCAACTCCCTGAACAACTGTCTCCTACGGCCCAGCATCTGCTACAAACCAAACTGGAAGCTCTGCGGCTCGGCAAGCAGGCTCTGGAAAACAACCGGCGCGAACTATTGAGCCGCGACGAAAGCGACGCACTGAATTTCTATTCCGACTTTAACTACGAACTCCTGCTGGGTATAGCTAATCTGCAATCCCTGTCAAGCAATGTACAACAGGCCAGAGCCTATGCCGACCTGGCTGCACTATTGCGGATTCAGGAATTGGCGGTGCGCGAGCGCGGCCTGATCAACGGCATGCTGCTGAAACGTCAGTTTGATACCGACAGTTATGAACAGCTGTTGGCATTAATAACAGAGCAAGATCAGAGCATAGATCTGTTCCGGGCCAGTGCTATAGCAGAACACAAACAACGCTTGCAAACCATGCTGCAGGATAATAAGAGTCGGGCATTGAATAACGTCAGGGAACAACTGCGCCAACAAGATGCCATCACGCGCCAGGCACACAAGTTCAGCTCCCAGCTGGGTTATGGCGGCCTATTGCATGAGTTTAAAAACTTTCTTCTTCGGGGAGAAAGCAGGTACCAACAAGGCTTCTATAGCAAACTGGAATCACTGGAGCAGATCCTCAACAAACTAAGCTCAAACCGGGTGCTCTCTAATACACAACAACAGGCGATCGCCCAAATCGAGGACAAACTCAACGAATATCGCCACAAGATGCAGCTGATAGCATCCATGCAAAGCTGGGGGGCCAAGGTGAAAGAGATAGACTCCCTGGTGCAGATTTCCGACGAGCAGATGCTCGATGCTCTGAAGGCCCTGACCCAACCCAAGCCACCTGTGACTCCCGAAGTCTGGTGGCAGTTGGCCAGTGAAAGGATCCGCCAAATGGATGCCATAGCCGACAGTATTTCCGATGATATTCTCAATCTTTCCAACGCTCAGCGCGCCCAATCGCTGCGCCTTATTGCCCTCTATCTCCTTTCAGCCGCCGTCACTATCGGCCTGCTGTTGTTTCTTGGCCGGGCCCTGAGTCACAATCTGCTCAGGCGTATCTATGCTATAGCCAACAACATGCGCTTGATGACCAAGGATCCTAATCTGGATCTGGATATCAAGGTCGAGGGTAAGGATGAATTGGCCGACATGGCCAAGGCTCTGGGACAAATGCTTAATGAAAGGCAAAAATCCTATCAACAGTTGAAACAGGCCGCTGCGGTATTCGACTACTCAGGCGAGGGGATTGTCATCACAGATGCCAATAACCGTATTGAACTGGTCAACCCGGCATTCAGCCGCATTACCGGTTACAAGCTGGAAGAGGTCAAGGGCAAGAATCCTTCAATACTCAACTCCTATCGCCACGATGATGCCTTCTTCAGTAATATGTGGGATAGCCTGCTGACCAATAACAAATGGGAAGGCGAGATCTGGAATAAGCGCAAAGACGGTGAAATTTATCCTGAGTACTTGGCCATCACCCTGGTTAGAGACGATAACAACAATATACTCAAACACATAGGTTTGTTTGTCGATATCAGCCACCGTAAAAAATACGAGCAGGACATCTGGTATCAGGCTCATTTCGATATTCTGACCAAGCTGCCTAACCGCAAGATGTTCAACGAGCGGCTGCACCACGAGCTGTTACAGGCCCGTATTCATGGTCACAAACTGGCAATTCTGTTGATCGATCTCGACAGGTTCAAATATATCAATGATGTACTGGGCCACAAACGCGGTGATCTACTGTTACAACAGGTGGCGAGAAGATTGGAGTCACTCCCGGATGAACAGAAGTTTGTCGCCCGCATAGGGGGCGATGAATTTGCCGTGATCTTGCCACACTATAAGAATGATGCCGCCCTGACAGCAGTAGCCGACAGAGTAAAAGCCCTGTTCGGCAATAGCTTCGATATCGATGGTCAGGACACCCTGATCTCGGTCAGCTTTGGTATAGGTGTCTATCCCGAGGACGGCGATGACATAGATGCCCTGACCCGCAACACAGAAACCGCCATGTACAGCGCCAAAGACAACGGCCGCGACAACTACCAGTATTTCACTCCCAGCATGAACGCCAGCATGCTGGAGCGCTTGCAGTTGGAGCAACATCTAAGAAGCGCCGTGTTGCATCAAGAGTTTTGCTTGCATTATCAACCCATAGTTTCTATGGAAACCGGCCAAATCACCTCTGTCGAGGCGTTGATACGCTGGAATGACCCCGAATATGGCTGGGTTTCGCCGGAGAAATTCATTCCTATCGCAGAGAACAACGGCCTAATAGAGCCGATAGGCGAATGGGTACTGGAACAAGCACTGAAAGACCTAAGCCATTGGCATGCCAAGGGAATAAAGCTGGATATGGCGATCAACGTCTCCAGCCGCCAGTGTATCAATGTCAGTGGGGTACGCTTCGACACCTTGCTGGCCGACGCCATCAAACGTCACGGCATAGCCGCCGAGAGACTGCACATAGAAATCACCGAATCCATGTTGCTGGACGACAGTCCCCATTGTTTGGAGGTGCTCAACAGCATTCGCCAACTCGGGGTGACGATTCATATGGATGATTTTGGAACCGGCTTCTCCTCCTTGAGCTATCTGCGTAAGTTCCCTATCTCAGTGATCAAAATCGACAAAAGTTTTGTCGATAATGCCTTGGTGAATGAGGCCGATGCCAGCCTGGTGCGGGCAATAGTCATGATGGGCAAGAGCCTGGACTTACAACTGGTGGCAGAAGGCATAGAGACCCGCGCGCAATGGATCTTGCTCAAGTCCATGGGCTGTGATTTTGGCCAGGGCTATCTGCTTTCAAGACCGCTGCCGGCCAAGAGCCTGACTCCGATCCTCGCTCAGGGTGAAACTTTCATTCGTCAGCTTCTGGCATAAAAAAGCAGCCTTAAGGCTGCTCTTGTCATCAGCGGATAGCCTTAAGCCATCTGTGCATTCATCACTGTCTCGCCACCTTCGCTCGCCAGTTGCATCAGGTCCTTGTCCACCAGGAACAGCGCCTTGCCATCCTCGCCCACCAGGCGGATCTTGTCGACAATCGACTTGAATAGCTTCTCTTCTTCATGCTGCTCGGCCACATACCACTGCAGGAAGTTGAAGGTAGAATAATCTTGAGTCGTGAAGGCGGTATGAGCCAAAGCATTGATCTTGCTGGTGATCAGCTGCTCGTGCTCGTAAGTGTACTCGAACAGGGACAGCAGGGATTCAAAATTGGCCTTTGGAGCTTCAATGGCGCCCAGCAGAGGCATGCCACCGGTTTCACTCACATAGGTGAACAGACGGCGCATATGCTGCATCTCTTCATCGGCGTGATCCCGCAGGAACTTGGCCGCGCCTTCAAAGCCTTTGTCTTCACACCAGGCGCTCATCTGCAGATACAGGTTAGAGGAGAAAAACTCCATATTGATCTGCTCGTTCAACTTATCAATCATGGCTTGTGCCAACATATCCTTGCCTCTCATTTCGGGTATCTGTTTCATGGGCGCTATTGTTATCAAGGGACACAACAAATGCAAGAATCTTTACCTAACGCAATGATTTATAATGAAAACACTTTTCATTTAACTTGAATTCTCATTTGCTATTTGGCGCAATCCGCTGACTGTAAAAGGAAAAGCCTGCACCCAGTGCACGAAAACTGGCATGCAGATCATAGTCATCCACTTTCAGCGTGGCATAATAGCCAACCAGGTTCAGTAATAGCTCAAATAAGGTTGCTCTATGTCCAAGCCGCAAGACGTCTGTGCCCATCCAGGGCTGATGCATCCGGATCTCGCTCTGCCCCTGCTACTCGAGCAGGTCACCCCGTTGGAAGATACCGAAACCGTGCAACTGTCGGATTCTCTGGGACGAGTATTGGCAGAAGACTTGGCCAGCAGCATAGACTTGCCGCCGTTCGATAACTCGGCGATGGACGGCTACGCCTATCGTTATGCCGACCTGCCCGAGAAGGCCAGCCTGAAATTACTGGGTAGCTCCTTTGCCGGCCACCCTTTTGAAGGCCAATATCAGCCAGGCGGCTGTGTTCGCATCATGACTGGCGCTCCTGTGCCTGCGGGTTTCGATACAGTGCAGATGCAGGAGAAAACCGAAGCCAATGGCGAGCAGATCACCATAGAACCTTGCAAGCAGGCCGGAGACAATGTGCGTGGCCGCGGCGAAGAGCTGCTGGCCGGCACCAAGGTCCTCAGGGCCGGCACTCTGATAGGTGCCGCCGAAATGGGGGTGATGGCCACCATAGGCATCAGCAGCCTTAGAGTGATCCGTAAGGTTAAAATCGCTTTCTTCTCCACAGGTGATGAATTGCGCCCCGTGGGTTCAGAGTTGGCGCCCGGTCAGATCTATGACTCCAATCGCTACTCGATTCAGGGCCTGCTCAGCCGCGCCGGTGTCGAGTGGCAGGATCTCGGCGTTATTGCGGATGATCCTGAGGCTATCCGCCAAGCGTTTCGCAACGCCTCGGCCAGTGCCGATATGGTGATCACCTCAGGGGGGGTCTCGGTCGGTGAGGCCGACTTCACCAAGCAGATCCTCGATGAGGAAGGCAAAATAAGCTTCTGGAAACTGGCGATCAAGCCGGGCAAACCCTTTGCCCTCGGCCATATAGGCAAGGCGGTGTTCTGTGGTCTGCCGGGCAACCCGGTTTCATCCATGGTGACCTTCTACAAGCTGGTGTGGCCTTTGCTGCATAAACTGCAGGGGCTGCCACAACCAACCCCACTACTACTGGATGCCAAATTGACCGCCCCCATACGTAAACAGCCAGGACGGGTGGAATACCAGCGCGGTATTCTGAGCCGCAACCAGGACGGGGAACTGGAAGTGGCGGTAACCGGCTCACAGGGTTCGGGCATGCTGACCTCCATGAGCCTGGCCAACTGTTTTATTATTCTGGAACAGATGCAGGGCGACACCCCGGCGGGCACCAGAGTCACGGTAGAACCCTTTAACAGCGTGCTGTGCTGAGGCCGATATGAGCGACGAGATACTCACAGATGCCGAGATGCTGCGCTACAGCCGGCAGATCTCCATCAAGGCGATGGACATTGAAGGCCAGGAGAAGCTCAAACAGGCCAAGGTGCTGATGATAGGTGCCGGTGGCCTAGGCTGCGCTGCCGGTCAGTATCTGACGGTTGCCGGGGTCGGCAAGTTGACCCTGGTGGACTTCGACACTGTCGAACTGTCCAACCTGCAGCGCCAGGTACTGCACCAGGATGGCAATATAGGCCAGCCCAAGGTGGAATCGGCCAAAGAGAGCCTGAGTGCGCTCAATCCCCATTTTCAGATAGAAACCATCAATGGAGTGTTGGATGATCCCGAATTGGATCAACTGGTTGCCGAACACCATCTGGTGCTGGACTGCACCGACAATGTTGCGGTGCGCGAACAGCTCAATCGCAGCTGTTTTCGGCATAAGGTGCCCTTGGTGTCCGCTGCCGCTATCCGTATGGAAGGGGTGATCTCCGTCTTCGGTTATCAGCAACAGATGCCTTGCTATCACTGTTTCAGCAGTCTGTTCGGCGAGCAGCAACTCAGCTGTGTCGAGTCGGGTATTCTGGCGCCGGTCGTCGGTATGATGGGCTGCCTGCAAGCAGTGGAAGCCATCAAGGTGATCAGTGGTATCGGTAAGCCGCTCTACGGTCGTTTGCTGATGTTCGATGCCATGACCATGGAGTTTCGCGAGATGAAGCTGCCGCAGATCCCCAACTGCCCCGTCTGCGGTTGAGTCTGCAATAACAAGAGGCTGCCTGGGCAGCCTCTTTGATTTTCAGCATTTTTTTACTTGGCGTTAAGCCAGTCAGACTCAGGCAATACCCTGTCGACAATCCGGATCTCGGCAATATCACCACGGAACAGATCGGCCACCTCACCGTCCCAACTGGAGGCGCCTACCATCCATTCGCCGCCGGGAATACTCACCAGCCCATGCTGCTCGGCTTCGGCGGTACGCATTACCCTGGAGTTGTCCACATACATGGTGGCGTATTGGCCGTCGTTGACTATGGCCACGTGATACCAATAATCCCTGTCCACTTCCCAAGACCAGTTGCTGGGCCCCACGCCATTGCTGGAGGTGGAGATCCACTGGAACTCCTTGAGACTGGAGGCGGTCAACGCCAGCGAAGGATCGCCGCCGCCACAATCCAGCTTATGGTGTTCACACACCTGGCTCTGGCTGGGTTTATGGGCAAAGACGGCGCCCCAGGCATTTTCCGATGCCTGCCACTCTGGTGCCAGACGCACTATCATCTCTATGGTGTACTGCGGCAGAACACCCGCCTGGCCATCGGCAGAAACCAGCGTCGGTGCCTGGCTGGAGAGGTAATAGCCGCCCTGGGTGTTGCCGCCCTTGAAACGAGCCGCCCCAGTGGCGTGGCCGAAGCCAGGAGCTTCACCGAGCAGTTCAAACAATTGCTCCTGAGTGCCACTGCTGCCTGCCTTGGCCTTGAGGCTCAAGGTATTGCCGCGCCCGGAAAGATCCATAAACTGCACCTTGGTTGGATCTGTGCTGGTTAACTTATGCTCGGCATCGAATATCCAGTAGGCAAGTGTTCCTTCAAGCTTACCCGGGCCTTCGGTTTCCACTTCCTGATTCAGCTTGGCAAAACGTTTTTCAAAGTCCAGTGGCTGTTCAAACTCCCAGCGTTGCAGCACATCCTGAGGCTGCCTCTCTGCCTCAGGGATGGCCGCTACCCAAGGTGAAAATGAACGGAACTGCAACCGCTTGTTGGCTTCATCGAAACTCACCAGTTGCAACATAGCGTTGCCACCCCAGAATCCCGATTGGTAGTCCACCAAGATCATGACCACATCGCGACCATAGCGGTTCTTGGCCACCATCTTGGCCTCACCATGGTGATGGCCGTTGAAGGTGAGAAAAATCTGGTCATTGTCTTTGATCAACTTGTCCCACAGCATGGCGCCATTGTCGGTAAATATGGCGCTGTTGCCATCATCGGCCACATTTAATAACTGATGGGTAGTAAGTATGGTTGGTGTTTCCGGGTGAGCATCCAATACTGACTGTGCCCAGGCTATGCTGGCCGCCGAGGTACGCCAGTCGAGCGCCAGCAACAGATACTCGCGCTCACCGCCCTTGAAGAGGTGATAACTGTTGAAGCCGGTGGCATCTGCCCCCTGGAAACTGGCAAAGTTATTTTGCTGCAAAGACGCCGGGAAATGCTTGAGGAAAGGCTCTGCCGCCAGGGTTCTGTCGCTGTCGAGGTTGCTGTTGATATCAACCCCGGACTGACGGTAAGCCAGCACATCATGGTTACCCGCCAATATGCTGTATGGGGTGGCTGGATTGGCCTCCAGAATGCTCATGGCCGCACGGGCATTGAGCCATTCCTGCTCTGAGTCAGGCAGGTCAACCACATCCCCCAGATGCGCCGTAAAAACGATATTTTGTTGCTGGTAGTTATCGGCAATCCATTGAGTTTGAGCATTGTAGCGCTCGGGATTATAACGGGAGTACTTCTGGGTATCGGGCATGACCACCAGAGTGTAACTCTCGGCTGCGGCTTGAGTGCCACTGTCGCTATCTGAGTTACACCCGGTCAGGCCAAGCACGGCGCCCAGAACCAGTGCTCCAATTGAGTGTCGCATTAAATCTCTCCAGTTCAGGCTAGTAAGAAAGTCTGAATTTAAACAAGGACAGATGAAGCAAAATAAATACTTTTATTTCAAAATCATTAAGTTACAACAAAGCATCAAAATGTACATACTAGCAACAAAAGTCACTGTTGCAGCAAGCGCTTGAGGGTTGGAAGATGTCCTACAGGATTTTGGGTGATAGCGCCTTGTTGAGCCTGATATTTTTCTATATTGTGTGGCGCTTTCATCTCGCCTGACTTCCACAAACAAGGAAATTTCCCACTATGGACAATAGCCTGCGACGCAACTATGGCACAAATAAGGGCCAGATCAGTGCCGGCAAATATAACCTGGTCGTTGGTCTGACCCTGATCTGGGGGTTTGTGGTCAACTATCTGATGGTGTTGAATATCGATCCTGAAATCATCATCACCATTCCAATCTGGCTGTTCTTTATCGGCTACTTCGTCTGCTGTATGGCGGGCATCTATCTATTTGAAAGCTCAGCCCAGCCCGCGATAAGCTTTCTCGGCTACAACCTGGTCGTTGTTCCCTTCGGTCTGATAATTAACCTGGTGGTCAGCAGCTATGACCCGACTCTGGTGTTGGAGGCACTGCGGATAACGACTATCGTGACTCTGGCAATGATGATATTGGGCACCCTATTTCCCGCCTTCTTTGCCCGCATAGCCGGCGCCCTGACAATAGCCCTACTGTTGGTGATCATTGTCGAACTGGTAGAGCTATTTATCTTCAAGACCCATCACGGCATTACCGACTGGATAGTGGTATTGATCTTCTGTGGCTACATTGGCTATGACTGGGGCCGAGCCAATGCCAAGGAAAAGACAGTCGACAACGCCATCGACAGCGCCGCCGCGCTTTATATGGATATCATCAACCTATTCCTACGCATTTTGAGCATTCTGGGAAGAAGGAATTAACGCCTTGCGTTTACTCTTGCTGTTGCTGCTCCCCATGGCTTTTTCCTCTCTGAGCGCTGCCGAGTGCAGCACTCAGGCTCTGGCCAAGGCCAGGAGAGATTTCCAACAAGGTTATGCCAAAGGCGAGTATCAACAGGCAACGGCGGCGCTCGCCGCCTTTCATCAAGAATGTGGCTATGAGTTGTTCCCCAAAATCAAAGGTGCGACCGAGCCGGCCATCAAAGATGTTCGCCGCTATTACTGGCTGATAAGCGATCTCTTGTTGGGCCTGTCCCGCAGTGGACAGCTCAACGAATGCATAGCCCTGGCCGAGTATGAAGAGCTCAATTGGGGTAGCCACTTTTATCGCCTCGGGGGTGAATCCGTGCTGGCGGCCCTGCAATACAACGCCGCCAACTGCAAGAGCAACAGAGAGCAAAAGCTCGGCAGTTTCAGTCAACCAACTTGTCCAATCGCAGGTGCTGCGGATGCGCTGGCTATTCCCTCAAGCTGGCAGATGGGCCAGGCCTGCTTGCGACTGTTTCCGGGGCAAGCAGAAACCGAGTTTGACGCAGGCGATCAGATCCCGCCCCATATCGAACTGATAACCGCCACTGAACACCACAAACTGGCCTTTGCCGACGGCAAGCTTGGCAGTGGCGATTTTTGCGGCTTCTCTACTCTGACTCTGGGCCACAATAAGCAATTACGCATTTCGGGAAGTGGCGGATTCTGCTGGCAAGGCAGTGCGGCTTTTATGCTCGACTCTGTCTACCGCTTGCAGCAAGATAAACTGACCATCACAGACGAACTGTTTGTCCCAATCCACTGAAGCATTATGGGATGTTCGATTACAGAAATGCTGCTGAATATCCCGAGGTCTCAATACCTTTATGTCACTGCGGGTGTCATCGGAAAATCTTTCTGGCACTGAGCTGTGATAGCACTCCAGGACGCAAGCCAAGAGCAAAACCCCAGAACCAGGATAGGTTTGGCATCCAAGTACTATCTTGATAGGCTCGGGATAAAACAAGACCCGATAACGCGAATAGCGATCTGCTGTTAATTTTGAAGCTAAGGAAGGTGTCGGCAATGAAGAAACGTTATGGCTTTATCCTGCTGCTACTGCTGATCTTTGCCGGTGCCCTGATCCCGGAAAACCCACAGGTGCCGGTTCACCAGGCCAGCGCCAAAGACTGGCATAAAGACAGTTTCTGGTATTACCCCTGGGGCACCTCCGGGGTACACAAGGGCATAGACATCTTCGCCGCCCGCGGCACTCAAGTGCAGGCCCCGACGCCCATGCTGCGCCTCTATCAAGGGGAGTGGCGTCTCGGCGGCAAGGTGGTGCTGGCCTTGGGGCCAGGCTGGAAGTTGCATTATTTCGCCCATCTGGACAGCCTGGAGCCGAACGGTTTTTATCTACCTCAGGGCAGCAAACTGGGCACGGTCGGCGACTCGGGCAATGCCAAAGGCAAGCCGCCCCATCTGCACTACAGCATAGTCAGCCTCATGCCCATGCCTTGGTTGATGGATGATGCGCCCCAGGGATACAAGAAGGCGTTTTATCTCAATCCTGTGACCTATCTGGCGCCCCGCTGAGTGCCTGCTGCCTGAGCCATTCGAGAAACACCCTGACTCTGTGGCTCTGCTCGCGGCCGGGAGCCGGCAGCAGCCGATAACTGAGTCCAGGCAACACCTTGCCCGGCAAGCAAGGTTTCAACCAACCCCGCTCCACCAAAGAGGCCACCAGCACAGAACTGGCAAGTGCCAGGCCTTCACCGGCCAGAGCGGCCTGCACCAGGTGATCCTCCTGGGTAAACTCCAGCAATCTGGCACCTTTGAACTCGTGATAGGTCTGTTGCCATTGCTGCCAATCGAGTCCGTCGAGAGCCGGGTTCTGCCAGCGGGTCTGCAACAGCGTCACCTGAGGTTGTTTGCTCTTGAGATAACCGGGACTGGCGTAAATGCCGAACGTCTCACTGAACAGCACCTCTTCGCCTTCTGCCGCTTTGCCGTAGCGTATGCAGAGATCTGTCTCACCCAGAGGGTCGCTAGGCTGCAGCCCCTCATCGCTGCTGACCGACACCCGAATATCGGGGAAACGCTGCTGAAAGTCCGGCAATCGCTGCGCCAGCCATAGGGCGGCAAAACCATGGGTGGTGGAAACTCTCAGCTGGTTTGGTGTCACTCCCAAACGTTCAATCCCCTGGGCTATGCCGAGCAAGGCCTGGCGACAGGATTCTGCCAACTCGGCTCCAGCCGGTGTCAGTGATACCGCCCGGGTCTGGCGGATAAACAGGCGGGTGTCCAGCTGAGTCTCAAGATTTCTTATCTGATGGGAAACCGCGGTCGGAGTCAGGCTCAACTCCTCCGCAGCCAGCTTGAAGCTCAGATGCCTGGCGGCGGCTTCGAACACTCTCAAGTTATTCAGTGTGGGTAAATGGGCAAACATTGCGATCAAATAAGTGAATTTTGCTCATCTATAAGTGAGAAATGACCCTTTGTCAACTCGAGCGGTATTCCAGATAGTTATGCCCTGAGCAAACAAACGGAGAAAGTGATGAAAACCCTTTTAAGAATAGATGCCAGTGCGAGAAGAACCGACAATGACAAGTCCAGCTACAATTCGATTTCCAAGTCGTTGGCGCAGCTATTCTGCGATCACTGGCAAACCCAAAATAACCTATCAAAATTCATCTATCGTGATCTGGGTGACCAAGCACCACCGGCCATCACCCAAGATTGGATTGCCGCTGTATTCACCCCGGAGGAACTCCAAAGTACAGAGCAGCAACGGCTGCTGGCACTGTCGGACTGCCTTATCGACGAGTTGCAGCGGGCCGATATCATTCTGATCTCAACGCCCATGTACAACTATGGCATGCCGGCGGCACTCAAGGCCTGGTTTGATCAGGTCATACGCATCAATCGCACATTCAGCTTCGACTTAAAGCGCGGCGATTTTCCGCTGCGACCGATATTCAGCGGCAAGAAACTGGTGTTGGTTTACTCCTGCGGCGAGTTTGGCTTTGGCGACGAGGGCATTCGCGCCGGAATGAATCACCTGGGTCCCCATATCAAGACCCTGAGCCACTATCTTGGGGTAGAACAGTTTTATGAGGTGCGCAGTGAATTTCAGGAGTTTGCCGACGAGCGCCATCGGGTTTCCATCGAAGCGGCCAGCGCCTCACTGAGGGAACTGGCCCAAAAAATTTAGCAATCAAACCACTGCGTTTGAGAAACCAAAGCCCAGATTGGCCGCTAACAAAGACCGGCCAATGCCACTGTCTCAGCGCTTGTGCTCAGTTCTTGGTCACCACCCAGAGCGCATGCAGCAACCCCGGAAACCAAAAGAACAGACAGAGAATGATATTGATCAGCAGGTCTTTACCGGCACCGGCTTTGAGAAATACCGCCACCGGTGGCAACAAAATGGCGATGATGACGAGCAAGAGTTTATTGGTATCCATGGTATGACTCCTGGCAAGGAATTAAAGGGACAACCCATTTAACTTGGCAGCATGATGCCCGGCTTGCAACCTTTTCCCTTTCCCTGAGTAAATCGAAATGTCAGCTACCAGTATTTATTTGCGCTTGGGCCAGTCCAACTCCCAGGGTTGCTTAAGCGTTTGCAACTGATCGAGAACTCCCGACTGCATAAAAACTTCGCCTTGCGATGGCAAGCTCAGGTATCTAAGCGCTTGCCCGCGCCATTCAAACTCCAAAGCATAGGCGTGCAGGTAGCCACGGTCGGCATCAACAGCACTGCCGCCATAGAGAGTGTCCCCCAGAATCGGCACTCCCAGGCTGGAAAGCGCCACCCTCAGCTGATGGGTCTTGCCGCTGTGAGGCTTGAGCAGATACAGGCGCAACCCTTCGGCGACCGACCAGGAAAAGAACTGGGTAACCGCCGGGTTATCGGTGGAACGCAGCAGCTTATACTGGCTACGGCGGGACTTGGCCATATCACCTATGATCCAACCCTGTTTCTTACCCGGTTTACCCTTGGCCAACGCCAAATAATATTTCTGCACCTTGTGTTCACTGAACATACGGGTAAATTCGGCCGCCGCCTCGGATGAACGGGCCAGAAGCAACAGGCCGGAGGTCAAGGTATCCAGCCTATGTACGGGATAGAGCTTATAACCCAATTCTCGCTCGGCACTGGCCACCAGCCCGGCCTCACCGTGTTGACTGTGGAAGTGAACTCCGGGCCGCTTGTCCAGCAGGATAAAGTCGGGTTCTGTAGCTATCACTGAATACATGGGTTAAACCTGAAATGTGACTATGACCCTAAGGCCGGGGTGGTTATCCTGCAGTGAAATACTGGCGTTGTGCCGCGAAAGAATCGCCTTGACCATAGAAAGCCCCAAGCCGGTGCCTTGCTTATGACGGCTGGGATCCAGCCGCACCAGGCGTTCGAAGACCCGCTCACGCTCCGCTTCCGGGATCCCGGGGCCATTGTCGCTGATGATGACCTGGTTGGCTTGCTGCGAAATGGTGATACAAGCTCCCTCGCCTGCATAGCGAATGGCGTTGTCGACCAGATTGAACAGCGCCTGGAACAAGAGATGTTTATCGCCTGTGATATGGCAATCCTCACTGGTTTCCAGCTTGAGTTGTTGCTCTTGTGCCTCGGCCAATACATCGGCCATATCCAGCAGATCATGACACATCTGCTGTAAGCTGAAGCTCTCCAGCTCCAGTTGTTGTTGCCCCTCTTCAATGCGGGTCAGCGACAACATGGCGTTGAAGGTCGCCAGGCAGTGATCCAGCTTTTCAATAAGAATCGCGCTGCGCTCGGGTAGCTCTTCCGCTGGATACTGCGGCAGCTGCTCCAATCCGATCCTCAGGTGCGACAAAGGCGTGCGCAGGTCATGGGCGATATTGTCAGTCACCCCGCGCACGGCGGCAAGGTTGCGTTCCAGGGTATCCAGCACCCGATTGAACTGGCGCGCCAACATATCGAATTCATCACTGTTGCGACTCACAGGCAAGCGGGTGTTGTAGTAACCTCGCTCTATGCGTTCACTCAGGCGGTTATATTGCACCAAACGCCGGAGCAGCGCCTTGGAAAACAGATACCCCATGGCCAGCGTCAATACCACTGTCAGCATCACAGCGGTGGCCGCCGCGCTGAGAAACTTTTCGATCAAGGTCGCCAAGTGGTCGGTACGGGTGGCGATCAGCACAGGGCCATAGCGGGTCATTACCACGCCGCCGGTGAGAATATGCAGTTTATCCGGGCCGCCGGTAAGGATGGGGAAATCACGGGTTTTCGGCAGCAGTGGCATATTGTCGGGCATAAAGGTCAACGCCCCGACCATATCCGGGCTACCCTGCCAGGCAATCAGTGCAGTTTGCGGATCAGCAGCATGGATTTGCGCCGCAAAGCTGCGCTTATCTACGCTCAGGGCTAGTTGCTGGTAACGCTGCGCCTCCGAGGCTAAGTGTTTCTCAACCTGAGACTGCTGCTCTGTCACCAGCTGTTGATAGAGTGCAAACAGTAACGCGCCGATGATCAGAGTCACCAGCACAGAGAAGAAGATGGTAATACGCCATACGCTGCTCTGATACGGCTTAATGGCTTTGGCGGAGACGATAACCAGCCCCTCTTATGGTTTCAATCAGCTCGCCATGCCCCAACTCTTCGAACTTACGTCTCAGCTTGGCGATATGCACATCGATAACATTGGTTCTGGGGTCAAAGTGGTAGTCCCATACGGCTTCAAACAGCAGGGTGCGACTGATCACCTGATTGGCGTGTTCCATCAGGTACTTGAGCAGTTGGAATTCCTTGGGTTGCAACATCAGTTCAGTACCGTCCAGAGTCACTTTACGGGTCAGTAACTCCATCTCCAATAAACCCACCTTGAGATCTGTCTTGGCCGGCAGTGACTGGCCACGCAACATCAGTTTCTCAGCCCGCACCAGCAGTTCGGAGAAGGCAAACGGCTTGGTCATATAGTCATCACCACCGGCGCGCAGCCCCTTGACCCTCTCGTCGACGTGACTGAGTGCCGAGAGGATCAACACCGGGGTTTGATTGCCGGTGGCCCGAAGCGCCGCCAAAACCTTGAGGCCATCGAGCCCGGGTAACATGCGATCCAGTATTACCAAGTCGTATTGACTACTGGTCGCCAACAGCAAACCCTGATGACCATCGGCCGCAGTTTCAATGTTATGTCCCTGCTCCAGGAAGCCCTTGACGATATAATCCTGAGTGGTTACGTCATCTTCGACCAGTAATATCTTCATTGTCAGTCCCATTTCAGTAGAGGCAATGGCCGCTGTTTTTCGATATCAAACGCCAGCTTATGCTTGCCTCGTTCATCCATTACTTTCAGCTCCAGGTAGGCAATCCCCAGATCTTTGTCCAACTGAGCTTCCAGCAGATGAGCCTTACTGTTTTGCATCGCCATTTCCACCAGTTGGGAAAAACTGAGCTTTTTCTGCACCAAGAGTTTGACCGCAGCCAACTCAGCCATATCGTCAGCCTCCAAACGATCGACTTTGCGTTTGAGGATCTCACCGCTGCCGGCAAGTATATCCAGCTCAGTGGTAGTGTGATCATCCGGGTTTATTAAGTCAATTTCATAGACCAAAACCCCATTATCCACATCGGTTTCAAACTCGACGATCACCCCGGGAAACTGGGACTCAATACGCTGCATCAGCTCTATCGGTTGAATACGGTCACTATCATTCAACAATTCCAGCAGCGAGGGAGCCGCGACTGCTACCGAAGAAAACAGCACCAGCCCCGCCAATAAACGTCTCATTTTGCCTCCATCCGAGCGCTGGCATCAAAGGCCAACTACTCATACAAGCCAAGATTCATTTCGCAGTGTCACCAATCAAGGTGATACTTTCAATTTCAACTTCATTGCCGTTCCACTCTTTGTCAACCTCGCCGGTCAGTTTCACCAGAGTGCTTTCTTTCACATCGGCATTGATATTGCGCCACAGCTTATGATCGATTTCGACTTTAACCTCGCCGGAATCATCACGGAACAGGTAAGTTTCGTCGCCCAGGCTCTTCACCAGGTAACCTGTCAGCTCAACTTGAGTATCGTCACTGGCCTGCTCGACCTGAGACGCTGTAATGACCCGATTTTCGACTCCTGGCCCGGTATAGGCTGCAAGAGCAGCGGCACTGCAGAATGAGGATAATACCAGTAAATATGCCAACTTTTGCATCTTGTTTCTCTCCTGAGGTTGTTTCAATGGCTGCAGTATAGATTTCAGCGCTTGAACTCAGGATGGAAGCTAAATTAAGTTTTGATCATCTAATCGACAACCGGCATAAAGACTGTCTTATCAGTGTTCGAGAATATGAATTTGTTCAGATTTGAGAGCAACTTCTGTCTGCATACCGGCAACCAACTCCAGCTTGCGAGCCAGATGTAACGGCACTTCGGCGCTAAGGGTCTGATCCACGCCTTCGATTGCCGCCAGCAGGCGCACAGACTCGCCCATCACCAGTAGGGATTCGAGCCTGACATTGAGTTTATTGAAGCTGCGGCACAGGCGGCCACGGCTGATGGAGTTGAATCTGACGCCTTGATTGGGCACCACCCAGCGCACCTTATCTCCCGGATTCAGGCGCGCATCATAGTCACAGGCAATCAGTTGCTCGCCAAACTTAAGCCAGGTGAGTTGTCGCTCCTGCTCCAGGGCCACCACTTCAGAGTCAAACAGGTTTCTCAGGCCCATCTGCCGGGCAACCGCCTCATTGCGGGGTTTGGCCAATACGTCATGGGGCACACCCTGTTGCAGTAACTGCCCTTGGCTGATAAGCACCATGCGGTCGGCCAGCAATAAGGCTTCGTTGAGATCATGGGTCACCATGATCACCGGAATATGCAGCTGTGACTTGAGCCGTGCCAGCTCCAGATACAGGCGCTCACGGGTCTCGCGATCGACGGCAGAAAAAGGTTCATCCAGCAGCAATACCGAAGGCTCACGCGCCAACGCTCTGGCCAGCGCCACTCGCTGTCTCTGGCCGCCGGACAACTGCTCAGGCAAACGATCCGGCAAACCGTGGAGATTGACCCGCTCCAGCCAATCAAGCGCTCTGGCACGGCGTTCGCCCTTAGGCAGATGATCCAGCCCGGCGATAACATTGTCGACCGCACTCAGATTGGGAAACAGGCCAAAATGTTGCGGCACAAACCCCAGATGGCGTTGCTGCGGGCTCAGGTTCACTGTCTCGGAAAACCAGGGTTTATCACCATAGCGGATGCTGCCGGATTGCGGCTTATTGAGACCGGCAATCATCCTCAGCAGCGTAGTCTTGCCACCACCGGAGGGCCCTACCACGGCCAGGACTTCACCGGCACGGCAAACAAAGTCGGCCTGCAGTGGGATCCCCTTGGTTTGATGAACGCTGACATGCAGATCTGTCGGAGTCATCTCAATCTCCCGAGCCGCCGCGACAACCCTGTGGTCAATGCCAATGTGGTGATGGCAAACAACAAGAGTACCAGCGACATAGTACCGGCCGAGGCGAAGTCAAACGCCTGGACACTGTCGTAGATGGCGATGGAAATCGTCTTGGTCTCTCCCGCGATGGAGCCCCCCATCATCAGGACGACACCAAACTCGCCGAGCACATGGGAGAAACACAGCACCAGGGCCGTCAAAATCCCCGGCCACACCAAGGGCAACTCCACCTTAAATAGCTGTTTGGTGCGACTCATGCCGCAACAGGCGCAGGCATCGCGCACATCCTGAGGAATGGCTTCAAAGGCTCTTTGAATAGGCTGCACTGCAAAGGGAATATTGACCAGTACCGAGGCGACCACCAGGCCGGAGAAATGAAATACCAGCTGCACGCCCAAGGTTTGCTGCAGCCATTGGCCCAGCCAGCTTTCACTGCCAAGCCCTACCAAAAGGTAATAACCTATCACCGTGGGCGGCAACACCAGAGGCACCATGATCAGCGCCTCTATCCATGACTTACCGCGAAACTCTCGATAGGCCAGCAAGCGGCTCAGCAAGATGGCAAGCGGCAAGAGTACCAAGACACTGATGGCAGCCAGTTTGACCGAGAGCCACAGCGACTGCCAATCCATTCAACTTCCCTCGGGCAAGGCAAAGCCATAGGCGCTGAACACCTGTCGCGCTTCCTGCCCTTGCAGATAATCATAAAAAGCTTTGGCATCGTCACCGGCTTTATCAAGCAGTACCATGCGCTGGGTCAGCGGGGCATGGGAGTCTACCGGCAACGCCAGATAACGACCTCTCGCCTGAAACTGTGGCGCCACCGCCAGCGACAGGGCAACTATGCCGCCCTGAGTCGAACCACTCAAGGCAAACTGCGCCGCCTGGGAAACGTTTTCACCATAGATGAGGTTGGCCTGCAACTCCTGCCACAAACCTTTTTGCTTGAGCAGTGCGCGGGCGCGCTCGCCATAGGGAGCATGATCCGGGTTGGCGATAGCAAAGCGCTTGATCTGCCCGGCGGCCAGTGCTTGTTGCAGCCCCTGTAGCTCTTGATCCAGTTTCAGCGGCGAATTTTTTGGAGCCACCAGAGCCAAGCGTCCATAGGCGTAGACCAACCCCTTGTCGCGAGTGATGCCTGCGTCAGCCAGCGCCTCGACATAACGCTCATCGGCCGAGAGAAACAGCTCAAACGGCGCACCATGTTTTATCTGCGCCACAAAGTTACCGGAAGAACCGTAGGAGATCTTGAGTTGGCGTCCTGTCTGTTGCTGATAACGCTCGGCAATATCATCCAGGGCAAACTTGATATTGGCCGCCGCAGCCACATGAACGCTTTGCGCCGCCGAAGCCGGCAGACACAGACTGAGCAGCGCCAGCGCGGTCAGCACGGCCCTGGTCGTCGAATTCAGCAATCGCTCCAATAGCACCATCACACGCTCCGGTTACTTTTCCCAGGCCTTGGCGGCCTGCTCGTCGGCATCGCGAGCCTCAACCCAGTGTTGACCACTTTCACCGGCTTCCAGTTTCCAGAATGGCGCCTTGGTCTTGAGGAAATCGATGAGAAACTCACAAGCCGCAAACGCCGCCTTGCGGTGGGCACTGCTGACACCGATAAACACTATCTGTTCGCCCAAATGCATAGTACCAACCCGGTGAATTATGGTCAGCTGATTCAGCGGCCAACGCTCACGGGCTTGAGTGGCAATTTGCCCTAAAACGGCTTCTGTCATCCCGGGATAGTGTTCCAGCGTCAGGTCGGTAACCGCGCTGCCATCGTTGAAGTCACGCACCTTGCCGACAAAGGTTACCACGGCGCCGTCGCTGTTGTCGGCGGCGATGCGGGCATATTCGGCCGGGACATCGAAGTCGGCGGTTTGTACCAAAATACGATCGCTTTGCATCTCAACCTCCGGTTACCGGTGGGAAGAAGGCCACCTCGTCACCCGCTTTGATCTCTGTATGCCAAGGGCTGAGGGTTTGGTTGATGGCCACCAACAGCTTGTCGGACGCCATCACTCTGGCCCACTTGTCGTCTGTGGACGCCAATTGGGCACGCAGCGCCTCGGCCGTCAAACCCGGCTGGCTCTCGACTTCAATGGCAGCCGTTCCCAATAATTCGCGCACTTGAGCAAAAAACAGCACTTTAATCATATCGTTACACCTTAAAATGACCGGATTTACCGCCGCGTTTCTCCAGCAGTCTTACCTGGGTAATCACCATATCTTTCTGCACCGCTTTACACATATCGTAAATAGTCAGCGCCGCAACCGAGGCCGCCGTCAGGGCTTCCATTTCAACCCCGGTTTTACCAGCCAGCTTACACAGGCTGGTGATCCTGACCCGGTTTTGCTCCGGCTCAGCCTGCAGATCCACCTCGACCTTGGTCAGCATCAAGGGGTGACAAAGAGGGATCAGCTCTGAAGTTTTCTTCGCGGCCATAATGCCGGCGATTCTGGCGGTGGCGAACACATCGCCCTTGTGGTGGCTGCCACTCATGATCATCTGCAGCGTCTCGGCAGACATCTCAATATAGGCCTCGGCACGGGCTTCGCGCTCGGTGATCGACTTTTCGGTCACATCCACCATATGGGCGTTGCCGTCGGCATTGATATGGGTAAAGGCATTAGTCATCTATAGCAACCTTTTTCAAATGGGATACGAAGTTACAAGGCCGGTGCCGGGCATCCAGCTGCTCTTTGAGGATCTTGTTCCAGGCCGTACGACATGCGCCGGTGGAACCGGGCAGACAAAACAGCGCCGTTTGATTGGCGATACCGGCCAGTGCCCGCGACTGCACGGTAGAAGTGCCCAGCTCAGTGTAAGTGATGTGGCGAAAGAGTTCACCAAAGCCTTCTATTTCAGCGTCAAACAGCGGCCGCAGCGCCTCAGGGGTGTTGTCTCTGCCGCTAAAGCCGGTGCCGCCTGTGGTGATAATCACCTGAACATTGGCCGCGGCTATCCATTGACTGACGATGGCGCGCATCTGGTATTTATCATCCGGGCAGAGCTTACGCTCGACCAGGTTATGCCCAGCCTCCTGCAGTGCCTGTACCAGAAAACGCCCTGAGGTATCTGTCTGCAGATCCCGACTGTCTGAAAGGGTAAGAATGGCGATATTCAAGGGCTCAAAATGGGTATGAATGCAATGTCCCATGTCAGTTCCTGCTGCTGAATGCTACCGAGATGGCGATGATAAGTATCTGGCGCCCAGACGAGCGCCACCCTCAACCGCCGATAGAGGCCAGGTGTTGGGTCACACCGGTAATGCCTTGATGCAGATAGTGAGTCTCTTTCTTCTGCTGCAACTGCTGATGCAAACGGGCAATCAACTCATCCTGCTGTTCAGGACTCTGAAGCAGATCCCGAAGATCGACACCATGTTCGGTGAACAGACACAGGTGCAACTTACCCTTGGCAGAAACCCGCAACCTATTACAGCTGGCGCAGAAGTTTTTGGCATAAGGCATGATGAGCCCGATACGGCCACGATAATCAGGATGGCTGAAGTTTTGCGCCGGACCATCTTCGGCCGCGGGCTGATCATACTGCCAACCTTCGGCCTCGAGTCTGGCCTTGATATCGGCTCCGGCCAGGTGATGCGCCTTGAAGTAGTCGTGACCCAAACCGGTTTCCATCAGCTCGATGAAACGCAGATCTATGGGGGTATGTTTGATCCAATGCAGGAAACGCGGCAGGTCCTTATCGTTGAGATCCTTGAGCAGCACAGCGTTGATCTTGACCCGCTCAAAGCCGGCTTCCAGCGCCGCATCTATACCGCGCATGACCTCATCGAACTTGTTCTCGCCGGTGATCTGATAAAACATCCTGGGGTCCAGGCTGTCCACAGACACGTTGATCCGCCTCAGCCCGGCGTCATACCACTCTTTGGCGTGCTTCTCGAGCCTATAACCATTGGTGGTAGTGGCGATAGTGTGAATTTCGCTGTTGTCGGCAACTGCGCGGATGATATCGGTAAAATCTTTGCGCAGCGTAGGCTCGCCACCTGTGATCCGTACCTTGCGGGTACCTACTTTGGCGAAGGCGGCAACCAGATTCTCAATCTCGCTGAGCGTCAGAAAAGAGGGCTTGCCCTCCGGGCGATAACCATCCGGCAGGCAGTAACTGCATTTGAAGTTACAGACGTCAGTAACTGACATCCGCAAATAGTGAAATCTTCGACCAAAATTGTCTTGTAACTGGGACATGATCACCTTTCCAAGTCAGGGAGGTGAGGGCATTTCTTTGCTCACCCCGGTGGCAAAATTGCCACGGCTAAAGGACCATATCTTCACTGACGTAGGACCAAAAGCTCGGAGAACCGTCTGCGCCAATTATAGGACGAAAAGGGGGGTGAACCATACCCCTAAAAATGTATTTCCCGATCTGGTTCAAATCTGCGTGGACTTTTTGTGACAAGCTTCACTCAGAAATTTCATCAAAACTAACCGCGGCTTTCCGATCAAATACTGTGCCCTGAATAGATTTTCAGGTAAGGTTGGAGCTGGATAAAAATAAAACACCCGTTTACATCGGGGGACTTTGAAGGATAGAGGTGACATGATGGAACGCGAATCAATGGAATTCGATGTTGTTATCGTTGGTGCAGGCCCAGCCGGACTGGCTGCGGCTTGCCGTTTGATGCAGATCTCCAAAGACAGCGGCAAAGAGATCAGTGTCTGTGTGGTCGAAAAAGGCTCTGAAGTTGGCGCGCATATTCTCTCCGGCGCCGTCTTTGAACCCAGCGTATTGGAAGAACTCTTCGGTGACTGGAAAGAGCTGGGAGCGCCCCTGCATACCCAGGTTACAGAAGATGAAATCTATCTGCTCAAGTCGGCGGAAGATGGCAAACATCTGCCCAACAGCCTGGTACCCAAGACCATGCACAACCATGGCAACTATATTATCAGCGTCGGTAATCTCTGCCGCTGGATGGCCGAGCAAGCCGAAGGCCTGGGAGTAGAGATATTCCCCGGTTTCGCCGCCAGCGAGCTGTTGTTCCATGAAGATGGCAGCGTCAAGGGAATACTGATCGGCGACATGGGCATAGGCGCCGATGGCCAGCCCAAAGACAGCTATATGCCGGGCATGGAACTACACGCCAAATATACAGTGTTTGCCGAAGGCTGCCGTGGCCATCTGGGCAAGCAGCTGATAGAAAAATTCCACCTGGATAACGGTAAAACACCACAACACTATGGCATAGGCTTCAAAGAGATTTGGAAGATCCCGGCCGAACAACACCAACAGGGTAAAGTGGTTCACAGTGGCGGCTGGCCGCTGTTGGAAGGCGCCAGCGGTGGCGGTTTCCTTTACCATATGGAAGACAACCAGGTTGCCGTGGGACTGATCATCGACCTCAACTACAAGAACCCGCATCTGAGCCCTTTCGATGAATTTCAGCGTTACAAAACCCACCCTGTCATCGCCAAGACCTTAAGCGGCGGCGAGCGTTTGAGCTATGGTGCCCGGGCCATTACCAAGGGGGGTCTAAACTCTCTGCCCAAGATGAGCTTCCCCGGCGGTCTGGTAATAGGTTGTGATGCCGGGACACTCAACTTTGCCAAGATCAAGGGCACCCACACCGCCATCAAGAGCGGTATGCTGGCGGCCGAGACTCTGGCCGAAGGCCTTATCGCCGGGGTTGAAGGCGGAAAAGATCTCGACTGCTTCCAGGAGCGGCTGGAACAGAGCTGGCTCTTTGATGAACTTTACCGCTCGCGTAACTTCGGCCCGGCCATGCACAAATTCGGCACCTTCCTGGGGGGGGCCTTTAACTATATCGATCAAAACTGGTTTGGCGGCAAGTTCCCTGTGACCCTGAGGGATGAGCATCCCGACTATGCCCAGATGAGTGAGGCCAGCGCCTACAGCAAGATTGATTACCCCAAGCCGGATGGCAAGCTTAGCTTTGATAAGCTCTCTTCCGTGTATCTATCCAATACCTTCCACGAAGAAGACCAGCCCTGCCATCTGCGTTTGAAAGACGCCACTATTCCTATTGCGGTCAACCTGGTGAAATACGATGAACCGGCGCAACGCTATTGCCCTGCGGGGGTCTATGAGGTTGTTGAAGACGAGGGACAACCCAAGTTTGTGATCAACAGCCAGAACTGCATTCACTGCAAGACCTGTGACATCAAGGACCCCAGCCAGAACATCACCTGGGTGACACCCGAAGGTGGTGGTGGCCCTAACTATCCCAATATGTAATTGATGACTGTAAACCACAAAAACGCGTCTTTTAAGACGCGTTTTTTATTTACGCAAAAGCAATATTAGCACCTATTGATGCACGAGAGTTTTTTAGTCATAATCGCGGTTCTACAATAAGATCCAGCCCCATAAAACAGCTGGCCTGCCTATACTCTACAAAGACTTACGGGGAAGTCCCTGCCAATGCGTTAATTACTATGCTCAAGTGTAATTAACGTTAAATCAGTTAATGCTGTTGTCCACACTATAAGGATATGGATAGGCGGTCGCTATGAAACTCAAACTCACCATTAAACAAAAGATTCTACTGACAGTGACGCTGGCGGTACTGATGTCGACGATTTTAGTCGGTGTTCTCAGTCAGCGCAGTGCCCGTGAGGTCGTTGAACAACGTATGCTCGGTTCCGAACTGCCAAGCTTAATGCTGCAGATCCGCAATAAGTTGGATCTGGAAATCAGCACGCTGATGAATGGCGCCGAACAACTGGCCCACAGTCAAATGCTCAGACACTGGTTGGAACAGGGACGCCCGGAAGCCGAAGTCCCTTTGGTCATTTCTCAGCTCAAGGATATGACTCGTCAGTATCACTTGGCACAAGCCTCCTATGCCGATCGGGAAACAGCGGCCTATTACACCCAGGACGGCTTTCTGCGGATCCTCAACCAACAGCAGGATGGCTGGTTTTTCAACTACAGAGACAGTCGCCAGGAACGCATGTTGAATGTGTTTACCGAAGCCAACGGCGAGGTCAAACTCTTCATTAACTATCAACAGCCCAACGGTCGCGGCCTGGTGGGGCTGGCCAAGTCACTCGACGATATGGTGCGCCTGCTCAACTCCTTCAAGATAGAGCAAAGCGGCTATGTGTTCCTCACCGACAATCAGGGCAAGATCCAACTGCATCCGGACAAGAACCTGACAGGCAAGCGCAGCCTGCAGGATCTCTACCCAGGCAATCTTAGCAAGCTGCTTGATAAAAGCGACTTCCAGTTGCTTGAAACCAAAGTCGATGGTATCGATATGCTGGTTGCCAGCAGCTATATTCCGTCAATGGATTGGTATCTGGTAGCCCAGGTTCCTCAAGGGGAGATCTTTGCCCTGTTGCAAGAGGCGGCCTATCAAATTCTATTATGGACAGTATTGATTGCCGCCGCTTTTATCTTCCTGGCTGTGATAGTGGCCGGCTCTGTTAGCCGTCCCATCAGCAAGGTGGCGGAAATGTTCCGCGACATAGGCGAAGGCGAAGGCGACTTGCGCCAACGTCTGCCGGTCGAGGGTGAAGATGAAATCGCCCAACTGGCCAAGGGCTTCAACAGCTTTATCTCCAAGATCCAAGACTCTGTGGTCGAAGTGGCCGCCACCAGCGAACAGTTGGGGCTATCCGCCAAGGAAGTCTCGGCGCAGGCCCAGCAGACCATGAGCGACAGCCAGGATCAGAAAGACCGCACCATGATGGTGGTAACCGCCATCAACGAAATGGGGGCAACCGTTAATGAAATTGCCGCCAATGCGGCCCAGGCGGCGGTAACAGCCAAAGATGCCGACAGCGAATCGGCCACTGGCCAACAGGTGGTGACCCGTGCCCGCAATACCATTAACCAATTGTCACAGGATGTGGCTCAGGTCGGCGAGGTGATCGAGTCGCTGGCGACCCACACCAAGTCCATCGGCGGCATTCTGGATGTGATCCGTGCCATCTCGGAGCAAACTAACCTGCTGGCATTAAATGCCGCCATTGAGGCGGCTCGAGCCGGTGAGGCCGGCCGTGGCTTTGCGGTTGTGGCCGATGAAGTTCGCAACTTGGCTTCCCGCACCGCCACCTCAACCGATGAAGTGCAGGTGATGATAGATAAGCTGCAGGCCGAAGCCGCCCGAGCCGTCAGTGCCATGGAGCTGAGTCGCAATCGCTCCCATGAAGGCGTTCAGGCCGTCGATGAGGCCAGCCAGGCACTCAGCGGTATCTCGGGACAAATTGCCCAGATAAGCGATATGAATATTCAAGTGGCGGCAGCCACTGAGGAGCAATCCACAGTCGTGGAAGATATTAATCGTAACGTCAGTGAGATCAATGAGATAACCCAGCGCACTGCCGAGACCGCCGAAGCGGCTGCGGCGGCCAGTGACGCACTCAATAATCTGGCCCACAGGTTGGATACCTTAGTCGCCCGCTTCAAGGTTTAACCTCAGGTTCCCCAACGGCAGCCTTGTCACTGCCGTTGGGAATACTGAACCTCATTCCCGCAAAGCCTTGAGTACACATACAACTTCTGAATCTTACTTCTGATTGGTATAACATAGCCGCAACTATCTTTCGGCTAATAAAAGAGTATTCATGGAACCACAGATAGAATGGGCGCTGTCACATATCGCCTGGCTGATGTTTATTCTGGCAGGACTCTTCTTTGTTTTGCAGCTTTGGCGTTGGCAGCAGCTACTGAAATATATACGGATTCAGTATCCTGAACTGGCTCAAACAGATGAAAAAAAATCATCAAACATAGCGATAAGAGTCAAACAATCGCTGGAATCTGGCACTCTGGCCAACAGCCAGGATCCTGTGATTATTCGTTATCAAAAACAACAAAGCAGCCTTAGGCTTATTATGGCTATTTTACTCACTATTGGCTTTGTAATGGCCATATTGGAGTGAACTAAAACCCAGTAATAACTGCGCCACTCAAAACAGACAATAGGTGAATATAAGTTATCTATTGTCTGTATTTACCAACCCAAGGTTGTGCTAGCGTTCCAAGGTTATTGTTTGGGCCAGGGAAAGCTCACCTCAGGCTGCTCGCCATAACAGGTTGGCCGTCTCGGGCAAACCGCACCTCTGGAGCAGATCAATCTGGCATCACCGGCAATACCGCGCTCGACCCAATTGATATTGAGTATCCGTGCCACTGTCAGCAGTTGCTGTTTTATCTTTCTGGGAATGGCACCTTCTCCGCCCTGCTCGACACAAGCCTGCTTAAGATCCTGCGCCAATGACAAGGCATCTTCCCCTTGAGCCTCAATGGCAGGATTGAGATCTATTCCAGCACAGAGCACATGGTGGTTGCCGGCCAAGTCTTTGACCTTAACCGATTCACAGCAATAGATCCTGGGTTGTTGCTCCACATCCAGGATGGAAATCTGCGCCGAACTGCCTTCCTTGGGTTCGGTGATCATCCGAAATACCGCCCAGTGCTGACAAGGATCGGCCACCGCCCGCATATTGCCCCAAGGCAGAGGTATACCGTTACCGCGATACACAGCTTTTAGCTTGCCCGGAGCATAGGCGTCGAAGTAGTGCCAGTGAGGGTAAGGTGAAACCCCGGTCATACGCCGCATCGCTACCGAAGGAGAAACCCCCGCCAATCGGTGAGCATCTATCTCGTAGCCGTATCTGTCCAGCAACTGCCTGAATGCCACCTTGGGGCAGAGCAAGGCTCCGGCAAAGAAACTGGCCTCAAAGCCACGCCAGGCCTGGAGTATATCCTGGGCATTAAGAGAAGAACTCTGGATCTGGGGATCGGTTTCACTGAAGCCACTGCGGCCCACGGTCAACACATTACTCAGCCCATCACGGTTATGCAGCACACAGTGACCTATATGCACTGCCAGGTCGTACTTGAGCCTGGTTGGTTGAGACTTGAGGATCTCGTTGAGAAATAGCGTTCCCGGCGGCTCCATGTAGGAAGTCACCAACTCTCCGGTACATAACCCCTGGGCATCCGTCAGCTGTTTTGCCGGCCGGGCGAACCATTGGATCTTCAGTCCCTGCGCCGCGGCGAGATCCAGCATCTCTTCTACCGACAAGGGCAGACGCTTCTTACCCACCTCTTCGGCGGCCCGTTCCAGATCGGGGAAATGGTTTTGATGGTGTTCCTGATGGGCGCGGATCAACAGGTGGGCAAACTGGCGGCCGCTGATCCCCGTTTGTGACAGCATCTCGGGAATAGCTATCTGCAAAATATCATTGGAGAACAGGAAACCTGGCTCCAGCGGCATACCACTCACCCCGCCGCGTCGTCCTTTGTCCGGGGTGATAGCCTGCTCCTCCGGCGCATCGTCCAGAAACCAACTCACTTCTTTCTGAAAAACTGCGGCTATGACCGCCAGCATACCAGCGCTGGGAACACGCTTGCCCCTTTCGATCATCGACAGGTATGACACGGACGGTGCCGACTCAGGATCGACCCTGACACAGCGTGCCGACAAATCTTCCATAGTTAAGTGATTGCGTTTTCTGAGGTTTCTTATTTTAGTTCCCAGAAAATGTGACTTACGGATCAGGCTTTGGTCTTGGCGCATTTTGTAAAATTCACACTGTAAAATTTTTATTGTGAAATTGTAATCAAAAAAACGCTAGCCTACAAATTAAGCAATTCACAGGAATTGTCCGGCCATGAGGCGACAGTGCCATCAGGTCAAGGAAAGCAAACACGAGGGCGAGACGATGAACATCTCCACTATGCAGCAAAAAATCAATCAAGAGCACAACCCTTTCATCGCCGAAGCCGTCTTTGCCGTGGAAGCACTCGGTGAACGCCATATCGCCGACAAGATGGCCAATGCCAAGCAACTGCTTGACCGGCTGTTCCCACTGGCAAACGGCTCACATGCCGAGGTGGTTTGTTATGTGGTTTACTATCAGCATCTCTTGGCCTGCTTTGCCGATGGCAGCCAATGTGGCCTCAAACAGCCACAACAGTTTGTCGCCCTGAGCGGCCACCGCAGCGAGCCCGAAGCCATATTGCTCAAGGATGATCGCGACTGTCACCTGGAGCTGAGTTTTGACCGCCAAGGCTGTATCGGCAGTCGTGACTGCGCCGCCATTGAAGACATTCAGCTGGAACGCTGTCTCATCGATGGTCGCTGCCAGGACAACAGACTCAAGCGTGAGTGGATTAGCCTGTTGCACAATGATGGCGGTCAGCCACGCAGCAACAAGAGTTGCAAACGCTTTACCACCAAAGATGGCCATGAATATCAGTTGTCTTCACGAGTCTAATCGCAAAAGCGTCATAGACACTTGGCCTTATTAGACACAGCAAACTTCTGCCAGAAGTGACATCGACTCAGGATCGGGGAACTGGCTTCCCTGATCCTGTTGCCTTAGCCAGAGATTCAGCAAAACTTACGCTGAACATTAAGTTAATTTTAGTTTTCCTAGCATTTTGCCTCACTTATACTAACGTCCCCGGAATCTTGCTATCTCTTGCCCATGAGCCAACTGCAGAAAAAGTGGCTGTTTTGCCTGCTTGCCATCGCCTGCCTACACCCCGCCATCTCCTCACCTCTGGCACTTTTGGTGGGATTTGTGCTGGCTAATCTCGGCTGGCTGCCATCGGACTGGGATCTTGGGAAACTAACCAAAAAACTGCTGGCCATCTCCATTGTCGGTCTGGGTTTTGGCATTCCGCTGCAACAGGCGATCGACGCCTCTGTGGGCAACTTACCGTTAATCCTGGGATCAATATTGCTGACTCTGCTGGCGGGCACGGCGTTGACTCGGGTTTTGGGATTGGATAGACGAGTCGGTCACTTGATTGCCAGTGGCACGGCCATCTGTGGTGGCAGCGCCATCGCCGCGGTGGCACCGGCTATCAATGCCCGCAACGAACAAACCGCCATTGCACTGGCCTGCGTCTTTGTACTCAACTCGGTTGCCCTGTTTGTTTTTCCCGTGATAGGTCATCTGCTGCAGTTGAGCCAACATGACTTCGGGGTTTGGAGCGCCATCGCCATTCATGACACCTCGTCCGTGGTGGGCGCCGCGTCTGCCTACGGTGAAGAAGCTCTTAAGACAGCTACCACTATCAAACTGGCACGCGCCTTGTGGATAGTGCCTCTGGCGGCAATCAGCGCCTTGTTGTTTGGTGGCAAGGGGAAACTCAATATTCCCGGGTTTATTCTGTTTTACTGCCTGGCTATCGCCATCACCAGTGTGTTGCCTCAGGGTCAATTTATCTATCAGGAGCTATTTGAACTGGCGAAGCGTACCCTGGTGGTGTGTTTGTTCCTGATTGGCTGCGGTATCACCCTCAGGAAATTAAAACAGAGTGGTAGTAAGCCCTTACTTCTCGGGGTGATCCTCTGGCTGTTTATCGGCAGCTCGTCTCTTGGCTATATTCTCTGGCAGGGTTGAAAACAGGTAACAAAAGCCTACGAAGGCGCTGAGTTCAATCAAAGCCCGCAACAAGCCTTGGGTCTGGGTCGATGCCAGTACCACCAGTAAGAGAAACAGCAAGATATAGCCAGGCTTCACCGCCACCTCCACAGTTAAATAATGCCGCTATTATTGGTGTCTGTGGAGCCTGGGTGCCAATATCGATTCTCGATAATAAAGAACCCAAAGCACTAAGAAAAAATTTTTTATACCTTTTTATATGCATTAACTGGCAGGAAAACCACTCTCTATGAAGGCGACAGCCTAGTAGCAAGGAGGAAAATTGCCGGAGCAAATGCCTAATCCTACCCACTCAGCCGCCGCAGGATTGGCTTCAAGAAACGCGTGTCAAGTCGCTTTCAAAACGACAGATGCCACCCGCGTCTTAGGCCGCCTGTGAAGTATCGGCGCTAGCAACGGGTTGAATAAAGTCTTCCATAAACCAGGCACAGAAGGTATGGCGGCCATCAACATCCGCCTTGGCGTAAATTGCCGATGCCTGCTGCCGCACCGTCTTCTCCTTGGTGCTGCGAACACTGGCAATCTCTTTGAAACTCAAGCCTTTCAACAGTAATAAAGCCACTTCCTGCTCACTGCGGGTCAGCGACCAGAGTTCAAATTGTTGCTGTACCGCCTGGGTGTATTCCTGGCGAGCAGCTTGCATTCGGCTGGAGATATTGCAGATCCTGGCATCGGCATTGGCTAACTTTGACTTGAGTAGCTGCATCTCGCGGCTGCGGCGGAGCAGATCAAAACTGATATACAGGGCGCCACAGGCGGAAAGCGCCACCAAAATACTCTCCTGCACTATGTGATAAGTCGGCACGCCAAGTTGCATATCTGACAACACATCCAGCAAGTTCAGCGTCATGATCACGCTGAGCAGCCCTATCATCACCAGATCCTTCATTGACGCAACTCCCGATTAATAATCTTCAAAAACATGTAGTTAACTTATGGTACATATGTCCCATAAGCCCAAATATGATACAGGTTGCCAAAGACAACCAACCAAATCAATGCCAGGCTGGCGGCTGGTATTTCCCCAAGAGACACTCCCATGAAAATCCGCCCCCTCTACCTGGGTTGTAGCCTACTGTTAATGGTGTTTCAGCTGAGAGCGGCCCCGGAAACAGACAGAGATGCCCTTTTGTCCCTGAGTCAAAACAGGCTGCACACCTCTTCGGCACAACTGACTCCAATATATCACAGCTCGGACTGGCTGACAGGCTTGCCAAGCATCAGTTTGAGCCACCTGGGCAGCCTGGAAAGCCACAACAGCTATGAGCAGGAGCTCTCGCTCAACCTGCCTTTTCAGTCGCCGGCCATGCAGCGCCAGAATGCCAAGCTCAAGCCCATTAACGAACGCATGCTGGCCTTGCAAAGCCAGCTGCAGCGCCTCTATCTCTCAGGTCTGTTGCGTCAGTATTGGTGGCAACAGGCACAAGCCAAGCAGGAGCTGGCGCAACTACGCCACAAGCAACAGGTACTGCAGCAACTGCTGCAACGGCAACAGGCCCTGAGCCAAAGTGGTGAAATGCCGGCAACTTCGGTACTGCTGTTAAAACGTGAATTGCTGGAGTTGTCGCTCACTAAACTCCCACTGGAGCAACAACAACAAGAAGCCAATGAGGCACTCAAGCGCCTGACCGGGCTGCAACAGCTGCCGTCACTGGATGAAAGTGACACCCCACTGCCGGATGATGCCGGTGCCGGGCATCCCATGTGGCAATTGCTGGCGCTGCAGCAGCAACGTCAGCAGCTCACCACAAACGCCCAACTCGAAGGAGATGACACTCCTTGGCTGATGTCTGTCACGGCCAAAAACACTGCAACTCTGGGACAGGATGAACAGTCTCTGGGTCTGGCACTGGAAATCCCCTTACCTGTTGGCAACGGCCTGAGCCAACAACAGCTTGGCGAACTGCAGCAACAAAGGCTGCAACTGGAGCAACAGCAACAACAGCAGCTACTGCAGAGCCAACTGCAGTTACAACAACTCAAACGTCGTCAAGCCCAGCTACAACAAGAACAGCAAGGGCTGGAACAAGCCGTGCAGCTGAGCAAACAGCTCAGCGAAACCCTGCTGACCACGGCCGAACAAGGCCCAGCCCAGTATGAGTCCTGGCTGCGGCGCCATCTTGAGGCCCTGGATACCCAAGCCAGGCTGTCGCTCAACCATCTGGCACAAGCCCAGCTGCATTCCCAACAACTGCAAGCGCTCGGAGTTACCCTATGACCCCTAAAACCCTGGTTGGCACACTGGTGTCGACACTGTTCTTCTCCCCGCTGTGGGCGCAGGAAATTTCGGTTGCTGACCTAGGTAAGCTGACACTCAGCTTCACCTCAGTGAACCAAGTGCAACAGATAGAGGCCGCCCCTGTACCGGCAATATTGGCGGCTCAGCCCGGCAGCAGCTTCTATCTCACGGCCCCGGAAACCATCCAACAGCGACGCTGGTTGGTGGCCGAAGGAGAATGGGTCGATGAAGGCCAAGCACTGGTACAACTTAAGGGCGCCGAAATTGCCCACTTTCAGCTGCAATTTGCCGCCGCCGAAGCGGCATTCAAGCTCGCCAAGCAACGCTATGATCGCAACCAAAAGCTGCGAGCCAACGGTGCCATAGGTGCCGAAACCTGGTCGCAGATAAGCCGGCAGTATTTCGACACCTTGTTGCAATATGAACACCTGCAGCATTTCAGTGAATTGCTTAAACCGGGGGACAATCCCGAGACTCTGATATTGCACGCGCCCATGGCCGGACTGCTGCAATACGGCGATAGCAGTGAACCGCTGATGAGCGGCGCCCCACTGCTGGGGATACTGCCCGCCGACGAACTCAGGCTTAAGCTGCGTTTACCCCTGGCCCAGAAAGACAGTGTCAATGCCGTGATGGCCGGAGAGTGCCAACTGCAGATTAGCCGCAAGGACCAGCTGGCCAAACAGGGCTTTGTCGATGCCTGGAGCCAGGCCGTTCCCCCAAGCTGCGGCCTGCAACCCGGGCAGCAGTTGCAGGTTATTCCGCTGCAGGCCATCAATGCCTTGGTGGTGCCCAAGCAGAGTCTCTATTCCTGGGGCACTGGCAGCCAGGTGCTGAGTCACAGCCAAAACAAGCTGCGGCCAATCGACGTACAAGTGCTAGGCGCCAGCGCCGACAGCTACTTCCTGGCACCCAATGAGACTCTGGTCGGTGCCGAGGTGTTGAGCGACTCAGTGGCGGCCGTCAAAGGCATACTCCTGGGTTTGGGGGGCGAATAGCATGCTCAGTGCCATTATCCGTTTCTCCCTGACTCAAAGACTGTTTACCCTGATAACAGCGCTGCTGCTCTGTGGTGCCGGCGCCTATTCCTGGCTGGGGCTACCGCTGGACGCCTTCCCGGATATCTCGCCGACCCAGGTGAAAATCATCCTCAAGGCTCCCGGCATGACAGCCGAAGAGATAGAGGCCCAGGTGACAGTACCGGTTGAGACTGAGCTACTGGGGATCCCCAAGCAGGCGATACTGCGTTCCACCAGCAAGTATGCAATTACCGACATCACCCTGGACTTCAACGAAGGCACAGATATTTACTGGGCCAGACAACAGGTGAGTGAACGCTTGGCGGCGGTATGGGACAAGCTGCCCGCCGATCTGGAAGGCGGCGTTGCCCCCATGAGCACCCCGCTCAGTGAAATCTTTATGTTCTCGCTGGAGAATCCCTCGCTGTCGCTGCTGGAACGCCGTCAGTTGCTGGAATGGGAAGTCAGGCCGCTGCTGCGTACCGTGCCCGGAGTCGCCGATGTCAACATTCTCGGCGGTTTTGCCAAGACACTGCAGATCACCCCGGATCCCGTCGCTCTGGCTCAGGCCGGTATCAGCCAGGAAGAACTGATAGCCCGTATCGAGAGCAACAACAGCAACACGGGTGCCGGACGCATCACGCTAGGGACAGATAACCTGACGGTTCGCACCGAAGGGCGCATCGACTCGCTGGAGGCCCTGCAACAACTGGTGATTGCCACCAATCAGGGCGGCAGCTATCGCCTGCAAGACCTTGCAAAAGTCGAAATAGGTCATCTCAGCCGCTACGGCGCCGTGACCCGTAATGGTGAAGAAACCACAGAGGCCTTGATCGTCGGCCTCAAGGATGCCAATACCGATCAGGTCATTAAACTGGTACGGGAAAAGCTGGCCCAAATAGAAAAGACCCTGCCTCCCGGCAGCCAGCTGAATGTGTTCTACGACAGGGCCAACCTGATAGACACTGCCATAGGCACCATTTCAGATGCCCTGTTTGAGGCCGTGGTGTTGGTTATTCTGTTGCTGGCGCTGTTTCTCGGCAACTTGCGGGCGGCATTGGTAGTATCACTGTCGCTGCCGCTGGCGGCGCTGGCCACCTTTATGCTGATGCGCTACTTCAATCTGTCGGCCAACCTGATGAGCCTCGGCGGCTTGGTGATCGCCATCGGCATGTTGGTGGACTCCTCCGTGGTGGTGGTGGAGAACATGGTCAACCAGATTGCCGGCGGCAAACGCCTGCCCAGGCTGCACCTCATCTACCGCGCCACCAAAGATGTGGCCGTGCCTGTAGTATCCGGCACCCTGATAGTGATCATAGTCTTCTCACCGCTACTGACTCTCAGCGGCCTCGAAGGCAAACTGTTCACCCCAGTGGCTATCACCATAGTGTTTGCCATGCTGTCGGCACTGGCACTGTCGCTGACAGTGATCCCCGTGCTGGCCTCCTATCTGGTCAATGAAAAAGCGGCCAACGAACCCAAGGCCATTGGCTGGCTCAAGGTGCGCTACCTGCTCAGTCTGCAGTGGGTGTTACAGCACGGTAAGGCTTTTTGCGCCACGGCACTGGTGGCACTGGTACTGAGCCTGGGGCTGTTTACTCAGGTGGGAAAAACCTTTATGCCGACCCTGGATGAGGGTGACATTATTCTGCAGTTGGAAAAGTCCCCATCGATTTCGCTGCAGGCCTCGCTGGCACTGGATACTCAGATAGAGCAGCACCTGCTGGCCACTGTCCCCGAGATACGCCAGTTGGTGGCCCGCACCGGCGCCGATGAACTGGGGCTGGATCCCATGGGGCTGAATGAAACCGATGTCTTCATGGAACTTAAACCCGTGGAGGAGTGGCGCTTTGCCAGCAAAGAGGAGCTTATCGATGCCATACGCACCGAAGTGCTCAAGTTTCCGGGGATCAATTTCAACTTCACCCAACCTATCCAGATGCGGGTCTCCGAGATGCTTACCGGCAGCATAGGCGATGTGGCGATTAAAATTTTCGGTGAAGATCTTGAGACACTTTCAAGATTGGCCAGCGAGACGGCACACCTGACCAGCGCCACTCGCGGCAGCCAGGATGTCAAAACCGCCATGACCGAAGGCAGCCCCTTTATCAACCTCCGCCTCAAGGAGGGTTTGGCCCGCAGTTACAACATGAGTGCCGATGAGTTTGGCCGATATCTCAAGAGCCAACTGGAAGGCCTGGCCATAACCGAGATAATCCAGGGCAAGAAGCGAACTCCCGTGCTGATCGCCCAGGCAGCAGATGGTATCAACAGCCTGCCGCAACTGGAGCAAAGGCTATTGGTAATGCCGGATGCCAGCCTCAGGCCCCTTGGTGAACTGGCGCAAATAAGCTATCGCGAAGGGCCGATACTGATTGAACGCGAGCAGGGCAACCGTTTTGCCGTGGTCACCACCAATGTCAGCGGCCGCGATATCGTCGGCTTTGTCGAAGAACTACAGGGCAAGCTGGCCGCTGAGCTGTCTCTGCCCAGCGGTTACAGCCTGAATTTCGGCGGCGAATTCGAGAACCAGCAACGGGCGACCCGTAACCTGCTGTTGGTGGTGCCCGTGGCGCTGATGCTGATCAACCTGATCCTGTTCACCACCTTCGGCAATATCTCCAAAGCCTTGCTGATCCTGGCCAACGTCCCCTTTGCCATGATGGGCGGTATCTTCAGCCTGTTTATCTCGGGCGAATACCTGTCGGTGCCGGCCTCAGTGGGCTTTATCGCCCTGCTGGGGGTAGCCGTGCTCAACGGCGTGGTGATGGTCAGTTACTATGAACAGTCGCGGCATCTGTTTGCCAGCCTCAGTGAGCGGGTCGAACAAGGTGCCGCCCGCCGACTGCGGCCGATTTTGATGACGGCCACCACCGCCATGTTCGGCCTGATCCCGCTGGCCTTTGCCACCGGGCCCGGCGCCGAAATTCAAAGGCCGCTGGCAATCGTGGTCATAGGCGGGCTGATCACCTCCACTATCACCACCCTTTATCTGTTGCCACTGCTGTATCAAACCCTGGAGAAACGCCAATGAAACAACTCTTGGTGCTGATAGTGCAGCACAATCTAAAAGACGATGTGGTCGACACCCTGATGTCGCTGGACTACCTCTCCGGCTTCAGCCTGATCAATATCTGTGGCTTCAGCCGCGAGCACAGCCACTTCAATCTCAAGGAGCAGGTGGAAGGGTATCGGGAATTCTACAAGTTCGAGGTGATGCATCCGCAAGAGTCACAGCAGGCGCTACTGCAAACCCTGGCGGAGGTCTGCCGTCACAACCCCTGCCGCTATTGGATAGTACCGATAGCGACAGACGGCGTGCTGGGTCAGGACTGACGGGGTTTAAGCCAATACTGGCCGGCGATGGCCAACAGGCAATAGCCGAGGAAAAACCAGAAGCCCGACTCCAGGCTGGCGTGGGTGTGAACCAAATCCCCCATGCCGGCCGAGGCGTTGCCGGCCATATAGGTGATGATAAGCGCCACCACAAATACATCGGCCATGGACCATTTGGCAATGGCCGCGGTAATACTGTCGATGATCTGCCGCACCTTACTGGACAGCGGTGCCTGAGCCAGCAGCATCAGCCCCAGCTTGCAGGCCGGCACTATCACGGAAAACAGCATCACCAGCGCCGCCACCAGGGTATTGCCGTGTTGATGCAGCTCGGTCACTGTGCCCCAGATACTACGGGTCTTGTTGAACACCTCCATTTCACCTTGAAGGTTGTTCAGCCCCAGCATACCGCTAATCATCGCCAGCATTCCCCTGGCACTGTCGCGCCCCGAGTCATCACTGACGGCTTCGGCAATCATGTCCAACCCGGCTTCGGTCAGTTCGGCCTTTTCCACTGTGCCACTGACACTCAAAATAGGTTGAGTCACCCCGGGGATCAGCAAGGCCAGCGACAATAACAGGGTCATGATAGGTAAAATTCGACGCATCGGGGTCACTCCACAAACTCAACAAAAAGGCCCACCACTCGGCGGGCCCATCAGTTTACCCAGTTTACCTCCAGATCAATAGAAGGGCTTGGGGTCGACATCCAATGAGCTGGGCGACACACCTCTGTCTATATTGAGATCCGACTTTAGCAAGTCCACCATGGTTACATCGGTATATCGCTTAAACTTCAAGGAATAGAAGCATTTGACTATGGGGTGCAACACATCTCTGTCTTTGGATTCCCAGACTATGCCCACTCGGCCATCGGACAGTTGCACCAAAGAACCGACCGGATAGACACCGATACAGCGAATGAATTCGTACACCAGGCTCTCATCCAGATGAAAGGGCGTCAGACTGAGCAGAATTTTAAAGGCGGCTGCCGGGCTCATCGCCTCTTTATAGCAGCGGGTGGCAGTAAGGGCATCATAAATATCTACGATACAGCTCATACGCCCATGCAGCGTCAACTCATCCCCTTTCAGGCCCCTTGGGTAACCACGGCCATCGAGTTTTTCATGGTGCATCAGACACACATCCTTGCTCACTTGAGGCAAGCCCTTGGCCTGTTCCATGATCTCGATGGCATAGGTCTGGTGCAACTTCATGTGCTCAAACTCTTCCGGCGTCAGCTTGCCCGGCTTGTGCAGTATCTTGTTATCCACCTTAATCTTGCCGATATCATGGAGAATACCGCCGATGGCCAGCTGTCTGAGCATCTCACGATCCAGTTTGAGGTATTTACCGAAGGTGATCAGCAGGAAGGCGACATTGACCGAATGTTCCAGTAAGTAGGCATCTTTGGATCTCAACGCCGATATGCATTTCATCGCATCCGAGTCGAGCATCACCGACTCGATCATATTGTCTGCCAATGCCGCGAACGGCTCGACCTCTATCGCCTTGCCTTCGAAGGTTTCACTGAGGACTTTGCGCACTAAGCCCTTGGCCTCTGTCAGTAGCTGTTTGGCCTGACCTCTTGCCAATTCAGGGTTAACCGAGGTTTTACGAGGATGGCTATTGCAAACGGGAGGCTGCTTTTTCAGGCCGCAGCCATCGCTGGAACGCTCAACATCGACCCAGACAAAGCGAATGCCGCTGTTGCTGAGTTTAGTGATCGCCTGGCGGCTTCTGATCTGGCCGGCATTGGCGACAGCTAACCGGCCATTGTTCTCAATGGCCGAGACATACATGCCTATCCCCAATCGGGTGACGGGCAACTTCAACAGGGCTGCTGTCGGAACCACATCAGTCATTCTTTCACTCCGGCAAATGCTTCTGTCCTTATCCGAAAAACGTTTGTCAGGGCTTAATAACGACTCTCCAACAAATGTCACTCGGCTTTGCCGTATTCTAGAAGCCAAATCCGGAAATGCCTATGCACCCAAGGGGGTAAAGTTTGCCTTTATGATGCCAATCTCACTCAGATATTGGGCCAAGACACTGAAACCCTTCACTCAACCAGCGGCGATACTGGCAGTTGTAACAGGAGCGGGTCACATCATCTATCTGTTCATCTTCATCATCTTCGGCAAAACAAACACACTGACCGGCTACCTCGCGGGCGGCCTGTAGATTGCTGCTGCCACCGAGAAACAGGCGTTTGCCCTGCTTGAGTTCAAACCATTGCTGCATTCAGAACTCCTTCAGCTGCTGTTTACCGGCATTGTGCCACTCGGCGCCACGTTTGCTGACCAGGAGGGCAAACTTATGCTCGGCCCAAACGGCTTTGACCTTGCCGCTGAGCCACACTGTGTCGGTTTCCTGCAACCACTCACCATCTGTGGTCAATACGCCATCGAGCTCAGAGCGCTTTAGTATGTCGGCAACGCCAAAAGGCGCCGCTTCATCTGTCTGGCCAAATTGCAGCTGGCCTTTCACTCGGCCATCATTACCTGTGAGCCTTAGCCCAAGGCCCGCCAGGGCGCCGATAACACCCTGCCCTGTGCCGCCATGCTCGCTGAGACTGATACCCAAGCGTTTGGCCAAACCGTAAGCTTGCTCCTTGGTCTTGACCTCTTGCTTGGCCTCACGACCAAAAGCCATCAGCGCTTCCTGACCGCTGAAACCGGCCAGAGACAAGAGCGCCAACCCAGGGTCGGCGGCGCTGGCAGATTCCCTGAGCAGATGAGCTATGGCCAACTCACGTATCGTCTCTAAGGTAAGCTCACCGCGATAACCAAAGCACATGGCACTATTGTGGGAAGTGTAGGGAATATCCGGATGCACATAGAGCTGATGCCGGGTCACCAAAGAGGTTTGCCCACCTTGTTGGGTCAGCAACTCAGCTATCTCAGAAGCTATCTCACCGGTGCCTTTGGTGCCGATATCATCGGTATCGTCTATACAAATCAGCCAATCTTTCATCAATAAACCTTAATCAATCTGTCTGAATATCTTTGTGGAGAAGATCGTGAGCCTTGAGGCGTCTCAAAACGGGGGGCACCAGCAGCGCCCCGACTATGGCAAAGACGCCACCTTGTAAACACTTGAGACCAAAACGCACCAAGGCCACCTGCTCACTCATACCCACCAGCAAATCCTCAACCAACCCTTTAGCGGCCCAGGCGATACAGCCCACCAAAGCCAGGGCGATGAAACGCCAACGCAAGTTAAACGCATTAGCCAGCAGCAGAAGCGCCAGGTCCATGGACACAGCCGGAACCACAAATTTGAGCAAAATAAGCGGGCCGCCTTTGCCCACCCCCAAGGTCATGGCAACCACTCCGGCCAAGGCGCCGCAAGCTGTCATGGCACCCATGCGTCCGACGATGCCGTAACAGGTGAGATAGAAGAAGCTCATCAGCAGCATAGAATGTCCCGACAAGCCGAGCTTCAATCTGAGCATGCTCTTGACCGCCACCAATAAAGTGGCACAAAAGCCGATGAAGAGCGCATCCTGCAATTGAAATCCTTTGATGTTATTTGTTGCCATGTTCGCTCCGGGTATCCTGCCAATGGGTCGGCTTGGAAGTGTGACCAAAGTGGCGGCTCTTGGCGGCAAGCGCCATCTGTTTGGCCAACTTAAGCAGTTGGATCAAGAGGGGAAATAACACACAGTAGGCCAGTTCAGGCCAATTGCGGGGATTGAGCAGTTGTTTGGGAGCAATTCGCGCCCCCCGCAGTCGCTGCAGTTGATAGATCTCGGCGATCTCCTGAGTCATAAAGGGCAGCAGACCTATAGAAGCGGCCACCACAAAGGCCCATTTGGCCGGCATAACCAGGCATAACACTTCACCGATCCGCTCCGGACGCACGGTAACCGACAGCCACCATCCCGGCAGCAAAGCCAGAGTAATGCGGGCCACCGCCAAGGTGCCTTGTCCCAATTGCTCGCCGCCATGCATCAGTGCATACAGCCCCAAAGTAAAACCGAGTTGCAACAGAACAAAGCGGATTACCCCACCTATGGCGCCACGCTGCAGCATGCCATGAGCCACCAAGATCAGGTTGATAGCCGCCAGCCAGGGAAGCTGAGTTTGAGGCAGGAGAAAGGCTGCCGATGACAGAGTCACTACCAAGATCAAAGCTGTGGCACTGCCCCACACACCTAGATCCAGCCTCTTGGGAGAAGCGCGGCCATGGCGCTGTCCTTTAACCCACACAGGTAACCTCCTCTGGGGAAAACTCGATTTCCAGTTGGCCTTGTTGCAACTGCCACAACTGACTACAAGGTAAATCTGGCAAGGGTCTGTGGCTGGCAATCACTATGCTGCCTCCCTGTTCACGCAAATAGTTGAGTATCTGCCAAAGCTGCCCCAGATGTTTGCCGTCCAGCCCAGCCAAGGGGTCGTCCAGCAGCATCAAACTGGGAGTCAAGCACGCGATAGAAGCCAGGGCAATCAAGTGCTGCTGTCCATAGGAAAGCGTATGGGGGGAACTTTGAGCCAGATGCAGCAAATCAAGCTGCTCAAGCAGGCTCTCTGCCCGAGACAGCGGCAAGTCGAAGCGGCGCAGGCTGAACTGCATCTCCTCAATCACTGTGGCCTCAAACAACTGACGGTTGGGACGCTGCATCAACAAACCCAACATGGAGCCATAGGCACCAGGCTTGGGTTTACGGCCAAAGACCCTTAGCGGCATGGACGCCACCGCGGGTTGAATACCGGCTATCGCCTTCAGCAGGCTACTCTTGCCCGAACCATTGTTACCGGTCAGAGTGACCAATTCTCCAGCGCCCAAAGACAGGCCCTGCTGACACACAAACAGGGGCGAATGCCCCTGATAACGAAATTCAAATGAAGTGGCACTGACCAGTTCCCGACTTCGGTCCGGCTCCAGGCGTTTCAAATGGTTGGCGGATTCGACCCGGTAACTGCCGGGAAACAGGCGCCCTTGGTCCAGGTACCAAAAGTGTTCAACAACCGAGGCAAAAGCCTGGGGATTATGCTCCACCAGTACCACAGCCATACCTTCAGCCCGAAGATTACGGATCACTGCCAGCAATTCATCGACACCGGTATCATCCAGTTGCGCCCAAGGTTCATCCAACAGCAAAACCGCAGGTTCACTCACCAACTGGGCTGCAATCATCAAGCGATATTTCTGTCCGAGAGACAACTTGCTGACTTGAGTTTCCAGCGAGACAAACAGCCCCACCCGGCGCAATGCATGCTGAACTCTGGAGATCATCTGGCCGCTGGGCACACCGAGGTTTTCCAAGGCAAAGGCCACCTCGGCACCAACTGTTTGACGCAATATTTGCACTTGGGGATCTTGCATCACCAGACCCACCAACAACCCTTGACGACGGAAAATACCACCTTCACAGGGACGCCGCTGCAGCCCGGCAAGCAAAGCCAGCAAACTGGACTTACCCGAACCCGTGGGGCCACTGATGCAGTGGCAGGATCCGGATTCTATTTTCAGATCCAGATCCCTCAATATCAAAGGCTGCAAACAACCATGATTGAAATTGATCCCTTCGAGTTCGAGTAAGCGCATTATCAGATCTGCCAGTTAATCCCAACAAAGACTTGTCTACCAGCCTGAGGTAAAGAATCACTCTGATAGTAGTTCTCGTCCAACAGGTTGGTGGCTCGTAAATAGAGCTCTAGATTATCTTTAAGCAAAGGTTGTACCAGATTGATGTCCACCAGGGTGTAATCATCCAAGGATTTCTCCTGCCATACCTTCTGACCGCCGATCTTCTCCTGATCGTAGTAGTTCTGATCCATGATACGTTCCACATTCAGGTGGATACGAGTCTCGGTCGGCAACTTGTAGCCCAACTGGAAACGCAGTTGATGCTTGGGACGATAGTCCAGACCATCAAAACCTGTGCTGCTGTCTCTGTCTTCAGCGTGCAGATAACTGTAGCTCAAGCTCAAATCCAGATTATCTATACTCTTGTTGGACAGCACAGTATCCAAACCCTGGAAGCGATAGTTGCCTATGTTCTGATACATACCACTGGCATCTTTGGCAATGTAATCATCAGCATCTGTGTGATAGAGATAGAGTTGCAGCTCGGTATTCATACCCAGCCCCTGCTCCAACCCTAACTCAACATGCTTGGAGATTTCAGTTTCCAGCTGCTGATTGCCGGAAGACAGGGAATAAAGGTTACGCATGGAGGGGAAACGTACCTTACGAGCCGCACTCAGGCTCAGACGGGTATCGTCAGCCACTTGCCAGAAACCTGAGGCCAGCGCCGAGTAATCATTCTCATTGCCTTCGGTCTTGTCCATGTCGTGGTATGCGCCGCCCAGAGTAAAGCCCCAATCACCGTCGGACTGGAACTGATACTCGGCCGCGGCGGTATAAACCCAGGCCGAATCATCGAAAGACTCACCGCTGCCACCACCAGTTCCAGTGCCGCCGCCGGAACCACTACCACCACCAGTTCCAGTACCGCCGCCGGAACCACTGCCACCACCAGTTCCAGTACCGCCGCCTGAACCGCTGCCACCACCAGTTCCACTACCGCCGCCGGAACCGCTGCCACCACCTGAGCCATTACCGCCGCCAGAGCCCTTGGCTGCTGCAATCTTGCTGCTGCCGGACTTCTTCGAGGAGCCAAAGCTTTCAGCTACCGCTTCCCAGCTCTGTTTTTCAGCAATCACTGAGGTAGTCAGGATACCTGCAGTGTCGAAGTCGGTGATCAACTGCAGATTTGCGCCCTGCACTTTGGAGGTGCCATCCTGAGCTTGAGTCAGCTCGGCGTAGCTATTGTCGCCGTACACGGTTTCATAGGTATCACTCTGGTTGTGATAACCAAAGCCACGGAAAGTGAAAGTATCATTGAACTTATGTGCCAGGCCCAACTGGAAAGTCTGTGAATCATAGTCATCGACCCGCTCAAACTTCACCCGGCCACTGCCGCTGCCATCTCTTGGGGGCTTGCCCCACTCACCCGAACGCAGTGCCATATTGGCAATGAGTTGAGTATTATCGCTGAGCCAATAGCTGCCTTGGGCATACAGATTGGACAGTTCTTTATCTGCATTGTTGCGCTGATATTTATCCTGATACTCAGTGGTTTGATAGTCAGAAGACATGGGGAAACCATCTGTGTGCTGATAACTTGCACTGATGAGTCCCTGCCAGTTATCGCCCGAACCGGCGGCACTGATATCGCCCTTGAAGGTGTCATCCTTGGCCAATTCCAGGTTGCCGGATACCGCCGGAGCGCTGTCGCCACGCTTGGTGATGATGTTGATAACACCGCCGGCGCCGCCTGGACCATAGAGAACCGAGGTTGGGCCAACGGAGACTTCAACTCTGGCAATCTGGCTGGTTGGGATCACGCTGGGATCAAACTGACCATCATCGGCACTATTGGCCGGTACACCATTGATCAACAGAGTGACATGGCGGGTCTTGAAACCACGGATATCCACCCTTGGAGTGCCCTCACCGCCGTAACGCACGTAAACGCCGGGAACATTCTTCAGCACCTCATCCAGGCTCTGGGCCCCCAGAGCTTTGATTTCTTCTTCAGAAATGCTCCAGTTGGTGGTGGCAACTTCGGTGGCGTTGGCACGCTCACCGTGCACTACTATCACGTCCATGGCGTTATTGACCAGAGGGTCACGTTCAATAGAGGCCGCATTGGCCTGCATGGCACAGCCCAGCGCCAGTGCGAGGGCAGAGAGTTTTACCGGAATATGGGACATAAGGCTCTTCTGTCGTTTCTGATTGGGATTATCCGGGCTATTCTGGCGCCGCCCAAAAAAGCTACAAGCTCAGTGACGGTAAAAACCAATACAGATCGACAAATTAATACAAAGGGAGTAGATAACAGAGTCGACTACGGACAGATTGTCCCAGCAAGACAATTTGCCTAGCAAAAATGTCCACTTACATCACATTAACCTAAGCTGATTAATGGGATCATGCTATACGTCACACCGGCCCCTTCGACGGCTTGACACTCGAGGTGTGGAACTTTAGTTTGTGTTAAAGATACTGTTAGCCGGACGCTTTCTGCTTCCGGATCCCTTTGTTCGGATGTTCGGAGCTCCCCTTGTCTGCACTTACCCTGTCTCAGGCCATTTCGTCACTCAAAGACAAGCTGTGTCAATTGGCCAAGCTGACACCAGCAGAACCTATTGTCCAACTGGCCGCGGAGGTACAGGCGATCCCATTGATCTCCTGGCTGGCTTCCCAGCCCAGCTACCCAAGAATTTATTGGCAAGGAAGGGACAGACTCGAGGAGGTGGCCGCCATCGGCAGTTGCCTGGATTTCCGTTTCGAAGATGAAGTCACAGACGAGGCTCTGGCCGAAGTCTATGAGACACAACGGGCCTACTCCAGTAACCAGGAGATCCGCTACTACGGCGGCGTCGCCTTCGATCGCGAAATCGCCTCCTGGCCCGAGTTCGGCCGCGCCAGATTCCTGTTACCCCGAATTGAGCTGAGGCGCAGTTCAGATTATTTCCGGCTCTTGGTTAATCTGAATCTGGGGCAGGGAGACCAGCAGCAAGAGATAGCCCAAGCACAAGCCGCACTGGATGCACTGGTGCCGGCCCGCCCCATGACGCCACCGACCAAGACTGAACAGCTGTCACGCAATGACAGGCCCGATTATCCGCGTTGGAAGACACTGGTGGAACAAGTTACCGCCCCTAGATTCAATCAGGACACTCCCAAAGTAGTATTGTCACGCCTGACTCAGCTACAGGTGAAAGACACTCCGGATCCCTGGCAAGTATTGGCCAGTTGGCAAGGACGTAACCCCAACAGTTTTCAATTCGGTTTCGAATTCAGCCCCGAACGCAGCTTTATCTCCTGCTCACCCGAACGCCTTTATCGCCGTCAGCAGCAGGAACTGTATACCGAAGCACTGGCGGGTACTACCATTCGCGGCCTGAGCCCAGAAGAAGATGAACGCCTGGCGCAGCAGCTATTGGATGACAACAAGAATAGTAATGAAAATCAGCTTGTCAGAGAGCATATTGTCAAGGCGTTGACCCCGCTGAGCCGCTATGTCGGTGCCGATGAGACACCCACCATCTTCAAACTCAACCATATTCAACACCTGCACAGATCGATTCGTGCCGAACTGCGTCACGGGGTGAAAGATTTTCAACTGCTGCAGGCCTTGCACCCAACCCCGGCCGTCGGTGGTTTACCGCGGGAATCTGCCATCAGTTTTCTGCGCCAGCGGGAAGGCTATATGCGTGGTTGGTATGCCGGAGCCTGTGGTTATCTGAATAAATATGAGAGTGAATTTGCGGTAGCCATCCGCTGCGCCCTGCTGGAACCCGGCTGTATCAACCTGTTTGCCGGTGCCGGCATAGTCGCAGGTTCAGATCCACAAGCCGAGTGGCAGGAGCTGGAAAACAAACTCGCCACCATAATGTCGATTTTGCTGGATTTTTAAGGTGATGGCTGCTCCTGTACCCTCAGTTGCAACGACTCCAGGCTCTGCAGTTTAATCTCTGCCAATTCCCCGGAACGCTCCAACTGCTCAAAACAGGGCCTTCAGCTCGAGCCCTTTGGGATTATTGGCGAAGGCAAAATAAACATCTGCCCGCAGCACATCTTCGATAAGTACCAATTTTCTTGGCTGTTCCAACTGCGACAACAGTGGCTGCATGTCGGGTTTATAATCGAGTACGGCATCGATTTTGCCTTCATTCACCTTACGCAGCATCTCCAGCAGGCTGCTGTTTTCCTGATAGAGCATAGGTACCTGGGTCAAGGTAAAAAAACGATAAGCGATCAAAGCCTGAACCTTTCTATGGGTCAAAGACACCATACCTTGCCAAACACTGGCCAGTTCAGGAGTTACTGCAGCATCTATCACCTCGGTTTCTACTTTGTGAGCACTGTAAATTCCCTTGGAGATATCCCCCAGATAAAGCCCTAACACCATATCAACCTGTTCGCGCTCCAACATATACAGAGAGCGAGGGAAAGGAACAAACTGAATTTCCAGTTGCCATTCCGGCTCGGGGAATACCCTTCGCAACAACTCAAAATAATAACCTTCACCATTGGTTTCGGTATAACCGCCCCAACTGGCGGTAGCTATCTGGATCTTGGTCGGTTCGGCAATGGCCGGCCAGACAAACGTCAATAAGGCCAGCAGCAGGCAGCAGATTCGATTCATTTAACTCTCCTGTCTTCCCTTTCAGTGTAGAGTAGCTTTAAGGGAGGTGCGAACAAGTCCCATGCCTGCCCTGCATAGACTTAAAGGTCCAAATATAGGAACTTCCTTAGATGGGTTGGACATTTTTTACGCTTCCCTCTTGTCAGCTGAATTTTGGGCTCTATAATGTGCGCCCTTTCGGTCAAACCGAAAATGCGGGTTCCCTCACCCCGCCCAGCCAACTAAAAAGGTCACAATATGTTAATGTTAACCGGCGCGCAGCTCAAACGCGCACTGATCCTCTTGGTCAGTTTTCACATCCTTATTATCAGTGCCAGTAACTATCTGGTGCAGCTCCCATTTCAGCTATTCGGCTTCCACACAACCTGGGGCGCCTTCAGCTTTCCTTTTGTCTATCTGGCAACCGATCTGACGGTACGGATATTCGGCCAAGCTACCGCCCGGCAGATCATCTTCAAGGCCATGCTACCGGCCTTGCTAATCTCCTATGCCATGGGCGTACTGTTTCATCAGGGTAACTTTCAGGGGCTGAGTGCCCTGTCGGACTTCAATATCTTTGTATTCCGTATCGCTTTTGCCAGTTTTGCCGCCTATCTGGTGGGCCAGTTGATGGATATCGCAGTGTTTGCCAGAATTCGCCGCCAGTGTGCCTGGTGGGTCGCTCCGGCGGCCTCTACCCTGGTGGGCAACCTGGTGGATACTCTGGTGTTCTTCAGTATCGCCTTCTTCGCCTCCAGTGACCCCTTTATGGCCGCCAACTGGCCGGAAATTGCCGCAGTGGATTACAGCTTCAAGCTGTTGGTTAGTCTGGGGCTGTTCCTGCCGGCTTATGGTGTGCTGCTGCGGGTACTACAGGACAAGATCTTGCAGACAGAAAACCAGCAGCAATTCTCCTGATGCATTCAACTGGCCAGACCTGTTATAATTTTGGCCAGTTTTTATCCCGCAATCTGTGACATTTTGCGGCCCGTTGAGAGAATAATGATGTACTCCATTGAAATCAAAGCTATTACTGAAATAGATCAGCAACAGATCGACGAGATCATGGCCTTGAGTGCTCAGATCCCCGAGTTTGATTCCGGCTACCAACAGCAAGAGTTCGAACGTCGACTGACAGGCAATGCCTGTTTATTGTTGTTGGCCTTTGTGGAAGGTGAATTGGCGGGATTCAAGCTGGGTTATGCTCTGGACGAGCATTGTTTTTACAGTTGGTTAGGCGGTGTATTACCCGATTATCGCAGTCTGGGGCTGGCGCGCAGTATGCTGGAAGCACAGGAGCGTTGGGCCACTCAAGCCGGTTACAAACAGATCCAAGTTAAGACCCGCAACCAGTTCCGCTCTATGTTGAATATGCTGATCAGCCATAAGTATCAGGTGGTGGATTTCCGCGCCGAGCCTGGGCATATTGCCGACAACCGCCTCTATCTTGAAAAGAGCATGTACTAAGGAAGTCTTGCAAAGGACTAGGGGTATTTGCTGCGAACCACGCCTTACATCCAGGCCTGTTAGCCGACGCAGAGCACAGATAGGGCTTGTTCGCACCTTACCTAAAAAAAGAGTACGCCAAATGGCGTACTCACAAAGACTGCAGGGAAGCAGTTCTTAAAACGCTTTGCTGATTCCTATCACCAACCTGTCATCGAAGATCTCTGTCTGGGTACCATAGACCTTGTGATCTGCTTCAACCGTACTGCCGTGGTAGCGCAGATCCAGGTTGAAACCATAAAATTCTTTGCTTACCCCCAGGTTCCAGTGTCCCCATCCTTCGGCACCATTACCGTTCAAGTCCTGATAACCGACAGAGCCAGAAACCTTGATACCATTCTCGAAAACATAGCTGGGGTGCAAGGCATAGTTGACCCCGTGCCAACCATCGACACCGAACCAGTCATCCACAGTTGGCGTCACTTCCAGTTGCAGATTGGCCCGACCGAAAGACTTGCCGAGTTTAAGCCACAGCTCTGTGTAGTTAGAGTAAGACGCGCCGGGATAGAGATATGAGAACAGCATGACATCATAGGTGAAACCTGAATCACCCAACTCACCGCTCTTGCCGATGAAAGGCGCTGTGACTATCTCAAGATTGGGGTCGGCAAACTTGATGTTGGAGGCAAATACCCCGGTATACCAACCGGCGTCATGGTTCCAGCTGAATGTTCCCTGGACTACGGGCACATCACCATCCAGGGTTTCCGATTCGCCGCGGAACACATAGTCAGAGGCAAAGGTTAGATTGCCGGCAAAACTACCACCGGCGAAACGGGGAGCTTCGTCAGCCAGAGTCATGGAACTGCTGCACAGCAGCAAACCTGATAAAAACAGCTTATGAGTTGGGTTCATCTTTATCCACCAGAGCTTGAGAATTGTTAGCCCGGATAGTAAGAAGAAGTTATGAACAGGGTTATCTAGGTGAATGAACCGTGAAGGAATGAATGTGAACAATTATGAATGACTGCGGCAGCGCCGCAGTCATAGCGGCTTATTCGAAACCCTCGGGATGCTTCACATACTCGGGGATCTCCAGCAGCATGTTACCCCAGTAACCGAACAAGGCCTGATAGATAAAATCAATAAAGATTATGTATTTACGAGGCAAATAGGCCCGTTTTGGATAAGACAGCAACAGGGTGTTATGTTCCATAGGAAAGTCTTCCAGCACGGCCACCAACTCCCCTTTTTGTAAGGCTTCATCGGCGATCATCGGTGGCAGACAAGTGATCCCCAAACCGGCAATGGCCGCTTCCCGGGCCAAGGTAATATTATTGACCTTGAGTTGAACCTCAGGAGTGATCACCTGCCATTCATTGCCATCAAAAATCTTCCAGCAACCGTCATTGATAAGCTGGATCCCCCCCTGCTCTATGCCCTTGTGATGCCAAAGATCATCCGGGGTCTGCGGAGTGCCGTGGCGTTTAAGATACTCAGGGCTGGCCATCAGGGTGGTGCTGGTCTTCACCAGTTGATAATGCTGCAGGCGTGAATCTTCGATGCCGCACAGATGGAACAGTATATCTATCCCTTCTTCAACCATATCCACCTTGCGATTAGTCAATTCAGCTTCTATGGTAATATCCGGGTAAGCCTCAAGAAAACGGGCAAATACCGGGCCGAGAAATAGCTGTCCCATCTCGATAGGGCAGACTACCCTCAGATTGCCCTTAACCCGCTGCTGGTTGGCACTGAGCTGGGCTTCGGCATTTTCCAGATCCACCAGAATCTTGGTGATCTTGTTGTAATATTCGGCACCGGCCTCGGTTAGCCTCAATGCCCTAGTGGTTCTGAACAGTAGTTGAACACCGGTCGCCTTCTCCAACTCGGCGACTTTGCGACTAACTGTAGTCTTGGTTAGCCCCAACGCCTTGGCGGCGCCGGTAAAGCTACCTTGTTCAACAACTTGAGCAAATATTTGTACCCTGTTTAGATCCATTTATTGTTGCACCTGTGGGACAGTGGGTTTATTTCTATATGACTAATCAAATTATAGTGACAGTAGTAGAATACTCGCCTCGCGGTGGAGGATCCAGCATGGTGCAGAGAAATTTCTGCGGTTTAGCCATGGGTCACTCAACCTTAAAACGCTTGCTGCAGTTGGGAAAGGTGTCTTTGTCTCCAGGGCAAAAACAGAATCTTTTCCAAACGGGCAGAAACGGGATTTGGATACATAAGTTGTTGAATTCATAAATCTCACAACTAAATGTAAATAAATGGCAATAGTGTCGTTTATTGATTAAAAAATTTTCATTCATTTACACTTTTCGCTTATCCTGTAGCTTGTTGATACAGAATGCTTGTGCGATAAATATGGGTTCGAAAATTTTGCTGGCGAACTGCGCCAGGAAGCCTGTCGTACAAGACACTTTCCCTTCCCGGCAAGCAGATACTGATTAGGAGTTATCATGCGGCATGTACTAAAAGTTGCCTCAGTTGTAAGTATGGCGTTATGGATGACGGCCTGTGGGTCGGAAGCTGAACAAGCCAAAAGCAATCAGGCGGCCCCCGCTATGGAAGTCAGTGTCCTGGAAGTCAAGTCGGCTCCGCAGGCACTGCAAGTGCAACTGCCTGGGCGCAGCATAGCTTTCCTTGAAGCCGAAGTTCGGCCTCAGGTTAATGGCATCATTCTGAAACGTAGCTTCACCGAGGGCGGTGATGTGAAACAGGGTGAGTCACTGTATCAAATTGACCCTTCCACCTATAAGGCCTCTCTACAGAGCGCCAAGGCGGATCTGGCCCGCGCCGAAGCGGCTCTGGCTTCTGCCAAGGCAACTCAGGCCCGGTATCAGGAACTGGTCAAAACCAAGTACATAAGTAAAGAAGAGTACGACAAGGCAGATGCTTCCTATAAAGAAGCGCTGGCAGCAGTGGAAGTGGCCAAGGCGGCCATCAATACTGCAACCATTAACGTCAACTATACCGAAGTACAGGCACCTATCTCCGGTCGTATCGGTAAGTCCAGCGTTACTGCCGGTGCTCTGGTGACTGCTAACCAGGCTCAGCCACTGGCGACCATCCAACAACTGGATCCCATCAATGTGGATATAGTGCAGTCCAGTACCCAGATGCTACGTCTCAAGAGCATGTTGAAAGCCGGTAAACTACAGGCTTCTGATGACGCCGAAGTGACTCTGCTGCTGGAAGATGGCTCGACTTATGATCATAAGGGTCGCTTACAGTTTGCCGAAGTCAGTGTCGATCAGAGCACAGGTTCTGTGACGCTGAGAGCCGAGTTCCCTAACCCGGACCATACGCTGCTGCCTGGTATGTATGTGCGCGCCATTCTCAACACAGGTGTCGATCCTCAAGCGATTCTGGTACCACAAAAAGCCATCACCCGTAGTCCCAAGGGTGAAGCTGTGGCCATGTTGGTGAATGCCGAAAACAAGGTTGAAGCAAGGGTGATCAAGACTGCCGATGTCATCAATCACCAGTGGCGGGTAACAGAAGGACTCAAGCCAGGTGACAAACTGATTGTCGAAGGGCTGCAAAAAATCCGTCCCGGCATGGCTGTGACGGCCAAACCCATGACAGCAAACCAGCAATAACAGGGCGGAAGTTATGGCACGTTTCTTTATCGATCGCCCCATCTTCGCATGGGTGATCGCGATTATTATCATGCTGGCAGGTGTCTTGGCCATTAAGGCCCTGCCGGTTTCCCAGTACCCGGATATTGCGCCACCAACCATTGTGGTTGCGGCCAACTATCCAGGTGCGTCGGCCAAAACTGTTGAAGATTCTGTGACCCAGGTGATTGAGCAGCGCATGACAGGTCTCGACCACCTGCGCTATATCAAGTCCACCAGTGACAGCTTCGGTAACGCCGAAATCACTCTGACCTTTAACGCCGAGGCGGATCCCGACATCGCCCAGGTTCAGGTACAGAACAAGCTGCAGGCCGCCATGGCTTTGCTGCCTCAGGAAGTAACGGCTCAAGGTGTCAGGGTTAACAAGTCCAGCTCAGGCTTCTTGATGGTGGTCGCCTTTATTTCAGATGATGGCTCCATGACCAAGGCCGACCTCGCCGACTACGTGGGTTCCAACGTTCAGGATCCCATGAGTCGGGTACCAGGTGTGGGTGAAACCACCCTATTCGGTGCCCAGTACTCAATGCGTATCTGGGTCGACCCACTGAAGCTGACCAACTACAACCTGACCACTCTGGATGTAATCGCTGCGATTAAAGAACAGAACGCTCAGGTTTCTGCCGGTCAGTTGGGTGGTGCCCCTGCGGTTCAAGGTCAGGAGTTGAATGCGACTATCTCGGCTCAGAGCCGTCTGCAAACGCCTGAGGAATTCAGCAACATCATCCTCAAGTCGAATCCCTCGGGTGCCAATGTCTATCTGAGTGATGTCGCCAAGGTTGAACTGGGCTCTGAGAGTTATTCCATCGAATCACTCTACAATGGACGCCCTGCTACAGGTCTGGCGATCAAGCTGGCCACTGGTGCCAACGCACTGGATACCGCCGAAGCCGTGCGCGCCAAGGTAGAAGAGATGCGTCCCTTCTTCCCGGCCAGCATGCAGGTGGTGTATCCCTATGACACTACCCCCTTCGTAAAGAACTCCATCGAAGGTGTAGTTCATACTCTGCTGGAAGCCGTGGTACTGGTGTTCGTCATCATGTATCTGTTCCTGCAAAACTTCCGCGCAACCTTGATCCCAACGATTGCGGTGCCGGTAGTATTGCTGGGTACCTTCGCTATCCTGTCTTTCACCGGGTTTTCGATTAACACCCTAACCATGTTCGCCATGGTACTGGCCATCGGTCTCTTGGTGGATGATGCCATCGTGGTGGTGGAAAACGTTGAGCGGGTAATGTCCGAAGAGGGACTCAGCCCCAAAGAAGCGACCAAGAAGTCCATGGGGCAGATCACCGGAGCCCTGGTGGGTATTGGTCTGACGCTGTCGGCCGTATTTGTTCCCATGGCCTTCATGTCAGGCTCTACCGGGGTGATTTACCGTCAGTTCTCCATCACTATCGTATCGGCGATGGCGCTGTCGGTATTGGTGGCCATCATTCTGACTCCGGCACTTTGTGCCACTATGCTTAAGCCACTGAAGAAGGGGCATACCCATGCCGAAACCGGCTTCTTCGGCTGGTTTAACCGTAACTTCGATCGCATGACTGGCAAGTACGAAAGTACTGTTGCCAGCATCATCAAACGTTCAGTACGTATGAGTGCCGTCTATCTGGCGCTGGTTGTGGCCGTAGGCTGGATCTTTATCCGTATGCCAACCGCCTTCTTGCCGGACGAAGATCAGGGCATGCTGTTTACCCAGACTATACTGCCAACCAACGCGACTCAGGAAAGTACCATGAAAGTACTGGAAAAAGTCTCGGATCAATTCCTGGCAGACGAAAACGTCAAATCGGTTCTGAGTGTGGCGGGCTTCAGTTTTGCCGGTCAGGGGCAGAACATGGGTATCGCCTTCGTCGGACTGAAAGACTGGTCTGAACGTACGGCTCCAGGCAGTGATGTTCAAGCGGTTGCCGGCCGTGCCATGGCGGTGTTCAGCCAGATGAAAGAAGCCTTCGTGTTTGCCTTCGTACCGCCTGCGGTAATTGAGCTGGGTACGGCCAACGGTTTTGACCTCTTCCTGCAGGACAAAAATGGCCAAGGACACGAAAAGCTGGTTCAGGCCCGTAACCAACTGCTGGGCATGGCGGCTCAGAATCCCAACCTGGTGGGTGTACGCCCCAATGGTCAGGAAGATGCGCCCATGTATCAGCTGCATATAGATCATGCCAAGCTACGGGCGCTGAGCGTCAACATAGGTGATGTCAACAACGTGCTTTCTGCCGCTTGGGGTGGCTCCTATGTCAACGACTTCATCGACCGTGGTCGGGTGAAGAAGGTTTATGTTCAGGCCGATGCCAAATACCGGATGCAACCTGAAGATCTGGACTCCTGGTATGTGCGTAACACCCAGGGAGACATGGTGCCCTTCTCAGCCTTTGCCACCGGCAGCTGGGAGTATGGTTCACCACGTCTGGAACGCTTCAACGGTCTGCCGGCGATGAATATCCAGGGTGCGACTGTCCCCGGTTTCAGTACCGGTGAAGCGATGAACATCATGGAAGACATGGTTAACCAGCTACCGCCAGGCTTTGGTATCGAATGGAACGGCCTCTCCTACGAGGAACGTCTGTCAGGTAACCAGGCGCCTGCGCTCTACGCGCTATCGATTCTGGTGGTATTCCTGGTATTGGCGGCCCTGTATGAAAGCTGGTCTGTGCCTTTCGCGGTTATTCTGGTAGTGCCTCTGGGTATTATCGGTGCTCTAATCGCCATGAATGGTCGTGGCCTGCCAAACGACGTGTTCTTCCAGGTGGGTCTGTTGACCACTGTGGGTCTGGCAACCAAGAACGCCATTCTGATTGTGGAGTTCGCCAAGGAATACTATGAGCAGGGCTCCAAACTTGTCGACGCCACCCTGCACGCGGTGCGGGTACGTTTGCGGCCGATTCTGATGACCTCGCTGGCATTCGGTCTCGGGGTTGTGCCTCTGGCCGTCAGTACAGGTGTGGGTTCAGGCAGTCAGAACGCCATTGGTACCGGGGTACTGGGTGGTATGATCAGCTCAACCTTCCTGGGTATCTTCTTTATCCCACTCTTTTTCGTGGTGGTAGAGCGCATGTTCAGTAAGCGTGAGCGTGAAGAGCGTAAACTGCGAAAACAGGCCAAATAATTCGCCTGTCACCTCAAAGCCCGGCCGATATGCCGCAACGTAGTTCACTTAAGTGGAGCTGCCTTGTGATTAACAGGATATCGGGTCTTTGATATTTTTACCGCCCTAGGCCGATTTGGCTTAGGGCGTTTGTCTATAAAAAGGATGGACAAGTCTCCTCGCAGAC